>WGMI01000034.1 GCA_016125155.1 bacterium
ACGGACTTGTAAGCGTAGAAGGTGGTAAAGATATTCTAACACGACAAATAACCTCCAATATGGCTATCAAAGGCGACTTGACCAATCCATACTCCTATTTAAAAAATAAGTATTTGGAAAAAATTGCTGACTTGAATTTAATAGACGGAAGCATTATTGAAGCAAACAAGACAAATTTTTTAATTAAACATTTAGACATTAAATCTGCCATTTACAATCCTTCTAAAAAGTTTGGAATGGGTACATACCCACACGATGGAAGAGTAACAATTGAAACTTACGATAACAAAAAAAGAGAATTCATAATTCTTGGAAAGCAATCAGGAGAACATATTGCAAACTTCATAACAACCAAATAAAATAGACAAATGAAAAAACTAATCTTATTCTTTATAATCACAGCAGTAACAACAATTACTACCTTCGGACAAAATTTTGAAGGGAAAATCATATACTCTGACACTTATAAAAGTAAAAACCCACAAGTGACAGACCAACAATGGAATTCAATGATGGGTTCTACACAAGAATACTTAATTAAAGGTGGCAACTACAAAAGCATTGTAAACGGAACGCTTGTTCAATGGCAACTTTACGTAAACAAAGACAACAAACTCTATAATAAAATGTCCAATTCCGAGACTGCATTTTGGAATGACGGCAGTGTTCAAGGTGACGAAGTATTAAAAGTTGAACTCAATAAAAACGCAACAGAAGTATTACGTTATAAATGTGATGAAGTTACTCTTACTTGCAAAAGTGGAGTTCAGAAATATTATTTCAATTCAAAACTTTCTGTTGACACCAAACTGTTTGCAGGTCACAAATTTGGCAACTGGTTTGACTATCTTTCTAAATCAAACTCTTTGCCTTTATAGTCAGTTATTGAGACGGCACAATTTACTTTGGTGAGTATAGCAACAGACATAGAACCATTGAAACTTGACGACAAAGAATTTGAATTGCCGGTAGGTATAAAAACCGATAAAAGCCCTTACTAATGACAAGAAAACGAGCCGATAACACGGGTTTTGCGTCAGGCGGGCTGACGTGCAAACTTGAAGCTTTGTGCTTCTATTAAACTTTAGTAATAAATTGAAACTTTGTGCTCTCAAACCCGCACGAACGCCAAGCGCAGAACCGTTACCTATCGTTTCAGACAATACATCGCAACTAGGGAATAGAAAACACCGACCTCCTATTCAGGAAGTCGGTGCATTGATTTATAGAACTATAGGGGAAGTCATCGGCTGCGCTTGTTCCAGCCGACCAACATCGTAACCCGCGTATCTTGTGGGCCGGGGACCACCGCAAAGTTGACCGGAAAGTTCATATAGCCACTGCGGAAGGTGTAGCCCGCCGCCAACACAAACCCATTGCCGGCAAGCGAAAGGTTTGGGCCGCATCCAAATTCCCAACCCTTATACGACCGAAAGCCCACCAGCAAGTTCGCACTCGGCAAGAGCAAGCCCTGGTCCATGCCCCCGAGCAACGGAATAAACTCAAACAAACCCGCCGAACCATTGTCGGTCTGGAAATACATCCATTCAAACTGCCAACCAAACTGAGTCACAAAAGGATTGATCACCGTACCCGAGTCCAGCGCAAATCGATCTTCGGTCAGGGTCACAGCGCGGCCAAAATAGCTCACCCCCACCCGAGGGCCACTCAGGTGCAAAGCATCGATATAGGGCACATTGTCGTGGGTAATCACCGGGATGTCTTGGGCATGCGCGGTCAGCGCCAACGAGCCCATCAACAGAACGCCACACAGGTTTCGAACAGTGCTCATAGCATTTGGGTTTTGGTTCACAGCAAAGGTCCCCGGTCCCTATCGCCAGCCCCAATCGGATTTTGAATAAGCTTCGGTTTTTAAGAGGATGCCCTGCCAAATTCGGGATCCGATAGAGTTTGAGCAGAACCGTTTGGATGAATCTGCCAGAGTGCCGCTTTCGCGGACAGGGAATTTCATTTTTCCCGACGCGCAGGAACATTTTTTTTGCAGAATTTGCAACCATGCGCTACCAAACCCAATTGTGCGCCGCCATTCGTCTAAAAACCGGATCGCTCCAACAGGCCGCCATAGAGATGAGCGAAATCCTCGGCTTGAGCATGGACTCCGCCTATCGCCGGATGCGCGGAGAAACCGCCCTCACCTACGAAGAGGCCGGCAAACTCGCCGAGCACTATCGGCTGCATGGGGTTTTGTTCGACTCGGGAAACGAGAGCCAGATCCGCTTCAACCGCCGCCGGTTGATCGATACGCCCGAAGCCTTTGCCGAATACCTCGAAACCAGTCTGGGCTGGATGGAATCCTTTCCGCGTCTGTCAAACGCCCGACTCATCTATTCCGCCAAAGACGTACCGATTTACCATCAGTTTGGCTATCCCGAGCTCGCGCGGTTCAAGTTTCGGGTGTGGATGAACAACCTCTACGGACTCGGACAAAAGGAACCCGAAACCGACGACGCTGTTCTTGGGCGCATCATGGATATGGCCGCACGGCTGCACAGCGCTTACCGAAGAGTTCCTGTGACCGAAATCTGGAACGATTCGAGCATTTTCAGCCTCGTCAAGCAGCTCGAATACTATTGGTTTATCGAGGCCATCACCAAAACGCAGGTACACCGCATCATCGAAGACGCCGAGGCCATGATCGAATCCATCGACGTGGACGCCAATGCCGGTTGTCGATGTTTGCCCGACGGCACCCAAACCGCGGTCGATTTTGAGATGTTCTACCACGAAGTCCTGATCATGGACAACCACTTGTTGTTGTGGTCGGAAACTGAGAAGACGGTGTTTTTGAGTTGGGGCGGACTCAATTTTATCCACTCCTCAGAAACGGCCATGGTCGAAGACATGAAGCGCTTCCTCGACGGCCAGTGCCGTCGGTCGGTGCCGATGAGCAAGGTGAACGAGCGAGACCGCAGCCGCTGGAAAAACCGCACCCTGAAACAACTTGAAGACCTCCGCGCCCGGATTCAGTAAAGGGGCCTATTGAATGCCGCGCTCGGCGCACACCGTTTGGTAGGCGTGCTGCACCTTGATAAACTGTTCTTGAGCCGACTTAATGACCTCTGAACCATAGCCTTCCAAACGATCTGGATGGAACTTCATCGCCATGCGTCGATAGGCTTTTTTAACCTCTTCGTCGCTGGCTTCCGGATTGATTTCCAGGATCTCGTAGTGGTGAGAACCCTCGGTGGCGAAAAAGGCCCTCATGGCCTGAAAATCTTTTTCGTTGATGTAGAGATAAGAGGCGATGGTCTTGAGCGTATGAACCTCCCGACTGTCCACTTTTCCGTCGGCTTCGGCAATGCCAATGAGGAAGTGCATCAACTGCAGTCTACCCGAGTGCGGCATGTTCTTGCGAATCTGGGCGCATACCGAGCTCAACGGAATGCGTTGCTCTGCGAAACGCTTGAACAAATCGAAACTCTCCTGAGCCCTTTTAGGGCCAAAGTTTTTGACGAAATACTGCCGGACGAAGTCGGTCTCTTTGGGGTTGCTTTCGCCATCGGCTTTGATCACCACAGCCGCCAGCACCAACATACTGGCCTCAAAGTCGGCCGGACGGGTGCGCTGTTCCGGTTTTCGCGCCCCGTTGCTCGATCCGTTCTGTACGGAGTTCAATGTCCCTTCGGCCGCTGCTCCCAGTGCCAAGCCGAGGAGACCTCCAATAGGTCCACCAAAGGCCCAGCCCAATCCGCCCGCCACCCACTTGATGTATTCCGACATAGGGGGGGCAAGATACCAAAGTCCCTCGGCTCAAAAGGAGGGGCAGAACTATGCTAAATAGGGGGACAAACGGGAGACACGCGGTAAGAGACAAAAAAAAGGCACCGTGAGGTGCCCAAGTCCGTTTTCCACGAAGGAGTTAAACAAAGAGAAGAGCCGACGCTCTTTCGATCAAACCCACCAGGGTCCGACCCGATATGGGGCTCTCCAGGGTAGATCAGAAACCCGCGACCATTACTGCAAAGGCCACGATGGCAGCAATCAATGCAATAACGCCTGCGATTTGGATCGACATCTTGGTTTTGTCAGTGAGTTCCATGGCGTACGTAGTTAAGTTTCTTTAGGACAATTTGCGACGATTTAAAATTAGAGAAATCCAAACATCTGTCCAAATCAACTTTTTAACGATGTATTCAAAGGAATTATTTATAACACCAAAGTGGCCTTTCAATGAGTGTCAGCTGATGGGGTTGAGCACCACACTAAAAATGATTAAGCTGTTGGGGTCTCGGCCAAACTGCAATTTTTCCAGGGCCTCCGGGATGTCCTTGGCGCGGAAATACGAAGTGTGGAGCTCGCTTTCGCCTTTGGCCGTCCACTGGATGGTATAGCTGTTCCGCTTGTCCCGGTAGGTTTGGATGTACTCGTACATCTGCTCCATGCAATCCAACCGATCTCGACCCTCCACCCAATGAAAGAGAAAGCTTTGACGATGCCGGGGGTTTACAGTGATTAAGTTGAGGCGGACTGTTCGATCATAGTCCTGAAAATCAAAAAGCAATGTGGTTTCTCCCAAAGAGAGGTAGGCTTCGATTTCGCGTTGAAGCCGCGCAATTTTTAGGGACTCTTGTTCGAGATTCATGGGTGGGGTGGGGAATTTTAGGGGTGGGTGAGAAACAGTCGGAGATCGCCCATATCGAGGACCAGATAGTGGGCATTGAGGTAGTGAATCGTCCATCGGTCGCGCTCCGGACCGTTTGGGGTGGAAGCGAGGACCAGGGCTCGTTCTACGAGGGTGTAATAGACCTCGATGGGGCGGCTTTCCCCTTTGGAATTCGCTCCTGAAAAGGGCTCCAGGCGCAGCATGCCCCCCGAGAAGTGATACAGATCGGGTACGGCCTCCTGAAGCAAATCGCCCGGAGGACCCTGGGTGGCGTGGGTTTCGGGGATACGGCCCGGGTCGAGATAGGCCAGGGCTTCCCACGGGCCGTTTTCGAGCAAGGAGATGACCGATCCTTCAATGGGATAAGGCGGTGCTATCAGCATTTGGTACACCCGATCCACAGGGTTTTCGGGTTCCTGAGCCCTGACTTCCCAACTGCCCATAACACACAGCCAGAGCACGAGAACCTTATGCATCTTTGAGGCGATGAAGCTGTACGTGGTACCGACACCGGTCGGCAATAGAGAAGACATTACTTTGAGGGCCTTGCGCTTGCTGAAAGAAGTGGATTTGATCGTCGCCGAAGACACGCGCAACACGGGGATGTTGCTCAAACACCTCGGGGTTTCGACGCCTATGCGAAGGTACCATATGCACAACGAGCACAAAGTGGTCGAAGGGTTGGTGGACGAAATGGCCGGAGGGCTGAGTGTCGCCCTTGTTTCGGACGCGGGTACACCCGGAATCTCGGACCCGGGTTTTTTGTTGGTACGGGCTTGCTTAAAACGGGGTGTTCCCGTCGAGTGTCTGCCGGGCGCCACGGCTTTTGTCCCCGCCCTGGTGGCATCGGGTTTTCCATGCGATCGGTTTGTATTTGAGGGCTTTTTGCCGCTTAAGAAAGGGCGGAAGACGCGTTTGATCGAGTTGGCTGAATCCGATCGGACCGTGGTACTGTACGAGGCGCCCCATCGGCTGCTCCGGTTGCTCGACGAATTGACAGGAATCTGCGGTCCCGACCGGAAGGCCTGTGTGGCGCGCGAAATCAGCAAAGTGTACGAGCAATTTCACCGCGGAACCCTCGCCGAACTCAGTGCCTACTTTACCGATCAGCCCCCCCGGGGTGAATTGGTCGTTTTGTTGGGGGCCCGGAGCGCGAAAGAGGAAAACCAAACCGAAGCCTGAGGGTTTTATGGATATGATCAATGATGCCAAGGGCTTTTTTGACTGTGCCCCCGGCCGTGTTTTTGTCGGAGCAGGGCCTTGCGGGGCCGAGAGTCCTGAACAACTGGAACAGTCTGCTGCGGCCTTGGCGGCCACAGGGCAGGTACGGCTGATGCGGGCGGGCATTTGGAAGCCGCGCACCCGTCCAGGTAGTTTTGAAGGACTCGGAATTCCCGCCTTGGGCTGGCTGGTTGAGGCGGGGAAGCGACATGGACTGGCCACGGCCACCGAAGTGGCCACTGCCGAACACGCGGAGGCTGCGCTCAAGGCCGGTGTGGATGTGTTGTGGTTGGGTGCGCGCACTACGGTGAATCCCTTTTACGTTCAGGAGATTGCAGAAGCCCTTCGAGGCGTGAAGGTGCCGGTGATGGTGAAGAATCCGGTACATCCCGAGCTGCCGTTGTGGTTGGGTGCCATCGAGCGGTTGCACAGTGTGGGACTCGAAGATTTGGCGGCGGTTCACCGCGGATTTTACTCGGCTTCTGCCGGGGTGTTGAGAAACGAGCCCAAATGGGAACTCGCCGTGGCCTTGCGCGAAAAAATGCCCGAAATTCCTTTACTGTGCGATCCGAGCCATATTGCAGGCGATCGGCGTTGGGTGACCGAAATTGCGCAAACAGCCTTGGATTTGCGCTACGATGGCTTGTTGGTCGAAGTTCACCCCCGCCCGGAGTCGGCTTTGAGCGATGGGGGTCAGCAATGGCCCTTGGCCGATTTTGGCCGCTGGCTCGAAGCACTGCAAGTGCGAAGCGATGAACGCGTCTTGGCAGAATTGCCCGCAGATTTGTTGGAAGTGCGCACGGCCATAGACGCCATTGACCGGGGTTTGGTGGCTTTGATTGCGCAGCGGTTTGCCCTGCTCGAACCCATTGCCCAAGTCAAGAAACGAGAAGGTTTGGCCTTGTTTCAGCTCGATCGGTGGATGGAAATTGTGCGTACCCGCAAGGAATGGGGCGAGGCCTCAGGCGCCCTACCCGAAGCGTTGTTGCAGGAACTCTTTGAGGTAATCCACAAACACGGACTGCTCGAACAGGTTAATGCTTGGCGCTCCCTTCCGCCTGAAAGTCTCAACCGTTGCGCAGAAGGAGGTTGCTGAGTCGATAAAGCAACCGAGCCCCGACCATGGCATCCCAGTCTTCTCCCGTTTGGGCGACGACTTCGTTGAGGTCAAAGCCGATCAAGGTGCGGCCACTTTGATGAACGGCTTCGAGCAAATACAGGGCTTCGTTCCACTGCAGTCCTCCGGGTACCGGAGTGCCGGTGCGCGGGCACAGCGAGGGGTCGAGCCCATCGATGTCAAAACTGACGTAGACCTTGTCCGGTAAATCGCGGACGATGGCATCTACCAAGGATGAAAATTGGGCGCCCTCGAACATTTTTTGGCGCAGATCGCGGTCGTACCACGCGCGGATGCGGTCGCCTTCCGTGCGGACCTTCTCGAGTTCTTCGTCGCAATAGTCTCGAATTCCGACCTGCACCAGTTTGTGCACTTGGGGTAGTTCGAGGGCATTGTGCATGATCGAGGCGTGAGAATAGACGAAGCCTTCAAAGGCCTTGCGCAAATCGAAATGCGCATCGATTTGAAGGATGCCAAAGTGCTCGTGACGTTCGGCCAAAGCCCGGATGAGTCCCAAAGGGGTGCTGTGATCGCCCCCGAGTAGCCCTACTTTTTTACCCCGATCGAGTTCGGTCGCACAGAGCTCGTAGACGCGGTCGACCATAAACTGACAGGCCTTGTTGGTCTTTTCAAGCGATTCGGCGGGCTTTTTGCCCGAAGACAGCCGCTCCAAATGTTTGAGGGCTTGCTGACGGGCTTTGATGCCCTTGGCTTCCAGTTCTCCATCGACGGGCAACAAGGCGATTCCATTTTTCCAACCGGAAGGGTAGATGGGATCGTAGAGATCTACTTGCCAAGAGGCCTGGACCAAGGAGGGAATCGATTCAGCAGCCCCTTCCCGATACGATACGGTGGCCGCCCAAGGAACGGGTACAATGACCAGCTTGGATTGTTCCGGAGCAATAGGCAATCCGAACAGTCCGTCAGAAACGGCCAAGCCATTGGGGTCGAAGTCGGGAGGAAAGAGGGGGTGTTCCATAGGTGCCCGAAGATAAATCGACACCTGCTAGGCTTGAAAACGAACCCGATGCTTTTCGACTTTAGGGGATAAGCGCTATGGGGAACCACCAGATTCGGTCTTTGTTGGGTCCTGACTGGGCGCGAATTTGAAGCTGATAAAGCCCAGGGGGGGCAGTGCTTCCCGACGCTAGGGCTCCGTTCCATTCGAGCAGGCTGTACCCATCAGAGAGTACCGGGTTGGGAATGTGCGCCACAGCCTGTCCACCAATCGAAAAAACCGTCCATTCGAGGGCGTAATTTCCGCGGGGTAAATCGACCGACACCCTCAACTCATCTTTGTACCCATCTCCATTCGGGCTGAATTGGGGGTTCACCACTTGAACTCCAGGAGCCACGATGGGTTCGGGGTTCCAAACCCCGGGGCTCTGTCCAGCACAACGACTGGGTGAGGAAGTCCAAGCTGACGCATCGATTGCCTGGGGATTGGGAAGAGCTCGATTCAGCGAAAAACCCGAGGGGTCTTCGAGGCGAAAAAAGTGAAAATCGGGATGATAGACCGCTCGGTCCAAGACGGTCTGTTCGGCGTTGAACAACCCCAGGGCACCGCCTTCATTGCTCAAACTGTGCAGGGGGTAGGCCCTCCATCTGCTGGGGTCGCTGCACGATGTAGCCGCTTGTCCGCTCGGTTCAAAGCGACCCAGAACGAGGCCTTTTCCCGGAGGCAGGAGTTCGTTTTCGAATTCGGGATCGAAAGACAAGATGTCCAGTGTGATGGGGTCCAAGCGAGCCAATCGCAAATCGGACAGTTGTACCATATGCCCGCTGGCATTCCAGAGTTCGACAAATTCCTCCTGATTCGAGAACGGTTCAAACAGGATTTCACTCACCACGACGTCTCCTGTTTGGGGCATTTCGGGAATCCCAAACGGAATAATTTGATCGGGAATGGATTGTGCTCTACAATCACAACACAGGGTGTCGAAACGAAGGGTATACAGTTGACTTGCCACAAGGGAATTGAAAAAACGCAGGTGGAGCCGAGTGCGGGTCTCGTCCCAAAACACATCGTGCCATCCGGGGTCGGGATCGATAACGACCGCCGGAATTCCAGCTTCACTACCCCATCCCAATCCGAGCGAGAATTCGATCGCCAACGTGTTTTCCTGGCTCCAAAACCAACGCAAAGCCCTCATTTGACGGTTGAAATGGGAAGGGGGAGCACCTGCATTGGAAATGCCGGGGCTTCCTCCTCGAGGATCGTTCGAGGTTTGCCAATTGCCCTCTTGTGCGCAAGAGAGGTGGGGGTCAATGCGCTCGAGAGATCGCCCCCCCTCGGGTTCCGGAACTGCAGTGTGCCAAGTGTTTTTGTACTCGACCCAGTCCATGAGTTTTCCTTCATCGTCCCGAAGCACGAGCCGTGTGCCCGAATTGGGCAGCCAAGGTTCGGAAAGCGGGAGTTCATGGACGGCCAAGGGCCAGTTTTCTCGCACGTCCTCCGCGACCCAAAGTGCAGTGGCATTCGGGGGGAGAAATAGCTCGGGCAATGCGAGGGAGTCTCTCCCCACCACCAGGGACCAACCTCGGGTGCTTTGACCCGCGTAGGTCGGATTGAACACCTCGAGATATTCGTGGGCCGGCCAGCCCCAGGGCGGATCGGGATCGGCCATGATTTCGTTGATCACCAAGGCGCCTACAGGGGATGATCCCCAACGAAATGTGGCGCCCAGGGTGTCGGCTTGGTTGCCATAAGGGTCGGACATAAGAGTGGCTTTGAGTTGATAGGCCGCTCCCCAAGAAAGATTGTCCGACAGGAACAAAAGAGCCGTGCGGTGATCCGGTCCGCCCGCGGAAAGAACGACTTCGAGGGAAGGATCGCTCAGTTGGTAGCGCGCTGCATCTTCCAAAACCACGGGGTCGAGGGGTTCGTCGAAGCGCACTTCGAGCTTGAAGCTATCGAGGGCTCGAACCTCGAGGAGACGGGGTGGCATACCGTCGGCGCAGGCGCTACCCGATACGGAAATGGTATCGAGGTGAAACGCCTTGGAGCGCGTAGAGGTATAGGTGCATTGCCAGAGAAAAAAGCCGGCCAGTCCGGGTGGGGATTGAATTAAGGCTGTGCCCAGGTCCACTAAAATGGCTGCAGAACCGCTGTCAGATTGCAATCGACAGGCTCCGACCGAGTCGACGGAAACCCGAATGCGGAGATCCAAGGCATTTCGGTCGAGCCAATCGTCTGGGGACGCAATCCGAAGCTGGTCTGATCCCGCTATGCGCTCAAAGAGCGAGAGTCGGTCTTCGGTATCGCCTCCGATGCGCAGCCACAGTCCGTTTTGAATAGAGTCGGGATGCGCAGCATCCGCCCAAAGAAATACTTTTGCGAAGTTGGCTGAGGAGGGATTGAAGTCCATTCGCAGTTCGAGATACCACTCTGCCGCACATTGGGCCGTACTGGATCGAACCACAAAGGATTGGGATGAAAGCGAGGGTGCGTCAAGGCTCAAGGCAGAGGTTTGGACGATGAACGACGCCGTATCCCCATTCCAGTCTGTAAGCCGCTCAGCATCGGTATCAAAGCCCGATGACCAGTTCGTCTGCGCCGCTGCAGTTGAGACCCAGAAGATCGCACCCCATGCTTTCACGTTTGAAATGTAAGTAATAAATGTCAAATACAACGCGCAAAATGAAAATTGCTGTGGTTGGTGCTACCGGAATGGTCGGACGCACCATGCTCCAAGTGCTCGAGGAGCGCTCTATACAAGCGGAGCTTATTCCCGTGGCTTCGGAGCGCACTCGGGGCTCGGAGATTCTATGGAATGGAATGTCCATCGCCGTACAAGGGGTCGAAGAGGCGGTGGACGCCCGCCCAGACTATGCCCTGTTTTCGGCGGGGGGAGCGCTTTCCGAGCAATGGGCGCCCCGGTTTGCCGAAGTGGGATGCACGGTGATCGACAACAGTTCGGCCTGGCGCATGGATCCTCAGGTTCCGCTGGTGGTCCCCGAGGTAAACGGATCGATAGTCAAGCCCGAGGACCTGCTCATTGCCAATCCCAATTGTTCAACCATTCAACTGGTGATGGTGCTCGAGCCTTTGCGCAAGGCATTCGGCATGGGAAAAGTGTTGGTGTCTACCTATCAGAGCGTGACGGGAACAGGACAAAAAGCCGTCGCCCAAATGGAAGCGGAGCGGGCGGGGTTGGCAATAGACCAGGTCTATCCGCACCCCATTGACCGCAATTTGATTCCCCATTGCGATGTCTTTCTCGAGAACGGATTTACCAAGGAAGAAATGAAGTTGACCCGAGAAACGGTCAAGATTTTGGGCGATCCTGGAGTGCTTGTGAGTGCGACCGCGGTGCGGGTTCCTGTAACCGGGGGTCATTCCGAAAGTGTCTATGTAGAACTCCAAAGCGATTTTACCCTCGAACAAGTGCATGCGGTCCTCGCTTCCATGTCCGGGGTCAAAGTGTACGACCATCCCGAACAGGCGGAATACCCAATGCCCTTGCTCGTCCAAGGACAAGACGAGGTTTGGGTGGGTCGGATTCGCCGCGATTTGCACCACCCCAGAGGGCTGCATCTCTTTATAGCGGCCGACAATTTGCGCAAAGGAGCCGCCACCAACGCGGTTCAAATTCTCGAATATTGCCTTCGCCAGCGGGCCTCCTGAACCAAGGTCGCCTTGCCGACGTTCTGGCTAGGACGATTTCGAGAAGTTTGTCCCATGAATCAGATCACTTCTTTTCGCGCTTGGCGCAACGCATTGTCAATAGGGGCAGGCCTTTTCTCGCTGGCTTCATGTGCCCAGTCCCACCCAGCCCCGGAACCCATCTCTACTCTAAATTCAAACACCGTGTCTGAACAACGCGCCACCGCTGTATTTGCCTCCGGCTGTTTTTGGGGCACCGAGTACTACTTCAAACGCCAACCCGGGGTCGTGTCGACAACGGTGGGGTACATCGGCGGACAAGTCGACCATCCCACCTACAAACAAGTGTGTACCGGTACCACCGGGCACTACGAGGCCACCTTGGTCGAATACGATCCTACCCAGGTCGATTATGAAACCTTGGCGCGGTTGTTTTTTGAAACCCACGATCCCAACCAACAAAACGGACAGGGACCCGATATTGGGCCTCAGTATCGCTCGGCCATTTTTTATACCAACGATGCCGAAAAGGCCACGGCCGAGAAGTTGATCAGGTTGCTCCGGGCCAAAGGAAACGCGGTGGCTACGGTGTTGTTGCCGAGCAGCCGGTTTTGGCCGGCCGAAGACTACCATCAAGATTACTACGACGAAAAGGGCGGTCGTCCTTATTGCCACAAATACACCCCGAGGTTTTAGTTCCGAGTAAGCCAACCATCGGGACAGCGGAAATTTCTGGGGTCTGGGGAAAATAGTTTGCAGTTGACAGATGGAATTTCCGAGCATTGCCGTAAAGTGGATTTCCAGTTTATGTCAGAATATCTATTCCGAGCCAATGCTCCATTAGGAGACCGCTGACTATAATCTCGTCTAAATGATAATTACGGTTATGACAACGAAATCTAAATTTCTGAAACCAACGAGGAGACCGACCCCCAGGCGTATAAAACCTCTCGACTCCGGGTATGGTGATTTATAAAACCCAAGGGCAAGCGACGCCGAGTCGCTTCAAGCCGCAACGGCCCTATAGAACCGCGATGCTTCGCGGTTGAGAAAAGGAAATTAAAGAACGTTGCGGCTATGTTTGAATGAACCTCGGCCAATGCGCTCCCCGAGAAAATTATGAACGGGGTGGACAAGAGAGCGCTTGACCGATGTGAATATTTGGACAATCCAACGAAGCCACGAGGCGTCGTGGCTTTACTCTTTCTTTGGAGCAGCAAAGAAAGAAGCCCCCCGCGCTTTTTTTTCACCAACGGACACGGAGCCCTGCGCCATGGTGCGGGGCACCTGCCGAGTCGTAGAGAAGGAATGAACAGCTCAGGCGAACTTTGAATAGTCATCGGCGTAGCCGGAAGACATTGACCCCAAGACCCGAGTATATCTTGGATGACTATGGCTGATTAAGTCATTTGTAAGTTTTTTCAAGAGAAAGAACAAACCTAAATTGAAGGAATAAGCATCTCTCCGCAGAAATTTCTCGTGACCCCAGCCATTCACCTGTATATAAGGGATAAAAAAAGCCGCGGCACTGTGAGGTACTGCGGCTTTCGCGTTTTGGCGATGCGGTGTTTTACTTGTCGAACACCTTGCGGTCTACTCCTTTGTTGACCGACGCCTTGGTCAGTTTGAGTTCGGCACTCATGGGCCCCAAGGGCAACAAAATGCGTTCGGGGATCATAATTCCCTCGTAGGCCTTGTAGTCCAAGTAGTCGATGTTTTGGGAGACGGGCTCGCCATTGGATCCTTCTACGCTCATCTGACTGCGCAGTTTCAGGCCATTTTCCGCGTCGAAAAATTCGATGACCGATTCCGATCCTCCCCGAACCTCAACGAGATAGGCTTTGCGACCGCCCACTTCTTGAATCCCCGTCAATTTGAGGGCCGGGGTTCCGTTGGCATAGGTCAATTCGGGCAACCACTGGAGTTCATCCCGAAGCGAGGCGAGGTCCTCGTCTCCAATGGGCATGGCTTGACCATTCTGGAGCATCTTGTAGTTCTCGGCTTTGCGCACCATTTCGATTTTGCCCATCGGACCCAAATCCTGGATTTTGTAGGCTTTGTCGGGGAATACATAGGCTTCGGTCATTTTGAGGCTAAAACCCTGAATGGTTGCCTCGCGCTCGAGCTTAAGCTCTTTGATTTTACCGAGTTTTTCGCGTCCACCCAAGGCATTCAAATAGTCCTCGATCACCTTTTCTGCGGTCAGTCCTTCGGGGAATTCCACCGGAGGTGCCGTGGGCTTGCCTTCGAAATCGTAATATGAAATCGGACCAAAGCGCTGGAGTTTTTTCGCAATGTCGCGGGCTTTTCCGACTACATTGATTTGCAGACCACTGCCAGTAATGTACTCCTGAGCCACGCGTTGAACATCCGCAGGGGTAACCGATTCCAATTTGAGGAGATAGTTGTCGTAGTAGTCGGGGGCGAGGTTGAATCGCTTGACATTCAAGGCAAAATTGGCTACCGTACCCGGGCTTTCCAGCGAGCGTCCAAAGGAACCTTTCAGCGCCTCTTTCGCGGCTTTGAACTCTTCGTCAGACACGGGGGTTTCGGCAATCCGTTTGAGCTCGAGCAGGATTTGCTCCACGGCGCTGTCGGTCACTTCGTTCCGCACTTCGGCAGTCGCACTAAACTCGGCCCCATAGCGATCGGCGCGCACATCGCTGTAGGCCCCATAGGTATAGGCTTTGTCTTCGCGCAGATTCTGAAACAGCCGCCCGGCACTGCCACCACCGAGAATTTGGTTCATGACTCGAACCGCCATATGGTCGTCGGTTTCTTCGGGAAGCGCGATGGCGTGGGCAATGTTGATGTTGCTCTGCACCGAACTCTCGCGGTTTACGATGTGGACGGTGTTTCCCGCGCGCCCTCCGGTGTACACGGGATAAGACTGTTCAATTTCCGGTCCGCTCCAGGCTCCTAAATACTTCTCAATGAGCTTTTTGGTTTCTTTTTTCGAGATGTCGCCCACCACGGCGATGTAGCTGTTTTTGGGGCTGGTATTTCGGGCGTACAGCGCTTTGAGGTCTTCGAGTTGGATGTTGGCCAGAGAAGCTTCGGTGGCGATTTGCCCGTAGGGATGCTTGGCCCCAAACACGACGCTCCGGCTCAACTTGTCGGCCATGGCGTTGGGGTCTTCTTTTTCCGCGTCCAAACCGCTTCGGGCTTGCTTGAGCAGCTTGTCGAACGACTCGGGACTAAAGGCAGGGTGCAGCATCATATCTGCCATCAGTGCCAGGATGGGCTCTTTGGATTTGCTCAATCCCGAAGCCGAGGCTCCATTGGCGGAAATGTTGATGTTGGCTCCGAGAAAGTCGATTTCCTCGTCGAGTTGAGCCTTGGTGCGGGTGGTGGTTCCCTCGGAGAGCATACCGCTGAGCAGATCGTCGAGTCCGGCTTTGTCGCCCAGATCGTAGGGCTTGCGGTCCATGACGAGGCGGTAGTTCACCCGGGACAATTTGGTGTTGGTTACCACAATCACTTTCAGGCCATTGGCCAGTTCAAACTCTTCGGCCTTGCCGATTTTCAGGGGGCGTTCTTTTTGAGGAGCGGGCTGTACACTCCGATCAATTTGGGCCTCAACCGTGTGGAAGCCGAGCAATGCGAGGGTTAAACCCAAAAAAAGGTTCTTCATGCGTCTGTTTTGTTGGCTTGTACGCGCCGTGGGTTTAGAGTTGTTCGGGCTTTTCGGAATTCGGACGGTACTCGAGGACCACCTTGTTGTCGTCGGTGAAGTACTTCTGGGCAACCCGTTGTAAATCGGCCGGGGTCAGGGCCCGGTAGCGCTCAATTTCGGTGTTGATCAGGTTGGCGTCCCCATAATAAGTATGGTAGTCGGCCAAACTCTCGGCAATGCCCGACATCGAACTGTTGCTGGCCACAAAGCTGTTTTCAATTTGGTTTTGCAGCTTCTGGAATTCACGTTCCCCGATCGGCTCTTTTTTCAGCTTTTCAACCTCCTCGTAAATTGTTTTTTCGAGCTCTTCGATGCCGTGTCCTTGAGAGGCAAGGGCGAGGCTGATCAACATCCCGGCTTTTTCGAGTTGAAATGGAAAGGCCACCACGGTCACCGCGCTTTGTTCCTCGTCGACCATGCGCCTGTAGAGCCGCGAGCTGGCGCCCTGCGCCAAGACCTGGGCGAGCATGGAGACGGCGTAGGCGTCTTTGTCGGTCTGTCCGGGCGTACGGTAACCAATGAACACTCCGGGGAGTTGGATGTTGTCGTAGACCACTTCGCGCTGCTCGTCGGCCTGAACCGCCGGCACTGAAAAATCGGGCTGTACGACTGGAGCGCCCTTGGGTATGTTTCCAAAGTACTGTTCGATCCACTTTTTCGCCTGTTTGGGATCGATGTCGCCTGCAATGCTGAGCGTGGCATTGTTGGGCACGTAGAATTTCTTGTAGAAATCGATGAATTCGCTCAGTTGAGCAGCGTTCAAATCGTCCATGCTCCCGATAGGGACCCATTCGTAGGGGGTACCGGGAAAGGCGTGGTCGAAAATCTTGGCCTGGAAGCTCATATACGGCTGGTTGTCGATGCGCAACCGCTTTTCTTCTTTGACCACCTCGCGCTGGGTCTCAACCCCCTCGTCGTTGATTTTGGCGTGAAGCATGCGTTCGGATTCCATCCACAGCCCGAGCTCGAGCTGGTTGCTCGGCAGGACTTCGTAGTAAAAAGTGCGATCCTGAGAGGTATTGGCGTTCAGGGCTCCTCCATTTTTCTGGATGATCTTCATGTATTCGCCTCGTCCGATGTTTTCGCTGCCTTCAAACAACAGGTGTTCAAAGAAGTGCGCGAAACCCGTGCGACCCGACACTTCATTTTTGGAGCCGACGTGGTAGAGCACGGTTACGGCCACAATGGGGGTGGTGTGGTCTTCGTGCAAAATGACGTGCAGCCCGTTGTCGAGGGTGTATTCCTCGAATTTGATGGCCTTTTTCTGAGCGCTCAGTGAAACGGTCGCCAAGAGCGCCAGCGGGAGGAACATTTTCTTCATCCGTTTGATTTTGAGGAGGATAGTGAAGGTTTATAGCCTTCTGTGATATCAAAGATATCGGAAGACCGCATTGAACCCTTCAGCCCATGGGGCTTTAACCTTGTTTTCACAAATCCAAATGCCCGAAATTCCTTGGGTTGGGCGTGCTCAGCGTACTTTCGAGGCATGCGGGACAAGGTGGGGTCACAGGATATTTCTGGGGAGAGATGCTTTTTCATTCAATTGTGTTTTACCCCTTTTCCTAGAACAAAACCTACAATTGACTAATTCAAACAGAGTCATCCAAGGTACACTTGGGTCTCCGGGTAGATA
This sequence comes from bacterium, assembly GCA_016125155.1. GTDB lineage: Bacteria > Bacteroidota > Bacteroidia > Flavobacteriales > Schleiferiaceae > WGMI01. The sequence goes on from WGMI01000034.1 coordinate 16,878, forward strand.
TCTTCCGGCTACGCCGATGAGCATTCAAAGTTGGCCTGCGCTGTTCATTCCCTCTCTACGACTCTGATGTGCACCCCGCTCCCGCGGTGGGCTTCTTTCTTTGCTGCTCCAAAGAAAGAAGGAAAGAAAGGAGCTTTTCAGTCCGGCATGGCGCTCTCTTGTCCACCCCGTTCATGATTCTTTTTTGGAGCGCTTTGGCCGAGGTCGCGCCGCAAGGCTCACTGGCCGTTGCGACTTGGTGCGACTCGGCGTCGCTTGCCCTTGGGTTTTATAAATCACCATACCCGGAGTCGAGAGGCCTTAGACAACTTGGTGTCCGGACAACTCGTTGTCTTCTAACACTTTTTTGTCATTCGCAGACTTTAATTTCAGAGAAACTCTTTGAATCAAAGTGATTCCGCTTTTGGGGGTTTCTTATCGAAAGGATGTCCTTACAGCACTATGACGCATTCCTGGTGCTGTCCCCAGAAATTTCCGCTGACCCGCAAGGTGATTCGGTCTACGGGCAGTTGGTTTCAGGTGAAGTAAAGATGTTTAGTAAAAATGTTAGGAATAAAACTGACGGTTTTAATTAGTAACAAATTTTTTAAGCATCTCTGAGTGATCATGCATTTCACTCTGATAACCAGAGTAGGATCGCAATAATGTTATTAGAGATGAGTGCGTCCGTTCTACGCGATAAATTAAATCCAATAATCTAGAATTATAAAGAGACCCTGAACTTTCATAGTACTCAAGACAGGGAATAAGAAATTTATCCTTTGTTTTATGATAATCACTTGCCACAACATCTGCACTTTCCCAACATTGTTTCGTGTATTCTAAGACTTCTTTCGTTGATTCATCATTTTCTTGATTTATTTTTGAGAATTGGAGAAGAAGAAAATTCTGCATTTTAAGAAATCTTGGGTTGTATGCCTCGGATTGTTTGACAATTTCAAGTGAAATGTATTCCTGATTTTGGTAAATAACATCAATCAAGCGTTTTAAAGTCAAATAGTTTGAGTAGAATTTCCGAAATGCTTCATTCTTATTTTTTTTTGATATGTAACAGCATTGAATAAATGAGTCCAGCCAAGACTCTGAATTACTTCGAAGTCAAAGTTGATTGTTGGAATTTTCGGAACTATTTCGCGTTCAGGATTGTCGCATTCTTTGATCCCATTATCTAATAATGCAATTAAGTCTTTAATTTTTATAATTGTCTGTTCAGTATGTATTTTAATTAACAATCTATGATCTCGGGCTTGTAGTCCTCTTTGAATCATAAAGCTGAAATATACCAATAAAAGGCTTAATGCGAAATTTAAAAAACCTTGATCTGTAATGAATTTGATGAAATCAAGAATCACTTGTAGTACCTTAATGCTTTCAAAGAATTCTGCCTTATAAAGGAACACAATACGTATTATTGTTGACTTTATGAAGGGAAAGGTAGTAAGAGTCACGGGTAAGTGGACACGGTTAAGGTACAATAATTCGGATTACATTGATTGTCTGCTATCTGGACAATTGCGTTTAGAAAATTATCGCACCACGAGCCCCTTGGCGGCCGGAGACGAGGTGGAATTCGAAATCCGCGATGGACAGGGTTGGATTGTGGACCGCGCAGAGCGGCGTAACTACATCATTCGGCGTTCGGTGAATCTGAGCAAAGAAGCCCACGTGATTGCGGCCAACTTGGACCAAAGCGTCTTGGTGGTCAGTTTGGCGCCTCCGCGAACCTTGTATGGTTTTATCGATCGTTTTTTGGCGACCTCGGAGGCCTATTCGATTCCGAGTGCGTTGGTGGTGAACAAGATGGACTTGTATGATGAGTCTCGAGATGCCGACGAATGGGCCTATTTAAAAGCGGTCTATGAGGGCATTGGATATCCTGTTTTGCCCGTCAGTGCGGTGACGGGCGCGGGGATGGACGCCTTGAGGGCCTTGCTTCGGGACAAGGTCAGTTTGATGAGCGGCAATTCGGGCGTGGGCAAGTCGAGTATGATCAACGCTCTCGACCCCGAATTGCACCTGAGGACGGGGGCGCTGAGCTCGGCGCATTCCAAGGGTCAGCATACGACCACCTTTGCGGAGTTGTTCGAATTGCGCGATGCACAAGGGGTTTGGGCGGAAATTATCGATACGCCTGGGGTGAAGAGCTTTGGCTTGGTCGATATGGAGGCTGCGCAAATGGGGCATTATTTCCCTGAAATTTTTACCCTGTCGGCCGAGTGTCGGTTTCACAATTGTGTGCATCGGGAGGAGCCGGGTTGTGCAGTGCTGAATGCATTGGAAAACAATGGATTGGCTCCTACTCGTTATGAAAGTTATGTGCGCATGATGGACGGGGTCGAAGATGAAAGTCCTTACCGACACGACGAACGCGGATGAGGGCGCTGGTGCAACGAGTGGCTCGGGCCGAAGTACGCGTAGAGGGGCGTTCGGTGGGTCACATTGAAAAGGGTTTGCTGGTCTTGATCGGTTTTGGGAAGGGCGATCGGGAAGAGCATTTGCCGAAAATGGCGGACAAATTGAGCGCGCTCCGCATTTTTCCGGATGCCGAAGGCAAGATGAATCTCGACGTGCGGGACGCGGAGGGGCAGGTACTGCTGGTCTCTCAGTTTACGCTCTACGGCGATGTGCGCAAAGGCAACCGACCGAGTTTTGTGGAGGCGGCCGATCCGGGCGAGGCCGAGGGATGGTACACTAGGCTCGGAAGGCTATTGAATGAGCGCGGTCTGGTGGTGGAGTACGGTCGTTTCGGGGCGGCGATGGAGGTCGAGTTGGTCAACGACGGTCCGGTGACGCTGATGATCGAACTTTAACCCTGCCATCCAAACGCATCGTAATGAATCCAGAAGCCCCGATTTCCCAGCTCCAAAACGAAGTAGATCAATGGATTCGCACCTTCGGGGTGCGCTATTTCAACGAATTGACCAATATGGCTCAGCTTACCGAGGAGGTGGGCGAGGTGGCGCGCATCATCGCGCGTCGGTATGGGGAACAAAGCGAGAAGGAGAGCGACAAGAACAAAGATTTGGGCGAGGAATTGGCCGATGTGCTGTTCGTGCTGCTCTGCTTGGCGAATCAAACGGGGACCGACCTCGACGCGGCCTTTAACCGGCGCATGGTGGCCAAAGGCATTCGCGACAAGGACCGGCATGCGAACAACGAGAAGTTGAAGGGATAGGAGTCAGCGATCATAGTGAAAGCGGCACTGGATTACGGTGCATTGTTGGTCGACTCCTCGGGTGCCACTGATGCGATAAACAAGTGGATGTTCGTCGCTGATCCGCCTCGACCAAAGACCTTTGAGTCCGAATTTTAAGGGTTCGGGTTTCCCGATGCCTTTGAAGGGATCGCGGGCAATCGCTTTGAGCAATTCCTTGATTTTCACAACGGTCTCAAGGTCGTTTTCGAGCCAAAACGAAAAGTCTTCCCAGGCCATTTCGGTGAATTCGATCCGCATCGAAATCCGGCTAGCGGGGGGTTAGATCGACTCGGTTTGGGGCTCGAACGTCCGGGTTTTGCCCTCAGCACTCTGACGGAGCGAGGCTTCTAGCCGATATCGGTTGGCTTCAGTCGAGAGCAAGTACTCGGTTTCCTTCAGGGCGTTGTATTCTTGAATCGACATGATGACCACAGCTTCTTCTTCCCGATTGCGCGGCACCACGAGGATGTCCAACGACTGGGTAACATAGTCGAAGTACGCTTTCATTTCCTTGCGGAGGGTGGAGATGGAGATGGCTTTCACGGGTACAACTCGAGGTCAAAGATACGAATTTAGTACGTTGGGTTGTACGTTGAGCTGTACGCGAAAGTGCGTATAGGATTGCAGTGCGGTGTCGTGAACTCTTTAAAAAGACAATTGTGCCCTGCGGGCTCCAGGCGATACTCCGACCTGGCTTCAGCGAGTTTCCTCCGAAATAGTCGTCACTCGCTGAAAGCGAGCGACCGGGACGCTTTTTCTTTGAGTGGCGGGGATACAAAAAACCCCCGTCCGTGGACGAGGGTCTATTCCGGTGTTTGGCTGCGTTTAGCTCACCAAAACAATGGCTTTGTTGGCGTTCATTTCGACCACTCCGCCTTTGATGTCGAGAAAGAGCAGTTTGCCTTCTGAAACCAGTTGGGCAGGGGTGTTTTCGCCCCGAACAAAGGCCTGATCCAGTTCCACTTTGATCCGTCCGCTGCCGAGGGCGGCGATGAGGGGGGCGTGGTCGTCGAGCATCTGGAACAAACCGTCCTTGCCGGGCAACTGCACCGCCTTGGCCTGGCCTTCAAAAATGCGCCGTTCGGGCGTGATGATCTCCAATTCCATCATACTACAGATTAGGCGACCGCCTCGGCCAGCATCTTCTCTCCGGCCTCGATGACCTCTTCAATAGTGCCTTTCAGGTTAAAAGCGGCTTCGGGATACTGATCCACTTTGCCGTCCATAATCATGGTAAAGCCCTTGATGGTGTCTTTGATGTCGACCAACACCCCGGGAATGCCGGTAAATTGTTCGGCCACGTGGAAGGGTTGGCTCAGGAAGCGCTGTACGCGACGGGCGCGGTGCACCACCATCTTGTCTTCTTCGCTGAGTTCGTCCATCCCGAGAATGGCGATGATGTCTTGCAATTCCTTGTAGCGCTGGAGGATCTCCTTGACCCGCTGGGCGCAATCGTAGTGCTCGTTGCCCAACACCAGAGGCGTCAAGATGCGCGATGTAGAATCGAGGGGGTCAACGGCAGGGTAAATGCCGAGGGCCGCGATTTTCCGGCTCAATACCGTAGTGGCATCGAGGTGGGCAAAGGTGGTGGCTGGTGCGGGGTCGGTCAAGTCGTCTGCGGGAACGTAAACGGCCTGAACCGAGGTGATCGAACCGTTCTTGGTCGAGGTGATGCGCTCTTGCATGGCGCCCATTTCGGTGGCCAAGGTGGGCTGATATCCTACGGCCGAAGGCATGCGACCCAAGAGGGCCGATACTTCCGAACCCGCTTGGGTAAAGCGGAAAATATTGTCGATAAAGAACAGAATGTCGCGTCCGGCTCCGCCGCTTTCGCCGTCTCCATCGCGGAAATACTCGGCGAGCGTAAGACCCGAAAGCGCCACACGGGCGCGGGCTCCGGGGGGTTCGTTCATCTGACCGAAGACGAAGGTGGCCTTGGAGTCCTTCATTTCGTTTTCGTCGACTTTGCTCAAGTCCCAACCACCGGCTTCGAGGCTGTGGAGAAACTCTTTGCCGTATTTGATGATGCCCGATTCGATCATTTCGCGGAGCAGGTCATTTCCTTCGCGGGTGCGTTCTCCGACCCCGGCAAAGACCGACAGACCTCCGTGTCCTTTGGCGATGTTGTTGATGAGTTCTTGGATCAATACGGTTTTGCCGACACCGGCACCCCCAAACAATCCGATTTTACCCCCTTTGGAATAGGGCTCGATGAGGTCGATGACCTTGATTCCGGTAAACAACACCTCGCTCGAAGTCGAGAGATCTTCGAAGCGCGGAGCTTCGCGGTGAATCGGCAAACCGTTGCTCCGGTCCAAATCCTTCATCCCGTCGATGGCATCGCCTACCACGTTGAACACCCGTCCTTTGATGGCCTCGCCGATGGGCATGCGGATGGCGTCGCCCAAGGCTACGACTTCTTGACCGCGCTGAAAGCCGTCGGTGGAGTCCATCGAGATGGCGCGCACGGTGTCTTCGCCGATGTGCTGCTGCACTTCAAGGATCACTTTTTGACCGTTTTCGCGGGTCAATTCGAGTGCTTCGTAAATCTTGGGAAGGGCACCCGATTCCGTGTTGAACCGGACGTCCACAACGGGACCGATGATTTGTGCTACCGTGCCTTTGACCTGTGCCATGCGCTGGATGTTGGGGCGATTGTGATGGATAAATAGGGCGGAGCGAAAGCGGTGTGCACGGGTTGCCACAACCCCCTTCTTTCCAGCCGCAAAAGTAGGGTGTGGAGCCGAAGATTTTGCGGTCTGTTGCAATTGTCCTGATAATCGTAAAGACGCCATGCATGGTGTCTCTGCACGGCGTCTCAGCATGGCGTCTCAGCATGGCGTCTCTGCATGGCGTCTCTGCATGGCGTCACTGTCGATGTGGGTCGATGGTATAGACATCGTCCATATCGCCGAAATTGCGCCTCCCCAACCCCCCACCGTGACTGACCCGCACAGCGCCCTTCGCTCGTTGATCCGCTCCATAGGCCCGCAAGGCGCCTTGGCCATCCTCGCTCAAGGCCACCACGCCATCCGCCTCTGGAGAGAAGAGTCTGGACGACGACCCCGAACGGAATTCGCTTCGCCCCCAACACCCTCGCCCCCAACACCCTCATCCCCGCCCAAACTCCTCCTGCTCGGCTGGGACGCCGCCGATTGGCGCATCATCAACCCCTTATTGCTCCGCGGGGCGATGCCCGCACTACAAAAGCTCATCGAGCAAGGAACCCGCGGCTCGATCGCCACCCTGACCCCCCCTCTTTCGCCCATTCTGTGGACCTCGATCGCCACGGGCAAGCGCGCTTGGCAGCACGGCGTCGGGGGTTTTGTTGAAGCCGACCCCGACGGACCCGGACTCCGCCCCATCCGATCGCATGCACGCCGCGTCAAAGCCTTGTGGAACATCCTGCAACACAAAGGGATCAAAAGCCATGTCGTGGGTTGGTGGCCCAGCCATCCCGCCGACCCCCTCCCAGAGGGCGCTATGGTGTCCAATTTCTTTCAAAAAGAAAGCCCAGACCCCGCTCAGTGGCCTTTGCCTGAGGGTGCGGTTCATCCGCCTCAATGGGCCGCGGCGCTGGCCGAACTGCGCGTCCACCCGTCCGAGATCAGCCTCGGCATGATCTTGCCCTTTGTACCCACGGCCCAACCCGAAGACCTGCGCACCGATCCGGTGGTCCAAAACGTCGCCCGATTCCTCGCCCATTGTGCCAGCATTCAGAGCGCGGCCACCTTTTTGCTCGAACAGGGCGGAAGCGATTTGAGCGCCTTCTACTTCGATGCCATCGACCACTTTAGCCATTTGGCGATGCGCTATCACCCCCCCCGGCTGGACGGCATCGACGAGGCCAAATACGAGAAATACAAAGGCATTGTAGAAGGAGCATATCGGTTTCACGATATGATGCTCGAAGCCCTCCTCTTGAAAATCGGCCCCGAAACCCCAGTGCTTTTGCTGTCCGACCACGGATTCCGGAGCGAAGCCAACCGACCCCGCCGATTGCCGAAAGAACCCGCGGCCCCCATGCACGAGCACCGAACCTATGGCATCCTGCTCGGCAGCCGAGGACCCTTTGCCCGAGGGCAAACCCTATTTGGAGCACGTCTTCTCGACATCTGCCCCACCGTGTTGCATTTTTTCGACCTGCCTGTGGGCGAAGACATGGAAGGCCGGGTGTTGATGGAGCTCTTTGCCCCGGGCCAACTTAGAGAGGCGCCCCGTAGCATCCCGAGTTGGGAAGCCGTAGAAGGAGAATGTGGGATGCATTCCCCTTTGGCTCCAGCCTCCCCCCATAGCCCCACCGAGAGCCTCGGCATGCAACAACTCGTCGAGCTCGGCTACATCGAAGCGGTGCCCGAAGGCGGGGCCGAAGCGCACCGCGAGCATATGCTCCGCGAAAACCGCTACAACTTAGCGCTGACCCTGCTCGATGCGGGCCGGTTTGCGGAGGCCCTGCCCGAATTCGAACAATTGGTCGAAGAAGATCCCAAGGCTGTGCGGTATTGGGAGCGCCTCATCAAAGCGCTCTTGGCCATGGGGCAGCCGCGCAAAGCCCGCGAAGCCCTTGGAAAGGCCGCACAGTCTGGTCTCAACCTCGAAGGACCCCGGCTCTCGGTTTTGGGCGTTTTGGTCGATTTGGGCCTCAGACAATTCGACCAGGCCGAACTGCGCCTGGCTAAATTAACCCGAGACCATCCGCACGACGCCCTGCTCCTCGAACAGTTGGCCCGGATCTCGGTAGGTCGCAGGCGTTGGGATCAGGCACTCGAGCATTACGAAGCCGTGTTGCGCATCGATCCGGACGAGGTCCGCGGGCTCAACGGCAAGGCGAATTGTCTGATGGAACTCGGCCGGTTCGAGGAGGCGCTGGATCCCTTGTTCGATTCGGTCGAACGGCATTTTCGGCAACCCCGGGTTCACCATTGGATCGGTACAACTCTGCGCCGGTTGAACAAGCCACGCGAGGCCTTGTCGGCTTTGCGTCTCGCGCATCAATTGCGCCCCGGCGATCTCGGCATCCTCGAATCCCTCGTATCCTTAGGTCGGGAACTGGGCGTTGAGACTGAAATGGAGGTTTGGGAAAAGGCCTTGGAGACCTTGCGCCTACCGCCCGTGGTGGTGGTGAGCGGATGGCCGCGCTCGGGAACTTCATTGATGATGCAATTGCTTTCAGCCGCGGGCATGGAGGCCTATACCGACGAGGCCCGGTCTCCTGACGAGCACAATCCCCGGGGCTACTTCGAGCATTCCGCGGTCAAAAAGCTGCGCTACGACCGGAGTTGGACGCCCCAGGCACGCGGCAAGGTGGTCAAGGTGGTTTCGGCCCTGCTTCCAGAATTGCCCCTCACGGAGCGCTACAAAGTGATTTATCTACAGCGTCCGCTTTCCGAGGTATTGCTCTCCCAACAAAAAATGCTCGGAAAACGCACCGACCGATTGTTGCGCGACTATCCGCTGGCTTTGGCCAATGCGCTGACCCAGCAACAAGAGCGCGCCTTGCACTGGGCGAGACGCCACCCTCAGGTGGAATTGCTCGAAGTCCCCCTCGAAGCCTTGTACGGGTGCGAACCCGATTGGGTAGAGACCTTGTCCGAATTTACCGGAGTGGCATTCGACCCAGACCACTTCTGGGACCCATTGGATGCCGACCTGCGCCGAGTCAAGCTCTAAGCCGACGTATTTTTGGCCCATGCAGAACAAAAAAGAATCGGAGCGCTGGGCTGCCTATACCGCGGCTGCGGCGGGCCTACTGGGTGTAGAGGCCAACGCTCAGGTCCAATATGTCGATTTTGAGCCCGATTTGAATTTGGTCGGGCACCGGGAACAGCTTCGCATCGACGTGAACGGAGACGGCATCGAAGACTTTGTGCTGGTGACCGAAGACACCGCGTTGGCGGCGGGCAGTTTGTACTACGACATCGGTCGGTTGATCGGGGGAGGCTATGCCAATACAGCCAACGATATGATCGGCAGTTTTCCCGGTGCTTACGACTACGTAAGCCGTCTGGATCCCGGGGCATGGATTAGCCCCGATCGGAATTTTGTCAATGGGGGCACGTTTGCCTTTTCGGTCGACGGTCAGCATCCGTACAACGAGCCTTGGAATGGAGGGGTTGTCGATGGGTATGTCGGGCTTCGGTTTGTGGTCGACGACAGTCTGCACTACGGTTGGATGCGGTTGGACGTCTCGGCCAACGGCAAGCAGGTGGTGGTCAAAGACGCGGCCTTCAACACGATTGCGGACAGCGGACTATATGCCGGCAGCATTTGGCTAAGCACCGAAGAACACGCTTTGCCTGCTTTGCGCTATGCGGGGGGCACTTTGAAGATTCCGTCCCACGAAGGTCCCGCTGTACAGTTGACGCTCTTTTCCGGAATGGGACAACAACTCGGACAATGGCTCCTGAATGGAGCCGAGTTCGAATTGGATCTCGGCGACCGTCCTCAGGGACTCTACGTGTTCCGGCTCAGCGAGCGGGATCGGCCAAAAAACAGCCGTCAGTTGGTGGTGATCCGCTGAGGATTAGTACTGAATGGGCAGAAATTCCGAGAAGATGGACTTGGGCTACAGCTTTTTCGTCCACACCAGTTCGGGTGTGTTCAGCCGGATCAAATAAACCCCACTCGAAGGAAGACCGATCTGATGCAAACCGGGGTTGAGGGTTCCCGTAGAAACCAATTTGCCCGACGGTTCCATGATCTCGAAGGTGCCGTTGATGGCCGGGTCGCGGAGTTCGAGGGTGACGACATTCCCCGAGCGGTTGAGCGACAGCGCGCGTTCGAAGTCTTCGACCAGAGACATGGTCTGTCCCGTCGAAATCGGGGCATTGGGCGTCAGATTGATTGCGAAATCCTTGAGCACCACGGTATCCAGATCCGAACTCAGATCGAGCCGGGCCCAGCCATAGTGGGTGGCTCCATTGACGTCGAGACGGAGGCCTAAAAATCCATCCGTAGCCCCCCCTTCCCAGGGAAATCCAATCGGGGTACCCGCAAAACGCGCCCCCATGGGCAATTCGGCCTCAAAATCGAGGGCGGAATTGACCGCTACGCCGGCATTGAGTTTCGCAGCCGCGTAGGTGCCTGAAGTGTAACCTGAATAGGCATAGGTCACTACATATTGACCCGCCGCGCCGCTGCCGCCATACAGGTCGATTGCGCTCACCACGGCCGCATCGATATTGATGCCATAACTCGTGGTCGCAAACAACTCGACCCCGAAATCTTCGGTTCCGTCTTGGTCGAGATCGAAGAACAAACCAAGGCCGTCTTTGACCGCCACAGAATCGGGCTGCACGTCGGTATACTGAATTTGTCCAAGGGCGGGCAAACCGCCCAAAAGACCCGTGGCGCCCAAGTAGCGCATCAAACGAACATCGCGATGGGTTGGAGGCGTAGGCATACAATAAGAGAATTAAATCGGATCTAAAGTACCGCGATTTGTTCGCAATGGGCCACGCACCCCCGGCCGAGATCGAAATAAATCGCCTTGCGAATAAGGCTTATTTTTGCGCTCCCAATACCCTATGACTATGGCTTTCGATCTTCCGATGATCCGCACCGTCTACGAGCGCATGCCCGAACGCATTCAAGCCGCCCGTCAACTCCTCGGCAGACCGCTCAGTCTCACGGAAAAGATTCTCTACAGCCATTTGTGGGAGGGCCAGCCTTCTCAAGCCTTTGAGCGCGGAAAGTCCTATGTCGACTTTGCGCCAGATCGCGTGGCCATGCAGGATGCTACGGCCCAAATGGCCTTGCTCCAGTTTATGAGCGCAGGCCGCAAAAAAGTGGCCGTCCCTTCTACGGTGCATTGTGACCACTTGATTCAGGCCAAAGACGGAGCTTCCGCCGACCTCCGAAGCGCACTGGACAAGAGCTCGGAAGTATTCGATTTCCTCCAGAGCGTTTCCAACAAATACGGCATTGGGTTCTGGGAGCCCGGTGCGGGTATCATCCACCAGGTCGTGCTCGAGAACTATGCGTTTCCGGGTGGCATGATGATCGGCACCGACAGCCATACGGTCAATGCTGGCGGTCTTGGTATGGTGGCCATCGGGGTAGGAGGAGCCGATGCGGTCGATGTGATGGCCGGCATGGCGTGGGAATTAAAATTTCCCAAACTCATCGGGGTCAAACTCACCGGCCGCCTCAGTGGTTGGACCTCGGCCAAAGACGTGATTTTGAAAGTAGCGGGCATCCTGACCGTCAAAGGGGGAACCGGGGCGATTCTCGAGTATTTCGGTGACGGAGCCGAATCGCTCAGCTGCACGGGGAAGGGCACCATTTGCAATATGGGGGCTGAAATCGGCGCCACGACCTCAACCTTCGGATACGATGCCAAGATGGGCGATTATTTGCGGGGAACCGGAAGGGCAGAAGTGGCCGACCTGGCCGATGCCATCCGCGCACATTTGAATGCCGACCCCGAGGTCTATGCCGATCCGGCCCGCTATTTCGATCAGGTGATTGAAATCGATTTGAGCACTTTAGAACCGCACGTCAACGGTCCCTTTACCCCCGACCTCGCGACCCCGATTTCTCAATTTGCCGAGGCCGTACGCACCCAGGGCTGGCCCGAAACCCTGGAGGTGGGTTTGATTGGTTCGTGCACGAACTCGAGCTACGAAGACCTGACCCGCGCGGCTTCCGTGGCCCGTCAGGCCAAAGACAAAAAACTCAAAGTGCAGTCGGAATTCACCATTACCCCCGGTTCCGAGCAGGTTCGCTACACGGCCGAGCGCGATGGGTTATTATCTGATTTCGACGCCATTGGGGGAGTGGTTTTGGCCAATGCCTGCGGTCCCTGCATCGGTCAGTGGGCCCGGCATACCGACGACCCCAACCGCAAGAACTCGATCATTACCTCCTTCAACCGCAACTTTGCCAAGCGCAACGACGGCAACCCGAATACGCACTCTTTTGTAGCATCTCCGGAAATCGTCACCGCCTTGGCCATTGCGGGTAAGTTGAGCTTCAATCCCCTCAAGGACAAGCTGATCAACGAAGAAGGACAAGAAGTTTTTCTCGACGAACCCCGTGGCTTGGAGATGCCGCCCAAAGGCTTCGATGTCAAAGACCCTGGTTACCACGAGCCCGCGGCCGATGGATCGGCGGTTTCTGTGGTCATTAAAGAAGATTCTGAGCGTCTCCAGAAACTGGATCCCTTCAAGCCTTGGAATGGGCAGAACTGGGAGGGTTTGTATTTGCTCATCAAGGCGCAGGGCAAGTGCACTACCGACCATATCTCTATGGCCGGTCCTTGGTTGCGGTTCCGCGGACACCTCGACAATATCTCGAACAACACCTTGACAGGGGCGGTCAATGCCTTCAACGGAAAAACCGACAGTGTCAAAAACCAACTCGACGGGGCCTACGGCGCGGTTCCGGCCACCCAACGGGCGTACAAAGCAGCGGGCATTGGCAGCGTCGTGGTGGGCGACCATAACTATGGCGAAGGCTCGTCGAGGGAACACGCAGCGATGCAACCGCGACACCTGGGGGTATTGGCGGTTTTGGTCAAGAGCTTTGCGCGGATTCACGAAACGAATCTGAAAAAGCAAGGCATGTTGGCCATCACTTTTGCCTATGAAGCCGACTACGACAAAATTCGAGAAGACGATCGGTTCGATTTTCTCGATTTGACCGAAATGGCCCCCGAACGCCCGCTCAAACTGCGTTTGCGCCACAGCGACGGCAGCTCCGACGAGATTTCGGTGCTTCACAGCTACAATGCTCAGCAAATCGAATGGTTCAAGGCGGGTTCTGCCTTGAATCTGATGAAGGACTGACCGGGACCTGATCTCGCGGCACTACGGCTTCGACCTCAGGATGGTCGAGGGCGCGCAAGAGTTTGAAGGCTTCGTCGATTTCGAGCCCGCTTTCGCCTTTGATTTTGCGGTAGGCGGCGCTGCGACCGACGCACAAAATGCGGCCGACCCAAGGTGCCAGCGCTTCTTGGCCCCGCTCTTCTCGGATCCGTTCAAAAAGCCAGCATTGGACCGGTCGCATAGCCCCAAAATTGGACAAAACCTTCGGGTGGGCTAGGCCGCCCTTGGGTTTTTAATCCACAATAGAGTGCGCTAAACGCAGTCCTTATCCGGGCAACAAAAGCTCGAAACGGCAGCCGAAACCCGCAGTGCTCTGTACCGTGAATCGGCCATTGATCGCCTCGATCAGCTCCTTGCACAGCGTGAGTCCCAGACCGGGCATGCGCCCATCGCGAAAGTGAAAGCCCGGTCCGCTTTCCCTCGATTCCAGTGATTCGAGGACGCTGGTGGGTAGTCCAGGCCCATTGTCCTCCACCACCAGGGTCAGCCCTACTCCGGATCGCGAGCCCGACACAATAACCGAAGAACCTTCTGGGCAATACTTCACGGCATTCGCCACCAGATTGCGCAACACGGTTTCGATCACATTTCGGTCTACCAGAGCCTCCCAATCGGGGTCGATGTGCCGGTTCAATTGCATGGAACGCGATTTGACCAAAGGGTCGTACAGCCCCGCAACCCGTTCGACGATGGGCAAGATCGGTTGCCGAAACACGGTCAGGATAGACCCCTTTTGCAGGTCCTTGGCCCAGCTCAGCAAGTTCTCAAGCAGGTTGAGATTCTCGAGCAAGCCTTGGCGGAGCAACTGAACCACCTCTTCGTTTTCCTCTGTCCAAATATCCCGGTCGGAGGGCAAATAAGTCAACAATCGAATGCTGCTGGTCAGGGGCCCCCGCAAGTCGTGACCGATGATTTGCACAATGCGGTCTTTTTCTTCGTTTAGTTGGGTCAGATTGCGCTGGTTTTCTTGAAGCGCCAACTGGCTTTGGAGCAGCTGGGCTTGTTTTTGACGGTACCGGACGAGCTGAAACGCCATGGTACCCACCAACAAAAGCAACAAAGCGCCCGCCATCTGATAACCTACGGCTTCTTTGCTCTTGCGCGTTAGGCGCTCTTGGGCATAATTTTTCTCGAGCCTTTGCAGGGCCTCGTTTCGGCTTTTTCGCACCTGTTTTAAGGTTTGCTCAAAGAAGCGGCCTTTCAAATCGCGGTGGAGTTCGAGCAGGCGTTCTGCGGCTTCTTTGGAGCGAACGGCATAGTACAGCGCTCTGGAATCTTCGCCCTTCTGTTCGTGGATTCGAAACAAGGTTTCATACAATTGATGAAAGGCCCAGGGGTCTTTTTCGAGCTGCGTTTTTTGAATCAACAAGCCCAGCGCGGTCTCTGCATCTACTTGCGCATCCTTCAACTTTCCCTTTCGACGCAATCCTTCCGCCCGAGTTGAGAGGGCCACGGCCTTGAACGCGTCGTCGGGGAGGAGGGCCGCAGCGTTGAGCGCCGCCTCGAGCGCGGTTTCGAGCAAGCGGAGATCGCCTATGTTCAGTGCGTGCTTGGCCCGGACGTAGTAGAGTTTGGCCACCGTAGCGGAATCGCCCATGGCCTTGCTGAGCTGAAGCCCCTGTTCGACCGATTCCGAAAAGCGGAGGTCGCCCTGTTCCATTTGACACAAGGCCCGGTCGAGGAGCAGTCCCGCCTGATCTATGGGTCTGGTTTCACGAACCATAATGCGGTAGGCCACCATAAGGTGTTGAAGCGCCAGGTCAAAACTCTTGTCCTCGTAGAGAATCTTTCCGATTTCTTGGGCGCTGAGGGCATAATAGAGCGCATTTCGGTTGGAGTCCAACATACCGATGCTCTGTTGGAGCGTATTCAAGGCGGTGTCCAGCCAACCCATATCGCCGAGGGCAACGCCCATGTTTCTCAGTGCGTCTGCTTTATGCGCGGTATCTCCAGCACTTTCGAACCAGCCGATCGAGGTTTGGAAGGCACCCAAGGCGTACTGTGATTGGTCGCTCAAAGAGTATAGAATGCCCAAATTGTTGTAGGCCAAACCTTTTTGACTTGGGCCCGCCGAGGCAGCGGCTTCGATCCACGCCAGGCCCACCTCGAGGGCCAATTCGGGCTGGCGATCGATCAAGGACCTCGATTGCGTCCGGTACCATTCGTACCGCTGTTCTTCGTCCTCAATCTGCTCAAGACGCGTGGTTAAGCTGTCTGGCAGGGCCATCAGCGAACAAGGGCCCAAGCACAACAACAGCAATCCACACAAATAGAGAATCTTCACGCAGGCTAAAATACAGACGCGCTCCGGGACTATTTTGGTCGGGTGAAACGCGAACAAAAGGCTTGGGCCCTCTACGATTGGGCGAACTCGGTATATTCTCTGGTTATTTCTACAGCGGTTTTTCCGCTGTATTACGACCAAGTAGTTCAATCCCGAATTCCGTTGGGTTCGTGGAATCTCGAGCCCACGGCGGCCTATTCGTATGTGCTCATGGCTTCTTTTCTGACCGTAGCTTTCCTTTCGCCATTGCTGAGCGGCATGGCCGATCAAAATGGAACCGCGTTGCGCTTTCTCCGATTTTTTATGACCCTCGGAGCCCTTGCCTGCATGGGGTTGTTCTTCTTTGGAGAGGGAAATGCCTGGTACGGACTGGCAGTGAGCTATTTGGCCAGTGTTTCTTTTTGGTCGAGCATCGTGTTCTACAATTCGTTTTTGCCTGCTGTGGCCGAAGTGCACGAACAAGATGCGGTCAGCGCCCGGGGTTATTCGATGGGCTACATCGGGTCGTCCATTTTGCTGATGGGCTGTTTGGCCTTGATCCTGACCGCCGGCGACGGCTGGGCGAGGGCCTTTAAGATTTCGTTCGTTTTGACGGGTTTTTGGTGGCTGATATTTGGATGGCTGAGCCTGAGCCGCTTTCCCAAACCCAAAGCCCTCGACCTCAGATTGGGCGATGTGCAAGGGGGCTATCGGGTTTTGGTCCACACCGCCCGCGCAGTGTGGGAACGCCCGGTACAAAAACAATTTCTGCTCGCCTTTGCCTTTTTCAGCGTAGGGGTTCAGACCATCATCCTCATCGCTTCGCTCTACGGCTCGAGCGAACTGCATATCTCGAGCGAAATGCTGATTGGAACGATTCTGGCCATTCAATTTTTCGGCATTGCCGGAGCCTGGTTGTTCCGGGTATTTTCGGAGCGTTGGGGCAATATCCCTGCTCTTTCTTTGGCCTTGGTGGTCTGGATGTTGGTTTGCGGCGGGGCCTATATCCTCAGACCCGAAGACGCGCACGTGGCAGTGAAGTTCTTCGGTCTCGGCGCACTCGTAGGTTTGGTCATGGGGGGGACGCAATCGCTGTCGCGCAGCAGTTTTAGCAAGTTGCTTGGCTCTGGAGAGGGCCCCGCTACGTACTTCAGTCTGATGGACGTCATCGAGAAACTCTCTATTGTTGCAGGGACCCTGCTCACGGCCTATCTGGCCCAAAAAACGGGAGGCATGCGGTTGGGGGCCTTGGGTTTGGCGGTGTTTTTTGCCCTGGGGATCGGCTTGCTGTGGCCTTTGCGCAAAGCCTACAAGGCCCTTACGGCTCCAGAGCTCCCTGATCGAGCCTGAGTTGCCCAAACAATTCGTCAAAGGCTACCACCCGGGCTTTTACCGAGATGGTACTCCCTTCTTCCACAGGGGCTGCAGCGGGTTCCAGCCATTCGACGTAGGCAAAGTTGTCCAAAACCACGTGGTCTGTGGCGCTTTCAGTGACTTGCCCATTGAGCACCATCACTTGATCCAGATAGTGTTCCAGACGGGGGGGATCGCCGATGAGTTCCCCCTTTAACGCGGCAATGTCCAACGCAAAGCGGGCTTGTTCCGTTTGCACATTGCGGTGGGGCTTGTTCCACATGTACACGGCAGTGGCCACTGCGGCCAAGGCCAAAAAGGCAAAGAAAAAGAAGAGGTTCCTGCGGTTCACGGCATCATGTTTGTTCCTGCAATGTCGAAAATTTCGCGTTGCACCCCTATCTTCGGTTGGTTATTCCCTGTTATGAGACTTCTTCGATCGGTTCTACTCTTAGCCGCCTTGCTTGTCCTTGGGGCGTGCGTGCACGAACCCTTCGCGGGAACGCCGGGCCAACCTGAGCCACCCACCCGGGAGTGCGATCCGGATACCGTCTATTTCAATCAGGAGTTGTTGCCTTTGTTCCGCGGTCAGTGCGGCTCCTCCGGCTGTCACGATGCGGCTGCGGCCAGCGATGGGGTACGCATGGACACCTACGCCAACATCGTCAACACTGCCGATGTCGATCCGTTCGATCCCAATGGATCCAAGCTGTATCAGGTGTTGACCGATTCTGATCCCGACAAGCGCATGCCGCCGCCCCCTGCTTCTGCTTGGGATCCGGATTTGATCGAACGCGTTCGGTTGTGGATTCTGCAAGGAGCGCGCGAGACCGATTGCGCGGGCTGCGATTCGACCGAGGTTTCGTATGCCCAGGATTTGGATCCGCTCTTTGCATCGGCCTGCCGTTCTTGCCACAGCGGGGCCTTTCCCCCCAATGGCGTTTCCATTCAGAATTACGACGATGTGGCAACGCTGGTCGCCGATGGCCGCCTGCTGGGCGTTTTGAAGGGAACGGGCTATGCGGCCATGCCCCCTGGCGGTCCTTTGGACGACTGTCGAATAACCCAAATTGAAGCATGGATACTGCAGGGAGCCCCCAACGACTAAGAAGCCCTTTTGGCAGCAAATTCCTGGTATTCTGGGTTTTTATAGGATTAGTCGCTTCCCAAGGTTGCTATTACGACAACTACGAAGACCTCTACGAAGACATCGGAGGGAGTTGTGATACCACTTCGCTTTCGTACGGGGCCGAAATCGCGCCTCTGCTCGGAACCCAATGCGGTACATCGGGCTGCCACGATGCGCAAACCCAACAGAGCGGTCTCGATTTGACCACCTACGGCGACGCTTCAGCCATTGCGCTCGATGGCCGATTGATGGGCCGGGTGTCGCTGCCAACGGGTTCTGGAGGTGCCATGCCCCCTTCGGGACAGCTCGATCCTTGTTCGTTAGACCACCTTCGCCAATGGGTTGCCTTGGGCGCCCCCAACAATTAAGCTTTCCACACCATGAATCTGTTCCGCACCTTGCTCGTCTCTGCCCTGTTCGCAACCCCAGCGCTCTACGCCCAACTGCCTTCCATAGGCTCGGTCAAACCTTCGGCCATGGCCGAAAAGTGGCAGACCCGAACCGCCTATGTTCGATTTTTCTCTACGACACCTGTAGAAGACATTGAAGCTGTCAACAATCAGGTATCGAGCATTTTAGATCCATTGAAGGGGGAGTTCGCCTTTCAAGTGCCCATCAAGGGATTTGTGTTCGAAAAGGCCCTGATGCAAGAGCACTTTAACGAAAATTACCTCGAATCGGGCAAACACCCCAATGCTTCGTTTACCGGCAAAATCGTCGATTTCGATCCGGGCAAGCTCACCGGTACAGGCAAGGTCAAGCTGGTCTTGCGCGGCAAAATGACCATCCACGGTCAGGAAAAAGAAATGGACATTCCGGTCGAACTCACTCCCAAGGCGGGCAAAGGCATGATTGAAGCCAAATTCAAAGTGGTGCCGGAAGATTTTGGCATCAAGATTCCCTCGGCTGTGCGCAATAAGATCGCCAAGGACATCGAAGTTAGCGTCAAAGCCGACTACGCCGGATGAGGCTCCGGTATGCGCTGTTGCTTGGGGTCTGGGCGAGCAGCATCGGTGCGATCCGCGCTCAGGACGACCTGTTGGGCCTGCTCAACGAGGGTGCACCCGCCCCGGAGAAAGAGCCCGTAACCGCCATTTTTAAAGGCACCAAGGTCATCAACGGGCAGAGCCCAGAACTTCCTGCTCCAGGGGTGATGCAATTCATGATTTTGCACCGTTTTGGGGCCTTCAGCGACGATTTTTTCTACAATTTCTTCGGGTTGGACAACGCCGAAATCCGGCTCAGTCTCGAGTACGCACCCGTACACTGGCTCAGCATCGGAGGTGGGCGCAGCAGTTTCCAGAAGACCTACGACGGCTTCGCGAAATACCGCATTATGCGACAGAGCACCGGAAGCAAGGGTTTTCCACTCAGCATTGTCGGCTACAGCACGGCCAATGTGCAAACCTTGCGCTGGCAAGACGGACTGCCGCACAACGAATCGGAACGATGGACGTATTCGCACCAATTGGTGCTGGCGCGCAAATTCAGCGATCGTTTTTCGTTGGCCGTTACCCCAAGCCTTGTGCACTTCAACGTCGTAGAGCGCGCAGACGATCCCAACGACGTGATCGCCATTGGTTTTGGTGGGCGTTTTAAACTGAACCAACGCATCAGTTTCAATGCCGAGTATTTTCCGCAGCTCAACCCGGCCCAATATGGTCCTGAAGGCCAGCGTGAGACCTATCAGAACAGTCTGTCGCTCGGATTCGATATCGAAACCGGGGGGCACGTTTTTCAGTTGTTTTTTACGAATTCCCGCGGCCTGAACGATCCCTCATGGATAGCGCGTACCCCGGGTGAATGGGGTCAGGGAGATGTCTATTTCGGGTTCAATATTTCGAGGGTGTTTACCGTCAAGCCGCCCAAACTCCCCGAGGGATAGTATTCGATCCGCCTCTTTCCGGCGGACGCGTATTCAGCCATGGGCACATCGGGCGCCTCGGCCTGTACACGGTGCGACGGCGTTCTCAATCTTCTCCGTTTAAGAGCAACTCGGGCTTATTTTGGTGATTTATAATGGACTATTTTTTACACTCAATGAAGTCGACCTATACCACTGCGCTGATCATCGGGTTGTTTTTATTGGCTTCTGCCCGGGTGGGGGCCCAAAAAGTGACAGAAGGGGTTTATTTGCCTGAAGCAATCGCCTCGGCCCAAGAATACCGGAGCGAAGGGAAATACCTCGAGGCCCTCGAATTATTGGAACACACGGGTACCTGGGACAGTCTGTTCGGAGCTGCCCTTGTGGAGCGCGTCTTGAATTTATTGGAACTGAAGCGTTATTCCGATGCGCTCGATGAGGCTCGGGAGAAACACCGCTTAGAGCCGCAATCGCCCAATTCCTATGAGTTGTTGGCGGTGGTACACAGCCGAAGCGAACGACTGGATTCAGCCTTGGGGTCTGTGGAAAAAGGATTGCGAAAATTCCCCTACAATCAACATCTCCAGCTAAAGAAGGCTATTTATCTAGACTAGTTGGGCCGCAAAGCCGAGGCTTGGGAAGCCCTCAAGACCGTGTTGGATTTTCATCCATTTTCGGCGAGCGCACATGGGTTGATTTTTGAGTGGATTCAAAAAGAGAAACCCGCTGAAGCCCTGATGGCAGGATGCTTGTCTGTGGTTTTTGAAGACGACCGGGAAAAGGCCCTTGGGCGCCTTGGGCTCCTCGACAACTTCGCCGCACAAATGAATGCGGGATCCATTGCCCAAACGGATTTAGAACCCAAAGACAACTTTGGGGCAATCAACCAATTGCTCAACTCCAAAGTGGCCTTGAAGGCGGAATATCCGTGGAACAGTCAGTGGAACTATCCCCTTATGCGGCAAACGGGTCTTCTCGTGGACCAGATTCGACAAGAAACTCCCGGAACGGGCTATTTTTCACAAGAATACCTTCCGTTTTACCGGGAGTCCCTGCAACAAAAGGAAGACCTGGAGTTGTTTTTCGATTGGCTGATGTGGCCCGTGGAAAGCAAAGATGCCCTCAAGGCCAGAGAACGCCTCAACAAAAACGCCGATCGAATTCGGTCTTGGTTGGATACGTGGGCAGAACAACATCGGCACTGCACCCCCCTTGATACCGCAGTGGGAATCAAAGTGCTGATTTTGAAAGATCTGAACTTTTGGGGTTATGGAGGAGAGCCTGAGTCTTCTGCCTTAGAGTGGTGTCGGGTTTTTTCCGACGCCGGAGACATGGAGTCGCAAGGATATGCCCGAGGACGCCTTTGGGAAGGGACATGGACCTATTTCGATTCTGGAGTCAAACGGGGAGAGCGGAATTTTAAAAACGATCTGCTGGAAGGCCAGCGCATCGACTATCACCCCGACGGAACGGTTCAGTTCAAAGCGAATTTCGAACGCGACAGCATCCACGGAATCGCCCAATGGTTTGCTCCCAATGGCTGGATATTGGAGGATGCCGAGTTTCGCCGTGGAACGAGACAGGGAGCTGCTCGAGAATATCACCCCAACGGTCAGGTTTTGCGCAAAAGCCACTACGATAAGGGGCTCCTCGACGGACAGATGCAAGAGTACAGTTGGAGCGGAGTGCTTGTTTTGGAAGGGTCCTTTGAATCGGGTGTCCCGGCCGGAATATGGAAAAGCTACTTCCCCAATGGAAAACTTCGGCGAGAAGTGGCTTTTCGCGAAGGTCAATTCGAAGGTCGGGTCACCGATTGCAACATAATGGGTCATCCCGTTCGGCGTACGCCCTATGTTCAAGGGCTCAGAGAAGGAGCCGACAGCACGTTCAACCACTACGGAGGCCTAGTCTTGGTAGAGCACTACCGCAAGGATCTCTTTCACGGACATACCTTGTATTATACCGACGAAGGCAGGTTGTGTGGGCAATTGGAGTACAAAAACGGATTGCCTCAAAAAGGAACTGCATGGGACGCGGCCGGAAGAACCGAAGGGACTTTCTTTTCTTGGAATAAGAAGGTAGGACAGTACGAGCCCCTACCTTGGCTGAGGGACAATACCGCGGGTCGCGGTCGGGTGAATGCCGAAGGTCTCAAACAAGGTCTATGGACTTTTTACGACTATTATGGGAATAAGGTTTCGGCCTTGAACTACGAAAAGGGAAACCGGGAAGGGGTAGCCTACTTCTATTACAAGGACGGCACCTTGGCCGCTGCCGAAACGTATGCCCGAGACACCCTACACGGTTTGTCGGTTGGGTATTTCAACGAGCCGGGCCAACGCGTTTCCAGCGAAGTGGTCTACGTGCGCGGACAGCGTCACGGTCCTGCACACTACTACGAGAGGGATGGCAGTTTGGGCGGTATCGAAAATTATCGAAACGGTCGTTTGCACGGATCGAGTCGAGTGTACTATTCGAATGGGGCGCTGTACCAAAGGTCATGGTACGAGGGAGGGGTCATGGTCGCGAACCGCTATTTTGGTGCGAATGGAACCCCTTGGGGAACCGACAGCAACGTTCCCGTCAACGGAACCATGACGTATCGCTATCCAAAGGGACAGGTCTACCGAACGGTGCACTACAAAAACCGCCTCATCGAGGGCCAGGATCTGTACTATTACCCATGGGGGGCGCTCCAATCAAAACAGCATTTTTCGGGTGGAATCCGCCATGGGTTGGCTCAGTCTTGGCACCCCAGCGGAGCCAAAAAGGACTCTATCCTCTTTTTTGAAGGACTATTCCACGGCCAAATCAAGGAATGGTCGATGATGGGTTCTTTGAGCTACGAGGCGGGTTACGAATTGGGACAAATCCATGGAATCAGTCGCAACTACAACAGTACAGGTCGCTTGTATGTTGAAAAGCAATGGCATCTCGGGGAAGAAACCGGATACACCCGATATTTCAGCCAGCAAGGGGCCCTTCAAGGTGCCTTGTGGTACAACCGGGGCTACATTGTCGGCTGGTCTTCTGCCTCCCGCGCAAACAACGCAGAACCCGAACACCTTGTGTCGAATCCCGATGGTAGGGTGGAGGTCTTGTACAACCAAAGCGACACCAGCTTGTGCGGACCTCTTGAAGACGCCTTAAAACAAGGCACTCATCGCTATTTTGCTCCCGGAGGTCGGCTTGAACGGCGCGTGGCAATGAACCGGGATGTCGTTTCGGGCGCGGAGATCTGGTATGATGCTCAAGGAAAGGTGGTGAGCGAAGAGCAGCATCTCCCCAATGGGCAGTTACACGGTCCAGTGAAGTGCTTTTCTTCTACCGGCGCTGTGCTGTTCAGTACAGAATATTGCGAAGACGAGCTGTGCGGTTGGGGCGAGTGCTCGGAATTGATCGGAGGCCAGAAACCCTTGCGCACCCGTTGGTTTGCCCAAAACGGAATCGTTCAACCCGAATGAGAGCAGCCCTTTTCCTGCTGGGACTGTTGGGGGGGATCGGATCGCTCCAGGCGCAGAATCCTCTGCCGCTCGGGCAACTCAGAACCGACCATCCCGGAAAACCCATCGTGGCGGAATACAGCCATCAAAAAGTGGAAATTTTGGTGCGCGATGGACGATTGAGGATCCGGAGCTTTGAAGAAGAGCAATGGGCGCTTTTGGACGCATCGGCTCCCAATTTTAGCGTATGGACGGAGACCGCTACCCCGAGGAACCGCATTCTGTCCATGACGGGGTACAGTCTGATTCCGAAGAACAAAGGGTTTTCGAAGCAAAAGATCGAGCCCATCCGTTATGGGTCCGAAGAGGAACGGGGCATTTTTGCGAACGACTACATCACCCACCAGACCCGTTTTCCCGAGTTGACAGAAGGGGCACGAATTCATCGTTTTTTGATTCGGGAGATCGACGAACCCCAGGCCGTGGGCAAGCTGTTTGTCGGAGGCCGTCTGGCACACGAAAACGTTGTTTGGGAAATTCAAACAGCCATAGGGGTAGAACTGGGCATGGTCTGGAAGAATGCCGACGGTTTGCGACGAGAACCCGAGATCGAGGAAACCGGAGATTTGAAGATCTATCGCTGGAAGTTTGAACGCGTACCATCCAAGGTGCTTCTCGAAGACGATGCCCCCGATCCGCTTTGGGAGCTGCCCCATATGGTCTATTGGATTCGCTCTTATCGGATCGACGGCCAGAAATACCGCATTCTGGAAAATCCGGCCGATCTCCACGATTGGTATTGCACCTTTCAGAAGAAGGTCGATATGAACCCCGATGAAAACATCCGCCGCGTGGCCGATTCGATTGCGCGGGTGCACACGGGAGAAGAGGAGCGCGTCCAAGCGGCCTTTCGCTGGGTTCAACAGCACATTAGCTACATTGCCATTGTAGAAGGCGATGGAGGTTTCCGGAGCCAAGACCCCAGCTTTACCTGCGATAAGCGCTACGGAGATTGCAAGGCGATGAGCACCTTGCAGAGCAGTTTGTGCGCAGTCATGGGAATTCCGCTTTCCTATGCCTGGGTAGGTACCCGCGAATTGCCTTATCGATATACAGAAATTCCCTCTCCCGTGGTCGACAACCATATGATTGGGGTCTACGAACAAGGGGGGGAAGGCGGGTGTGGTTCGATGCGACCTACGAACGCTTGCCCTATGGCTATACGCCCCCTTTTATTCAAGGCAAGGAAGTCCTGGTCTCTCGACGGTGCGGCAGTTGGGTGATTGATACAGCGGCCGTAGAGCCCGCTTGGCGGAATAAAATCAGCGACCGCCTCCGGGTTCGTCTGGATCCGAACAGTGGCGATTTGATGGCGGAGGGGCTGTCTCGGTTTACGGGGTTTGCCGCCATGGATGTGCAGAGGGCGCTGGGTTCTGCCAAGGCGGAAGTCGATCGACTGGCGGTGGTGCGCGGTTTTGTGCTCAAAGGCGACAACAACTTTCAGTTGCTTTCGTATACCCTTCGCGATTATACCCAGGGCGATTCGGTAGTCGAAATCGAATATTCCTTTGTTTTGCCCAAGTGGGTTTTGGCCATCGATGGACTGCGCTACTTCAAGCCCGATCTGATGCGCGAAAAGAACTTTGGCCAACGCATGGTCGAACGCAAATCCCCTTTGGAACTCGAGTATGCCTTGGTGCGCGAATTGCACCTCGAAATCGCAGCAGAACATGGGCTGGCCAAGGCCGAATTGCTCCCCGATAAAATCCTGGAGGTACCCGGTGCCCGGTTTGAACAGCGCATGCTTCGGCAGGGTACCACTTTGGTGTTTGACCAACGCCTCGAATTGTCCAAAATTCGATACGAAACTGTTGAAATGGCTGGATTGGAAGGCCTGCAAACCGAAATCCGCAAAGCGGGGAACCGAAACATAGAATACACCTTTATACCTTGATCGAAGAATGAAAACACCTTTATTTTTGAAAGGAATCGCCTTGGTGCTGCTGGGTCTTGGTCATATTCAGGCCCAAGATCACGCCTTTTCGAACTACCATTTTGATCCGAATTTGACCCTTGAATCGGTTCCGGTAGAGGATCGAAGCAGAGACGAACTCATCCTCCTTGAAAAGCAGGAGTACGAGTTTATGTACGACGAGAAAGAAGAGAAGTTCTGGGAGTACGTTCTCTTTCATCAAGTGGTGTATGTCAACAGCCTCGAAGCCGTTGAGGACAACAACAAAGTCTACTATCCCGTGGGGGACGAAGGCGAGGTGTTGACCGAAGGCTGCCGGGTGGTCGATGCCCAAGGAAGCAAGGTATTGGGTCCTGGGGCCGTTCGGGAGGTAGAAGAAGAGGGGAGCACCTATCGTTATTATGCCGTAGAAGGCCTGTCCAAGGGAAATCTGGTCGATTATTACTTCGCTTATCGCCGACCTGCTCGATCGTCCGGGAGGCTCCTCAAAGTGCAGAAAGGGGTGCCCATCCAGCGCTTCGAATTCGAGCTCCGCGCTCAACCGCATTTGGAATTCGATTTCAAGGCGCTCAATTCCGATGTAGCATCGACCTCTGCGACCACGGCAGACGGCCTAAAGGCGCACCGCTTCGTCTTCGAAAACCTGCCCGCCTTGGTCGACGAGCCCTTCTCCAATCCCGCCCGGCATGGGGTGCGGTTGGCGTACAAACTGGAAGGCAACAATGCCACGGGAAAATCCCAACTCAACAGCTACGCGGGTTTGGCAGAAAACTTTTGGTCCAATGTTCACCTGGACGAAAAAAAGGTCCTGAAGAAGGTTGAAAATCAGGTGAAAAAATTGAAAATAAATGAGATCAAGGACCAGCGGGATCAAATTCGGGCCATGGAGGACTGGATGAAGCGGGAATTTGGCTATTACGACAGCCCCGATCCGAGGTTGGAAAACATGCAGTTTGTGCTGGACAACAAGGCGTTGAACGATTTTTCATCCTTCAAACTGATGGTATTGATGGCCGATGCCGCCTCCATACCCCATCAAATCGTGCTGACTTCCGACCGTTTCAACACGGTGGTCCCCACAGACTACGAATGTTATTGCTTTCTGTCAGACTATCTGATCTACTTCCCCGATATCGATGCCTATATGCAGCCATCGGCCTTTTTGTACCGGTTAGGGATGATTGCCGAAGGGTTTACTGAGAATATGGGGCTGTTTATTTCGAGTCGAAAAGTGGGCAATGTCGATGCCGTTTTAAACCGTATTGCCCCCATCCCGGCGCCCAGTGCCGCTTCGAATGTGTCCAAAATGAGGATGTCGGCTAAGCTCGACCCGAGCATGGAGGCGCTTGTTGTCGATGCGCGTTTGGCTTATACGGGTTATGAAGCCGCGGTATTTCAATCGCGGTACAGCTATGTCGATGCCGACCTGAAAGCGGAATTGGACAAAGCCTTGAAGAACTGGATGATGCCGGAAGCGGAAGTCCTTCGTTTCCAACCTCTCAACACCACCATCGAGGACTTTATGCGCAAACCCTTCGAACTCGATGCCCAATACGCATCGGCGGCCATGGTGGAACAAGCCGGCAATGCCTTGTTGGTCAAAGCCGGAATGCTGATTGGCCCGCAGTCTGAACTCTACCAAGAAAAGAAGCGAACCCTCCCCGTCGAGCAAGACCACCCGCGCACCTATGACCGGGTGTTGACCATCGAAATTCCCGAGGGCTACGATTGTGCCAATCTCTCCGACCTCGATTTCAATGTGGTCATGAGCCGCGGAGCGGAGGGAGAAGTGGCCGTGTTTCGCTCCCGCCACAGCCGGGAAGCAATGTGGTGACGGTGGTGGTTGAAGAATTCTACAAAACCAATCGGCTGCCCTTGGAAGACTACGATCAGTTTGCCGCGGTGATCAACGCTGCGGCCGACTTCAACAAAGTGCGTTTGGTGTTTCGACCGCTGTAAACCGCCTACTCTTGGGCGATGTGGAACAGTGCATCGCCCCGGTGGATGAGCGGAAAGTTGTTGTGGCCAATGATATAGCCATCGTAGGGCGACTTGACCTTGAGGCTGTATTCCCCATATGGACTGTTGATCACCCCGAGGGTCTGTCCTTCCCGAACCGTATCTCCAGCCAGTTTTCGCGCGATGAACAAGCCCGATACCTCTGCCCGTACCCAATGGGATTCGCTGCAAAACACGCTCTTGCCGCTGGGTTTCTTCAGGGCAATCATTCCATGGGCTCCCAATACATTTCGAATGCCCCTGATGCCCACCTTGATCGAATATTCATCGAGGCGGAGCGATTCACCTCCTTCAAAGACCACCACGCTCTTGCCGAGTTCCATGGCCGTAGCCCGCAACGAACCCGAAATGAGCCCTGATTGGAGGGTGAAGGGGGCCCTAAAGTCTCGGGCCAGTCCTTCCCCCAGTTCGTCTCCTTTGGCAAAGCGCACCTGCGGATGGTTGGTACGGCTGGCGCCACCGGTGTGAAAGTCGATGCCAAAATCAATCAGTGGCAAGAGGTGGTGGGTGATGTTCCAGGCCACAATGCTCGCCAACGATCCCTCGGGATTGCCGGGAAAACTCCGGTTGACGTCCTTGCCGTCGGGTACGTCTCGAGAAAAGTGGATGAACCCATACACATTGATGATGGGCAGTGCCAAAACGGTCCCCGATTTGAGTTTTCGCAGGTCTTCGCTTTCCACCATGCGGCGCACGGTTTCGATGCCATTCACTTCGTCTCCGTGCAAACCGCCGCTCAGCATCACCACCGGGCCGGGCTCTTTGCTGTGAAACACATGCACGGGCATTTGAATCAGGGTTCCCGAAGGCAAGCGCGCAATGTCGATTTCGATCAGCCGATGCGATCCGGCCGGAACCCGGAGTCCGTTGAGTTCGAAGTCGGACCTCATTTTCCGGTGTAGTTAAAAGGGGTAATGGAGCGCATTTCTGCCTTGAGTGTTTCGGGGATGTCAAGGCGCTCAATAAAGTCGTCGAACTCGGCCTTGCCGGGGCGGTCGTTGGTTCGGCTCAGCGACTTGAGCAGCTCGTACGGATTGGGATAGCCTTCCCTCCTCAATAGGGTTTGCAAGGCTTCGGCCACCACGGCCCAATGTTGCTCCAGATCGGCTCGGAGCGCGGCCTCGTGGACGGTGATTTTGTCGAGCCCTTTTTGAAGCGATTTGAAACCAATCAGCGTATGCGCAAAGGGGAGCCCGAGATTCCTAAGCACGGTGCTGTCGGTCAAATCGCGCTGGAGACGCGAAATCGGCAGCTTAGACGAGAGGTGGTGAAACAAGGCATTGGCCATGCCAAAGTTGCCTTCGGCGTTTTCAAAGTCAATGGGATTCACTTTGTGGGGCATGGCCGACGAACCCACTTCATTGGCCTTGATGCGTTGTTTGAAGTAGTCGAGGCTGATGTAGTGCCAGATGTCGCGGCACAGATCAATCAGAATCGTGTTGATCCGCGCCAGATTGTCGCACAAGGCCGCCAGATGGTCGTAGTGCTCGATTTGGGTGGTCGGGTTCGAACGCTGCAATCCCAGCCATTCTTCGACAAACTCTCGGGCAAACTCCTGCCAATCCACTTCGGGAAAGGCGGCATAGTGCGCGTTGAGATTGCCCGTGGCCCCGCCAAATTTGGCGGCAAAGGGAATGTGTCTGAGTAAGCGGAGCTGTTGATCGATGCGCTCGGCAAACACCATAATTTCCTTGCCCAAACGGGTCGGAGAGGCCGGCTGTCCATGCGTCCGAGCGAGCATGGGCAAATCGGCCCAATCTTCGCTTTTTTGCTGCAGACCTACGACCAATTCGGCCAATTCCGGGAGGATTTGCTCCTCCATGGCTTCGCGCAACGAAAGCGGAATGGCCGTGTTGTTGATGTCTTGAGAAGTCAGTCCAAAGTGGAGGTATTCCCGATATGCCTGCAGCCCCAGTGCATCGAACTTCTCTTTTAGATAGTACTCTACCGCTTTGACATCGTGATTGGTGGATTGCTCAATCACTTTGATCCGTTGGGCGTCTTGTAGTTCGAAG
Organism: bacterium; assembly: GCA_016125155.1. Taxonomy (GTDB): domain Bacteria; phylum Bacteroidota; class Bacteroidia; order Flavobacteriales; family Schleiferiaceae; genus WGMI01. The sequence continues at coordinate 45,959 of WGMI01000034.1, forward strand.
TCGAGGTACAGATCCTGAAGCTCGGCAAACCGCTCTTTCGGAAAGTGCTCGAGTCCTTTGATGCCAAGGGTACACAAGGCCATAAAGTAGTCTACCTCGACCCGGATGCGATAGCGAATCAGACCAAATTCCGAGAAATAAGGAACCAGGGCTTGGGTCTGTTGGGCATATCGACCATCGACGGGGGCAATGGCCATCAAAGCTTCGTTCATGGGGACATTCAAAAGCCAAAGGTAGCAAGCGCCTTTCGACCCGCGTTTTTCGACCCTCCCAAAGCGAAGGGGATATAAAAAACCCCGGACTGGGCCGGGGTTCAATGGCAGCGTGGAATCTTAGTTGATGTGGCTTTCGCAAGCGTTGATGTAGCGATACTTCAACGTAGCGTCTTCATAGTAGAGCTCCCAAATCATGGTCAAGGCGCTCAAACCCGTGGTCTGCCAAGTTGCGGGCAAGGTGGGCTTGTCGATGAAAAAGCGAATGGGGCTGTACTGAGTGCCAAACACATCGCCTTCGATGTATTCGTTTCCAAATGGGTTGACGACGCTTAGGGGCAATCCTTGGGGTGTATAGGTGCTGTCGATCGAGTAGCCCGCGGACCAAATGTTGTGCAGGTGATAGAAGTTGTCGCCGGCAAACACGGTGGGAACGCCATCGACGAAGGCCGCATCCTGGGCCCAAACCGAAACGTCGCTGCCCGTAGTGACCAAGGGAACGCTCGAAGTCTGACGCAGGTCTCCGTCCGGTCCGTAGTTTTTGGCGAGGACCCCATCGATCAACAGGAAACTCTGAACGAAGAATTCGCGACCCGCCATGTTTTCAAAGACTTCGATTTTCACATCTACGGCATAGGCCGAATCCACATCGCTTACTTTATGAGCGGCTCCAATGGCGGCTTTTTGGCCCAAAAGCGCCAAAACTTCGTTGTTGGCGTCGTTGTAGTTGTCGAGGGCATTTCCATTGACGTGGATGGTGGGATAGCCGCCTGCGGGAAAGGCCAATTCCCAGCCCATCGCGGTCGGAGAAGCCAGGGGGTCGTTGTTGTGCACGGCTACACCAATTACCTGAGGATAAGCGTTTTCTACGCTCACCAAAATCTCGGCACCATTGGGACAATACTGACACCATGCGCCCGTGTTCTCCACGACCAAAATGGCGTTGTCTTCGCTGACCACCAGCCCCTCAATCGGATTGGTCCCAGTGGGGGTTGGGTTTTTGTCCTCTTTCTTACAGGCAGCGAGAACCACCAGAGAGGCGAGCAGTACAGAAGTGGCAATGCGCTTCATAGAGCGATGAGTTTAGGGGGGGTAGAATGTCCTGCAATTTAGCAATTCAACCGCATTCTACACCTCAGTTGAGGGAGGGGTCGATTTGGGTGCGTCAGTTGGTCTTTGCACCGCTTTGATTCGTCGCCCCCCGCATCCACAAATCGAGATACAGGGGCAAGTGGTCGCTGTACCCACCGGTGTAGCGGAGTCCTTCATAGGTGCGCAGCGGTTTCTGTCCCGTAAAGCGTTCATCCGGAGTCAAGAGCCAATCGAAACGCACCACTTGGACGCCATCCGGCCCCAGACCAAGACTTCGAAACGGAGGGGAAAACAAAGTTCCATTGACGATCATATGGTCCAAGTATTCCCAATGTCCCCCGTATTTGTGGGTACCCAATCCGGGTTCGGCGCATTCCATCAAATCGACGATTTCGGTCCCGTTCCAATCGCGTGGAGAACAAGGGTCTTCGAGTGTACCCAATCCTTCCCGAAGCGAAGGGTCTCCTGGCCCGTCGTTCAAATCGCCCATGGCCACAATCGCATCCCAGGGATCGGCCGATCGGATCGAATCAAACGCGTGGCGCAATCGCTGCGCAGCCCGCATTCGATAGGGACGAGAGGCCTCTTCGCCCCCTCTTCTCGAGGGCCAGTGGTTGACGAACACATGGAGGGTATCGGCTTGTTGGGCAACGGCAAATTTGGCGTAGAGGATGTCTCGGGTCTTCCACTCAGGTTGCGTTGGATCGGTTACGGGAAGCCGGGCGGCATACAACAAGCGCAGTCGTTCTGGTCGATACAACAGTCCGACATCGATGCCACGGGCATCGGGGCTGTCGAAATGCACCGCTTTGTAGGTATAATTCGTCAGCAGTTCGCTATAGGCAATGCCTTCCAGGACGGCGCGATTTTCGAGTTCGCACAAACCGAACAGCGCAGGGGGTTCGTCGGAACAACTCATGGCGAGCAAGATCCGGGCAATGTTGCGCTGTTTTTCGCGCATTCTGCCTTGGGTCCAGTGCTTGGCCCCCTCGGGCAGAAATTCTTCGTCCTGCGTCAGCGAATCGTCTTGGGCGTCAAAGAGGTTTTCGGCATTGTAAAAGGCCACTCGGATGCGCTTTGCACAAGGAGGCGATTCTGTTTGCGCCGCGCAAGACAATCCGCACTGCACCCCCAGAATGCCGCCGAGAATACCCAGAAATAGGCGCAGACCGCAGGTCAAGGGTAAGCGCGTTTTTCGAACAAGCGCCGACCGGCTTCCAATTCGCGATAGGCCGCGAAATCGGGATGGTAGATCAGGGACTCTTTTTGACCCAACAACAACCAACCTCCGGGCTTGAGCCGGTCGTCGAGCTTTTGAAAAACCCGGCTTTGAAGTGGATGGTCAAAGTAAATCAGCACATTCCGACAGCAAATCAGGTCAAAAGGGCCTTCGGGGCCGCCTTGTTCGCCCAAATGGTCGAAACCCAACGAAAGACGGGGCTTGCACTCTTCGTTGAGCAGGGCATCGTCTCCGTATACGCGGTCAAAGTAGTCGGTGAGTTGGGTGTGCCCCGTCCAATCCACGAGCGATTGGAATTGGGAAAAGGTCTTTTGAAAATCAGGCAGTTGTTTCAGCCGAATCCGACCGCTGCCCGCCCGTTCAATGGCGCGATCGCTCAAATCGGTACCCCATACTTCGACCCGTTCCGTCCATCCCAGGGCGACCCACAACAGGCACAGCGTCCAAATTTCTTCGCCCGTAGAGCAGCCTGCAACCCAGACCCGATACCGTTCCGGAACCGATTGGGGGCGCCAAAGCCGGTACAGGGTGGCAAACGCCTCCGGATCGCGAAACATCGAAGTCACGTTGACGGTGATGTGCTCTACGACGGTACCGCACAGCCAAGGGTGGGCATCGAGGTGGGCCGGAAGCGCTTCGAGCCGCCTGAGGCCGAGTTCCGGGAGCAATCGGTGCAATCTCCTCCACAGCGATTCGGTTCCATATTGCGTGAAATCAAAGCCCGTGCGGATTCTCAAATCGTCGAGTACCAATTCGAGCGCGCGCAGCGCATTTTTGTTGTAAAGCTCATCCATGTCGCTCAAAATTACCTGCGGTTGCGGGCTCGTCGCCGCGCTGGCTTTCAGCTTATCAACAGCGGGACAACGCAGGACGGCGCCCGATCCCGGAGTATATCTGGTGGGCGGTGCTTTGTTGGGCGTAGCCATGGGGTTGGAGCAGTCGCTGGTATTCGATCCGGCCCCATCGCCCTTTTTGGAGCAATGGGTGGAACCCTTGGCGGTGAAAGGGAGTTTTGCCCTGGCGGGGGGTTGGTGGGTTTGGGCCAAGGTGGACAAGGACGCAGACCGGTTGGGGGTAGCTCAGGCGCTGATTCGATCGGTGGCCTACAGCACAGCGGGAAGCATCGCCCTCAAGGCGGTCTTTCGGAGAACCCGTCCCGCAGCAGAATCCCAAGGGTGGTTCGAGTATGGACTCGATTGGGAGGATAGCGATGCCTTTCCTTCGGGGCATGCCACCGTGGCGGTGAGCACAGCCACGACCCTGGTCTACAGCTATCCGGACGAGGATTGGCTGCCTTGGGTGGCCTTTCCCTTGGCGGGCATGGCGTGCTGGGAGCGCATCGCCAGCGAGAAACACCACCCTACCGACGTCGTCGCCGGGGCCTTATTGGGCTATACCACCGGAGTTTTGGCGCTGAGACCCCTCCATTGGGAGCGATGGGGTGTCCAGACCTATTTCGGCCCAGGCACACTGGGTGTCGTCTGGAATTTGGACGGCAAGACTTCTCCAGCTTCTACGTGGCGCTGAAGCACAAATGCTTTTTTAAGCGCACCGCACTCCAATTCCAAGACATAGTTTCCCGGGGGAATCCCTTCGAGCGAAATCGCCCAGGAACCTTCGGTCACAGAAACCGAGTCTACAAATGCCGAACGCACGATTTCGCCCGAGGTGGCGTACAGCCGAAAAGCCGGAAAGCAGGGGGTACAACCCGAGAGCGTCACTTCGACTTTGCGGCCCACCTTGCCCGAAGCCAATTGCCATTGGCAGGGATTGGCCGGGGAGATGACCGACATCAAGGTGAATAGTAAAGCCCACATCAGACCAGGGTTTTTTGAAAGAGACAGGCGTCGCCATAGCTCAGGAACCGATACCGATGGTCGAGGGCGTGCTGGTACACCTTCTTCCATGCAGGACCTATGTAGGCATCGACCAAAAACAACAAACTGCTCTTGGGCTGGTGAAAGTTGGTGAGCAGTTGTCCGGCACAGTGAAAATCGATGCCAGGCAGGAGAAACAGACCAGTGGCTTCGGTCCAACGATCGAGTCCCCCGCGCTCCATTCGGGAGAGCAAGGCTTCCAACGCTTGCTTTTTAGGCGGTCTCAACACTGTTTGGTAGGGGAATTCCTGGGTCAAGGGCCCTGTAACTCCCGGGGATTCGATTTCGCGCACCCCAAACCAGTAGAGGCTTTCGAGGGTACGCAGCGCTGTTGTGCCGATCGCCAAGGTATGTTCAAATGGAGTTTCCGCCAAGGTCTCTATAGCCGGACGCGACACTTCGATCCATTCGCGGTGCATGATGTGGCCATCGCTCCGCTCGCTTTTGATGGGGAGAAACGTCCCCGCGCCGACGTGCAAAATCAACGGTTCGGTCCGGTGACCCGCTCTTTGGAGGGCGTCGAGCAACGGGGGGTCGAGGTGCAATCCCGCTGTAGGGGCGGCCACCGAACCCGAGGCCTGCGCAAAGACCGTCTGGTAGCGCTCTTTGTCCTCGGGTCCGTCGGGTCTGCGCATATAGGGGGGCAAGGGTACGTGCCCGATGCGCTCGAGCAGGGTTCTCAAATTTCCGGCTGGACTCCATTCCAGCTCTACGGTTGGGAAAGCGGCCGCTCCCTGGGACAAACGGGCTTGAACCGTGCACGCTCCCTGTTCGTCCTCAAAATCGTAGACCAAGCGCTTGCCTCCGCCCCGGGCATTCCAGCGCCGAACCCCACCCACCATGGCCTCTACTTTGATCGGGGGGTCTCGTTCGAGCAGGACATGAAGTGGGGTTCCATCGGCTCCGCCCAGACAAAACACTTCGACGGGGCGGTCTACGTCCAAACCCGAATCGTCTTTGGGCAAGGGAAAAAACAAGCGAGCAGGCACCACCTTGCTTTCGTTGAGAAATAGAGTGCTGTGTGGCGCGAGTAATTCGGGCAGATCGACCATGGTTCGGTCTTCCATATTCCCCGCTCGGTAGCGCAATAACTTACTCGAACTGCGTTGCTCTAGCGGTCGATCGGCGATGCGGTCGGCCGGGAGTTCGTAGTCGATGTAGTCCAGTGGAATACCGGGAATCCCCATAGCCGCCAAGTTAAGGACTTCATACGGCAAACGCCTCCGGTCTACTTCCTCAGTACCGCCAAAACCCGCATCTTCGCCCCCTTATGCCCCGTGTCCTCGTTTCCGCCAGCAACGATCTCAGCAACGACCAGCGTGTGCACAAGGTGTGTTCCAGCCTCGAGAAGGAGGGGTGGGAAGTTCTGTTGATTGGCCGGTTGCGATCGGACAGTGCCCCATTGGAGCGCAGCTACGCCACGCGCCGACTCCGCCTTTGGTTCGACAAGGGGTTTGCGTTTTATGCGGAGCTGAATTTCCGGCTTTTTTGGATCCTCCTGTTCGAGCGGGTCGATGCCTATCACCCCAACGACCTCGATACCCTGCTCCCCAATTTTCTCAGCGCCGGCCTGAGGCGGAAACCCCTCACCTACGATACCCACGAATATTTTCTCGGGGTACCAGAGCTTCAAAACCGCCCTCGGGTCCGAGCGGTTTGGGCCGCGATCGAACGGTGGATTTTTCCGAGGCTCGAATCTGTTTTTACGGTGAATGAATCAATTGCCGCTTTGTATGAAGAGGATTATAGGGTGCGCCCCGCAGTAATGCGCAATATTCCGCCCTCGCAAACGGGACCGATCGAACGGGCCTCTAGGGCCGAATGGGGGTTGAGTCAAACAGGCTACCTCCTCATCAACCAAGGCACCGGAATCAATGTGGACCGTGGGATGGAAGAATTGCTCGAGGCTTTGGTGTTGCTTACGAGCGATGTGCATTTGTTGTTGGTGGGCAAGGGCGATGTGCTCCCCTCGTTGAAGGAACGCGCAAAGCGCCTAGGGCTCGAACACCGGGTACACTTTATCCCACCCCAGCCTTACGAACGCATGATGCAGTTGACCCGCATGGCCGATTTGGGTGTCAGCCTCGACAAAGACACCAACATCAACTACCGTTTTAGCCTGCCCAACAAACTCTTCGATTACATCCGCGCGGGCTTGCCGGTGCTGGTGTCCGATTTGCCCGAAGTGGGCAAGGTTGTTCGGGAATATTCGATAGGGTCTATTGTGGAGGACCACCGCCCGGAGACGCTGGCGCGGGCCATTGAGCACATGCGCGCTCATGGAAAACGACCCTATGTCGAGGCGCTAGAGCGGGCTTCGGCTCAATTACACTGGGAATCGGAAGTGGAGCCCATGCTCGACCGATACCGTGCTTTGCAGCAGCGGTTTACCGCTTAAGATAACCCTAAATTTAACGCGTTGAACTCGCTGAAGCCCCGGTCAGGGCCTGTTCCAATGCAGTCCAAGTGGCGTTGGGGCGTAGAGGGAGATTGGTGGGGATGTGACCAAGGGGAGTTCCAATGGTGTTCGCACCGTCGAAATACACCCAATATCCCAGAAGATCTACGCCGGCACCCCGGGAATAGATCACCTCGTAGCCCGAATCTACCGTCCACTCTTGACCACTCTCTTGGGCGATGGGATAGACTGTTCGAACCCCGGTTTCGTGTTTTTCTTCCTTACCGTTGACCACCCCTCCCGTTTTGTTCAATAAGGTAGGATGCGAAACGATAGTGCCGTCCAGCCGTTTGTGTTTGGCCTTGATGGCTTCGAGTTGATCGGGGTTGTAGTACCAACTGGCCGATTTGCTGAACAGACGGTCGTTGGCAAAAAACAACTGAATGAGCAAGCGGGCTTCGTCGTTGATAAAATACACCCCTTCAAGGCGAACACTCGAATCTTTTGGAGTGCGTCCGGCCACGGCATCGATAAACAAGGGTTGCCCCCCCACCACGCGGTATTCTGGAAATTTTTCGCGCAAATCCATGAAGGATTCGAGCTTGGTGGAGCCAACGGGAAGGGTCATGACTTCCCGAACGATGGGTTCAGCTTGACCGTAGGCCAAGGAGCTGCTGACTATCAGGGCGATAAGCGAAAGCGCAGGATTGAATCGCATCGGATTTTCAAGATTGGTTGGGTCAAAGATGGTACAGAATGCCTTTGCATGGGTTCGGGAACATTATATCTGCTCGACAAAGTCAAAAATCCTTCCCAAATCTCTGCATATCAACTGAATGGCGTCTCTACCCGTATAGGCGGCCGGGGGCATGCCCCCACCGGGAGCCACCCAGTGCCCGGCCATATACAAACCCTTGAGCCTTGTGAAATGGGTCGGGATTTGAAGCTTCATGGCTTCGGGTGTGGGCAGCCACCCTTCGTAGCTTCCCTTGTGGTTGCCCGTCCAGTTGCGGTAGGTCAAAGGGGTGGCCAAATCGGCAAAATCCAACGATGGGGCGGTGTCCGGAAAGGTTCGGTCCAAACTGTCGATCAAAACGCGGGCTACGCGTTCGCGCTCGGCCTGATACAACCGGGGTTCTCTTCGATACAGCTCGTCCCAGTAGTCGTAATCGGCATCGAGCATGGCGGTGACCAAGGTGCGGCCGGAGGGTGCCAAGGTAGGGTCGAAGGTAAAGATGTTGAAGGCGGTTCGTGGGTGTGCATACCGGCCCAGTTCAAGGGTCTCGGTAAGGGCTACATTGAGTCCCGCAATACTCGGTCGATACCCTTGAAAAGTGCTGCGGAACCCCGCTGAGAAGAAATTGAGCGAAGGGAAGGGTTTGAGGATTTCGTAAGCTGTAAAGACTTCGGGGTCAATCCATTCAGGGTCAAGCATGGAATACAGCACGCTGTGCCCGTCGCAGGCAGTGACCACAAAGTCGGCTTCGATTTCGGTTCCGTCGGAGAGTTGGATGCCTTGAGCCCTGCCATTGTGGATGGCGATCTTCGATACGCGGCTTTGCAGAGCAACCTTTCCTTCCAATGTCCGATATCGATGTTCGAGTCGTTCGATCAATGCTGCCGAGCCCCCAAGGGGGTAACCGGCCGAGCCCGCCGAGGCGTAGCCAAACTGCATCATCAAAAAGGCGACGTTCATTTCAGGGGTCCAGAAATGTTGGAAAACCGTCCGTAGATCGCGGTTCTTAAAAAGCTGTGCGAAGTCCCCGAGACTCATTGACCCCCAATGGGCCATGGTGCGAATGGCAGGGAATTCTCGGAACAAAATCTTGGTCCAGTCCCAGGGATTGAGCAGTTCGAACGAGCGGTCCAGCGGAAAATCCGAACGGGCCATGATGCGAATGCCTTCGGTGAATTTGAGAATGAGTTCTCGGTCTTCCGGGGCCCGGTCGAGCAGGGTTTTTTCCAATCGGTCTGCATCGGTATCCAAGCGCAACGGACCGGATTCCAGGTCTCGGAATTCGACAAAGGCATCGTGGTTGTAGAAGGTGTTGCCTTCAATGACGCCCAGTTGTTTCCACAGCTCGTAGAGGTCGTTTCCGGGGGCTGAACCGACCAGCCAGTGGACCGAGCCATTGACGTTGTAGCCCGATCGTTCCCAGCCGCTGCACACTCCACCGAGTTTGCCGTTGGTTTCGTAAATCGTGGTATCGAACCCGTTGATTCGACCAAAAATTCCGGCGGACAGTCCGGCAATGCCGCCACCAACAATGGCGACGGTGGGTTTTTGGGGTGTTGATGGGGTCATGGAAGTGGAGGATTGTAGTTGATTGGAAAACACCTGGAAAGCTTCAATTTCAGACATTTCCAATGCCAATTGCCATGACTTCTGTCAGCCTTCGGGCTGCGCAAGGGTGGTCTTTATCTTTGGCCCAAACCTAGGCCCATGAACCTGCCCCAAACCCTTGGTGAATTCATCGTAGAGAACCAAAAGGACTTTCCCTATGCTTCGGGAGAGTTGTCGCAGTTGCTCAGTTCGTTGCGCATTGCGGCCAAGGTGGTAAACCGCGAAATCAACAAAGCCGGTTTGGCGGATATTTTGGGCATTGCGGGTGCCGAAAACGTTCAGGGCGAAGCGCAAATGAAGTTGGATGTTTTTGCCAACGATGTGTTTATTAAGGCACTCAAAGCCCGGGGCGAGGTGTGCGGGGTGGCCTCAGAAGAGAACGAAGACTACATCGCGTTCCGCGATCCTATTCACAGTACTTCGAAATATGTGGTGCTCATCGATCCGCTCGATGGTTCTTCCAACGTGGATGTCAACGTGTCGGTCGGGACCATTTTCAGCATTTATCGCCGTTTGAGCGAGCCGGGTACACCGGTCCAACTCGAGGACTTTTTGCAGCCGGGCAACCTTCAGGTGGCGGCGGGGTATATTGTCTATGGTTCTTCGACCATGTTGGTCTACACTACGGGCCGCGGGGTCAATGGCTTTACCTACGATCCATCGATCGGGAGTTTTTACTTGAGCCATCCGGAGATGCAGTTTCCGCGTTCGGGGAAGATTTACTCTATCAACGAGGGGAATTATGTCCACTTTCCCGATGGGGTTAAGAAGTACATCAAGTATTGTCAGGAACTCGATCCAGCCACTTCGCGCCCTTATTCTTCGCGCTACATCGGTTCACTGGTGAGCGATTTTCACCGCAATATGCTCAAAGGCGGTATCTACATCTACCCGAAGGGAACCACTTCGCCCAATGGAAAATTGCGGCTGCTCTACGAATGCAATCCGCTGGCGTTTATTGCGGAACAGGCGGGGGGTAAGGCCACCAATGGGTTTGACCGCATTCTCGACATCCAGCCCAACGCCCTCCACCAGCGCGTTCCGTTTTTTATCGGTTCGGTCGAGATGGTCGAAAAAGCCGAGGAGTTTATGGCGCAGTTTGGGTAGACGCCGTGCTTGGCGTCTCCTGCTACCTGCGGCCATTACTTGCGGCCTCTGCGAGAAAATCGGCTGGGGTTCACGCAGAGCGCGCAGAGGAAAATGCACGCAAAGGACGCAGAGTGAGTATCCTTTGATTCAATATGAACGGCACTCAGAAATTTCCCATGAAGGACGGAAGAATAGTGGGCTGATGGAATACTCTGCGGCCTCTGCGGGGGTCTTTGCGGCCTCTGCGAGAAAATCGGCTGGGGTTCACGCAGAGCGCGCAGAGGGGAATGCACGCAGAGTGTTCAGAGTGAGTTTCCATTGATTCAATATGAACGGTACTCAGGAATTTCCCCGTGAAAGACGGAAGAAAAGTGGGCTGCTGGAATACTCTGCGGCCTCTGCGGGGGTCTTTGCGGCCTCTGCGAGAGAATCGGCTGGGGTTCACGCAGAGCGCGCAGAGGGGAATGCACGCAAAGGACGCAGAGTGAGCATCCATTGATTCAATATGAACGGTACTAAGGAATTTCCCATGAAAGACGGAAACAAGATGGGTTGTTCAAACACTCCGCGGCCTCTGCGAGAGAATCGGCGGGGCTTCACGCAGAGCGCGCAGAGGGGAATGCACGCAAAGGACGCAGATTGATTTTCCGATGAAGCGAAAGCTGCGGCTTTGATGTAACATTCATGAAAGAAGCGGTCTGAGCGTGGGCTGCTGGAATACTCCGCGGCCTCTGCGGGGGTCTTTGCGGCCTCTGCGAGAGAATCGGCTGGGGTTCACGCAGAGCGCGCAGAGGGGAATGCACGCAAAGGACGCAGAGTGATTTTCCGATGAAGCGAAAGCTGCGGCTTTGATGTAACATTCATGTAAGAAGCGGTCTGAGCCTGGGCTGATGGAATACTCTGCGGCCTCTGCGAGAAAATCTGCTTTCGTTCGAGAAGAGAGTTCAGGAAATGGGCGATCCATGATTAGCAATCTTTTGATAACCTGGGCTTAACAATGAGTCCGGTTTTTTTTTTTGGACTATTGTTCAAATCTTTAAAACAATGAAAACCCTTATTGCTTCAGTTTGTACGCTCTTATTGATTAGCTTCGGTTGCAAACCCGAGCACAACGTGTCCCAGTCTGCTTCTCCTATGTTGTCTACCTCTACGCCTTGTTGGGCGGTGTGGACTTAGTTGGATTCGACCATTTGGGATTATATGCAGCATCCGGCCGAGCCCGACGACGAATACGCCAACGAATTGATGTACGCCACGGCCATGGCCATTCAAGAAGCCAGTTGCGAAGAGGGATTTCTCGATGATTATTTTACGAGTATTACGGACACAGGAGGCATTTTCCTTCCGGATTTTTTGAATCACTATCCGCAATGGACGACCATTTTTGCCAACAACCTGGCCACTTATGGGTACAATTTGACCGATATTCTTACGAATGGGTTTACGGCGTATGGTGATGAATATCATATCACTATGTGGAGTCCCTATTCTAATGCATTGTATCCAGAGGGTATTCCAGCCATTGGTATTGCGACTGATATTCCGGACGACGACGATTCCATCTTTGAACGAATTCCGGCTTTTATTCCTTCGGACAATTCATGTCTGTTTCTCGAAGGTGCCATCGGCTCTTCAGAGCAATATGATAAATGCGAAATTTTACCGTACAGAGAACAACAAACTTTTCTAGAGTTGAATGTGATTATTGTTTCTTTCGCTCAAACAAATGAACAAGAACAAAAAAGCCTGACCATTTTAACGGACGGACCGTCAACGAGTAACTGGGGTCCCGGAGATCCAAATCAATGTGAGTTTGGACTTGGACTGGCCATACGTGAATTTAAAATGTTCAGAAGACTTGATCGGAATAAACACGATGAACTTCGAATATATAACTCCACTTCAGAGCCATTTGAGTATTGTATCAATCCCTATATGTTGCCCAGCTCAGGAAGCGTCGCTGATTGGAGATATTCGCGTGAGGAATATCGAATCCATAAGAATTTCCTTGGACAGATAAAAATAATGTACCACTGGCTGAAGGAGCCTCAAATGTGGGCAAATGGTGATCCTAATCAAAATATTCTGGTCAACCGTGATGTGGTTTTTATTGCTTGGGAATGGGATCGTTTTGCTTGGCCAAAAACAGTCGAATTCAACGATCCATGTGGTGGAGGAAAGAAGATTTATATCAGAGAACGAATGAAATATCGGGGTGATATATACGCTGTAGGCAGTTTAAATCCCGCGCCTATGGGGGAGAATTGGTGCATAGATCAATTCGGCCTCTATTCTCAGAGCAATGGAGCCGTAAAAGTAGTGGTTCAATGAGATTTTTGAAGTGGGCTTTTTTCTATGTAAAAAGAGCCAAATGGACATTTGTTTTCTTGTGCTTTTTTAGTATGAAGGTAGATGCCCAGTTCACATTAGAACTGGGCATTACTGCCTATGACTATATCAGGACTGAATTTATTAATTCACCTTTTATTGGACTTCCTGGTAATCCTTCAATACTAGAGCACAAGGCATCACCATTTATCTATTATCTCAATTATCAAAAGAATTCAAATCGATTCTTTATCTCTTATTATTCCGCTTGGTTTAACTCTGCAAATGTTTCTACATATGGAAAGAGCTATTATAGTCTCGGCTATACTCGGAATTTTCATAATTGGTTTATTTCAGGAGTATTTGAGTCTATGTATTTTTACCAATTGTACGACCAATTCGTAGAGTATAACGAAAATTGGGAAATTCCTTATGATTTGGGTTTGGGTCTTCATGTGGGTTACGTTTGGAATGGTTTGAAAATCAGATATAGGAGAGAGGGACTTTTGACTTTTGATGAACGAACGGTGGAGGCTTGGTCTCCTTGGAATCAGTGGTTTTTTGACTTTACTGGGACAATTCCTTTAGACAATAGATCACCACAGTTAGAAAAGGAAAATCTAAGTCAAGATCATTGGTTGGTCCCTGAGTTTTCAATAGGATTAGAGATTGGTTTGAATGAGTTGAATGTGGGCGGACCATTGAGGTTGTATCCAATTTGGAGATTGGCCGTAGTGGGCGGCGAAGAATATCAATTATCTTTTTCTCGAAGTCAGTGGTGGAGCTATGCGCCTTTCCAGAATTTCATTTCAGACGATGTTCTCTCTGCTGAAATTAATACTGTGGACTTTGGATATCGTTTTAAAAAGACTTGGGATCTATATTTAGGTCATTCATGGAATAGGAAAAGTTACTATTTAAATTATTCAGAACTCGATCATCGCTGGTATTACGAACGCGCCATCAGCCCTGCCGTTGGGTACCGGCACAACCAATTCACTTTTCAATTGCGGGCCGATATCAAGTATCAGTACGAACCCCAAGCCGAAGTATTCAACCGGGGCGATGTGCGATTTGGGGTGTTGTATCGGTTCAAGTAGGAAGTCAACACCCAGACCCCCTTCCTCCCGACGCTGCAAACCCTACCTTTGCCCGCGGTAAAAAAAACAATGGGTTCGGCCAAATACATCTTTGTTACCGGAGGCGTTACCTCCTCGCTCGGAAAGGGAATCATCGCGGCCTCTCTGGCCAAACTGCTGCAGTCCAGAGGCTATTCGGTCACCATCCAAAAGCTCGATCCCTACATCAACATCGACCCGGGAACGCTCAATCCCTACGAGCACGGAGAGTGCTTCGTGACCAACGACGGGGCCGAAACCGACCTCGATTTGGGTCATTATGAGCGTTTTATAAATCGGCCCACCAGCCAGGCGAACAACGTCACCACTGGGCGGATTTATCAGCACGTCATAGATCGCGAGCGCAAAGGCGAATACCTCGGCCGCACCGTTCAGGTCATTCCACACATCACCGACGAAATCAAGCGACGCATCAAAATCCTCGGCAGCACCGGCGAATTTGAAATCGTCATCACCGAAATAGGGGGCACCGTAGGCGACATCGAAGCCCTGCCCTACATCGAAGCCGTGCGTCAACTGCGCTGGGAACTCGACGGCGACTGCTGCGTCATTCACCTCACGCTCGTCCCCTTTTTGGCGGCCACAGGCGAGTTGAAAACCAAGCCAACGCAGCATAGCGTTAAGTTGTTGCTCGAATCGGGGATTCAACCCGACATCCTCGTATGCCGGGCCGAACGCCCCATTAGCGAAGAAATTCGCAAAAAACTCGCGCTGTTTTGCAATGTGCGCAAGGAAGCCGTCATCGAAGCGCAAGACGCAGAGACCATCTATGCCGTGCCCTTGTTGATGTCCAAGCAAAAGCTCGATCAAGTGGTTTTGAGCCGGTTGGAACTCCCGCTCAAAGGCGAAGTTGACCTCGAGGGCTGGAAAGACTTCTTGTATAAGCTCCGTTTTCCCAAACACGAAGTCGAAATCGGGTTGATCGGCAAATACGTCGAGCTGAAGGACAGCTATAAGTCTATCGCCGAGGCCTTTATTCACGCAGGTGCCGCCAACGAATGCAAGGTCAATATTCGCTGGATTCACTCAGAAAAACTCGAAGTCGAAACCGCAGCCTCCCACCTCCAGGGACTGCACGGCATCTTAGTCGCCCCCGGTTTTGGCGAACGTGGTTTTGAAGGAAAACTGGCCACGGTGCGCTATGCCCGCGAACAGGGCGTGCCCTTTTTCGGAATTTGTCTTGGAATGCAGGCCGCGGTCATCGAATTTGCCCGAAATGTGGTAGGGCTCAACGGGGCCAACAGTACCGAAATTGATTCCAAGACGCCACATCCCGTCATCGACATGATGGCCGACCAAAAAAAGATCACCACCATGGGGGGGACCATGCGTTTGGGGGCCAACGAATGTGTGTTGAGCGAGACAAGCCTGGCGCATGCGGTCTATCGCCGTAAAGAGGTATCCGAGCGCCATCGGCACCGCTACGAGCTCAACAACGCCTATCTCGAACAATTGGAGTCGGCCGGGCTCAAGGCCAGTGGGTTGAATCCTCAGACCGGATTGGTCGAAATCATTGAGATTCCCGAACACCCTTGGTTTATGGGCGTACAGTTTCATCCGGAATACAAGAGCACGGTGTCGAATCCGCATCCGCTCTTTGTTCGCTTTGTTGCCGCGGCCATGGAGTTCGCGGGAAAAACCCACTGATGTTGCGCTGAAATGGAGAATAAGACCGACCTGAACAAGGTCATCGGATTTGTGTTGATCGGGGCTTTGTTTTTCTGGTTTGCCATGGTCAATAAGCCCAAAGAGCAACCCAAAGCGAGCGCGCAAGTTGGGGATACAACAGCTGTGGTGACCGATACAACAGAGACTTTGGCCCAAGCCCAAACGTCGGGGGTCGCTATGAGTGACTCGGTGAAGGCTTTTGCGCTGCAAACCGAGTTGGGTCCTTTCTATACGTCGGATCAAACCGCGGAAGAGCAGGTTTATACCCTTTCAAACGAGGTTCTTACCGTGCGCATTTCCAGCCGCGGTGCCGCGGTTCAAGGGGCGAGGTTGAACGCCTATAAAACCTACGATTCGCTTTCGGTCGATTTGTTCCGCTCCGACGAAACCGCCGATGTCTTGCTTGAAGGGGTTAAGTCCCTTCCCATGAGCAAGTTGAATTTCCGTTTGCTCGATCAATCCCCAGGCCAAGTTCGACTGGGCGCGCGGTCGAATACAGGATCGGATTTGATCGTCGAATACACCTTAGAAGAGGGCGGCTATCGACTCAACAGCCGGATTGTGAGCGCAGGAACGGGCGTCAAGCCCACGGCCATGGCGTGGAGCATGAATGCGCACCGCTTTGAGAAAAACCGGAAAAACGAGAATCTTCAAACCGGTTTATACTACCAGTATGCGGGCAAGGACAAGCGCGACCATCTCTCTTTGAGCAAAGCCGATACCGAAGAGCGAGAGCAGCTCGAATGGGTCGCTGTCAAGCAGCAGTATTTTTCCAGTATCCTCAGGGTTCCGTCGGGGATTGTTTCGGCCAAGATGGAATCGCTCCCGCTCGAACAAGATTCGCTGCTCAAGGCCTTCAACAGCCGGTTGGCTTTTACCGCTTCGGAGTCCCTCGATTTGGAGTGGTATTTCGTGCCCAACAAGTATGATGTGCTCAAGGTCTATGACCTGAATTTCGACGAACTGATTCCCCTCGGATGGGGCATTTTGGGTTGGATCAACAAGGGGGCCGTTATCAGTTTGTTTCGCTGGTTGGAGCACGCTGGATTGAACTATGGTTTGATCATTTTGATCATCGCCTTGGTCTTCAAGATTGTCCTCTTGCCTTTGACCTACAGTTCGTATTTGTCGATGGCGAAGATGCGGGTGCTCAAACCCGAAATGGACGAACTCAACGCCAAATTCGAGGGCAAGGACCCGATGAAGAAGCAAACGGCGGTGATGGAGCTCTACCGCAGCGCCGGGGTCAATCCGTTGGGGGGCTGTGTACCGGTCTTGTTGCAGTTTCCGATTTTGATCGCACTTTTCAACTTTTTCCCTGCGGCCTTTGAGCTGCGGCATCAGGCGTTTTTATGGGCCCAAGATCTTTCGACCTACGATTCCATTTTCAACCTCCCGTTCGAGATTCCGTTCTACGGTTCGCACGTGAGTTTGTTCACCTTGCTCATGACGGTTTCGACCCTGTTGTATACCTATTTCAACAATCAGTTGAGCCCGCAGAACGAGCAAATGGCGCAGCTCAAATGGATGATGTACCTCATGCCGATTGTCTTCCTTGGAGTATTCAACAATTATTCTGCGGGTTTGAGCTATTACTACTTTGTGGCCAATATGTTGACATTCAGTCAGCAATGGTTGATTCGTCAGTTTGTGGACGACGATGCCATCCATGCCAAAATCCAACAGAAAAAGGCGAAAGGTCCCGCTGGTCCAAGCAAGTTCCAACAGCGGCTCGAAAAGCTGACCCAACAAAAAGAGCAGAGCGAGGAGTTGGTCAAGCTCAACCGCCAAATGCGCCGCAAGAAGTAACATCATAGAGACGCCATGCATGGCGTCTCTGCCTGTGCATGATCTGAGGACCCTGCCTTCATCAT
>WGMI01000008.1 GCA_016125155.1 bacterium
CCTTTTTTTAGTCCCTTTTTAGACACGCATCGACTGATTCTAGAAACCAACAGACTCATTCGCATCGTCGAACTCTAAGTCGCTGAGAAAACCATATAAAACAAAAAAACCGCCTCGATATCCCTATCGAGACGGCTTCTTCTTGAAGCGGGGCAACCTGACGGGTGCTCCCCGTGCCGAAAATCACATCAATGCTGTACCAAAATCCGACGCGTTTCAGCGTTGTCGCCTTGGCTGATGGTGAGGGTATAGAGACCATTGCTGAGCGAAGCCACGTCCAAGGCAAGCGATTGAACACCCGACACAGCGGTTTCCAGATGCTCGATCACCACACGCCCTTGAATGTCGACCAGCCGCACCTCGGTGCAGTCCAAGTTGTTTCCCAAGAGTTCGATGTGCAACAGATCGGAGGCAGGAATTGGATATACCTTCAATCCGGCAATGGGTTGAACTTCGGTCTTTGGAATGACTACCGGAGCAGAGCGCAGACAAAAACCACCGATCTGCCACATATTGCCACCGCTTCCGGAGTTGATCAAACTCAGGGTGATGCGGTCTACATCGGTCCAATCAATGCCATGAAAAGCAGGGTTGGAAGTCGAAAACAAAACATCGCCCATAGCAGAAATAGAGCCGGCGATGGTTCTGGTTCTGCGCTGAGTCGTATTCATGCCGCTGGTTACCGTAATCTTGACCAGAACCGAATTGCCCGATGCGAGCACGCCGTTGAAGTTCTTCAATACGAATGCGGCATTCGGAAAAGTGCTCACGTCGAGGTCGAGCGGCTGGCTGGCCTTGCCATAGTGAATCACCAAGGTGCCATTCCCAATGCTGGAATTTTCGCTGCTCAAAACGCCATTGCCCGAAAACATCCGAACATTGCCGTTGGGGCTGTTCCGGGTAAACTTCATTTGGCGGTTGCCGCCATAGACTCCGCTTTGGTTGTTTTGGTTTTGGTTTTCGAACGTGCGTCCCACGAACAACACCGGCTGGCCGACCTGGTGGTTGAAAGGGGCAATGGGTTGGGCCAATTCACCGGCCTCCAGCCCTGCGGCGGTCACGATACCGGTAATGAAACCATTGGTATGCTGGACAAAAGTTTCGCTGCGAAAGGGGTTGGAGAAATTGTCGATGCACAGCTCGCTCGGTGTTTGTGCCAGCGTTGTTTGCGAGCACAAGGCACTGGCCATGGCCCAAAAGAACAAGAGAGTAGAGTGTTTCATTGGTGTGGTTTCGTTGAAAAGGGTGATGGTTTTTGCCGTTCGAAGGTGCGCCCAAGGCTGTTATGTGAATAAAAAGTTAGAGTTAAATTATTTGAATAATAGGTGGTTAGAATAATATTTCTTCTTTTTATCAACAAAAAAGCCGTTCCCTGATCGGAAACGGCTTGTCCTGTTCATGCGGTACTCGGATTAATCCCGCAGCACTTTTTCTTTCCACAATCGTCCCTCTTTTTCTACCTGGACGATGTAGACGCCCTTGGCGTAGGCGCCCAAGTCGATGGGTGTTTCCAGCGCCGTGCACGCTCCGGTCTGAAGAATCCGTCCGCTCAGGTCGGTTACCGTGTAGGTACTGCCCAAGTCTGCGGACAAGTAGACGCGGTCTGCGGTGGGGTTCGGATAAAGGTATACCTGTTCTCCGGCCAGGAATTCTCCTGAAGCCCCGGCACTGGTTTCCTGATCTTTACACGGACCCGAACCGTTGTTGTGCCCCCGGCTCAACGGACAGCTTGGAGCACTGGTCGTAGCTGGTCCCGATCCAATCCGGTAGCGCACCCAAACCACAAATTCGTAGTTCCCATTGCACAGCGATGCCAGATTGGCCACGTAGCTGGTTGTCGCTGCCCCGAGTAAGGGGCTTTGCACAAAAGGCAAACCGCTGTTTCGCACCCTCCAACCCACGCGGTAGCCGATCAAATTGGTACCAGGCGGAAGGCTCACAGCATTCCAGTTGACCGTAAAATTGGCACCGCTCTTGACCACCGAGATCAGACTGGTAGCATAGGCGGCACCCGCAGGATCAGTCACCGTAAACGTGTCGCTGGCGCTGCATCCGAGTACATCCGTCACCGTAACCCAATAGGTTCCGACGGGTACTACCACAAATTTGGTCGTGGCTCCGGTGCTCCACAAAATGCTCTTGGCACCAATTCCTCCGGTAAATCCGGCGCGCAAGGTGGCTGGATCGCCGGCGCAGAACGGGGCGTCGGTCAATATGATGCTCAAAGTTATAGGCTTGGGGCAATCGGTAGTAAAGCTGACCTCCGAACCATACGCGGTACCCGAGGCGTTGGTGGCGTACGCCCGGGCATAGTAGGTGGTCACCCCGGTAAGTCCCGTCAAGTTGGCCGTAAAGGCGCCTACACCAGATCCACTGCTCGCTATGCCTTTGGTGAGGTCGGGATTTGGGAGGGTGTCGTACACCACCCCTCGGCTCAGCACAGCGCTGCTTCCGGCACTGACCACCTCTCCCGAAATGGAAGCGGTGGTTTCTGAGACCGAAAGCACAGCAATGGTATTGACGGTCGGCGGAACCAATCCACCGCAGTTGTTCACTGTGACCAGAATGGGGTTGCTTTGGCCTTGGCAGCCGTTTGGATCCGTTGCCGTCAGATTGTATTGACCGCTTTGGAATACCCACAGACTGGAAGCGTTTTCTCCGCTCAAGGGCAGTCCATTCCGGCTCCATTGATAGATCAGACCGGTTGCGGGCGCGCCCACCAAACGAACCGAATCTCCCGCACAGAACGTGGTAGGTCCCTGGGCTGTAACATTGACCACGACGGTAGAAGAATACCGGCTGATTACCAAGGCCGGTGATGAGGTCGTATCACAGCTGTTGGTAGCCCGCACCCTCAGGGTATCTACGGTACCCAACCAGCCATTGAAATCCACAGCAATCTGATTGGTTCCATTGCCGCTGAGGATTTGCGCACCCGAGGGAAGCTGCCAGACATATCCGGTAGCGCCCGGCACGGGGCTGACAAAATAATTCTGGGTGACCAAGGCACCGCACAGCGCAGCTGTTCCATTGATGGCACCCGGAATGCCCGGTGCCACGTCCACCTGAACCCAAACGCTGTCTGGGGCACTCAAACAATTCAGGGGCCCCACCGACTGCACCCGATAATACCCTGTTTGCGCAACCGAGGCCATAGCAATCAATGGATCTTCGTCCGAACTGCTAAAGCCATTGGGACCGGTCCACAGTACCGGATCGGCGCTGCCGGGGGTGCACTGGAGTTGGAATCCTTGTCCCAGACATACCGCAATATTGGCTCCGGCCACTGGTGCTGGAGGAGGGGTACAGTTGTCGAAGTTGCCTGTTTTGATGAGGCTCCACTGTCCGAATTGGTCTTGGGCACGGAGGGCGAACTTATGGGCACCGCTGCTCAGTCCTGTGGTTGGCAGGTTGTAGCTCCCGTTCAGCAAGGCCGTGGGGGCGATGGCAATAGGCTGTCCTGCTCCAGGTCCTGGATCGGCATCGTAGAAATATTCCAAGGCAGCCAGCAATCCCGATGGTTGGGGAGAATAAGCGGGCTCGATCCAGACCCGATGGCTATTTGCGTGGCTCCAAACCCCATCGAAGTCGAGCACGCGAATGCCGATTTCGTGGATGCCCGAGGCCCAACCGCTGGTAGAAAGCAAGGCAGACCCCGCTGCCATCATTCCTTGGCTGACGGGAATAGGGGTGCCATTGCCCACGCCGGGATCGCTGTCTACGAAGTATTCGGCGGCCAGAATTCCATCGGCCACGGTGTTGCTGCCCACGGTATAGGTGACTGTTTCAGGACAATTTCCATCGGTTACGGTGACCGTGTACACGCCTGGAGCCAAGCCAGAGCGCACAGGTCCGGTGGGTCCGTCACTCCAGGAGTAGGTGTAGCCAAAGCCCTTGCCACCTGTTGTCTGGAGCTGAATCATTCCGTTGTTTAAACCATTCGTCGAAGGCCAAATCTGCGAAGTTACCTGTAGCGTCGGATTGACAGATACATCGACCAATCCCGTAACCCGAGGGTTGCCCAACACATCCGTATAGCTGGCCTGATAGGCACCGCTGTTCAAGACCACTATGGATTGGGTGGTTTCTCCCGTATTCCACAAATGGTTGGTGCCCGCAGGAGCCGTGATGATTAAAGTGTCGCCTTCGCAAAACACGGTGGCCCCAGACAGTTGAACCACTCCCGAAGGATTAGGGTCCACATTGACCATGCCCACCTTGCTCGAAACGCAGGTCCCTCCATTGTCGATTTCGAGGAGGACATCGTACGAGCCGCCTACCGCAAACGTGTGCTGCACTTGATTGCCCATGTACTCAAAACTGCCATCGGCATGGATGTCCCATCGAACCACAGCCCCGGGTGCTACATTGCTGCTAAAACTGGCCAAGGTGGTCGGCAACCCGGCCATGGCCCCGCCCAATGTGCCAAAGTTGACGGTCGGCATCAAACACCCCGTGGGCACTACGGTAAAGGGTACCGTTCGGATGGCGCTCCAGCGGCCTGCCAGATCCTGGAACCTCAGGCTGAGTTTGTACGCGCCGGGCGAAAAACTGGATACGTCAAAGGTTCGAATCAGGTTTAGAGCATTCCCTACCGGGACGTTGAGCACTTGGGCCTGTCCAACCCCTGGATCGGCTCCATAGAAATATTCTGCCCGAACAATGGGGAATAAGGTGTTGGGTTCGGGAAGGGCAAAATCGACGTGAACCGTCCTGCCCTGGACAACAGAAGCGTTGCCATCCGTATCGATGGTTCGTATCAACAGCCGATGTTGGCCTGTCGACAGACCGGCGAACGAAATCGAGGGGTTTGCATTGATCTGATGACTGGGATAGCTGCCCGGAATGGGGGTTCCCATTCCCAAGCCCGGATCTTCGTCAAAGAAGTACTCCATGGCCGCAATCGGCGCCCGCGAAGTATCAACGACCGCGCCTGCAGGGTCTCCTACCAAAATCAAGTGCGGTTTGGCATGTCCCCATTGTCCCAGATGGTCGCGGCTTCTGAGGTTGAGTTTGTGATAACCCGGAACCAGTCCCGTTGTGGGGATGGAGAGCACGGATTGCACCAGCGATCCTTGGGGCAGGAACAAGGCGGATCCCAATCCAACCCCTGGATCGGTGTCGAAAAAGTACTCGGTTTCCACAATGCCAGGTGCCACTGGAACCACCTGGTTTGGGACCACGACCGATACCACCTTGGGACATTGGCCATCACTGACCGTTACGGTGTAGTTTCCCGGTGCCAATCCCCCGACCGAAGCCGTAGTAGCCCCCGTGTTCCAGTTGTAGGTGTACAAGAATGACCCTCCGCCTGTGGCCGTAATGACTGCGCCTCCATTGTTCTGTCCATTGCTGGCGGGGAAAATCTCCACATCAATGTCCAGTCCGGGGTAGACCGTGATGTTCACCAGAGCGCTGGAAGAGGGGTTTCCTTGGGTATTGGTATAAACCACGCTGTAGGCTCCGCTTTCCTTGACCCAAATACGCCGAGTGGACTGCCCGGTGTTCCAAAGCCAATTGCTGCCCTGAGGCGCCCTCAGCTCTGTGCTGTCGCCTTCGCAAAACACCGTGGGTCCGAGGGGTGCGACGGCCGTGGAAAGTGCCGGACCCGCCGTGACCAATTTGATCACCGATGTGGCACACCCGTCCAGAGGATCGACCGTGAGCATCACCGGGTAGGTACCCGGGCTCGCAAAGATGTGTTGGGCTGTATTTCCCGTGTATTCCACGCTGCCATCCGCACCGATGTCCCACTGAAAGGTCGCGCCCGGAGCTACTCCTGTAGACGTGCTCGTCAGTGTGGTGGGGCTTCCGGCATTGACAGTGGGCGCACTGAAATTGACCGCAGGCGGGGTACAGGCCTGTGTGGTTACCGCGATCAGTTCACTCCGCACGGTCGACCAATTGAGCCAGGAATCGCGGACCCGAATCACGAGGCGGTGGTTGCCCGGGGTCAAACCGGTCACTGGTATCGTCCGAGGGAGACTGAGCACATTGCCCTGAGTCAGCGGAATAGAGGTTCCCATGCCCACACCCGGATCGGTGTCAAAGAAATACTCCGCCTGTATGATGGGAAAGTCGAATGAAAGCAAATTGGGGGGCGGGAGGATGTCCACAAAAACGTTGGCGGTTTGGGAGATGCTCCATTTCCCATTGCTGTCGCGGGTCCTTAAATTAAAGATGTGAAAACCCGTGCTCAAACCTGCCGTTGATGCCGAAAAGGCTTGAGAAAGATTCGAATTCGGCACGATTCCCGGCACGGGCGTTCCCAGACCGACCCCCGGGTCGGCATCGAAAAAGTATTCGGCTTCGACTACATCGCGCAAAGGTTCTGGAGCCGGGGGGGCAGCGGTGTCGGCCATGTAAAAAAGGTGAAATTGAGCAACACCCCAAATGGAGGGATCCTCGCGAAAGCGAATTCCCAACTTGTGAAAACCTGGACTGAGTCCAGCCGTGGGGTCTACGATGGCACTTCCGTTCAATGTCGTTCCGGGTCCAAAGGAGAAGGGTGTGCCCATTCCGGGTCCCGGATCGGCATCGACAAAATACTCGGCCTCAATAAGTCCTTCGACCGGATTGAGTATTTGGTTGGGCACCAAAAAAGTCCGCATCACCGGGCAAAAAGTGTTTCCGACGGTGACGCTGTACATCCCCGGCGCCAATCCACTGCGCCCCGGCAAGGTGCTGCCATCGCTCCACAAATAGGTGTAGCCCGATCCGCTGCCTCCGCTCACGCTCAGTTGAATGGAACCATTGGCCAATCCATTGACCGCAGGAGAGATGACCGCCGCAATGTTCAACGAAGGCTCAACGGTGATTTCAATAGACGGGGTAATTCGCGGAAAACCGTTGATATCCAAATAGGAACAAGAGAATACTCCAGATTCGCTCACCACAATGCTCGCCGTGTTGGCACCATTGCTCCATACGGGGTTGCTGCCGGCAGGGGCGGTTAAGACCACGCTATCGCCCGAGCAAAAAGTGGCAGGTCCACTGAGGCTGATTTGGTTGGTCGGGCTGGGGCCCACCACAACGCGTTTGACCACGGTGCTGCTGATGGCCTCGTCGTACAACAATCCAATCTCGGATGTGTCCAGCACACTTCCAAATAAATAGACATCGTCGAAGACCCCATTCGATTTGGTCGTGGCGTTGGAGCCTACCCATAGTTGCGCAAAACTGCCCAAATTGTTTCCCGTAGCATTGGTTTGTTGTATCAAGACCCCGTCGAGGTAGGACTTGAACCCATTGACGGCCCCGCTTTGCCAAGTGAGCACGACATGATGCCATTGCCCGTTTTGAAGGGTATTACCAGACTGGTTGTCGGAGGCCACATTTCGCGTTCCAACATAGTGAAGTTCATTGGTTTCGGTCGAGCGAACATCGGCGTTGTTGGTCTCGATGTTGACGCCATAATTGGACGAACTGCCCTTGAACCAGTACGACAGACTGAAATCGCCCAAGGCAATGGAATCGCCCGGCGTACCGACCCGGTGCACACCGGCGGGAAGCCCTTCGGTTGAGTACGCTCCTTTTGGATCGCCGTGTCTGCCCAAAACCTCTTGAATAGAACCGGTTTTGACCATATCGCCCAGGGTGCCTGCCTGTTTGACGAGTTCCCCATTGTAGAAGCGGTACAGCCCCAAGAGCCCGCTGGCGTTGGCCGGTGTACCCGGATTGGAGACCCGTAGAAGGACGTCGTATTCTCCCGGACTGGGAAAGGTGTAGGTGAGGTCCTTGCCCGCAAACTCGATGCTGCCGTCGGCTCCTATGTCCCAAGCCCATCGCCGGCCCGTTTTGAAATTGGTCGAGGTATTGACAAAGGTGGCGGGAACCCCCGCATTGATCCCGGACGGCACTGTAAAGTTGGCCACGGGCAGCTCGGTTTGACCGGCCGGGTCGGAGACCCGAATTTGGGTCCAAAAAGTCTGAGACCATTGGCCGCTCAGGTCTTCCACCCGAACCCCGATTCGGTGCACGCCTGTGCTCAGCCCCGTGGTGGGGATGGTCCGCAAAACGTTCAGCCCAGTTCCCGATGTAAATGCAATGGGGGTACCGTTGCCGGCACCGGGATCGCTGTTAAAGAAATACTCCGCTCTTTGAAGCGCTAAAGGTGGAGGAACCGGCTGGGTAGTGTATTGCAGCGGGCTGATGTAAAACAGCCGGTCGTACGCAACGCTCCAGCCATACTGGTCGTCTTTGACCCGAACCGCCAAGAAATGATAGCCCGGTACGAGACCTGTAAGCGGAAGGTTGAAATTGGCGTTGATCGACAATCCCGGACTGATCGGAAGCGCGTTGGCAAACCCAATACCCGGATCTACATCGATAAAGTATTCTGCCTCAACCAGCGTGGCCTGAATCCGTGGCATTGAAGCGAGCCAGAGCAACGCGAGCAATGTCCAACGGGTCCCTGCGCGCCTGAGAAGGCTGGGGATCGCATGTTCCATGAGTGTGTCGTTTTGGCATTGCGCCTTAAACTCAGAAAAATGCGATCAGTTGCGCGTCTTGGCCTGGATGTTGATCTGGAGTGTTCCTCCAGCAGGAACAGAGCTCACAGGGATGTTGATCTGGGTAACCGCTGGAATTTTGGGCCATTGGGGCACATTGGCCACCGGAGCATTGCCCCCGGTCAGACCGATGTTCGTCGCGTTGGTACCCGTTCCCAGAGCCGGCGAGCCCGGTTGGGGGGTAAAGTTGTGCGCCCAATCCATATTGACACCGCCCAAGGCCGGATAGATCTGGAACTGGGGATTTTGATTGATCAAATTGCCCGATCCAATGGCCCCAGCGGGTGGCAAAGTGTTGTTATTGCAGATGTAGCTGATGTTGTTGTTGAAGGTACAGTTGGTGCAACCCGTGAATTCGTTTTTATAGAAAATGTTGTTTTCGACAATCAACTCCTGTGGCCCTTGGAACGACGAGCCAATGTTGTTGATGAATACATTGTTTCGAACAACAACACCCCCATTGATGTCATACGAGCCATCAAAAATGGCACTGTTGTGAAAGACGTTGTTGGTGAATAAAGTGGAAGTAATCTGGGGATCGCTCAAATACACCGATC
Source organism: bacterium (assembly GCA_016125155.1). GTDB lineage: Bacteria > Bacteroidota > Bacteroidia > Flavobacteriales > Schleiferiaceae > WGMI01. The sequence continues at coordinate 9,068 of WGMI01000008.1, forward strand.
GGATCAGGCAATTTCTCAACGTGACATTGCTGTATCCCCCATTGGGAGCAAATTCGAAATTGATGTATTGGGAAATATTACAACGTTCGATCACAATATCATCCAGAGAGCCTTGGTTTCCGGTTTGGCCCGTGAACGAACCTTTAAGATTGACAAAGGAACTGTGAATTCCATACATACGGCTTCCGTCAGAACCCACGGAACTGTTGAGGCGTTGGAATAGGATCTGAAAGATGAAGGTTTCCACGGCCCCTTCTGTAGGAACCGCATTCAACCCTTCGCCGAACAAAACCACCTTTTTGGGAATGGTTACCGATTCCTGGTAGTTGATTCCACCGGCAATCAGGAGGGTGTCCCCGGGATTGGCCGCATTGACAGCCGCTTGAACGGTGGTGTACTGAGCCGGACGGTCGGGGTTGTTGCTTACGGTGAGCACAGTGGCTTGGGCGGTGGCGAATCCGGCAACAAGGGCGAGGGCGAAGAACTGCTTCATGACAAAATCCTTTAATTGAGGTTGGCTGATGAGCCCAATATATACATCTCAACTTAATTTACCAACCCTTTGGTGTTAATTATAGAGATTCTAATTGGTCATTAGTCAATTGAATAGCCACTTAAAGTCGGGATTCTTTGTTACAGATAAAAAAGTTCGGTTCGGCCCAACCGAAGTCCTGTCGATTCCAAAAACCGACGGTAGTCCGCCATTTGATCCTCGTGAGATGGCTGGGGTTTCCCCGTTTTATAGTCGAGGATGTGGAAGGTTCCTTCGGCATCGCGCACCAAGCGATCTGGGCGAATCACCCGATCTCGGTCGACCCACTCGCGTTCGTTCCAGCCTTCGGGTTGCTCGAAGAAAAACCGAAAGTCGCCCTGCAACACCGCTTCTCGGGCATGTTCGAGGTGCTGTCTGACCTCCTCGTCAAACTCCTGAAGGTTTAGATGGGTCCAGTCGTCAATGCCGTGTAGCCGAGCCAAGGCCGCATGGACCTCCCGGCCTATTTCAGACTCTGCTTTTTCGACGTGGATGTGGCCAAGCCGCATTCGATTCCGCCAGGCATAGGAATGGCCCTGAAGCTCGACGCCCGGTTCCGAGGCTTTTTCACGAGGGGCAGGCGGTTCGGGGTTTCCCCAGCGAAATACCCCATCGGGATCAGACTCAACCTCTTTGACAAACTCTTGAAAAAAGCGGCGCGTTTGGTCTTTGCGTTCGGGCGCACTTCGGCTGTACACATACAAGCGCTCGACAGCCCGGGTCATGGCCACATAGACCAGGTTCATTTGGTCGAGCCATTCTTCGCTTTCTTTCTGGCGAATCTGTTCCCGCAGAGCCTCGCTGTGTGCATTTTCGGCCCAGGTGGCCGAGGCCCGAAAGAAAAACCCCGGCAAGCCCTGGAATCGCGGATCGGTCAAGGGGAACCAGATCTGGCGGTCAAAGACTTTGATCTTGTCGTCCACGTAGGCGTAGATCACCACGGGATATTCGAGTCCCTTGGCCTTGTGGATGGTCGAAATCACCACAGCCTGTTCGCGTTCGGGCAGGGGCACTTTGGTCTTTTCGCTCCGCTCTGTCCACCACTGCAGCAGGGCTTGGAGGTCTTTGCGGTTGCCAGGAAGCTGACGGGCCGCATCGAGCAAATTGAGGTAAAAAGCACCCCCGTTCTCGGTCAATTGAAAAACCCGCGAAAGATGTTCGAGAACATCGTCGGCGGGCCAGGCGGGATCGATGTCGCGCAAAGCCGAAAACCGCCGACACATCCACTGCCAGGCATGCGGGGTATTGGCCAGAGACTGTGCCCGGTTCAAGGTGTTTTCGCCCTCGCCCAAGGGAATGCGCTGTTCGAAAAACTCGAGAGCGATTTTCCGGGGATCCAAGAGATGAGGAGCGGTATACAATTCGACCAAGGCCAGCGCAAATCGGCAATCGAGCGATTCAGACAGTCCGCTGGCATCGTCGGAGGCGCTCTCGATAGGTTCGGGCAATTGACGGAGCGCCGTAGCCAGCAATCGGGCATCGCTGTTTTTGCGCACCAAAACAGCGATGTCGCAGGGTCGATAGCCCTCTAGGAGCAAAGCGCGTATGCGTTCGCAGACGGATAAAGTGGTGCGTTCCCTCCATTCTTCGGCCTGATCGCCTCCGATAAAGGCCAATTCAACCAAACCGATTTGCTGGCTCTGGGGAATCTGCTTCGATTCAGCATAGAGTCTTTGGTGTACAGGCTCGGGCAAAAGTTCGGCCATTTTGGCAAAAAAGGCGTTGTTGAAGTCGACCACGGTCTTTCGACTACGCCAATTGTGCTCGAGGGCGTTGTAGTGAAGCTGCGGATCGGTGCCCGCCGAGGCGCGCTCGCGCAGCTCGAGAAACTGCTCCACTTTGCCGTTGCGGAACCGATAAATGGCCTGTTTGCCGTCGCCTACAATCAGTCCGCTACCTCCGGAACTCAGCGCATTGTCCAGCAGAGGTTGGACATTGTTCCACTGCAGGACCGAGGTGTCCTGAAATTCGTCTATGAGCAGTGCCTGATAGCGTTCACCCAACCGCTCGAACAAATAGGCCGAGGGTTGGGCCGTGAGTTCGCGGGCGATCAATTGATTAAAACGGCCAATAGGCACCGTATTCCGGGCTTCGGCTTCAGCCTCGGCCCATCGGGAAATGCGCTGCAACAGGGCAAAGGCATGCGACTTGCGCGCAAGTTCGCCCGCAAAGAAATAAAAGTCGTCAGGGTCTTCGAGCAGGTCTTCCATGGCCCTGAAGCACCGCAGCAATTCCGGAAATAGCGCGTCGTGCACGGCTGAAAGAGAGGGCGGACAATTCCTCGAGTACAGGAGTCCGCTCTCGAATTGTTTGACGAGGGTCGGCTTGGCCCGCTCTGCTCTTTTGCGGGCAGCTTTGTCAAAATACCCAAAGGCCATTCCACGGCTAAAGTCCTGAGCGCGCAAATCCGATATCCGAATCGCCTCAAGGGCTTCTGTTCCCCAACGGGCCAAGGCATTTTTGCGCTGCTCGAGCTGGGCATAGAGTTCTTTTCGGAGCGCAGAAAAGCGCTCAAAATCCCAATCGGCGAAGAGATCAAACCGTTCGAGAAATTCCTCGCTCACCAGCTGTGCCGAAGCGTGGCGCAATTCCTCTCGCGGATTCCAAGAGGTTTCGTCCTCAAAGCGGGTTTCGGCAAAGCGCAGCAAAGCATCGGTTAGAGGGACATCGTATCCGGCTTGTTCCAATATTCGGTCGACCGCGCGGTCGAGGAGCAGGGCCTCGTCCAGTTCAATTTCATACCCGTAGCTCAATCCCAGGTCGTTGGAAAACTGTCGGGCAATGCGCTGGGTAAAGGCATCGAGGGTACTGATTGAAAACAGCCCGTAGCGGTGCAGAATATTTCGATGCATCAAGCCCGAGCGCCTGCGGAGTTCGGGCTCGCTGAGGCCAGTATCGCGGAGCAGTTCCGCGAGCATGGGATGGGGCTGATCCGGTTGGGCGATGGCCTCGAGTACCGACAGAATCCGGTCTTTCATCTCTGCCGTGGCCTTGTTGGTAAAGGTCATGGCCAGCATTTTTTCGAATCCTTTGCCCTGTTCGTCGAAAGCTAGGGCCATCGACAGGTACTCCCGCACCAAGGCATAGGTTTTTCCTGAGCCTGCCGAAGCGTAGTACAAATCGAGGGTAGACGGACGTAGCATTCAAGGGGAGGATGAGGGCAAACCAGGGCTCAAGATAGCGGAAGACTTCGGTACTCCCCTTGACCCTACGACCCCAAGGGGGAAGCGCTAGGACGACCCCGAGAAGTCGATGAGTTGTTTGCGGTAGGCCGTAAAGAGCTTGGATTTGCTCACAAATCCTATGTAGACCCCATCTTTGATGACGGGCAAATTCCAAGCGCCGCTGGTTTGAAATCGCTCGATGACCCTGGACATGGGTTCGTCGGCTTGAATGATGGAAGGCGGGGCGCTCATTAGGTCGCGGACCCAGGTGGTTGCGTAGAGGTTTTGTTCGAACATGATGTGCCGAAAGTCGTCGAGGAGCAAGATGCCCTCGAGTTTGTGGTCGGCATCGAGGACGGGAAACAGGTTGCGCTTGGATTGGGCCACCACCTGCACCAAATCGCCCAGCGTCATGTCGGGTGCAATGGGGCTGAAGTCGTTTTCGATCACGGTGTCGAGCTTCATCAGCGTCAAGACCGCCTTGTCTTTGTCGTGTGTAATGAGCTCCCCCCTCTGAGCCAACTGCCGGGCATAGACCGAATGCGGCACAAAAGCCTTGACCACGGCAAAACTGAGGGTGCAGACCAGCATCAGCGGCAAAAAGAGCTCGTAGCCCCCCGTTACTTCTGCAATTAAAAAAATAGCGGTCAGCGGGGCGTGCAGCACCCCGGCCAACAAGGCGCCCATCCCGACCAGACTAAAATTGGATTCAGAAATGGAAGCGATGCCAATCTGGTTGATGAGCCGCGCAAACACAAACCCCAGAGCCGAGCCCATAAACAGGGTGGGGGCAAAAATGCCGCCCACGCCCCCCGCCCCGAGCGTCAGGGATGTGGCAAACACCTTGAAAATGACCAAGCCGAGTACAAGCGCAATCAACAGCCAATCGCTCGACACCCCTTCCGAAAACTTCCACCCTTCGACCACCTCGTCCCAACGTCCGCTGAGCAATTGGTTGATGGTTTCGTAGCCTTCTCCGTACAGAGGCGGGATGAGGTAAATAAGCCCGCCCAGCAAAGCTCCTCCGACCAAGGCGCGGATCCAGGCGTTTCCGATGCGCTGAAATTGGTCGTGTACGAAAAAATAAACTTTATTGAAATAGAGTGAAAAGAGCGCGGCCAACACCCCCAAGGCCCCATACCAAGGCAGGTCGTTGACCTGAAATAATTCAGTGGGTTCAAAGGGAAAGAGGTAGCCTTCTCCGGTAAAAAAGATGCTCATCACCGCGCCAGAAACCGACGACAGCAACAGGGGCACCAGCGAAGCCAGCGTTAAATCCAGGCTAAACACCTCGATGGCAAACACCAGCGCGGCAATGGGGGTTTGCAAAATACTCGACAGGGCACCGGCCGTGGCGCAGCTGATGAGCAAGATGCGCGAGCGATAGCTGAGCCGCATGCTCCGGGCCAAATTCGATCCGATGGCCGAGCCAGTGGATACGGTGGGTCCTTCGAGCCCGACCGATCCGCCAAAACCGACCGTCACGGCACTGGTCAGGATGGACGCCCACATTTTGTAGGCGGGAATCAGCCCGTTTCTCTTGGAAATGGCGAGCAAGGTGGCCGGAACCCCATCGCCCAGCGGAGCTCGGATGAGATTGCGCACCAGCCAAACCGTCAGAACAATGCCGAACAACGGGAAGGCATAGCCATACTGTTCGTGGAGTAAGCGGAGTTGGCCTTCACGGATAAAGTGCCCTACGGCATGCACCGTATTCTTGAGCAATACGGCCACCGCTCCGCTCAATATGCCTACCACCACGGCCAAAAAGAGCACAAAGCGATCTTCCGACCAATGACGCGCTCGCCAGATCAAAAAGCGCCGATAGACCGTTTGGGCGGGTGCAGACACAGTGGGTTAGGCTGGGGTAGAAACACCCGGTTTCAGACCGAGTTCCCTCCACTGTTCCGGGGCTATGGTGGCCGGGGCGTCGATCATCACATCGCGGCCCGCGTTGTTTTTGGGAAAGGCAATGAATTCCCGAATGGTCTCGGCCCCACCCAAAATGGCGCACAAACGGTCGAAGCCCAAGGCGATGCCCCCGTGCGGAGGGGCGCCATATTCAAAGGCATCCATTAAAAAGCCGAACTGTTTTTGGGCTTCCTCTTCGGAAAAGCCGAGCAAGGAGAACATCCGCTTTTGGATGCCTCGGTCGTAGATGCGGATGCTGCCCCCACCGATTTCGTTTCCGTTGAGGACCAAATCGTAGGCATTGGCGCGCACGGCTCCGGGATCGGTATCGAGCAAGGCGAGGTCTTCGGGTTTGGGGGACGTAAACGGATGGTGCATGGCGTGCCAACGCCCGCTCTCTTCGTCCTGTTCCAACAAGGGGAAGTCGAGCACCCAAAGCGGGGCGAATACCGCTGGATTCCGAAGACCCAGTTCCTCGCCCAAATGCAACCGCAATTCGCTCAGGGCTTTTCGGGTCTTGTTTTCGCCCCCGGCCAGGATGAGCATCAAATCGCCGGGTTGACTGTCGAAAGCCTCGGCCCATGCGCGGAGGTCATCGGCGTCGTAGAATTTGCCCACCGAAGCACTTAGGGTTCCATCCAGCGCGTGCTTGACCCACACCAAACCCGTCATGCCCCGTTGGGGGCGCTTGACGTAGTCGGTCAAGGCATCGAGTTGTTTGCGGCTGTATTCGGCTGCCCCATCGACTTTGATGCCCACGATGAGCTCGCTTTGGTCAAAAGCGGCAAAGCCCTTGCCCCGCGCGAGGTCTCCGAGTTCGACAAAGCGCATACCGAAGCGAATGTCGGGTTTGTCGTTGCCGTAGGTGCGCATGGCTTCGGCATAGCTCATTCTCGGAAACACCCCGTGTTCTTGTCCATGGAGTGCTTTGAGCAAGTGCCTCAGCAAGCCCTCAAAGGTGTTGAGGATGTCTTCCTGCTCGACAAACGCCATTTCGCAGTCCACTTGGCTGAACTCGGGTTGGCGGTCGGCGCGGAGGTCTTCGTCCCGGAAGCAGCGCACAATTTGGTAATAGCGGTCATACCCGGCCACCATCAGCAACTGCTTGAAGGTTTGGGGAGACTGGGGCAGGGCATAGAACTCCCCTTGGTGGATGCGAGAGGGTACGACAAAGTCTCGGGCGCCTTCGGGAGTCGATTTGATGAGGAAGGGGGTTTCAATGTCGAGAAAACCCAAATCGTTGAGGTAGTTGCGCACCAACCGACCGACATTGTGGCGGTGGATGAGGTTGTCGCGAAGCGGAGCCCTTCTCAGGTCGAGGTAGCGATAGCGCATCCGGAGTTCTTCGCCTCCATCGGTTTCGGTTTCAATGGTAAACGGAGGCACCTTAGAACCATTGAGCACGGTGAGCGATTCGACACGCACTTCGATTTCGCCCGTCGGGAGTTGGGGATTGGCCTTGTCGCGGAGCAGGACTTCGCCGCGAATTTGGAGGACGAATTCCCGGCCACAAGAGCGCGCCTGTTCGAGCAATTGGGGGTCCCAACCTTCGTTGAACGCGAGCTGGGTGATGCCGTAGCGGTCGCGAAGGTCGATAAAGCTCATTCCGCCCAAATCTCGGCTGCGCTGAACCCAGCCGCATAGTTGAACAGTTTCTCCCCGGTTAGAGGCGCGTAAATCGCCGCAAGTGTGTGTGCGATAGCCCATAATGTAGTAGATGCCCGGTCTTTTGATCGGTGATGAGCCACCGGGCGATTTTCCGTCGCGAAAGTACAGAATGGAGGGGGGTTGATTAGATGAGATCGCGTGGGATCATTGCATGAAGCACAATCACAAAGTTCAGCTACCAACTGAATTCGATATCGGGAATCGGGAAATCAGGAAAAATAAAGACCGTACTGTGCGTATTTTAAGTTGGATTTTAACAGAGGTATAGAACTTTGGACCGTTTTATTCTTCAACATTTCGGTGATTCAAAAACCGGTTGCCGGCAGCAACTTGGCCCGAGCTCGATAAAGATTGTCCGAGAATAGGGTTAAGTAATTAAAAATGAATGGTATTATTTTCAATTTAGCTCCTTATGAACCTCTGTAGCAGAGTAGCACATTCTGACTGGACCAATGACAAAATCGTGCAACGACAAAATGCGCCACTCCAAATGGGGTTTCACATGGGATGCTGTTTTTTTGTTGAGCGGCATAACCCAGAGTAATCCATGGATTTTCAGAGCGACGAGTATTTTATGCAGCAGGCGTTGCGCGAGGCAGAGCAGGCCTTTGCGCTTGAGGAAGTTCCGGTAGGTGCCATTGTGGTGAGTGGAACCCGCATCGTGGCGCGCAGCCACAACCTCACCGAGCGGCTGAGCGATGCGACCGCCCATGCGGAAATGCAAGCCATAACGGCCGCGAGCAATGCGCTGGGCAGCAAATACCTTCAAAGTTGCACCCTGTACGTGACCCTCGAACCCTGTGTGATGTGCTCCGGCGCTTTGTATTGGAGCCAAATCGGTCGGGTCGTATTTGGCGCCTATGACCAGAAAAGGGGATATGCCTCGTGGAAATCGCTCGAACTGCATCCGCGGACCGAAGTGGTCGGGGGGGTGATGGCGGAAGAGTGCGCAGCCTTGCTCCAGCGCTTTTTCCATATGCGGCGCTGATCGTCCCTGCGCTGGAGTACGAAATGGGGTATAGCGATTTTGTATCGGGCCAATTGAATTGTTACTTTCTCATAATCATAATGTTAACCTCCGTTATACGCGTCATAATCCCAGAGAACGCGCAGAATCGCCTCCGTGCCCCGCTCTGCTTGCTTATCATTGTCGCTTGAATCGTCAAAACCACCCAACGTTTTTCCTTATGAAGAAAAGTTTCCTTCTTTTCTTGGCCTTGGTATCGTTCCGGCTCGGTGCCAACGAAGGCAAATGGATGCCTCAACTCATTGCGGCGCTCAACTACAGCGAGATGCAGGCCATGGGATTGCGCCTCACCCCAGAGCAGCTCTACAGCATCAATCAGTCGAGTGTCAAGGACGCAGTGGCCTCTTTGGGCGGATTCTGCACCGCCGAGATCATTTCGTCTGAAGGATTGCTGCTCACCAACCACCACTGTGGCTATGATGCCATTCAAAACCACAGTACGGTCGAGCACGACTATCTCAAAGACGGTTTCTGGGCTATGAATCGCTCTCAAGAACTCCCCAATCAAGGTCTTACGGCCAGTTTTGTAGTGCGTATCGAGGATGTTACCGCCCAAATGCTCGCCGAGTTGAACGAGGGCATGACCGAGACCGAGCGCAATGCCAAGATTGCTGAAGTAGGCAAAAAGTTGGCCGACAAGGCCTGCGAAGGCACCCACTACAATGGATTTGTGCGGGCGTTTTTCCACGGCAACGAGTTCTACTTGTTTGTGATGGAGACCTTCAAAGACATCCGCCTCGTCGGTGCTCCCCCCAGTGCCATCGGAAAGTTTGGAGGCGACACCGACAACTGGATGTGGCCCCGGCACACCGGCGACTTTTCGATGTTTCGCATTTATACGGGTCCCGATGGCAAACCCGCTGAGTACTCGGCGGACAACATTCCGCTCAAGCCCAAGCACTTTTTCCCCATCAACCTCGACGGGGTACGCGATGGCGATTTCTCGATGGTCTATGGGTTTCCCGGTCGCACCGACCGCTATCTGAGTTCGTATGGTGTCAAGCAGGCTATCGAACACTACAACCCGGCCGTGGTCAAGGTGCGCGATGCCAAACTGGCGGTGATGCGGAAGTATATGAAGGCCGATCCCGCTGTCAACATTCAGTATGCCAGCACGTATGCCCAGGTCGCCAACTACTGGAAATACTACATCGGACAAACCGAGCAACTGGTCAACAACAAGGTATATGACAAAAAGAAGGCGCTCGAAGACCGCTTTGACGAATGGGTCAAGGCCACTCCGGACCGAAAGGCCCGCTATGGAACAGTGCTTCAGGATTTTGCCTCTGCCTATGCGGCGACAGATCCGTATCAGGAATACGAAGTGTACAATCGCGAAGCGCTGTTGACGGGATCTTCGGTCACCCTCTTTGGTCTGCGCTCGGGTCGGTTGATCGGCAACTGGGAAAAAGTAGCCCAAGAGAAAGAGGCAGCGTATAAGGCGAGTAAAGACCCGGCCGAGCGCGCCAAAGCCGACGAGGCCTACGCCAAAGCCGAAGCGGCAGCGCGTCAGGGGTTGAAGGGCTTGGCCGAGGTGCATTTCAAGGACTTCTACAGCCCCCTCGAGCAGGAAAGCATGGTGCGCGTTCTCGATCTCTATGCCAATGACATTGCGCCCAATCTGCACCCAGCCTTTATCGCAAAAAACAAAGGCAAATTCGAGAAATATGTCTCCAAGGCATGGAGCAAGTCGGTGACCACCGATCGCGCCCGTTTTGACGCGGCCTTGGCAGATCCCGATTTTGACAAGCTGCGCAAGGACCCGATCATTGCCATGGCGGCCGAGGTCTACGATATGTACCTCAAAGGAGCGCCCGGTGTTGAAGCGGCCGAGGAGCAACAAATCAAGGCCTACAGGAAGTTTTCGGCCGGTTTGCGCGAAATGATGCCCGAGGCGAAGTTTAGCCCCGATGCCAACAGCACTTTGCGGATGAGCTACGGCAAGGTGGGCAGCTATGAGCCTCAGGACGGGGTCAAATACCACACGGTGACCACGCTCCAGGGCATTCTGCAAAAGGAAGATCCGAACAACGACGAATTCGTGGTGCCTGCCCGGCTCAAAGAGTTGGCGCTGGCCAACGACTACGGCCCCTACGCGGACGAAAACGGTCAGTTGGTGGTCAATTTTATTTCCGACAACGACATTACGGGGGGCAACTCGGGCAGTCCCGTGCTCAATGCCTACGGAGAACTGATCGGCACGGCTTTCGATGGCAACTGGGAAGCCATGAGCGGCGACATCTACTTCGAGGATCAGCTCCAGCGAACCATTTCGGTCGACATTCGCTATACCCTGTTTGTGGTAGACAAGTACGCCGGAGCCCGCCATTTGATCGACGAAATGACCTTGGTTCGACGCCGTTGATCGAAGCGTTGAATCACTCTGAAAGGACCCGGACGCGCTCCGGGTCTTTTTTTACTCATTGTTTAGACATCAAAACAACAAAATCCTCTTCTAGGCCGTTTTTTTAAAGAAGTTTCACGTTAATTTGAAGCGCACTTAACACGCGGTACAAACCCTGTTTGATGAAAATCCTCGCCACTTATATCGGTACTATACTCAGCGTAATCGTATTGGCCGCGGCCCTGCCGGGAACCGAAAACAAGCCGCTCACTCTGGGCGCTGTGGCTCCTTTATCGGATGTGCCGCTCAAAGACATTTCGGGCAACGCCTACAGCTTACAAGACCTCAAGCGCGAAAATGGCCTTCTCGTCATTTTTAGTTGTAACACCTGTCCTTTTGTGCTCGGATGGGAAGATCAATATCCGCATCTTGGTGAATTGGGCGAGCGGAACAAGATTGGCGTGGTGTTGGTCAACAGCAACGAGGCCAAGCGGGAAGGAGACGACAGTTTCGACGCCATGGTGGCCCATGCCCGGGAAAAGAATTATAACACTCCGTATGTGGTCGATCAAAACAGCCGACTGGCGAACCGCTTTGGCGCCATTACCACCCCCCACGTGTTCTTGTTCGACAAGGACTTGAAGTTGGTCTACAAAGGCTCGATCAACGATAAGTACGAGCAAAAGGATGAAAAACCGCAGAATTATTACCTGCAGAATGCGATTGTGAGCATGATGGCCGGCAAGCCGATCCAGCCTGCTGAAACCCGGCAGATGGGATGCAGTATTAAGCGGAAGTAAATCAGTACGGCTGTGGCGCCTTCGACAGAGCGATAACCATGGTGCCTTCGGTACGTCAAGGCGTTTTCGGGCGGAATCGGTTTATCTGCGAGATGGAAGCCCCGAGATGAAGGATTCTGTGATGGTGTTCTCGCTCGATTTCAAAATGGCGAGACCGTAGAGCGACAAACCGTAGTTCTCATCGATTTCATGGACTTGGCGTTGGGGTATGGATTGATTTCTGAGCCCAAATGAGCTGCACAACTGGTGCGCAGGATCGTGGACTGCGGTGCGCGCTCAATCCGGCATAGTGATGATGGAGCCTCGCTGTTTTCGGGCGTTTCGGACGCCCAACCCGTCAGCAAACACCAGCAAACTTCTCGGTAGAGGCATAGGGTATTTTCAAGGAGTGTGTTGCGACGGGACGCTATGAATTGAAGGCTATCAAGGAAATGTTGCTGGTCTTATGATGTAGAAATGGTACCTGAAGTACGATTTTCAAACTCCAAACGCCATGCCTTATCCGCCATCCGAATATGGAATAGTGCTGGAAGTGAGAAAGATCAGAAAGATGAAGCGGATGCGACGGGCCACTCCAATGGCCGTGCAGCGCCTTAGATTGTTTTAGCCCAATTCACCGCACCTCATACGCCCCCAAATCGGGCAGACCTTGACGGAAACGCCCGCGGATGTCGATGGGGACTGGGGCCGCATAAGCTGGATTGCCGAGGTCGATGACCGGGCTGGCGCTGTCCAAATCGCAGTGGTTGTTGAACACATCGAGGAATTCGACATCGGCGTTGATCAACATCGACTGGAAACGCATGGGGTCGTTGAGGTCATACCCGAAATTGTCCGGGTCGTTTTTGGCCTTGAGCGCGGTGTGGCGAAAAACGTATTCCAAATCGGCCCCATCGGCTCGGCCCACTTGCAGCTCAGACACCAGCGATCCATCCACAATGCAATTCGAGAACGTGCAGGCCTTCAAATCGCGGGTGCGGACGGTGCCAAACCCGTCTTCAAAAAAGTTCAACAGCGCCAGGGAAGGGGTGTTGCGCCCACTCTGAGACCAGTAGTTCGCAAAGGTGCAATGGACGAATTCATACCGCCCGCCCAAGCCATAAAAATGGTGTAAACCGCTGTTGCTCAACACTACATTCTCAGCCAAAAGGCTCCCGAACCCCCCGTAAATCCCGACCCGAGAAGAATTGAAGATCCGCACATTGCGCAAAACCACATTCGGATTGGGATCGTCCAAGCTATCCAAGCGGATCGCAATGCTGGAATTCTTGATAATCGCATTCTGAATCAGGTTGTTCTCACTGCCCCCCATCAAAAAGATACCCCCCAATACCCCGCCCCATTGACCGGGGATGTCCTCGTAAAAGGGCTCGAGCCGATCTCCTTGAAACACCGTGGGTTCCTCGTGCGAACCCATGTTGTTCGGGTCTACTGCCAGCCGACCTCCGTGATAAATCCACAGCCCCGAACCCGCGTGAAAGTGCACCTCGGCCTTGGCTTCAATGGTCAAGGCACATCCGCTGTCGACCAAGGCATAACCATAGACCACATGCGGTTTATCGGCCGCCCACACCTCGTTGCACGGCACCTCGAAATAGGAGATCCCCAGTCCATTCCCCAAATCGAGCCATCGATCAGAAAGGTGGAAATACGCATCCTTGGCCAAGGTGACCAGATTGACCCACTGCAGACCGCCATTTCCGAGTTCGAAGACCAGGCTGTCGACGTAGAGCAACTCGATGTCGTTGACCACTTCAGGAGTCACTTCGATCAGCACGTACGCACTGTCGTTGGCCAAAATTTCCAATCCCTCGGCTATTGGCCCTTCAAGGCCATCGGCGTTGAACCGGAAAAAGCTCGCGCTGCCGCGTCCGAGCCGAACCCGGCTAACGCGCACATTCTCTTCGCTCCGATTGTACACTTTCAAGATGCGGGTCGAAGAACCGATGGTGTGAAACACCGTATCCAAAAAGACGGTATCGATCGAAAACCCGAGCTGGCTGGCCGGGGCAAAAGACAATGGCTCGCGCCTGCAGCCAGTGTCGAGCAACCATACACCCAACAGCAACACGGGGAGAAAAAACGAAAGACGGGTAGGTTTCAACAACGCGGCTTGAGCGGTCTAAATTAAGGGTGAGTCAGGTCTTGGGCAGAAAACGATGCAAACATTTGAATTGTTGTTGTTCCATTTGCTATCTTTGCACCCCTCGATTCCAGAGCCATGAAAAAAGACATCCATCCCACCAACTACCGTTTCGTTGTGTTCAAAGACATGGGCACCAACGATCAGTTCATTACCCGTTCTTGTGTTGAAACCAAGGACAGCATTGAGGTGGATGGGGTAGAATACCCCCTCGTCAAAATGGAAATCTCGGGTTTTTCGCACCCGTACTACACCGGCAAGCAGAAGTTGATCGACACCGCTGGACGGGTCGATAAGTTCCGCAACCGCTACGAAAAGTTCAAGAAATAAGTCGGATTTCCTCCGCGCCCTTCTTCAGCGCCCGAGAGCCCCAGCGGTTTTCGGGCGTTTTTTTTGAAGTTGCGGCAATTTGAGAAATTCCACCGGCGGACGTTCGATTCACCTCATTTTTGTGTTCGGACAGATCGCGTCCCAAATCGCGTCCCAAATCGCGTTTTAGAACGGTTCTTCGATCATGTCCCAAAATGCGTACGCCATGAATACTGTTCTGTTCGACGGACCCTACCGCAATGCGCTCTTGCCGCTCACCTACACGCGTCCGGTTGGATTGCTGCGCATCGGCATTCTGACGTTGGCAGAAAAGTGGGAGCGAGAATTGGGCTCGGTTCCCCAATTTTTGACCCAGCCTTATTTGCAGGCGGCTTTTCCCTTTGAGCCCGGGGGAATTCAACGCTACATCCTGGGCGGTCTGTGCCCGAACCCAGCCTTGGTCGATGCCATTGCCGCGTTGGAGGCCGAGCAATCGCTGTGGAGCGGAGCCGAACTCCTGGCTTGGGTAAGCACAGCGGAGTGGGATGGGGTGTCTCCCTTGCCTGAGACCGAACGAATCGAGTTCGATGCAGCATGGCACAACCTTCAACGTCCTTGGGATCTCTTCAAAATGAACGCCCAAGAGCTCGAGGCTGACTTTGAGCGGATTACCGCGGGAAGGGAGAGTGCCCCGATTTCGTCGACCAACACCGTTCTGGGCCATCGGATTTTTGCGGAACCTGGAGCCGTGGCCGAGGCTTCGGTGTTCAACACCTTGACCGGCCCCATTTATCTGGGAACCGATTCCGAAGTCATGGAAGGCTGCTTGGTCCGCGGCGGTTTGGCGCTGTGCGACCACGCCCAACTCAAGATGGGGGCCAAGGTGTACGGAGCCAGCACTGTGGGGCCCCACAGCCGGGTGGGCGGAGAATTGAGCAATTCGATTTTGACCGGCTACAGCAACAAAGGACACGACGGATTTCTCGGCAATTCAGTCTTGGGCGAGTGGTGCAATCTGGGGGCCGACACCAACAACTCCAACCTCAAGAACAACTACGACGAAGTCAAGTTGTGGAACTACGAACGCAGGGGTTTTGAACGCACCGGTTTGCAGTTCTGTGGTCTGATTATGGGCGACCACAGCAAGAGCGGCATCAACACCATGTTCAATACGGGCACCGTGGTGGGGGTTTCAGCCAATGTGTTTGGATCGGGGTTTCCGCGCAATTTTATCCCTTCGTTTAGCTGGGGTGGGGCCCAAGGACTCTCCGAATACGCCCTTGACAAAGCCCTGGCCACCGCTGCCCGGGTCAAGGAACGCCGCGCCACCGAGCTCGACGACATCGACCGGGCCATATTGCAGGCCATTTTTGAACAGAGCGCCGAATTCCGGACGGCTTTTTGAGCATTTTTTCCAGTTCAACTGACAATTCTGTTGCGGCACGGCGATTGAATCCAAAGGGGTTCTGCTGCATTGGGCCGCGGACTACTGACATACTGTCCTCTATGGAACGCATTAAAGACCGCTTTGCATTGACCGCCTCCGTGGCGGGAATCGAGGAAGAGCCGGATTTTATTCCGCTGATGACCTCAGACGACGAAGCGGAAATGAAACAGGGCGATTTGCCCGAAGAACTGCCAATCTTACCGCTTCGAAACACCGTTTTGTTTCCAGGCGTGGTCATCCCTATCACGGCGGGAAGAGACAAATCGATCAAGCTGCTTCAGGATGCGCACAAGAAGAAATTGCTGATCGGCATTGTGGCCCAACGCGATCTGGAGGTCGAAGACCCCCAGCCCGACGATTTGTTTCCCGTAGGCACGGTGGCGCGAATTCTGCGCATGTTCCGGATGCCGGACGGGAATACCACTGTTATTCTGCAGGGATACAAGCGGTTCCGCATGGGCGATATCGTCTCTGAATCGCCCTATCTCAAGGCCAAAGTGGCTTGGTTGGAGGAGAAAAAGCCCAAGCGGGAAAGCCCACAGTTCAAGGCGCTGATCGATTCGATCAAAGACTTGGCCATCCGCATCATTCAGGAGTCTCCGCACATCCCTACCGAAGCCGCCATGGCGGTGCGCAGCATCGACAGCAATGCCATTTTGGTCAATTTTATTTCGGCCAATATGAACCTCGAAGTGGCTCAAAAGCAAGAGCTGCTCGAAGAGACCGAGTTGAGCAAACGGGCCCAGAATGTGCTGAGACACCTCACCTCTGAGCTGCAAATGCTCGAGATGAAGAACGAGATTCAGACCAAGGTCAAAACCGAATTCGACCAGCAACAGCGGGAGTATTTTCTCCATCAGCAGATGAAGACCATCCAGGAAGAGCTGGGGGGCAGCAGCATCGAAATGGAAATCGAAGAACTTCGGGCCCGGGGCCATGCTAAAAAATGGACCCCGGAATCTTCGAAGACTTTCGACAAAGAACTCCTCAAACTCCAACGGATCAATCCCCAGGCGCCCGAGTATTCGGTCCAGCGCAACTACCTCGAGCTCATGCTCGACCTGCCTTGGGGCGAGTACAGCAAAGATCGCTTTGATCTGAAACGGGCGCGGAAAATCCTCGACCGCGATCACTTTGGCCTCGACAAGGTCAAAGACCGGCTCATCGAACACCTTGCGGTGCTCAAGCTCAGGGGCGATATGCGCTCTCCCATTTTGTGTTTGTATGGACCTCCGGGTGTCGGCAAGACCTCGTTGGGCAAATCGGTGGCCGAAGCCCTTGGGCGCAAATACGTGCGCATGGCTCTAGGCGGGCTCCGAGACGAAGCCGAAATCCGCGGGCACCGCAAGACCTATATCGGTGCCATGCCGGGCCGCATTTTGCAGTTGCTCAAAAAAGCCGGCACTTCGAACCCGGTCTTTGTGCTGGACGAAATCGATAAACTGGGCTACGGCAATATGGGCGATCCCAGCTCGGCCATGCTCGAAGTGCTCGACCCTGAGCAAAACAAGGAGTTCTACGACAACTTCCTCGAAATGGGCTATGACCTGAGCAAGGTCTTGTTTATTGCGACGGCCAACAACCTCTCTTCGATTCAGCCCGCCCTCCGCGACCGGATGGAAATCATCGAACTCAACGGCTATACGGTCGAAGAAAAGCGCGAAATCGCCAAACGGCATTTGGTGCCCAAACAGCTCGAAGAAAATGGGCTCAAGAAAGACGATCTCAAACTGAGCAACGGGGTACTCGAAATGCTGATTGAGAGCTACACCCAGGAAAGCGGGGTGCGGGGCCTGGAAAAAGCCATCGCCAAAGTGGCGCGCAAAACCGTGCAAAAGGTGGCTTCGGGCGAGCCGTATTCCGTATCTCCAGACATTGAAGAGATTCGGAAAATGATCGGAAACGAGCGCCGGGACCGAGAGCGGTACCAGGACAATTCGGTGGCAGGGGTGGTGACGGGCTTGGCTTGGACTCCGGTGGGGGGCGAAATCCTCTTTATTGAGAGCAGTTTGAGTCCGGGCGATGGAAAAGTGTCGATTACGGGCAATCTGGGCGATGTTATGAAGGAGAGTGCCACCATTGCCATGGCCTATCTCAAGTCGAATGCATCCGATTACGGCATTCCGCCAGAAGCCTTTAAGCGCTGGGATGTCCACATTCACGTACCCGAAGGCGCCACCCCAAAAGACGGTCCTTCGGCCGGTGTCACCATGCTTACGGCCTTGGCTTCGCTGTTTACCCAGCGCAAGGTGCGCTCGCATCTGGCCATGACTGGTGAGATCACGCTCCGCGGTAGGGTGTTGCCCGTGGGTGGCATCAAAGAGAAGATTCTCGCCGCCAAAAGAGCGGGTATTCAGCAACTGCTGCTGTGCGAGGAAAACCGTAAGGATGTAGAAGACATTGGGGCAGAATACCTCAAGGGTCTTGAAATTCAATTTGTACGCGGTATGCGAGAACTCACCGATCTTGCGTTACTCGAAGAACGCGTGGCCCATCCAAAGACGATCTGATCGCTTGAACAGCGAATCGGGGGATTATCCGGAACAAGCCTGCGGAGATACAGCAATGCAGAGAATGAAGCAGCTCTATGGGTGTGTTTCGGGTTTTTTGATGGTGATTGGCGCCCTGATTTCCTCGGGGTTGCGGGCACAGACGGCAGGTCGTTCGGCCTATGCCGTCCTCGATTTGGTTTCGGCGCCGAGACTGGCCGCCCTTGGCGGGGTGGCGACGGGGTTTGACGCCCCCGATCTGGGGTTGGCGCTGTACAATCCATCGCTCCTGCGACCCGAAATGGCGGGTCAAATCGGATTGTACAACCTCAACATCAACGTGGGGATTGCCAGTGCTGAAGCGGCCTATGTGCATTCCTTTGAACGGTTGGGCTTGCTGCAATTCGGAATGCGCTATCTCAACTACGGTCGGTTCGACGAAACCGATGCCTTTGGAAACACCTTGGGCACGTTCGATGCGTCTGATCAGACGTTGTTGGCGGGTTGGGCCCTTCCGCTCGACAGCCATTGGACCGTGGGCGTTCAGTTTGAGTTGATTCGTTCGGTGTTTGCCGAGTACAGTTCCTGGGGCATGGCCTGGGATGCCGGGGTGACCTGGCGCAAGAGCCCGCTGCTCGACGTATCGTTGTTGGTGCGCAACGCGGGGTTTCAGCTCGACAGCTATTCAGGAACCCGCGAACCGCTTCCGTTCGAGATACAGCTGGGGGTGTCGAACAAATTCGCCCACGCTCCCTTTCGATGGCACCTCGCGCTGCAGCAGCTCCAGAACTGGAATCTGGCCTTTGTCAACCCGGCCACAGGGCAGTTCGATCCGCTTACCGGGGTGTTTACCGTCGAAGAACCTTCCTTTGGGGACGAATTGCTTCGGCATGTGGTTGCGGGCATCGAATTCCAGCCTTCTGAATCGTTTCGGGTGGGGGTAGGCTACAATTTTCGGCGCGCAGCCGAATTGGGGCTCACCACGAGGCGTTCTTCGGCGGGGTTGTCGTTTGGGGTCGGATTCCGCGTGTTTAAAATGGACGTCAGCTATGCGCGCAGCATTCGCCATGTGGCGGGCGGAACCCATCAATTTGGGCTGGCGCTCGATTTGAAGCGCTACAAAAGCTGATGGAGGCCAAGCCCTTGACCATTGCCATCGATGGGTTTTCGTCTACGGGCAAGAGCACGCTGGCGCGGCAAGTTGCAGCGGCCTTGGGCTATCGCTATGTCGATTCGGGAGCGATGTATCGCGGGGTGGCGTGGTATGGGCTCGAACGGGGCTCGATTGGGTCCGATCGGGTGGTCGATACAGCGCGGATCATCGCCGATTTGGACGACATCCACCTCGATTTCGAAACGATGCCCGAAGGGGGATCGAGACTGCACGTCAATGGGGTTTGCGCAGAACCGGCCATTCGCTCGATGCGGGTCAGCGAGGTGGTGAGTCAGGTGAGCTCGATTACCGAGGTACGGCGCAAGCTCGTCGAGCAGCAGCAGCGCATGGGGCGCGATGGAGGGGTGGTGATGGACGGACGCGATATCGGAACCGTGGTGTTTCCCCAGGCCGAGTTGAAGATCTATATGACCGCCGATCCCGAAGTGCGGGCGCGCCGGCGTTACGACGAACTGCGTGCCAAAGGCGAACCCGTTCGTTTTGAAGAGATTCTGGACAATTTGAACACCCGCGATCGCCAAGACCTCGAACGCCTTGACAGTCCGCTCCTCAAAGCCGCAGACGCCATCGAGCTCGACAACACCTTCCTGAGCCCCGATGAACAATTCGATTGGGTGATGGAGCGGGTGAGGGGGTTGAATCGGGGATAGAGGAGGGGCTGGGGGATAAGAGGCCACTTGGGCCGAGCCTGTCGTTGTGCAATGCTCCGCTCCTATTCTATATTTTGTAAGAATAACGCTCCTTTTATCCTATTTTCGTCGAATTAGGATCGTGTATGACAGCCAACAGTGTAGGGAAGCCACCGGATGTTATCCTTGCCAAAATTCACGAGATTGATCGTGCAAAGGTTACGTTGGAAGGCGATTTAGCGGAACTATATCAAGTTCCCACCCGAACGGCTCAACGAACAGGTGAAGCGGAATTCCGCTCGATTCCGACCTGACTTTAGGTTTCAACTCAATCGGGACAATGGAATCACTTGAAGCCGCATCATGCGACCTCAAGTTGGGCTCGTAGGAGAACCCTACCCTTTGTGTTCACCGAGCAAGGGGTGTCGATGCTCTCCAGCGTCCTGGGCAGCGAAGTGGCTATTCAAGTCAATATTCGAATCATGCGGGCATTCATTCAGATGCGTGAAAGGATGCTCAGCCACCAAGAATTGTGGAACGAGTTGGATTGGTTTCGAAGGCAGTTAAAGGGACATGAAGAGAAAATTGACCGAATTTTTCTGCGGCCGTAACAGTTTTCCCAAAAGCGCGAAAACCATCGAAAGGCTATGGGTTTCAAAGAATATTTGGATAGGAATCTTTCTGAAAGACCGATCGATTCTCCAATGTACCGCAGAGGGAAAACTGAACCAGAGAGTAGCCGTACCTCAGAAAAATAAACCACCGACCCCCCCTCTGGGAACCACTTCGGAAGGAGACCGCTCCAGCGATACGCCTACCCCAACCGCCCTTCTTCCTTGCTCAATGCGACGAGCATCTTTATGTGCGCGATGTAGCCCCGCATGGCCTCTTCTTGACTCATCCCCTTGAGCCGCACCCAGGCATCGTGCTTAAACGTTCGGATTACGTCCGAGTGGAGGGGTCGCTGCAGTTCGTTGTCGCCCACCATGGCTTGTTTATAGTACGCATAGGCAATGAGCATATGGTCGGCACTCTGAGGGGGCAACCCCTTGCCAACGCGCACATGCTCTTCAAAAAGCGCCTTCAGTTCAGCATCCATAGACAAGGGCAGGCCGGTATATCGAAGTTCTACGAATCAACAATCGAACTACGCGCTGCAAAATTCGCGCCTAAACTGATGCAAAATGCGCCAAAAGAGTCCGATTGCCCTCAACGACCGCTCCCGGTTTCACCAACACCTCTGCATCGAGCGGTAAAAACACATCGACCCGGGAGCCGAAGCGGATAAATCCACAGTCGTCTCCTTGACGCACCGAGGTGCCTTCTTGGGCATACACGATAATTCTGCGCGCCAAGGCCCCCGCAATTTGCCGATAGAGCACGGCACCCTTGAGCGGATGTTCTACCACCACGGTACTGCGTTCGTTCAGCAAAGACGACTTCGGGTTCCAGGCCACCAGATACTTACCCGGGTGATGGCGCGCAAAGACCACTTTGCCCGAAATTGGATAGCGGTTTACGTGCACATTGAGGGGCGACATAAAAATGGAAATCTGGATGCGCGTATCCTGAAAATACTCGGGTTCGTAGACCTGTTCAACGACCACCACTTTGCCGTCGGCCGGGGCCAGAATCGAAGTAGGGTGTTCGGAGGTGGCGCGGTTCGGATTTCGGAAAAACCACAGGAAAAAACCGAGCAATCCAATGCCCAGCACCACGACGGACAGCGGCACCCATTGCGCATCAGGCCACAACAATGTAGACGCGCCATAGAGCACAGAAAGTACAAGCAACAGCACAGCCGTGGGCATTCGGCCCTCTCGGTGGATCAAACTCATGGGATGGGAAAGCTCAATCCGAAATAAAACACCAGATGCAAGTAGAGGGCCGCTATCGGCATAATAAATAAGAAGCTGTCCACACGATCGAGTATGCCCCCGTGTCCGGGAATCAAATGGCCCGAATCTTTGACGTCGGCCTTGCGCTTGAGTTTGGATTCGTACAAATCGCCCAAGGTGCCAAAGACCACGGTAAACACGGCCAAGGCCGTAAAATGGGCAAAGTAGTTGGCCTCGGCTTTCCAGATCCACGGAATCACGATGAGCGCAGCCACCAAGGTCATAATCAAACCACCGGCAGAGCCTTCGATGGTCTTGCGGGGCGAAAGCCTCGGGCTGAGTGGGGTCTTGCCCCAAAATCGACCGAACACGTACGCAAACGTATCGTGGGTCCACACCAAGACAAAAAGGGCCGTCATCCAGCTCTGGTAGCGATTTTCAGCGTGAAAGAGTAGCAAAGGAGCCATAAAACCGAATCCGGTGTAAAGCGCGGCATGAATCCAAGGCGTGCGCACCAGACCCAATTCGCCGGAGCGCCCATAGAGCCGAAGCACCAGCCACAACACGTGAAAGGCCCCGATCCCTAAAAAAACAAGCCGTGCAGTGGGCGGAATGTCGATGATGCCCAGAAAGTGCAACGCCGAAAGGGTAAAGGGAATCAAAGTGGCAAAAAACGCGTTGACACGTGGGGCTACTCGATTGATGTTGAGCAAGGTACCTGCTTCTATCAGGCTCATAATCATCAACAGCCCCATCACAAAGACAAACGAACGATCCCTCCACCAGATTCCTCCGAGCAACAAGGCGACATAGAGCACCCCTGAAAGACTGCGCTTCAGGAGGGTATTCATGAGGCGGCTTCGGTAAGTAGGAGAAACAGTTCCTTGCGGTTTTGCCCATGACCTGCCGAGGCTACTGTCTCCATTTCAAATTGGGGTGCGTGCAAGGTGGTAATCTGAGAGGGAATGGCCCCGTTGTAGAGGTCGCGAATGCCTGTGAGCGCCTGATTCAATTTGAGAACCAGTTGATCGGTATACGCTAAAATGAGGACAATAGAGGGCAAATCGGCGGGTTTACGACCGTCGGTGTGTTTCGAGTTCAGCATGATGCCTCCGTTGTAGGCCACGAGAAAATCGCAACCCGAAATAAACACCGAAGCCGCATCGGGTTCTACGAAGTCGAGTGCCAGACCGGCGGTGCTCAATTTGACGCGAATGCCGTGATCGGGACAATACACCCGGGTTTGGCCGATTTCCCCGAAAATGGATCGGAGGTACTCGGTTTCGGCGCGGGCGTCTTCAGCATACACAAAATAGCCGCCCTGGCCACAGAACACCTTGGCAAAGTGGACGTCAACCGGATCGCTTTCCAGCGGGATCCATTCGGCATCGGTTCGATCTTCCGAAGTCCCCTCTGGTTTGCCGCTCAGGACCGATAAAAACTTGTTGAGTATGCTCTGACGCTCTTTGTTCCCCTCTTTCATGCGGAGCAATGTTGAGCGAAAGTACGCAAACGGCGGCTCAGCTTACGTAGGGACTGATTCGGAAGCATTGCGCGCCTCCTCTTCCAATTGCGCCTCCTCTCGAGTCAACCAGGGGCGCTTGCCAAAGATCTCTTCAAGATTTTCCTTGAAAATCACTTCGTTCTCTAAGAGCAGCTTGGCCAATTGGTCGAGTTTGCTGCGCTCGCGGTTGAGGAGTTCCTTGGCCCGAACGTATTGCGCCTCGACGATGTGGTGGATCTCTTCGTCGATCAATTGGGCGGTTTTCTCACTGTAGGGCTTGCTGAAACCGTATTCGTTTTGACCGCTTGAATCGTAGTACGTGATGTTTCCGATTTTGTCGTTCAAACCGTATACCGTGACCATGGCCAAGGCTTGCTTGGTCACTTTTTCAAGATCGGACAGCGCTCCGGTAGAAATTTTTCCAAACACAACGTCTTCCGCTGCTCGACCGCCGAGCGTTGCACACATTTCGTCGAGCATTTGCTCGGTATTGGTCAAATGCCGTTCGTCGGGCAGGTACCACGCCGCACCGAGCGAGCGTCCGCGAGGGACAATGGTCACTTTGACCAAGGGAGCCGCGTGTTCCAACATCCAACTCACTGTGGCATGCCCGGCTTCGTGGTAGGCAATCACTTCTTTTTCTGCGTTGGTAATGATCTTTCCCTTTTTCTCCAAACCGCCTACAATGCGGTCGACCGAGTCGAGGAAGTCTTGTTTTTCGATGAGTTTTTTGTCTTTTCGCGCCGCGGTCAAGGCCGCTTCGTTGCACACATTGGCAATGTCGGCACCGGAGAATCCCGGAGTTTGACGCGCGAGGAAGTCCACGTCGACATCGGTGCCCAACTTGAGGGGTTTGAGGTGGACTTCAAAAATCTCTTTGCGCTCGTTGAGGTCGGGCAGATCGATGTAAATGAGACGGTCAAACCGCCCGGCGCGCATCAAGGCACGATCAAGGATATCGGCGCGGTTGGTGGCAGCCAATACAATTACATGGTCCTTGGTGTTGAACCCGTCCATCTCGGTGAGCAACTGGTTCAGGGTGTTTTCGCGTTCGTCGTTGCCCCCCGAAAAGGCATTTTTGCCCCGGGCGCGCCCAATGGCGTCGATTTCGTCGATAAAAATGATGGCCGGACTCTTGTCTTTGGCCTGTTTGAATAAGTCGCGCACCCTCGAAGCGCCCACGCCTACAAACATTTCGACAAAATCGGATCCGCTCAACGAGAAGAAGGGAACCTTGGCTTCTCCGGCCACCGCTTTGGCCAACAAGGTCTTGCCTGTGCCAGGAGGTCCAACCAGCAAAGCTCCTTTCGGGATTTTGCCGCCGAGGTTGGTGTATTTGTCGGGATTTTTCAAAAAGGAGACGATCTCTTCAATCTCCTCCTTGGCCCCTTCGAGTCCCGCCACGTCTTTAAACGTCACCTTGACGTTGGTGTCCTTGTCGAACAGCGTAGCCCGAGATTTGCCGATGTTGAAAATCTGGGCACCAGGCCCCGCATTGGCCCCGCTGATGCGGCGCATAATAAACAACCATAAACCCACCATAAGCAGAATCGGGATGACCCAGGTCAATACATCGCTGAAATAGTCGCGCTCTTCGCGAAATTCGAGGGGGACATCGCTGCGTTTGAGTAGGGGATGATCAGCGTAAAACCGATCGAGACTTTTTTCGAAACTCTCTGCAGGGAAGACGAAATAAAAGTGAGGGCCCGGATTCAATCCTTCTCCCACGCTGCGATCGCGTACCTTTTCGTAGCGCGGCTTGCTCTTGAGCGCTTCGGGTTTGATCACCACCTCTACCCGATCCCCGTTGATGAGATCGATGCGCTGCACGTCGCCTTCCTCGAGCATCGTGCTCAACTCGGTAAAATTGCTCGGCTGTTGGGACTTCATCATGCCCGCAAAGAGCAGATTGGCCATGAACACCACGAACAACAATCCGTAGATCCAGTAAAAATTGAACCTGCGGGGGTTGCCCCCTTCGTTGCCAGAGTCGGTATTGCCGTTGCGCGAGAATTGTTGGCGCAGGCGCTCCATTTGATTTTTGTCTGAATTCGTACTCATCCTTCTACTGTGGGGTGGGGAGTCAGTGGGAGGGCGTCGCCCCAAAGGCTTTCGAGATCGTAAAAGGCCCGGGTTTCTGTGCGAAACACATGGACAACCGTGTGGACGTAATCGAGCAAAACCCAATCTGCGTGCATGAGACCTTCAACATGCCAAGGGCGTTCATCGTTCACTTCTCGAACCACTTTTTCGACGCTGTCGGCAATGGCCTTGACTTGGGTAGAGCTCTGGGCGCTGCACACGACAAAGAAGTCGCACACCGCGTTTTCAATGGTCCGCAAGTCTAAGATCGAGATGTGCTCGCCTTTAATTTCTTCGATGCCTGCAACAATGGAGGCGAGGATTCCGGGCAATTCCGAAGGGCCAGAGGCGTTCAATGTCGCTCGGCTTTCGGGGGTGGGTTTGGTTTTGGCCAATGAGGTGGGTGGGGTTTCCAATCAGCAGTACCCCTCTGGCGAAGGGTAGTTCAAAAATACGACATTCGCCTGCCAAAGACTGCGCCCCCTCACAAGATGCACCCCCGACTGATTTATGGACCGATTTACCCTTGAAGAAGTCGATTCGATCGACTCTACCAACGAGGCCCTAAAACGGCGAATGCGGTGGGGAAGAGCAAGCAGCGGTTTGGTGATACGCGCAGAACATCAAACATCAGGCCGAGGGCAGTTTGGCACGATTTGGGAGAGCCAAGCTGGCAGGAACCTCTTGTTCAGCCTGCTGTTGATCGAGCCCGACTTGCCTTCTGAGCGGCCATTTCAGCTCAACATGACGATTTGTCGCATTCTGGTCGATGCACTCCGGGTTTTTGTTCCCGAAGTGCGGATCAAATGGCCGAACGATCTCTATGCCCACGATCGAAAGCTCGGGGGCATCTTGATCGAAAATCAGTGGCTGGGAACGCGTTGGCAAAGCGCAGTAGTGGGCGTTGGAATCAATGTGGCGCAAAGCGATTTCGGGGCTCCTAGGGCGATTGCACTCAGGACTTTGTGTTCAGAAGTTCCCGCCCCGGCCGATTTGTTGCGCCTTGTGCTCTCGAAGTTCGATGGGCATTGGGGCGAATGGGGCCGACGGTCGTGGGCCGAGGAAGTCGAAGACTATACCCAACGGTTGTTGGGCTTTGGAGCCATGCACGGATATCGATGGGTTCGGGGATCCGACCCTGCTGTCTTTCGTGCAGCCATAGAAGGGGTTTCCGAGGAAGGAACCCTCCACTTGAAGAGGAGCGATGGGGTGCCCATTCAGGCCCGCTTTAAGGAAATTGCCTGGCTCAACCCAGAGGAAGTACATTCGCCCCGGCCAAGCTCAGAACCATGAACCCCCTTTTTTCATCGATACGTCCCGTCTATTTTCTCGCCCTGAGTTGGGTGCTGTATAGCCCTGAGGTCATGGCCCAGCACGAAGAGGTCCGCCAGAATATCCAATCACTCGAAGAGGCACTCGAGCCGGATTATGAGCCCAAGACTCTGAATTTGACGGCTCCCGATCTCGGAGCCCTCGGAGAGACCGAGGCGGAGTACACGTATTTTGTCGAGTACAAATCGAAAGAGAAGCGGGAAAACGCGCTGGGCAACAACGCCTATGTGCGGGTCAAAGTGATGGTGTTTGCCTGGGAAAACGAGGCCGATCTGAAGTATGTCTTTTATCAGTGGACCAAGCGGTTTCTCGAAGGGGGGATCGCCAAACCCGGGCGCACTTCAAAGACCTACGAATACGGCAAACCCACCGTGGTGATTGTGGGTCAAAAGAGCATAGCGCTCGCCCAGATCAGTTGCAACGACTACAGCGATGAGCTCTTCCGCGCCTGGGTCAAGACCATGGAGGGGCACTTCAACGAAGACCAGTCTATGACCATCGAATTGAAGTGTGGAGGGCCGCTCGAATGGACGCGGAATGCTCCGGACCCCAAGGCCCGCTTCAAGCCGTAATCAACGCGCCAATCCCCCGATGAGCTCGAGCATTTCGAGTTCTTTGAGCGCCGTGAGTTCGAGGTTTTCGATCCATTTGGCCCCCGATTGAATGGCCGATATTTCTCGGCTGTTGACGAGGAACAGGCTGCTTTCACCGATCGAGAATTTTCGGACTTCGGCCTCGAGGAGCACCGAGTAGTTCCCAAAATTGCGCTCAGCCCGCTCCGCATTGCGGGCATAGGTTTCGAGCGCTGCCCGGGAGGCCAAGGCCTTGTTCGCTATGGCGACCCGTTTTTCGAGCAGCAACCATTCGGCCCGTTCTCGTTCCAGCTGATAAAATTGTAAGGAGGAGCGCTCTTTGCGCAGAAACAGGGGCAGTTCTACCCCCAATCCGAGGTAGTTGTTGCTTCCCGGGTTGTAGGTCTCGGTGTTAAAGGCATCGTCCAGCGGACTGATCCAGCGGTAGCTGAGCTTTGCTTCGGGAAGCAGGTCGTTAAACCCCTGATTGATGCGTACCTGGGCCTTGTCGATTTCGGTTCGGGTTTTGAGCAGTTCGGGCGAGCGTTCGTCGAGCGAGAGCAGCAGGGTCTGCAGGCTGTCGAGTGGCATGAGTCCTGGCGCCCGTTCGAGGAGGTCGAAGGGCAAGGTGGTAGGGTCGATGCGCAGCGGAAGCGAATCTGGGGTCCACAAATGCGCTTCGAGGAGCAGGCGGGCGGTTTCCCGATCGAGTTCCGCCTTGGCCCTGTCCATCCTTCGATTTTCCAACAGACCCAGAGCTTCTACCGTGTCTATGGCCGCCGATTGACCGGTTTGGGCGCTGCGCTTTATGGCCTCAAAACGCACAAATGCATTCTGCTCTGCCTGATCGAACAGCTCAAAACGCGCCTGGGCCGCGGACCAGTTCCAATAGCGAGATAGCGCTTCGCGCACCAAGGCATTGCGCAAAGCCAACCGCTCGGCCTCGTTTTTTTGTGCCACAATGCGGGCTTCGGCCAAAGCGGTTCGTCTGGTATCGAATACCAGTCCTCGGAGCAGATTGGCATCGGCCCCGAGTTCGACGTTGCCCGGGCCGGGGATAAAGGCCTCCGGGTTGAGGTATTCCCCCTCGCTGCGCTTCATTTCGGCCTTGAAATCGATCCCCGGCCATGTGGCGACGCTCAGACCCAGCTTTTCGTATCGGTAGTAGGTTTTGTCGTCGAAATTCTTGGTCGAAAGGTCGTAGTTCAATTTGGGATCAAACGCGCCCTTGGCCTTCATGCGCACAATCCCGCTTTCGCGTTCGAGCAGTTCCGAGGCTTTAAAGACGGGGTGGTTGGGGAGGAGATTGAGCACGGCCTCCGGTCCAAGCCGAACAGGATCTTCTTGAGCCCGGGCCCATGAACTGAGAACACACAAGGCTCCGATGCACGATAGGCTCCACCTCACTTCTGATAGCCGGCTTTGGGCTTGGTTTTAATCTTCTCTTCCTTTTCTGTTCCGGTGTAGTATTCTGGGGGAAAGCCATTGAGTTGCCTCCAGATTTCGAACCAAACCGGGACCTCATTGAGCAAGAGCATGCCCCGGGCGCCCGAACCGAAACGCAGGGGCTCAGGCCAGGGAATGTCGGTCGGATCGGGTTGAAGCAGTACCCGATAGCGTCCATTTTCGTCCAGGGATTGATCGACAGCCACCACTTGGGCCCCAAACGTGCCGAATGAGGTGTTGGGCCAGCCGGAAAAGACGATGGTCGGCCACCCATCGAACTCGATACGAGCGTGTTGACCTCGCTTAATGAGGGGCAAATCGACAGGGCGCACAAAGATCTCGACCCCGAGTTTGGGCGCGGTAGCCACGATTTCGAGGATGGACTCTCCCGCCGAGATGTTCTCGCCCAAACCGGTAATCCGAGATCGGGTAATCACACCGCTTCTCGGGGCACGCAGCCAATAATAGCCCCGGCGCATGGAGAGGTTGCCCAATTTGACCCGCAGTTTGGCCACTTCGCCCTCGGCTTCAAGACCCGCACTACGGGCCGAGAACAAATCGGATTGGGCCTTGGCGATTTTTTCGCGGTACTCGGCTTCAATACCGGACCGATCGATCAGGGCTTTTTGGTAGTCGTTTTGGGCTTTGACCCATTTGGCTTCGGTTTCCTGGGCATATTGCTTGCGCTTTTCCCAGTTGAGGCGGGATTCGATGCCTTCGTTGAAGAGGGTGTCTACGCGCATGAACTGCAATCGGGCAAGCTCGCGATTGGTTGAGGCCGCGCTTACAGCAATGCGTCGCGCATCGATTTCTTGTTCGAGTTGCTGCTTTTTGAACACCAAAGAGCGCTCCAATTGCTCCACTTGTTGCCCGAGACTTTCCGCTTTGTTTCGGTAGGCCAAGACCGCATCGTTTTTCGCCTGGAGTTCTTCTCGGGCGCGGTCTTCGATGCCTTCGTCAAAATACTCTTCTTTGATTTCGGACAAGCGCGCCAGGGTGTCTCCAGTTTGAACCGTATCGCCTTCTTGAACAAACCACTCTTCGATGCGACCTGGAATGGGACTCTGCACGGTTTGAGGCCGTTGACCCTGATCGATGGCGGTGATGCTTCCCGTTCCGCTCACCACTTGAGTCCACGGCAAGAAGAGGATCAAAAGGATGAAAAATCCCCCTGTGTAGAGCCAGTATTTAAAGTACTGTATCTCCTTTCGGGTGCCACTTTGGTGCAGAGAAGGATAGTGCTCCAGTTTGATGCGCTCTGCAATCGAATTTTCGGAAATATTCAACATGGGCGCTTAGGAAATCGAGGTGATGACACTCCGGGCTCC
The DNA here is from genome assembly GCA_016125155.1 of bacterium. Lineage (GTDB taxonomy): Bacteria > Bacteroidota > Bacteroidia > Flavobacteriales > Schleiferiaceae > WGMI01. Next base: position 38,807 of record WGMI01000008.1, read on the forward strand.
GGGAATTTGGAGCACTTCGTCCAGGGTACCTTGGGCTTTGATGCGCCCTGCTTCCAGCCAGACAACCCGATCGCATTGTCGGGCCATATGGGCATCGTTCGATGCGACCACCAAGGTCCAGGCGCGATTGCGGTCTACGATACACTGAATCAGCCCCTGATAGTTGTCTAAGCTCTCAAATTCGTGGAGGTTATCGATGAGCAACAAGGAAGGACGATGGGCCAAACTTCGGGCCAAAATGATACGGGTTATAATGCTGTGGGGCAAGTGCTTGGTGGCCGGTTCTAGCACAGTATTCAATCCTTCGGGTAGGCTTTGTACAAACCCGTTCAACCCGGCCACGCTGAGGGCGTTGAGCAATTCGGCTTGTTCAATCCCCTCACGTCCCAGGGTGATGTTGTCCAAGAGACTGCCACTAAAGAGGTTTTCCTGATTGAAATTCTCCCCGATGACAAAGCGCAATTGTTCGATGTCGAGGCTTCCTATGGGCATGCCGTTGTAGGATAGAACTCCTTCAAAATCGTCGTACAGGCTCCCGAGTATGTGCAAAAGGGCTGTCTTGCCACTGCCTTCTTGTCCAATTAAACAACATCGCTCGCCCGCGTTAATGACGAGATCGATGTCGCTTAAAACAAGCTTTCCGTCTGGGGCAAAGTGCAGTTTCGCCATCCGGCATGCAACACCTTGATTGATCGGGATTTCAATAGAAGCTTTATCGTTGCGGTGTTCGAGTTCGATATCGCTTACTTGCCCGAGTTTTTCGAGGCCCGTCATGGTGTCGTAGACGGTTTCCAGCGAAAAAATAATTTTCTCCGTGGCGTTGATAATCAAAATGATGATGATTTCCCCAGCGACAAACTGTCCGATGTTCAACTCGCGCTGCATGACGAGTAAGCCACCGATAATGAGCAAACCTGCCGTGATGACCACCTTGAATCCAACCGTATACGCATACTGCCCCAGAAGGACTTTAAAATGGTCTTTTCGGGCCTGGATGTACGATTGTGCCAGTTTGTCGCTGCGCTGGGTGGCCAGCTCGGTGCGCCCGGCCATTTTAAATGTGATCAGCGATCGAGCCACTTCTTCGAGCCAGAAGGCGGTTTTGTATTTATAGGAAGATTCTGTGTAGCTGGTTTTCAGGCCTTGGTTTCCGTAGAGGTAAAAAACCAGGGCGAGGAGCAACAAAGCAACCAATCCGAAGAAGACGAAAAACGGGTGGTAGAAACTGAGCAAGACCAAGCCAAATACAATGTTGAGCCCGCTGGTGGCAAAGTCGAGCAAGATTTTGGGCAGGCCTTTTTGAACGGTCAAGACATCGAAAAACCGGTTCATCAAGTCGGTGGGTTCGTACTGTCGAAGGGCTTCTGCCTTAAAACGGGGCGTTCGGTACGCGAATTCGATGGCCGCCCGGCTGAATAGGCGCTGCTGGAGCGATTCCAAGACACTGAGTTGGAGAATTTGGAGCACCCCTGTAAGCGCCGTACCGACCAATACGACTGTAATCAATATCCACCAGCTCGTCGAAACCGTTGCGCCGTTAATCAGTTGAATGATGGCCTGTACCCCCAAGGGGAGCGACAAATTGACCAGACCGTTGAACACTGCAAAGACGTAAATCAGGCCCAGATCCTTTCGGTCGGGCTGCAACATCATAAAAAAGCGCCTCAAGGGCGCGAGTTTCGATTCTGATGCCATAATAATTCAAAAGAACAAAACTGAGACACGATTGTTTCGCCCTTCTGCCGGCCGCATCAAAACCCTCGGTTTTGCAGCCCATGGACGCATTCGAAGCTACACAATTCGTGCCAAAGTCCGTTGGACGGGCTGTCGTGACGAAGGTCCTACGGAAAATTTCACTTTGGACCCAACCAACGCAAGGCTTGCCCTGCCCAAAGGGAACCGAGGGCGCCTGGAAGCGCTGTGTGCAGAAGCCAACAAAACAGCGAAGCCTGAAGGACGGCAGGGGCCGGGCAATCCAGTACATCAAAGGCGAGTACACCGGCTCCGCCCAACACCAACCCTTCGGTCCAACCCCAACTGGGAATCAGCGAAGCCAAGGTGTATTGGGCTGTGGCGGCTCCCCAATCGATCCACAGTGGCGCACAGCCCCCCATGCTCTTCAAGAACAAAGCGAACGAAAGTGCATACAGCAGCCCTTTGAGGATTGAAATCCCCAGCAAAGAACCGTGGGGAATTTCGGGCCATGTGCGTTCGGGAAACCACCGTTCGGGGATCCAACGGGGAAGGGGGTGACGCCGGCCTCGGTCGATGATCCAGCCCAAACCCAACGAAGTACAGAGCGCAGCAAGACCCAAAACCCCCACCACCCAAGAGAGTTCGAGGAAGAGCCCGATACCGAGTGTGCAGATGCCCCCTAGGCCAATGCGTGCCTGCCATTTAATGGCTTGAAGCCCAAACAATCCCTGGGCCGCCCGACCGCGCTCTCCGGGCGCAAAGGGCCACAAGCGCGCAGTGTATTCGCTGGCAGGGGCGGGCAAAAAAAGCTGATAAAAGCCGTACACCGCGGTATTGCGCGCTACAAAACGAATTTCGCGGTGTAGTCCGAAACTGTGCAAACAAATATGCCAAAGCCATACTTCCAAGCCAAACACCACCGGGCCGAGTATCAGTTGCGGCCAGAGCCAAACCGGGTCGCCGATGTTTTGGATTCCGGATTCAGCATCAGACGATCCCCATTGGTGGACAATCACCGCGAGTGCAATGGCCGGGCCGATGGCCATCAACAGCCCGCGTGTCCATCTCTTCAACCCGAGGCCACCCGACGTCTCGAACTTCATTCGTCGGACCATTCTTCGCCCGGCTTCAGGTCCAGTCTAAGGCGGATAAACGACACCAAAGGATAGATGAGGGCGGTATCGAGCAAGGCCATCAACACTTTAAACAACCATCCGTCCAAGATGAGTTGACCCATTTCGGCGATGGTTTTGGTCCCGACAAAAAGGACCCCGACCACCAAGACGGTGTCGACCCATTGGGATAGGATGGTCGAGAAATTATTTCGCAACCAAAGATGCCGTCCCCGGGTGAGTCGTTTCCAAAAGTGAAACAGGCGGACATCGACCAATTGCGCCGCCAAATAGGCCGCCATCGAAGCCCCCAAGACCCTCCAGGCATTGCGAAATACCTGGTCGTAGACCGAATCGCCCACGGGCGAACCCTCTATGGCGGGAAACGCCGATCCCAGCCAGAGCACCAACAACACAAAGAGCGATGCGCCAAAACCGGCCAACACGACCCGATTGGTTTTTCGGGCTCCATAGATTTCGGACAACACATCGGTCATCAGAAAGGTCAAAGGATACGGAAGAATGCCTGCCGAAACGACAAACTCCTTAAATCCCAAATCGATTCGGACAAATTTGTTTGCAATCAAGTTGCAGACCACCAGGGCCGCAATAAAAAGGGAAGAGGCCCACAAATACAGCTTTGCGGCCTCTTCTTTTCGCCTGTGCTCTGGCGCCGGTTGGATGAACCCCATCCGTTAGAGAAGGAGTTCTTGTTCGAGGCGATACAATGGCATGCGGTTGTAGCGAACCATTTGCTGATAGGTGGTCAACCAGTGTTGAATGGAGGCTGGGAGGTCTTTGCTCCACCGGCTGGATTTCCCCTCCAGTTTATTGAGCAGTTGCTGGATGGGATCTTCAATCTCGGGGTATTCCACCACCCGGTAGCTGCCTTTTTCGAGCCCTGCCATGCGCGCCGCACAACTTTCTGCCCTCCGCAGTCCCCCGAGTGCGTCGATGAGCCCGATGCCCAGGGCGCTGTTTCCCGTCCAAACCCGGCCTTGGGCAACGCTGTCTACCTCGGCAAAGGTCATTCCGCGCTCGTCTGCGACATGCTGTACAAAGTCGTTGTAATAACGGTCTATTTCGCGTTGAATGACCTTGCGCTCAAAGGGATCGAGACCGCGGCTAAAGCTGCCCGCCCCGCTGTGCGCCGCAGTTTTAATCTGCTCGTTGCGTATGCCGAGTTTGTCTTCGAGCAATTCAGAGCCATCGATCAACATGCCGAAGACACCGATGCTGCCTGTGATCGAATTGGGGTGGGCAAAGACGCTGTCGCCCATGGCAGAGATCATATACCCTGCGGAGGCGGCCACATCGCCCATAGACACGACTACGGGAATCGAATCGTCGAACAGCGACAGCTCCCGGCAGATTTTGTCGGCGGCAAAGGCAAATCCCCCCGGCGAATTGACGCGCAACACCACCGCTTTGACTTTTTTATCCTTGCGCACCGTCCTTAAGGCAGAAATCATGCGGTCGGATTGGATATTGTACGCCCCATCCCCTTCGTTGAATTCTCCTTCGGCATAGACCACCGCGATTTTGTCTGATTTGATGCTGGGCTTGGGAGCCCCTTCGGGCAAGGGACTCTTGAGGTAACTGCCAATTCCGATGGTGTGGGCTTTTTTGCCTTCTTCGGCCCCAGTCCGTTGCACCAGACGAGCATCGATCTCGTCTTCTTCGAGCAGGCCATCGACCAGTTTGTGCTCCAGTACACTTTGGGCTTCGCTAATGCTCAGGCTGTCTGCCCAACGCTGCAGATCCTCTGGATTCAAGGAACGCGAGCCCGCTACGGCGGAGATCACCTCGCCCCAAAGCTCGTCTGCCAACTGCTGCAATTGGGCTCTGTTGGCATCGCTCATGCGGTTGGCAATAAAAGGCTCTCCAGCACTTTTAAAGCGATTGTTGCTTCCCCGGATCAAATCGACTTTGACCCCGAGTTTGTCGAGACCATCTTTGAGATAGGACACTTCCATGTTCAAACCCGACCATTCGAGGGCGCCGTGGGGATTGAGAAACAGGCTATCGGCTGCGCTTGCGAGATACAGCGACTTGGTGCTGACGAACGTACCGTACGCGACAATCGGTTTGCCGGAAATCCGTTTGAATTCATCCAAAGCCTCCCGGATTTCGCGCACGCTCGCCATGCCCCCGGAAAAACCGCCGAGATCCAGGTAAATGCCCGAGATGTCCGGATCGGCTTGAGCGCGTTCGATGGCGCGCAAAATTCTGTTGAGCCCCATGCGCTCTTCTTCTCCGAACAAACTGTTCAATTCAGAGAAGGGATCTTCTTCTACGCTGCGGTCGGCCAAGACCCAACCGTTGAGGTCGAGGTTCAGGTAACTGCCTGGTTCCACGGCCACCTTTTCGGTTTTAGAAAGGGCTGCACCGAGGCCTATGGCGAGGATGAAAAAGAAGAACAATAAAAATAACCCACCTAAAAAAGCGGCGAGTACCTGGAGGAGAAAACGTCCCATGTTGCGCTTTGGGTTGAAGGATGATGTAGCTTCAACCCCTGCGAATTTCGTTTGTTTATCTCATTGCTTTGCAGCCGATCGTGATGGGCGCAGAAATGGGGGGATAAACGGTGGGATAGGCCATGGCCATTTTGTACAATGCACATATTATTCCGCAATGTCACGCCATGTCGTGACCGCATATAGGGTATATCATGATCTCAATCATTGGACTGGGAAGCGACCAAGGCGATCGGTTGGCCGAAATGCGGCTGGCCCTCGACGCGCTGTCTCGGTGGGGTACGGGGATGATGTGGAGCCGGGTGTTCCGAGGTCCTGCCCGAGGCAATGGCCCGATGAACGAATTCCTGAATGCGGTCTTGTGGCTGGAGTGCCCGCTGGAGGCCCCCGAATTGCTCGCTCGACTCCTCGCTCACGAAACCGCCCGGGGCCGAACCCGGATGGAAGGTATGTACACCTCGCGCCCCATCGATTTGGACCTCCTTTATTATGGAGATCATTGCATCGACCTGCCCGGTTTAATCGTACCCCATCCGCGACGGCTCGAACGCCGGTTTGTCCTCGAGCCATTGGCCGAAATTTGTCCAAATTGGGTCGATCCGGTCACCGGGCAAACGGTGGGGACCTGTCTGGACCTGTGTCCCGATCGGGCGCCCTTGGTTCCTCTAACAGAAGGATTGTGATACACATCGCCATAGAAGGCAACATCGGGGCAGGCAAAACGACTTTGACCAAAATGCTCCTCGATTCTTTGCCCGCCCGAGCTATGCTCGAGCCCTTTGAGGAGAATCCACTATTGCCCCTGTTTTACCAAGATCCGTCCAAACACGCCTTGTCGCTCGAAATCAGTTTTATGGCCCAGCGCTTTGTGCAATGGAGCCGTGGAACCACCCAGACCGATTTGTTCAATCCTTTTCTGGTGTCTGATTATCACTACGACAAGAGCAAGTTGTTTGCCGCGCTCAATTTGGAAGAAGACACCTTGGCTGTTTTCGATCGACTGTATTTGGGGATGCGCAAGCACCTCGCCCCTCCAGACGTACTCCTTTATATTCATCGTCCGCTCGAGGTGCTCGAAGAGAACATTGCACAGAGAGGCAGGCCCTACGAACAGAACGTAGAACGCGATTATTTGAGGCGTATAGAGCACGCGTACACAGAATGGTTGCCCCAGTGTGGTGCCCATGGCGTGATCCGCTGGGAGCTGAAGGAAAAAAAAATCGAGGAATTGGGGGAACAATATGCCAGAATCCTTGATTTTGTGCGTGCTCCAGAGAATTCTTTTGTTATCCTATCATAAATTGGGTTAATCTTTCGTAAACCCAACATCAATCCACGGTTCGTGTTGGATTATTTGTACTTTTGCGGTCAGAAAGAACGAATTGATCCTGACGCATACGCGTCAAAAGTGCCCTGAAAGAGTAAAAAAACGACCATGAAAAAAAGCGTATTCGGACTTTTCCTCGCCTTGTTGTCTGTTGAAGCTTTCGCACAGAAGAACACTCTGTCCGATATGGCCAACTTCAGAAATTGGGCGGTTGGCATCAGCTTTGGGCCTGCCATTTCCACCGGTGACCTCATCAACTTCGAAGGCGACAAGAACGCTGAAGTGAAGGATGGAACCGGAGGTTTTGAGCCCGCCATCGGGATCCATGCAGATTATATGTTCAGCCCGGTGTTCGGACTGCGCCTGGCCTACGATTGGGCCTCGATGAGCGGTACCCGCGACGTGCGTTCATTTGAGGGTTCGATGAATCAATTCGACCTCGAGTTCGTGATCAGCATTTTGAACATCGGTCCCAGCGGGGGCGACGCCGAAACCAATTTTGCCCTGTTGGCCACGGCCGGTGTGGGTTTGGGAATCTTCAGTCCCACCACATTTACCCGCGAACAGCAAATCCGCGAATTTGATCCCATCAATGCCGCGACGGTTCCCTTGAGCCTCACGGCCAAGTGGAAGTTGAACAACAAGTTCGATTTGGACTTGGGCGTTCGCTACATCTACATCGCCTCAGACTATGCCGACGGTTTGCAAGCGGGCAAGTCAAACGACGGTTTGGCCATTCCCTTTGTCGGTTTCCGTTACAACTTCGGCAAAGACGGAGAGAAATCGGCCGTACACTTTGTCAATCCCTACGACGAAGTCTTTGGCGCCATGGCCGAAACCAAAGCCAAGATGGATGCGATGTCGACCGACGACGACGGAGACGGCGTAGCCAATATGATGGACAAAGACAACGCTACACCTGCCGGTGCCATTGTCGATGGTTCGGGTAAGGCTGTAGACAGCGACCGCGATGGTGTGCCGGACTTTATGGATCAGGATCCCTTCTCGAACATCGGTGCCAAAGTGAACAGTCAAGGCGTGGAGAATGACCAAGACCAAGACGGAGTGGCCGATTCTCGCGACCTCGAGCCCAATACTCCTGCGGGTTCTCAGGTGACTGCCCGTGGGCAGCGCATCAGCGAAGGTGGCGGAAGCGGAGCTGTAGGCTTTACGCCCTCGATCTACTTCCCTGTCAACAGCACCTCGGTGAACTCAGCCAGCCAGCAACAATTGGCCATCATCGCCAAGCAAATGATCGCCAATCCGAACCTGAAGTACAAGGTGATCGGATACACCGACAAGTCTGGTTCCGAGTCCTACAATCAGAAACTGGGTGAGCGTCGTGCCAATGCGGTGATCAAAGAACTCGTCAACACCTACGGAATTGATTCGAGCCGCTTGAGCGCTGAGTCGAAAGGCAAGTCTTCTCTCCTCGGAAACCGCAACGACGTAAACCGTCGCGTGGATTTCGAACCGATGAACTAAGACCTCACAAGGACATGAGCAAACCGCCTCCGGAAACAGGGGCGGTTTTTTTTTGCTTTCTTTTCACAGCCAGCCGCAAAAGTGAGCCTGGGCCCACGGAAGAAGGGACCGTTTGTTTACCCCAACAGACCAGGTCGTTTGCCCAATCCGAAGAGCAGACTCCAACAGGCAATGCCCGTGGCCACGCTCAAGTTGAGCGAATGTTTGGTTCCGAATTGTGGAATGACCAACGCTCCATCGCACATCGCGAGGGCGGCATCGGATACCCCACTGATTTCGTGTCCGATCACCAAGGCAATAGGGCGTTCATCTACCGACTCGAATGTTTCCAACGAAACCGCGTTTTCGGTCATTTCCAAGGCCAAAAGGGAGTACCCATCGAGCGCCTTCAAGCAATCGGTAATGTGCGCCCAACGCCTCCATTCGACGCAGTGCTCCGCGCCCAGGGCCGTTTTCGAAACTTCAGGGGTGAGCGGATCGGGCATGGGGCCGCACAGATGGACGGCGTTGAGCCGAAAGGCATCGGCCGTGCGCAGAACAGAGCCCAGGTTGTGGGCGCTTCGAACGCCGTCGAGGACCAAGGTCAAGGGGTGTTTGGGAGCTTCCACAAAGGCTGCAGAAGACAGGCGACCCAATTCGTGGGTTCGGAGTTTGCGAAACTTCATTCGGTTTTTTGGCTGCGATCTAGGGCTGTTTGGGTGAAGTCGGCTGTGTGTACCTTGCGCATCACGCCCCGAAAATAGTCCCTTGAGTACCGCTGCCGACACTCCATTGATGCGCCAATACCGAGCGCTGAAACAACAGCATCCCGATGCGGTGTTGCTGTTTCGGGTCGGCGACTTCTACGAAACATTTGGCCAGGACGCCATTGAAGCTTCTTCCATTCTCGGAATCGTATTGACCAAGCGCTCCAATGGAGCGGCGGCTTCGATTGAGTTGGCGGGCTTTCCCCACCACAGCCTCGACACCTATTTGCCCAAGCTCGTCAAAGCGGGGCGCAAAGTGGCCGTGTGCGAACAACTCGAAGATCCCAAACTGACCAAAAAGTTGGTTGAACGGGGTGTAACCGACGTGGTTTCTCCCGGAGTCAATCAACTCGAACCCCTGCTCGAAGGCGGAAAGAACAACTTTCTCGCGGCCTGCACCCTTGAACGAGGGTTTCAAGGACTGGCCCTACTCGATGTATCCACCGGCGATTTTTTCTATATCGACGGAGACGACGACGCCTTAAAGCGGATCGCAGACGCCTATGCACCTTCCGAATGGGTTGTACCCCGGGGAGGGAAGGGGGAGTTTATCGAGCGGTTTGGGCCCGTGGCCTCCTTGACTGAATTGCCTGATTGGGCAGGCAGGCCGGAACAATCCAGACAGCTACTTCAGACCCATTTTGGCACCGAGACCCTTAGAGGATTTGCCCCAGAGGGAGACACCCCTGGTCTGACCGCTGCGGGAATGGCGATTGCCTACGTGCGTTCCACCGGAAGAACCGAGCTCGAACACATCCATCGGCTCGAGCGCATTCCCGACGAAAAACGCATGTGGATTGACGGTTTTACCCTGAGGAATCTCGAAGTTTTTCAGGCCAACCACGCCGATGGACTGAGTTTGAGTTCATCGGTCGACGCCTGTTGCAGCCCGATGGGGAAACGACTGCTCCGCCGCAGACTGGCCGCCCCTTTGCGCGATCAAACCGAGCTCGGTCAGCGGTTGGACGAGGTCGAAGGTTTGCGCGAGGCCGAAAAGCGATTTGCGCTCCGTGCGCTTCTTCAATCACTGCCCGATGTGGAACGCAGTTTGGGTCGTCTGGCCACAGGCCGCATCGCACCCCGTGAGCTTCGGGCTTTGGCCGAAGGACTTGCGCGCTCAGAACAGTTGTTTCAGACGGAGGCATGGACGTCTTGGGCATTGCAGTGGAAGCCTTTGGGTGCGGCGGTCATGACTGTACTCGAACAACTCGAAGATGAGCCCGGTCCCCAGGCGGGAAAAGGCAAAGTAATCCGTCGCGGGGTTTCGGAAGAACTCGATCGTTTGCGCACGCTTTCGGCCAATGTCAATCGGAAATTGGAGGATATCCAGGAACGTGAGGCGCGAGCCACCGGCATTGGCAGTTTAAAGGTTGCGTTCAATTCGGTATTCGGCTATTATCTCGAAGTGCGCAACACCCATCGCGATCGGGTTCCACAAGAATGGATTCGCAAGCAAACGCTCGTCAATGCCGAACGCTACATCACCCCCGAGCTCAAAGAGTTTGAAGCCCAGATTTTAGGAGCCGAAGAGCGCATCATGGCCCTTGAGATCCAGCTCTATCAAGAATTGATTGTTGGACTCAAGTCGGAAATTGTCCTCTGGGGTCACAATGTTCGGTTGCTGGCTCAATGGGATGTGGCTTCTTCTTGGGCAGAAATTGCGGGGATTCGAAAGTGGTGTCGACCCGAATGGAGTGAGTCGGGAAGTTTAGAGATTGTCAAAGGAAGACATCCCGTCATTGAAGCGGCATTGCCTCCGGGGGTACACTATGTTCCCAACGACGTACGTATGGATCCCGAGGGACGACAGATGTTGTTGGTTACAGGCCCCAATATGTCGGGTAAATCAGCTTTGCTCCGGCAGGTCGCCCTCATGGCCATTTTGGCTCAGACTGGTGGGTTTGTACCCGCCCAATCCGCCCTTTTGCCCCTTTTTGATCGGGTTTTTGTCCGGGTTGGCGCCTCAGACAATCTGTCGAAAGGCGAATCGACCTTTATGGTCGAGATGATCGAAACCGGAGGCATCCTCAACAATTTGCGCGGTCGATGTCTGGTGGTCTTGGACGAAATTGGCCGGGGCACCAGTACTTATGATGGTGTCTCGATAGCCTGGTCGATCGCCGAATTTTTACACGATCATCCCAATCGACCTTTGACGCTCTTTGCCACGCACTATCACGAGCTGAGCGATATGGAAGGCGCCTATCCGCGTATTCGCAACGTCAGCTTGTCGATTCGGGAAGAAGGAGAGCGCATTGTGTTTTTGCGCACCCTAGTCGACGGGGCCAGCGCCCGGAGCTTTGGCATTCATGTGGCGCGCATGGCGGGTTTGCCAGCCTTGGTGGTCCAGCGTTCGGCGGAACAACTTCGACACTTTGAGGGCGTGCACAAAGGGGCACCCGCCGCAACCCCTACTCAATTGAGCTTTTTTCAACTCGGCGACCCTTTGCTCGAGGAAATCCGCGAGACGTTGAGCGCGGTCGATCCGGAACATATGACCCCTATGGAGGCCTTGATCTTGGTTCAACAACTCAAAAGGAGAATGGGCAAAGTAGGATCAAAATAAAAAATCTGCTTTGCACACCTGCGGAAAGCGTCTATCTTTGCGCTCCCGTTTTTAACGACGCGAAAGTAGCTCAGTTGGTAGAGCACGACCTTGCCAAGGTCGGGGTCGCGGGTTCGAATCCCGTCTTTCGCTCCACACCCACAACCCCCGCTCTTGTCGGGGGTTTTTTCATGGGGGGTTTTTGTAGACCTTGGCGGCTCCGATGAAGGGTGTACTCGAGGTCCGAGTGGTGAAACAGGTAGACACGAGGGACTTAAAATCCCTTGACCCGCAAGGGTCGTGCGGGTTCGATTCCCGCCTCGGGCACAAATCCATTGGACTGGTACCGAACCCCCGACTGCAGAAGCCATTTAGTGCAAAGGCACTTCGATGGCAATGACATCGAGGGCGGTCTGGGCGTTGATCGAGAAGCCGGGGGTTTCGAATATGCCTATCGCATCGCGGGTGTTGAGCAGTTGTTCTCCGATCGCCGCGGTTCCATCGACCACCATGGCATATACCCCGCGTTCGGCATGTTCCAAAGTGTAGTCGGCCGTTTGTCCGGGCTCGAGTTGAATGCGGCGAATCCGGGCCTGCTGATGGATTTCAAGCCCCGTCGTGTGCCCCATGGGTCCGGCCAGTTCGGTCCAAATGCCCGCAGCCTCCATTGGAATGGCCCTTTGGTCGTAGCGCGGACTGTGGCCTTGTTGGTCGGGAAAAATCCATATTTGAAACAACCGCAGCGGTGTACGGGGATCTGGATTGATTTCGCTGTGCTCAATTCCGGTTCCGGCCGACATCACTTGAACCTCTCCGGCGCGGATTTCGCCTTCGCTCCCGAGGTTGTCGCGGTGCCGAAGCCGTCCTTCGAGCGTAATGGTAATGATTTCCATGTCGTTGTGTGGGTGCTTAGAGAAGCCGGTTCCCGGGGCCACCCAGTCATCGTTCCACACCCTCAAAGCGCCAAATTGAATCCGGCCGGGGTCAAACCAAGAACCAAAGCTGAAACTGTGCTGGGCTTTGAGCCAACCGTAGTCGGCTCCGCCCCGGGTATGCGCTGGGTGGAACAGAGTTTTCATGGGAATTTGTTTATTCAAAGTTATAACATTAATATGCGCTATAAATACAGAATATTCATACATTTGAACCATGTATTGTACATTGAACAGCGGGACCGTAATGGGCATAGACGCCCATGCCGTTCAGGTGGAAGTGCATTTGAAGCGCGGGATTAAGTTCTTCTTGGTCGGGTTGCCGGACAGCGCGATCAAAGAGGCTCAACACCGCGTCTACAGCGCCATATTGACTTCTGAGTACTTGTTTCCGGGCAAGCGAATCACCGTCAATTTGGCCCCGGCCGATGTGCGCAAAGAAGGTTCGGGATTCGACTTGCCGATCGCCATCGGCATTTTGTTGGCCTCAGGCCAGTGCGATTCGGAGAAGGTAAAGGACTACCTTTTTTCAGGAGAGTTGAGTTTGGACGGCTCACTCAATCCCGTCCGGGGGGCTTTGCCCTTGGCGCTGCTGGCCAAAAGTCGGGGGCTCAAAGGGGTGGTTCTTCCCCGGGCCAACGCAGCTGAAGCCCGACTGGTTGAGGGTTTAGAGGTGTTTCCGGCCGATTCGCTCAGGCAGGTGGTGGATTGGCTGGGTGGGGTTGAGCCCGTTCTAGACGTTGTTGTAGAGACAGAATGGCTCAAACCCCCGGACGAAGTTTGGGTGGAGCCCGACGATTTGAGCGACGTCAAAGGACAGCAAGCCGCCAAGCGCGCCCTCGAAATTGCTGCGGCAGGAGGACACAATCTCTTGCTGATCGGCCCCCCAGGGGCGGGAAAAACCATGTTGGCGCGCCGATTGCCCGGCATTTTGCCCCCCATGCGGTTTGAAGAGGCCATCGAAACTACCCGCATCCACTCGGTGACCCGCAAGGGGCTCAGCCTCGATGCCTTTCGGGGCAAACGGCCTTTCCGCGCTCCCCACCACAGTATTTCTGACGTGGCCTTGGTAGGGGGGGGCAGTCATCCGCAGCCCGGAGAGATTTCTTTGGCGCACAACGGGGTGCTGTTTCTCGACGAATTGCCGGAGTTCAAGCGGGCGGCGCTCGAGGTGTTGCGCCAGCCGATGGAAGAGCGCAAAGTGACCATTTCCCGGGCGCAGTCGATTGTAGAGTTTCCCTCGGGATTTATGTTGGTGGCATCGATGAATCCCTGTCCTTGCGGATTTCACAACCACCCTACGCGCTCTTGTGTTTGCCCTCCCGGGGCGGTGCAGAAGTACCTCAACCGCATCAGCGGACCCTTGCTCGATCGGATCGATTTGCACATCGAAGTGGCCCCGGTGGCCCATGCGGAGTTGCACGGGGCTCCGGCAGAGCCCTCTTCTTCCGTTCGGGCCCGGGTATGCGCGGCCCGAGGCATTCAGGAACGGCGGTTTGCCCATTTCCCGGGGATTTATTCCAACGCCCAGATGAACAGTGCATTAATGGTTCAGCATTGCCGTCTCGATGCCGATAAAAAAAGCCTGTTGTCCAAAGCCATCGAAAAGCTTCGGCTCAGCGCCCGGGCCCACGACCGCATTTTAAAGGTAGCCCGGACCATCGCCGACCTCGACGCAGCGGAAGAGATCGGAATGCACCATTTGGCCGAAGCCATTCAATACCGCAGCCTCGATCGGGAAGACTGGGCCGCGTAAGGCCATCGATTTTCGGTGGTTCAAAGCTTAGGTTTGTGCAATGTCCGTCGACGTTTTGTACACCCACCGCCAAGACGCGTTTACCCATCTTGGGGGAGACAGCCTGCATGCTTTGGAATGCCTTCGTCTGATGAACGAACGGGGGTTTCGGGCCGTGGGGGCATGGGAGGAACTGCCGAAGGATTTTCATCCCCGGCTCATTCACCATTTTAATGTTTCCAGACCCGATCAGGCGGTGGCCGCTCTCGGTCGCTTTCCTCAAGCACGGTTGATCCTCCACGCGCTCTATGTCGATTATGCCTCCACCGAACGCCGAGCCAGGGGGGGGCGGGCGCTTCTGCAAAATGCGTTGGGTTCCGATGGGATGGAATACGCCAAAACCTGGGGTCGTTGGCTCAAAGGGCAGCGTCCGTTTCCGGGCGTGCGCTATGCCCTGAGCGGACATCGAAGAACCGTGCTCGGATTGCTCAAAAAGGCTGCAAGGGTCGTATTCGCTACGGAAGATGAACGTTCCAGGCTGTTTGAGGATTATCAAATCCAAGCCCCGGCTTCAATTGTCCCCCCCCCGTCTCGGTTTCCACCTCTGAAACTGGAGCGCACAGGCCGCGTTGTTTTGTGCGCTGCCCGTTTGGAGCCGCTCAAAAATCAGTTGAATTTGATTCGGGCCGTGCGCAACACGACTTTCGAATTGGTCTTGGCCGGAGCCCCGGCACCCCAGCACGCAGCTTATGAGCGATTGTGTCGGGCAGAAGCGGGACCGAATGTGCGTTTTACCGGTTCCTTGGGGCCCGAGGCGCTGTGGGCGGAATACGCCCGGGCCCGTATCCACGCATTGCCGAGTCACTTTGAAACCACTGGATTGAGTACGGTCGAGGCCATGGGAGCGGGTCTGGGAACGGTAGTCGGGGCTGGAGGCGGGGTCAGGGAGTTGTTTTCTGACCGATCGGAGATTGGCCATCCCGATCAACCCGACGACATTGCCCAGGCGCTGGAGCGTGCTTGTGCACACACGCAGGAGCAGAGAAGCGAAAACGCGCATTGGGCGCGGACCTACTTTGGGGCCGAAACCGTCGGATCTGCCCTCGAGCAGGTGTATCGCTCTGTTCTGGTTCCCAACGCCCCCCGCGCATGAAGCCCTTGTCCATCGCCATCGTTGGAACCCGGGGCATTCCCAATCGGT
This sequence comes from bacterium, assembly GCA_016125155.1. GTDB lineage: Bacteria > Bacteroidota > Bacteroidia > Flavobacteriales > Schleiferiaceae > WGMI01. The sequence continues at coordinate 54,062 of WGMI01000008.1, forward strand.
ACGGGGGCTTTGAAGAATGCGCCGAGCAGCTCTCGGTGCGTTGGGCGGCACAGGGAATTCGGGTCCGGGTCTATCACCCGCATCACCATCCCGTGGTCGATCCGGTGTGGAAAGGGGTAGAGCGGGTCGCTCGCTGGGATCCAAGGCGGTGGGGCAGCCTTTCGCAGTTCGTCTACGATGCGCTGTGCATCCTTCACCTCCGTCACCACCCGGTCGACGCCATGCTACAACTCGGGTATACTTCGAGCGGGGTGTGGCAAGTGTTGATGCCTCGAAATGCACGACTGGCGACCAATGTGGACGGGCTCGAGTGGATTCGGCCCAAGTATGCGGCCCCGGTTCGGGCCTTTTTGAAGTGGTCTGAAAAGCAGGTCGTGAAGCGGAGTGACGTCTTGATTGCCGACGCCCCAGAAATAGCCCGTTTGCTGAAGCAGCATTGGGGGGCTCCATCGCTGTGCATTCCCTATGGAGTTCAATTGGAACAACCCGAGTCAAAGGCCGCCTTGCAACAGTATGGGCTAACCCCCAAGGGCTATGATCTCGTCTTGGCGCGCATTGAACCCGAGAACCAAATCGAACTCATCGTTCGGGCGCACCAAAAGAGCGGTTCCAAAATCCCGCTGATTGTGGTTGGTGGTTTGAACCACGGCTATGCCCGTCGATTGGCGAAGGACTGCGGAAGCGAAACCGTTCGGTTTGTTGGCGGTTGTTACGAAAAGCCGATCGTTGAAACCTTGAGAAGACAATGTCGATGGTATATCCACGGTCATTCGGTGGGGGGGACCAATCCCTCCCTGCTCGAGGCCATGGCTTCGGGCTGTGCGATTTTGGCGCACCGTAATCCATTTAACGAGTGGGTTTTGGGTGACTTTGGTCATTATTTTGAGAGTATTGATGCATTGAGCAGTGCCTTGGCGGCCCATCCTCTAGCAGTCGGCAATTTGGAAAGGCACCGCTCTCGGCTGGAATGCGAATTTGACTGGGATCGAATCGCGCAAGACTACCTTGACATTTTGACGGGAAAAGGAGCACCCTAAGGCCGTGGGCTGCCGTATATTCGCCACCCGTTGAACGAACCTCTCTGAAATGGCAACCTTAGAACGGATCCGGCAGCGTTCGGGCCTCTTAATTGTGGTGATCGGGCTTGCAATGCTCGCCTTTATTCTGACCGACTTGTTTTCTTCGGGCAATTCATGGCTCCGGGGAACCGCCAATCTGGTCGGTTCCATCAATGGAGAGCCCATTACCCGCGAAGCTTTTGATGAGAAGCTGAACCAATACATCAACCAGTACAAGCAGAGCACAGGCGACGTGGCTATGGAGCGCGCCACCACCGTTCAGTTTGTTGAACAAGTGTGGAACGAGTTCAAGCGCGAAGGGCTGATGGCCAAAACCGTCGAAGCCAACGGCTTTGAAATTGGAGAAGCCGAGTTGTACCTGCGCATTATCGACAATCCGAACATCCGGGGAAACCAGACCTTTGCTGACCCCAATACAGGTCAATTCAGCGAAGGACGGTTCAGTCAGGCGGTAGCCAATTTGCGCGACAACCAAAGCGATCCTCAGGCAGCTGAAATGTGGAAGCAGTGGGTGGACTTTGAAAAGGCCGTCCGCGACCAAGCCAAGAGCGACAAAGTCTACGTTGCCATTGAAAAGGCGCTGATCTGGCCCAAGGCACTGGCCGAGGCCGATGTGAACCGGAACAACCAGAGTTTCAAGGCCCGTTTTGTGGCGCTGCGCTTCGACGAAATCGCCGATTCCACACTCACCATTACCGATGCCGATATTCGGGATCACGTCAGAAGGTTTCCCCATCTTTTTGAGCGCAAGGCACAGCGCGAAATCACCTTCGTGAATTTCCCCATTGTCGCATCCGAAGCCGATCGGGCTCAATTGCGGGAAGAGTTGCAGAGCCTCATTTCCGATCGGTATCTGCCGGGGGCCAATGGGGTGATGGACACGGTCAAAGGATTCGGCAGTACCGACGAAGACAGTCTGTTTGTTACGGCCAACAGCGATTTGCCTTATGACGCCGGTTTTTATCAGCGTACAGCGCTTTCGCCCCTGCTCGACTCGAATTTGTGGAATGCGCCAACGGGTCAAGTGTTTGGTCCCTACGAAGAAGACGGTCATATTCAGTTGGCCAAAGTGGTTAAGCGCATCAGTCTGCCCGACAGCGCCAAGGCTCGGCATATTTTGATTGCCTATCAAGGCGCCGAGCGCGCTGCCCCGACGGTGACTCGGGCTCCGATGGAGGCCAAGGCCATTGCCGATAGTTTGCTCGAGTATGTCAAGGCGGATCGCAGCCGGTTCAACGCGGTGAGCGAACAATTCTCCGACGATGCCGTGGCCAAGACCAAGGGGGGAGATTTGGGCTGGTTTCAACAGAACAGCATGGCCAAGGAGTTTGGCGACTACTGCTTCTACAACAAGAAGGGCGATTTCGGATTGGTGATTACCAATTTCGGATTCCACTTGGTTGAGATAATCGATCAGAAAGGGGGCACCGAGTCGATTCGGGTGGCCCGGGTGGCCAAGAAGGTGCAGCCTTCGGAGACTACGCTGAACGATCTGTACCGCAAGGCTTCGGACTTTGCCTCGGGAATTGGCGAAGTGTCGCTGGGCGAAAAAGCATCGCAAATGGGATTGGAGGCCCGACCGGCCAAAGGGGTGGAGGCCATGACGGAGAACATTCCGGGATTGGGGAACAACCGTGAACTGGTGCGTTGGGCCTTTCAACCTGAGCGCAAGGAGGGCGATGTTCAGCTTTTCTCCAACGGAACATCTTCGTATATCGTCGTACAGCTCGATCAAATTTTGAAGAAGGGGTTGCCCGAGCCGGATGAGTTTGAAGAGATCAACAAGGAGCGGATTTACAAAGAGAAAAAGCAAAAATTGACCCTGGCCAAAATTGAAGAGGCGTCTAAAGGCGCGGCTGATTTGGACGCTGTAGCGGCCAAGCTGGGTCTTTCTGACCGAATTTTTGAGATGAACCTCGGGTTTATGCAGGTCAATGTGCAGGGAATTGGGGGCGAACCAGATTTGTGTGCCTACCTGAGTGGGTTGCCGCTGAACCGTTTGAGCCGCGCCTATCCAGGCGAACGCGCGAGCTTTATTGGGGTGGTGGTCGATCGTCCCGCTTCGGCTCCCGGCGACGCCCAAATGTGGATTGATCAGTCTGAGCGCCAGGTGCAGAGCCGCCTGCGGGGTGGATTGATCGATGCGCTCGAAATGGCGGGTAAGGTGGTCGACAACCGCGACAAGCACTTCTAAACCCGGCCATGCCGCTTGTATTGAACAGACTGAACTCCGGCCCCGAGCCGGAGTTTTTGTTGGCGGCCGAACGGGCCTTGGATTTGATGGCGGCATTTTATACGGGAGAGGGGTATCCTTTCCAACGCGAGCGTAGTACGGCCTTGATTCAGCAGTTTGTGCAGGAGCCTTGGTTCGGCGATTTTTTTCTCATTCAATGGGATTCTGAGGTCGTAGGCTACGCCATTTTGGCCTATGGGTTCAGCTTCGAATACGGGGGCAAAGATGCGTTTGTGGACGAGCTGTTTGTGGTGGAGTCCCACCGCAATCGAGGCATTGGTTCAGCGGTCTTGGACAGGTTATTTGAACACGCCATACGGCAGGGAATCCGGGTACTCCACCTCGAAACCGAGGCCTACAACCCCGAGGCCAAGGCGCTCTATCTCCGAAAGGGGTTTATCGACCGCTCCCGGAGTTTGTTGAGTCGGGTTTTGGAGGGGTAAGGGGGATGCCAAAAGAGGGAAGAGAAATTGTAGTTTGGTTCAGGGTGGATTTTTGGAGAGAATGGGTTGGCTAGACGAATTCGAATTTGTGTCCTTATTGCACTATTACGAAACAATGTGCATGGAATCGGGCATTACAATTTCCAAATTCCGGCAGCAGTCTTGCCCAAACCCGCTTGTCGATGTTTGATCATCCGGATATTCCACCCTTCAGCATTGATCGAATTACTTAGAACGTATTTGCTACGAGCGTACACTTCCTTTTTCTCATGAAAAGGTTTTTGACCAGCCTCTCTGTTGTTTAATTGGGGTTCCAATAGTGGTCACTCGGACCGACCCAAACCAAGAAGAGCTGTTCAACTACCCTCCCTTACAAAATCTGCATCCGATACGCATCGAGGCGGATGAAAATGAAAAACAAGAGCGTAAAACCCCAAAGCGAAGAGCCACCATAGCTAAAAAAGGGCAGGGGGATGCCAATCACCGGCGCCAGGCCAATGGTCATCGCAATGTTGACGGCAAAGTGCAGAAAGAGCACCGAGGCCACGCAATAGCCGTAGATCCGGCCAAAACTGCTCCGCTGACGCTCGGCGAGGAGGATGAGCCGCACCAAAAGCGTCGAAAACAGCAGGACCACCAACAGGCTTCCCAAGAAGCCAAATTCTTCGCCGATGGTGCAGAAAATAAAGTCGGTGCTTTGTTCGGGGACAAAGTCAAATTTGGTCTGGGTCCCTTGGAGAAATCCCTTGCCCGCAAACCCCCCGGAACCAATGGCAATCATGCTTTGATTCGTATTGTAGCCAATCCCCGTAGGGTCTTCGGCCTTGCCAATCAAGATGTTGATCCGATTGCGGTGGCGGTCTTCGAGCAGGTTGTTGAACGCGTAATCGACGCTCAGCGCCACCCCCAAGCTCAAGACCCAAATAACCCCCAGAACCAACCAGGACCCCCGCTCTTTGCGGAAGAACCACAAGGCCCCCAGCGCCACGGCGGTCATGCCCCCCATCAGCCAGGTCGAATCGATCAGCAAACTCAACAAAAACAAAGCACCCGCCCACATCAGGCTGAAGATGACCCAGGCCGGCATCCCCTCCCGGTGCAAAGGGAAGAGAAAGGCCGTGTAGACCAAAGCTGAACCCAAATCGGGCTGGGGCAAGATGAAGGCCACCGGGAGCAAAATCACCAGCGCGATCAGCGCCTTGTTCGGCATTTTTTTTCGGGCTCCGGTTCGGTTTTCGCGCCCATCGCCCGAAAGCAGTTTTGAGAGCGCCAAAGCGGTGGCAAACTTCATAAACTCCGAGGGCTGGAGCGAAAATCCCCCAAACTGATACCAAGAACGCGCCCCGCTCACGGTCGTTCCCGCCACCAAGACGCCCGCCAGCACCAACAGACTGATTCCATAGACCGGCCAGGCCAACTTTTCAAACAATCGGCCATCGGTAAACAGAATCAACACGATCAAAACAAACGAACCCCCGATAAACACCAATTGCCGACCATATTCCTGGCTCAAATCGGTAATCCGGTTGTGCTCCTCGTTGTAGACCGCCGAATAGATGCTGATCCACCCGAGAAAGACCAAGATGAAATAGATCAAAATGCTGATCCAGTCGAGGTTGGCAAAAATGCTCCGGTTCTCCCTCATGGTTCGGCCCCCGGTTTTTTGCGCACCAAACGGCGGTCGGCATTCTGGAGGTATTCCTGGCTCAAATCGCCTTCCATCATGCGCTTTTCGAGTTCGGGACGGCTGATGCTGTCGTGCAGATAGCGCTCCATCAACAAACTCGCAATTGGAGCCGCCCAACGCGAGCCCCAATACCCATTTTCGACAATGATCGAAATGGCAATTTTCGGTTCGTCTTTAGGTGCAAAGGCAATAAAAATGGAGTGGTCTTGACCGTGGGGGTTTTCGGCCGTACCCGTCTTGCCGCACATTGGAATCGACTCGATCCGCGACCCCCGTGCTGTACCCGCTTCAAAGACTTGGTGCATGCCCTCGACCACGGGTTCAAAGTGTTTGGGGTCGACCAGGGTTCTCCGGGGTTTCGAAAAGCGAGCAATGGCCGTGTCGCCCGCGGAGCGCACAATATGGGGCGTATAGAAATAACCCCGGTTCGCGATCGTAGCCGCCACATTCGCCATTTGCAAGGGCGTTAGCAGCAATTCTCCCTGACCGATGCCGAGCGAAATCGTACTTACCGCTTTCCACTGGGTATAGCCAAAGGCCTTGTTGTAGTAGTCGGCATCGGGGACAAACCCCTTGCGCCCGGTCGGAAGGTCGTTGTCGAGAAACTGCCCCAAGCCAAAACTCTTGACGTGTTCCGACCAGGTATTCATCCCCTCCCGGCTCGTAGGGCGGCTGTTGATGATGTCTCGAAAGGTGCTGCAAAAGAAGTTGTTGCACGATTTCGCAATGCCCGGAATCAACCGAAGCGGGTAGGATGTTCCACAGTGGCAGGCCACGTGCAAACTGCCCGCGTGGAACCCGTGGTGGCAGGTATAGGTCTTGAGGGTGTCCATCACCCCCAACTGCAGCCCCACCAAGGCATTGATGAGCTTAAACGGCGACCCGGGCGGATACTCGGCCAACAGCGCGCGGTCATACAATGGCTTCGCAAAGCTATCGCGCTCGAGGGCGTTGTAGTTGGCCGAACGCGCCCTGCCCACGAGCAGATTCGGGTCGAACGTCGGGCTGGAGACCAATAGGATGATTTCGCCCGTAGAAGGCTCGATGGCCACAATGCTTCCGCGCTTGTTGCGCATCAGTTCTTCGGCATAGCGCTGGAGTTCGAGATCGATGGTGGCCACCAAATCGACCCCAGGAACCGCCGTGGTGTCGTAGAGCCCATTGCGGAAGCTGCCTTTTTCTCGGTTGTGGACATCGACCAACACGTAGCGCGTCCCCTTGATGCCCCTCAATGCTTTTTCGTACGACTTTTCGATTCCGGTCACCCCGTGCAAATCGCCTCGATCGTATTCTGGATTTTTCTGGATGTAGGCATCCGTGACCTCTCCGACAAAGCCTACCACATTGGCGGCCCCCCCTTCGGGATACCGCCTCAAGGTGCGCTTTTGAATGTAAAATCCCTTGAAGGCATAGAGCTGCTCCCCCAATCGGGCGTAGTCTACTTGGTTCATTTGTTGAACAATGGGACTGGGTTTGAAGCGGGAATACGCCCGGGCATCGCGCAGTTTTTGCCGGAGTTCGCGCGGTTCAATGCCCACCAAGGTGCAGAGCTTGAGCGTGTCGAAGGTCTCGACCTGGTTGGGAATGGCCAGCAAATCGTAGGCGGGTTTGTTGGCCACCATGACCCGACCCTCCCGGTCGTAGATGGTTCCGCGGGGGGCATAGAGTTTGAGTTTGCGGATGGCGTTGGAGTCCGCGTTGAGCTTGTAGGAGTCGTCAATAATTTGGAGGTAGAACAGCCGGATCAAAAAGAGCAAGGCCGTTGTGCCAATCAGACCGAAAAGCAGGGTCGATCGCTTCACCGGGTCGAGGGGGTTTTGCGGAAGGGCAGCAAAATCAGCAAGGCGACCAAAAAGGTCAAGATGCTACCGACCGTGGTAAACAACAACACCCGACCCATCAGCCTCCACGAAAAAGCCTCGAGGGTATAGAGCAATACGTGGTGGGCGAGGGTGGCAATCCCGGCATAGACTGCAAAGCGCCGAAATCCAAGATCGTAGAGACCGAGTCGTTCAAATTCAAGCCCGCCTTGGGTGGCGATCAAGCGGATAAACCAGGGCCGTGCAAAGGCAATGGCGGTGCTGGCCGCGGCGTGCAAACCGCCCGTATCGTTAAAGGCATCGACCCCGAGACCCAACAGAAAGGCGAGCACCAGGAGCAGTCGCTTGTCGAAATCGGGGGGCAACAACAAAATCCAGAAAAAGTAGGGATAGGGATTCAGGGCCCCGAAGAGCAGGGCGTAGTCAAAGACCCAAACCTGCGACAACAACGCCGCAATCCCACTCGCGATTAAGAGTACGGTTTTGTTCACGGTTCGGTTTCCACAGAGGTTTCGAGTTCCTGCCGCTCGGTCCAAAGCATGTTTTCGATCACCTGAACGTGCTTGAGGCGGGTAAAGTCGGTCAACAGTTCGATCCGGGCTTTCACGAAGAGGCCGTCGTCGGTGCGCTCCAACGTTCGCACAATCCCAATGGGAATGCCCTTGGGGAAAATGCCCGAGAACTCTGTGGTAAACACCGTGTCGCCCGGGGCCGCTCCGGCCTGATCGGGCAAATCGACAATTTCCGCATCCCGAGACCGCCCACCGCCCCAACGGACGTTGCCGTAGAGTCCAGACTTGAGCGCTCCACTGGTCGAGAACCGATTGTGCAACACCGTATGCCCCGAGGCGAAGTGGGGGGAGACGCTGCGCACTACACCGACAATGCCCTGATCGCCCACAATGCCCATACCCGGTTTGACCCCGTGGATGCTGCCTTTGTTGAGCGTGATGTAGTTATTCGCCTTGTGGTGGGTCAATTTGACCACTTCGGCTTCTCGATAGCGGTATTGTCGCTGCAAGACGGTGTCGACCACGGTGTCCTGTTGGGTGAAGAGCTCGGCGTAGTTCGAGCGCAAAGCGTTGCGCAATCGGTTGTTTTCGCGGTTGAGCCGTTCGTTTTGCTCGCGAAGACCGAAGTAGTCGATCCAACGGCTGCGCGTTTCAAGAGCGGCTCCTATGGCTGCGCGACGGGTATTGAACACCGTCGATTGCGGATAGGCGTGGTTGCGGATAAAGAGCCCGAGCGCCAATAACTCCAGCGCGATAAAGAGGAGCGTAAAGTGGTGGCGGGCTAAAAACCCGAGGAGTTTATTCATCCAAAAGCGACTAGCGCATCAGGAAATTATATTTTTCGAGATTCTTGAGCGCAATGCCCGTTCCGCGAACAACGGCGCGCAGGGGGTCTTCCGCCACATAGACCGGAAGTTCGGTTTTACGGGAAATTCGCATGTCGAGTCCGCGGAGCATCGATCCGCCTCCGGCCATGTAAATGCCGCTGTTGTAGATGTCGGCGGCCAATTCGGGAGGGGTCATCGAAAGCGCTTCCAAAATGGCGTCCTCGATGCGCGTAATCGATTTGTCGAGGGCCTTGGCGATTTCTTTGTAGGTTACGATCACCTGTTTGGGCTTGCCCGAGAGCAAGTCCCGGCCTTTGACCGCGTATTCGGCCGGTGGATTCTCAATGTCTTCGAGGGCCGAGCCAATCTCGATTTTGATTTGCTCTGCCGTGGGTTCCCCTACGTAGAGGTTGTGGTGGGCCCGCATATAAAACGCAATGTCGTTCGTGAACACGTCACCGGCCACCTTGATGCTCTTGTCGCACACAATGCCCCCCAGTGCCAGTACGGCAATTTCGGTGGTTCCGCCCCCAATGTCGATAATCATATTCCCCTTGGGCTCTTGCACATCAACCCCGATGCCGATGGCAGCCGCCATGGGTTCGTGGATCAGATAAACTTCCTTGGCCCCGGCATGCTCGGCCGAGTCGCGCACCGCGCGCTTCTCCACCTCGGTAATCCCAGAGGGGATGCAAATCACCATGCGCAACGAGGGCGCAAACCAACGGCTTTTGAGCCCGGGTATGCTCTTGATCATTTCCCGGATCATGTGTTCCGAGGCGTTGAAGTCGGCGATGACCCCGTCTTTGAGCGGGCGAATGGTCTTGATGTTTTCGTGGGTCTTTCCGTGCATCATGCGCGCGTCGTGCCCCACGGCAATAATCTTGTTGGTCGCCCGATCGATGGCCACAATAGAGGGAGCGTCGACCACCACCTTGTCGTTGTGGATAATCAGGGTGTTGGCGGTCCCGAGGTCGATGGCTATGTCTTGGGTAAAGAGGTCAAAAACGCCCATGTTCGCGGTTCAAGGTGGTTGGGGGAGAGGCTCAATGTTTGAAATGACGAATGCCCGTAAAGACCATCGGCAGCCCGTGTTCGTTGCAAAAATCAATCGACAGGGCATCTTTGACCGATCCGCCGGGTTGAATGACCGCCCCAATGCCTGCGCCGTGGGCGATTTCTACGCAGTCGGGAAACGGAAAAAAGGCATCGGAGGCCATGACCGATCCCTGCAGTTCCAAACCAAAGTTGCGCGCCTTGTCGATGGCCTGTTCGAGCGCATCGACCCGAGAGGTCTGTCCGGTTCCCGAGGCCAGCAAGGTGTTGTTTTGGGCGAGGACAATGGTGTTGCTCCGGGTGTGCTTACATACTTTAGAAGCGAAGAGCAAATCGTCGATTTGGGCCGGGGTAGGCGCATTCTCCGTCACGACCTTGAGGTCTTGGTAGCAGTCGGTATGCGCATCCGGGGTCTGTTCGAGATGTCCGTTCAGGACACTGCGCACCAAGACATTTGGCCGGTCAATCTGGTGCGTTTTGAGCAGAATCCGGTTCTTTTTCGACTGGAGCAGGGCGAGTGCCTCGGGTTCGAACCCGGGCGCCATCACAATCTCGCAAAACAAGGGGTCTATGCGTTCCGCCGTGGCCCGATCGATCGGTCGATTGGCCGCCAATACGCCTCCAAAAGCGGAAACCGGATCGGCAGCCAGCGCCGCTTCGTAGGCGAGGTGCAATTCGGGCCGACTCGCGAGTCCGCAGGCGTTGTTGTGTTTGATAATGGCAAAACTGGGTTCGTCGAACTCCTCCATCAGCCACCAAGCGCTGTCGATATCGAGTAAATTGTTATAGGACAACTCTTTGCCATGAAGTTGCTCGATGGCGTCCGAAAGCCGTCCGACAAATCGACCGGTTTGGTGCGGATTTTCGCCGTACCGCAACACCGTCGTTGCAGGCGCATGGGCTTGTGCTGTATCCGAGGGCAAAGTGGTTCCGAGCCAGGTGCCGATGGCCGAATCGTAAGTAGAGGTCAGCGCAAAGGCAGCCACGGCCATCTGCCTGCGGAATTCGGGGGTGCTGTTCCCTCCGTTGGCGCGCAAGTGCTGTTCGACCAACGCATACCATTTCCGACCGGGCACTACGAGCACATCGGCGTGGTTTTTGGCCGAGGCCCGGAGCAGGGAAACCCCTCCGATGTCGATTTTCTCAATCAAATCGTCAAAGCTGCCGCCGTCGGCCAGGGTTTGTTCAAAGGGATACAAATCGACGATCACCACGTCGATGTTTGGAATTTCGTATTGGGCTATTTCATCGCGGTGCACCGGTTCGTCGCGCTTGGACAAGATGCCCCCGAAAATTTTCGGATGGAGCGTCTTGACCCGTCCCCCGAGAATGCTCGGAAAAGAAGTCAGGTTTTCTACGGCTTCCACCTCGTGTCCCAGCGCTTCCAAATGGGTCTGGGTGCCTCCGGTCGAAAAAAATCGGTAGTGGAACGATGAAAGACACTGTGCCAGCGTTTCGAGGCCCGTCTTGTCGAAGACCGAGACCAGGGCGGTGCGGGAAGAATTTAACAAGACCAAAGGGGGCTGTTGAGGAAAGGGAACATTCGGGCAACAAACAAGTTGCAAAGATAGATTAAGCAGCCGCTTTTCTCAGGCCGACAGACCGCCCGAATGCCCTAATTTGGCAGGGATGAAAGCCCGTTTGCTCCGCCTTGTCGAAAGTGTGCGTTTTGCGCTCCATGCTCTGAGCGTTAATGGTTTGCGAACCATGTTGTCGCTGTTGGGGGTCACAATCGGCATTTTTGCCATCATCGCGGTGTACGCAGCGGTGGATTCGCTCGAAGCAAATATTCGCGACAGCGTTTCGTCTTTGGGCGATCGGGTCATTTACGTACAGAAGTGGTCATGGGGCGGGAGCGGGGAATATCCGTGGTGGAAGTTCTGGCAACGTCGCGAACCGGGGTATCGGGATTTTAAAGAGTTGAGCCGCAGGGAATTTGGACAAGAAGCTTTGGTGTTCGGCATGTCGCTGAATGGAACCGCCAAATTCGGTTCGAGCAGTGTGGAGAATGTTGGTGTTTTGGGTGCCACCCACGATTATCAGCGGGTGTGGGAGGTCAAGCTCGGACAGGGGCGCTACTTTACCGAAAGCGAATCGAACCGGGGGCCCATGATGGCCGTGATTGGCCACGATATTGCTGAGGGGTTGTTTGCCGGTCAATCGCCAATTGGCAAAGAAGTAGCGATTTTAGGTCGGAAGTTTCTAGTGATCGGGGTCTTTGAGAAGGTGGGGCAGAGCATGGTAGGAGGCAATCAGGATGAGTTGTTCTTGGTGCCGGCCAATGCGCTCCGCAAATTGGTCAATGCCGAAACCACCGAAGGCAATATGATTATGGCGATGGCGCGGCCCGATGTCGAAATGGATGCTTTTCGCGAGAACCTTCGGGGGGCGATGCGCTCGGTTCGTCGATTAAAGCCGCGTACTGAAGACGATTTTTCGCTCAACGAAATTTCGATTATCAGTGGTCAACTTGATCAGATTTTTTCGATGTTGACCATCACGGGAACGGTGATTGGAATGTTTTCCCTTTTGGTCGGCGGATTCGGCATTGCGAACATCATGTTTGTCAGCGTGCGAGAGCGCACCAATCAAATCGGAATTCAAAAGGCTTTGGGAGCCAAGAGGCGGTTTATTTTGAGTCAGTTTATCGCCGAAGCCATTTTGTTGTGCATGTTGGGTGGAGCCATCGGAATCGGGTTGGTCGGCATAGGGGTTTTGCTCGCCAATGCGTTTACCGATTTCAGTTTTATTCTGAGTTGGAAAAACATGGCGCAGGGCTTTGGAATTTCGGCGGCCATTGGACTGATTAGCGGATTGGTTCCCGCGCTGATGGCCGCGCGCATGGACCCCGTCGAAGCCATTCGACAGGGGGGGTAAAGGGGGTGTGGGATGAGAATGGGGGTTGTGTCTGGGAATTTGATTGCGCTATCTATTTTACCCTCAGGATGATACTGTATTAAAGTTTCGGGTAAGGGGTTGGAACTTCAGTTATCGATGAGGATAACATGATTTGTGATGGAGTTTGCACAAGTCTCTCGATTACAGGATTATTCAATATCCGGATTCTGGGTAAGGGGTGAAACTTCAGTTATTGATGTGGATAACAAGATTTGTCCGTGCGTCTGCTCAAGTCTCTCGATTTCAGGATTATTCAAGACCCGGATTCTGGGTAAGGGATTGAAGGGTCACGGGATATTTCTGGGGAGAGATGCTTTTTCCATCAATTGAGGTTTGCCCTTCCCCCGGAATAAAACCTATAATTGACGGATTCAGCCAGAGTCATCCAAGGTTTACTCGGGTCTTCGGGTAGAAGTCTTCCGGCTACGCCGAAGAGCATTCAAAGAAGACCTGCGCTGTTCATTCCCTGTCTACGACCCTATTGTGCACCCCGCTCCCGCGGGGGGCTTCTTTCTTTGCTGCTCCAAAGAAAGAAGGAAAGAAAGGAGCTTTTTAGTCCGGCGTGGCGCTCTCTTGTCCACCCGCTAGCGCTTTGGCCGAGGTCGCGCCGCAAGGCTCACTGGCCGTTGCGGCTTGGTGCGACTCGGCGTCGCTGGCGGGTCCCGGAGTCGAGAGGCCTTAGAGACCTTAATAATTGGACAACTCGTTGTCTTCTAACGCTTTTTTGTCATTCGCAGACTTTAATTTCAGAAAAACTCTTTGAATCAAAGTGATTCCGCTTTTGGAGGTTTCTTATCGAAAGGATGTCCTTACAGCACTATGACGCATTCCTAGTGCTTTCCCTAGAAATTTCCGTTGAGCCAAGATTTGTCGGTGGGCCTGCACAAGTCTCTCGATTACAGGATTATTCAATATTCGGATTTCGGGTAAGGGGTGAAACGTCAGTTATTGATGAAGATTACAAGATTTATCGGTGAGTCTGCACAAGTCTCTCGATTACAGGATTATTCAATATTCGGATTCTGGGTAAGGGGTGAAACCTCGGCTATTCATGAGGATTACAAGATTCGTCCGTGCATCTGCGTAAGTCTCTCGATTTCAGGATTATTCAATATTCGGATTCTGGGTAAGGGGTGGGATTTCAGAAAACAAAGCAGGAACGGTTGCATCGCTGTCATCCCCCGCTCCGTCAAGCATTCAAGGCAGCATGGTGGCAATTCTATCGAAACACTCCTTTCGATTCCAACCATACGATTCACTATCGTCTTGGCCCGGTGACTTCACAGGAAGAGCCCAAGGATCTCCACTCCTTTCCAAAGTGCCCCCCTCCCCTTGCATTAGAGAGAAATACTCTTTCCTACGATTCAAGCCATGGCGCATGAATTCAAGGCTCAACGGGTCTCATATGGAATCACATCCGAGGGCTATTCCAGGCCCACCAAACTCCTCCAATGTTCCACCACTTCCCCCAAATACGCGCACAGCGGTTCGAGCAGGGCGAGGTCGTCGGGGCCAAAGGCGTTGAGCCGATTCGAGTCGATGTCGAGTTGGGCTACGAGCTCGGTCCCCCGGTAAATCGGAAGGACGACTTCGCTTTTCACATCGATGCTGCAGGCCAAATAGTTGTCCGAAGCCGATACATCGTCTACCACCATCGTTGTTCCGCTTACGGCCACCTGACCACAAATCCCACGACCGTAGGGAATCTTCGTATGGTCGGTGGGAGGTCCCACGAAAGGGCCAAGCTCGAGCACGCTTTCTGCCTGGTTCATGATATAGAATCCCACCCAACTGTAGTCGGGGTTCCGTTTTATGAGCTCCGCGCACAAGGCATTGAGTTCGGCCTTGCCAGGTTGGGGTCCGAGCAATTCAATCCAGAAAGCATCGAGTTTTTGGGGAGAATCCATGTGCGTACGAGGGGAATTAAGCGATCCAGTTCCACAATTTCGGCCCAAAGATCAGGGCTCCGGCCACAGCCGAAAACAAGGCCGCGACGAGCACCCCGGCCGAGCCCAAATCTTTGGCTCGGCCAACGCGTTCGTTTGGTTCCAAGCTGACCGCATCTCCGAGCTGTTCGAGCGCCGTATTGAAGGCTTCGGCTGCCAGTACCGAACCAATGCACAGCGTGAGCACCGCCCATTCGGAAGGTGATACCTTCAACCCCCACCCCATCACCACCACCAAAGCGGCCGAAAAGAGGTGAAACCGGGCATTGATTTGGGTGCGCACCATCCACCAGAATCCGTTGCTGGCAAATACAAAACCCCGAAAAAATTTCGCGATAATACTTTTTTGGGGAGTTGGGAGGCTTGTGTTCATCGTTATACAAGGTCGGCTGAGGCCATTTTGTGAATAATCAAGGGGTCATTCCCCTGGTGTTTGAGGGCCGAAAGTTCGGTCAAACCCGCATTTGAAGCGAAGTTCCATCGATTGGTTCATTGTATGCTTCATCCGAAGGGGTCTGTGAATAGTTTGGTCTGTTGCTGCGCTCATTTCGAAGGCCCTCCCTGACGGAATGTGTACCTTGCGGCGTCGTTTGTCCAAAAAACAACCACCCCCTCCATGCCAACCGGAAAAACGCGCTCTGTATTGTTGAAGTGGATTTTGGTCTTTGTGTTGGGCAGTCCTGCCCTCGTGGCCCAGACCTTGCTGACCCCCGTAAATTTGGTCGTGCCCTCTCCCGGATTGATCTGTCCCGGTCAGCAATACGATCTGAATTTCCGCATCGACAATGGCCAATTGCTGGGTTTCGGAACCATCGAAATCCGCATTTTCAACACGGTTAATCCTGGAGACCCAGTCAACGGAACGGTTGTCGGAACCTTTGTCAATCCAGGAGCTTCGCCCATAGCCGGGCCCACTCCCATCATTACCGAGGTGGTTACCATCCCCCTCAATGCAGCCAACACCATTCATGGTTTTTACCTGACCGCCAACCCCGTGCAGGTCAATCCAGCCCCAGCCATCAGCAACGACACCACCTTTCGTCAAGTCACCCCTCTGCCCGTGGCTTCGATGGTACTCGACAGCGCGAGCAACAGCAATGTGTTCCGCACCGATTCCACCAATGTCCTTCAATCTGCTCAGTTTGGCGTGCCCGTCCCCGGAGGGGTGGCTCCCATACCGCCCCTGGGATTTGACCCACCGGTTCCCAAAGACAGCACCGTGAACCTCTGCCAAGGTGACAGCATTCTCTTGTGGAATCCAGATTCGGTTTCGAATGTCACCTTGGTTTCCTACGATCATGAATGGTTTATCAATGGGCAGCCCAGCGGCGAAACCAAGCATTTTATCTGGGCCAAGATTCCGGGCTACTATTCGCTGGTCACCACCCAAGGTGGGGCGTGTCGCGATACCGCTACCTACATTGGCCTCGGCGATTTTGCGAGCAACGCCCACACCGATGGAGTGGCGGGAATCTATATTCACTTCTACGACGTCGACACCACCCTGACCCGCACCGGTTTTGGCAATGCGGCGGGCAAACCCACGCGGTTCTGCGCGGGCGATTCGGTGGTGCTCTCAGCCCGGGAGACTTCTTCTCATCCGCTTGGGGGCTATACCCATGTGTGGACGCGCAATGTGAACGACACCATTGCGACCACCGCATCCATCGTGGTCAAAGATGCCGCAGACTATGCGGTTTGGATTACCGAGCGCATTGGAACTTCGTTTTCGTGCAGCGTGCTCTCGAACACCGTGACCACCGAGGTCGATCCCATTCCACCGGCAGCGGTCGCTCCAGTGCTGCCGACCTATTGTTTTGGCGAAAGCGTCTTGCTCGAGGATCCCAATCCCTACGATAACAACAATATCTATCAGTGGTTCTTGAACGGGAACAACCTGTTCGGCATTTACGGAGACACCAACCGAATCGAGATCGATGCCGCCACTTTTGCCAACTTTGGCATCTTGGCCGACAGCACGGCTCAGGTGTGGATCAGCGTAATCGACACCCTCGGCTGCGATTCGGTCAGCGCGCCGATCAGTTTCAGCTTTGTGGCCTATCCCGAAATCGGTTTGAGCGAGCCCGACAGCATCGGGCTGTGCCAAGGTGACAGCATCACGGTTACGGCTTTTGTCACCAATGGGGTGTTTGCCAACTTCGAATGGCGTCAGACCCCGGGCAATGCTTTGGTTTCAAACAATTCCAATGCCGAGTTCAAAACGCCCGGCACTTACTACGTGACCGCTACAGGGCCGAACAACTGCGAAACCACCGACACAGTGTACGTCTCGAACTTGAGTGTTACGGCCAACGCAGGGCCCAATCAAACCGTGAATGCCGGCTCCGTCGTCCAATTGAATGGATCGGGAGGGGTAGACTACTACTGGTACGCCAATTCACCGGTCTATTTCTCGAATCCCTTCGATCCCAAGACCCAGACCATCCCCACCGCCGACACTACCACCTACTACCTCCAGGCCACCAGCGCCAACGGTTGTCAGGATTTGGATTCGATGCAGGTGTTTGTGATCTACCCCGTCGACTCCAATGCCCGCTTCCTCGAGGTCAACAACGTCATTACCCCGAACGGTGATGGCATCAACGACTTCTTCGATTTGAGTGCTTTGACCCAGGGCGACGACTGCGAGTTTATCGTCTTGAACCGCTGGGGTACCCAGGTCTACTACAAGCGTGTGTATACCGCCCAGTGGAACGGGGTAGACGAAGGGGGGAACGAACTCCCCGACGGGACCTACTATTTCTTGCTCAAGTGTCCCGGAGACGAGTACCGGTTCAAGAGCGCTGTGAGCATTATTCGGTCGAAGCAATAATCCCCCCTCAGGAGCATGAAACGTTTTCTTACCCTCGCTTTGGTCCTGACCACGGTGGTTTCTCAAGCCCAGCAGATTCCGCTGTATTCCAACGCCTTCTTTACACCCTTTGTCTACAATCCGGCCCAATCGGGGAGCAAGGGAGTCACCGAAGCGGCCTTGATTCACCGCCGGCAATGGGCCGACGTGCAGGGATCGCCCGAGACCTCGGCGCTGACGTTGAATGGGGCCATGAACAAACAGAAGTTTGGATATAGCCTGTACGGTTATTCCGATCGCACGGATGTGTTCCAGCAATTGGGCATCTACGGAGCCTATGCCTACCACGTTCAGTTGAGCGAGAAAAACTATTTGTCGTTCGGTCTGGGGGCGGGTTATCTGAACCGCACCATTGATTTGCAAGCCGTTCGCGTGGTCGATCCCAACGATCCTGTCTTGTTGCTCACGCCCAGCAGCCGTGGGGTTTTTGACCTCAATGCCGGGGTCAATTTGCGCATTTCTGGACTTCAAATCGGCGTTGCCGTGCCTCAATTGCTCAACAACAAGATCAAATACAGCGAGAACTACAACGGGGATGTGTTTTTCCAGCTCATCCGTCATTATGTGGTGAATGCTTCATACGATCTCGAAGTACAGGGCGATCGCATGGTGTTGACTCCTTATGTCTTGCTGCGCTCTGCCGAGAATGTCCCGATCCAGTTCGATGGTGGGGCCATGTTCAATATGAAGAAGTATGGCTATGTCGGGGCGCAATACCGATCGGACTATGCCGTAACGGCCAGCTTGGGCGTGTACTTGACCGACGAACTCAGCGTGGGCTATTCGCACGATTTTTCGACCAGCGATTATTCTACCGCTCTGGGCACCAGCAACGAGTTTATGCTCCGCTACAGCTTTGGCAGCAATGCCCGCAACGAGCGTTTGGAGAACGAAATCAAAAAGCTCAAGGCCAACGACAAAGCCCAAATGGACCAAATGGAAGAGCGGGTCGACGAGCGGCTGGAAGAGTTCAAAGACCAACTCAAGAAAGAGCAAGCTGCGGCCGCAGCCGCCAATCCCCCCGTGGTGGCTCCGAACCCGAACAACGCCGGGGGCACGGGCAATCAGGACAACAATGCGGGCAATACCAACGTCAATCCTGTTGTGCCTGTCCAACCCAATGCCAATCCGAACAACAACGCCACCGCCAATGGTGGCTATCCGGCCGAGAATTTGGCCACGAGTGTAGAGCCGGGCTCCAAAGGGTTCTATGTGGTAGCCGGGGTGTTCAGTTCTGAGGCCAATGCCCGCAGGCAGTTGGATAATGTAACCGGACAGGGGCTCCAGGCGCGCTTTTTCCGCGATCCCGTCAACGGATTCTACTACGTGTATGTCCTGAAATTCAACAACTACCGCGACGCGGCCAAGGCGAAATCGACCAAGATGAACGGGGCCTATAATGGAGAGTTGTGGATTAAAATCGTAGAGTAGACCAGTTTCCACCATTCCGGACTTTGGGAGCGACTTCACAAAAATTTGGCAGTGCTGTAAGGAATCTACACCTTCGCGCTGCCATTTTTTTTTTAATCCATGAAACATCTCCTCGCGTTTTCCTTCGTCGGCGTTCTCTCGGCTGCATCGGGATGGTCTACACCCGCTAGGGCGCAAACCCACCGCTGTGGCAGCGTAGAAGCCTACGCGCACAGGCTGCAAAACCATCCAGCGCTCGACTCGATTCGGCAGGCTGGAGAACAGCGAAGAACCGAATGGCTGGATCGCAGTATATGGGGCAAGCGCGTACCGGTGTATGCACCTGCTGAATTGGTGAAGAGTTCGGGGGCCGAGGGCATTCAAAGCCTGTGCGGTTTCGACAATACTTTGTTGGCTACGCTGGCGGCACCCACGACCCTCAATCAGTCGATTACGGCACCGGGCAACTGTATTTCAGGAGGGGAGTACATCACCGTCACCAATATGGTCGCAGGGAACATCTACCTGGTCTCTACTTGTGGGGCCAATGCCTTCGACACCCAATTGAGCATTTACGACGCGAACCAAGTGGCCCAGGGTCACAACGACGACTACTGCGGTTCCCAGAGCGCTATTCTGTTCAATCCACGGGTTTCGGGGACCTATCACATGCTCGTGGACGAATACAACTGCCAAACCAACAATCTGTGCGCCAATCTCAAAGTAGAATTGGTGTACCAGCCCCGTGCAGTCATCACCATCCCCACCGTGGTGCATGTGGTCTACAGCACGCCTACGGAAAACATCAGTCAGGCTCAAATTCAGTCTCAGATTGACGCGCTCAATGAAGATTTCCGAAGAACCAACACCAATATTGCCACCACTCCCGCGGCCTTTCGCGGAGGCTCGGACGACGTCTTGATCGAATTCTGCCTCGCCGAGTTCGATCCTCAAGGAAATCCGAGCAACGGAATTGTGCGCAAAAGCACCAATCAGAATTCGTTCAATATTTTCAACAACGGGGTGAAGTTCGACAGCCAAGGCGGCAGCAATGCCTGGGACCCCAACCGCTACCTGAATCTGTGGGTCTGTGACATCAGCGGGGGCATCCTTGGCTACGCCCAGTTTCCGGACGAACTCACCAGCAGCCCCTCCACCGATGGGGTCGTGATCGACTACCAGTATTTTGGTCGGATTGGCACCGCCACTGCACCGTACAATCTCGGTCGAACTGCTACCCATGAGGTGGGACACTGGCTCGGACTCAAACACATTTGGGGCGACGACAACGGCAGTTGCAATGGTTCCGATGGGGTTCAGGACACCCCCAACCAAGATGATGAAACATCGGGTTGCCCGAGCTTTCCCGTCACCAACGATGCCTGTTCGCCGAACTATCCGGGTCCGATGTTTTACAACTATATGGACTACAGTAGCGATGCCTGCTTGTCCATGTTTACCGTCGGTCAGGCGGGCATTATGGATGCCGTGATGTTCAACGAGCGGAATGCGCTCCGAACGTCCAATGGCTGTGCTCAATCGGGGATTGGCCTCGGTGAAGCCCGGGTCCCGCGCTTTGCCTTGATTCCCAATCCAGCCCGGGAAACCGTGGAAGTACACCTCGACTACCGAGTCAGCCGGGGTCAGGTCCGATTGACCGATTTGAGCGGACGAACCCTCCAGACCCACGACATGGAAGAGACCGATCGCCTTTCGCTTTCGGTGCAGACGCTATCCAAGGGAATCTATCTGGTTTGGGTCGACTCTCAAGGCAGGTCCGGTGTGCATCGGTTGCAGGTAGACTGAGCAGAACGAGAAATCAAGCACCATGAAGTTCCATGCTACCTTGCTTTTTTTGGTTACCCTGTTGACTCTAGGGGGATGTAAATCGAAGAAAGCAGCCGAATCCACAGAGGGCGCAAAAGGCATCGAAGCCCCTGTTAAAAAGCCCGTAGACCGATGGGTTGTCACCTTCCACAGCGAGGGCAGCGGTCCCGACAATTCGGCGATGCGCTTGCTCGAAGCCAAAATGGTCGAATGGAACCAACAGTATCGTTGGGAATTGAATCCTGAGCGTATCGGTTGGGGAAAAGAAGGGGAGATCGACTATTGTTTTCCGCTCGACCAGTTCCGGGATTTTGCGGCCCAGCGGCTCGATGCCCTGTTTAAAGAGACGTTTGGCGATAACAGAAAGGTGCATTGGTCGGTTTATCCCGACTGCCCTCACGCTCAGAGGGGAGCGGAAATTTCTAAGCCTTGACATGTCCATAACACAGGGCTAATCCAGGGGAAACACCCACAATTGGCTCCTCGCTGAACTTTGGGCCTTCGCGGGACGGCAGGGATTCCAGACCGCGCAACTGTACCAATGCCTCCTTTCGTTTCACATTCGGGCCATCGTCTTTTACCCGCTTTCAGAAGAGTACATGGGGTGCTTCTGGCGCTGAGCGTTGTTTTGGTTTCTTGGATACTGAGTTCGTTCTCCGATCCTTCCCTTGGTGCTGAGCGCTCCTACAAAGACTGGTTCCTGGAGGTTGACGAACGGGTCCGAGCGGAAATCGAAACCATGATTCGAGCCACGGAATACACGGAGTTCGGTCCATACCCTATCGAAGCAGCGCGCGCCTCGGTGGCCGAAGTGCGCAAGGCGTATAAAGCCATGGAATGGTGGTCGGCCTATGTGTTTCCCGAATACACGGAAGAATACCTCAACGGGGCCCCCATCATTCAAAGCGCTCGGCTCGACAACCGCAGTTTTGCACGCTTGCCCGAAGGGTTGCAGGTTTTGGACGAAGCCGTTTGGGAAGAAGCACCCGATGGGGAGTTGAGAAGCAAGACCGCTCAAGACGCCCTTCAGTTTCGCAATCGTTTTTTTGTGATGCGGAATGCGCTCAAAGACCGCGCACCCCAACCTGGAGAAGTGGCAGTCGCCATGCGCATCGGTTTGGTGCGTATGTTCAGTTTGGGATTGAGCGGCTTTGATACACCGGGTTCGGCCAATGCTTTGCCCGAGGCAGAAGAGACCTTGAAATCGATGAAGTCCTGTATTGGATGGCTCGGGAGGGGAGATGCAGAAAACCGCCAACTTTCGGTGTTGTTTGACGCCGGAATTGCCCAGGTGGAGGAGGGAGATTTCGAACGGTTTGATCGATTGGCGTTTTTGACCGAAGTGCTCGACCCGCTGTATGCGGCTTTGTACGCTCCTGGCCAACAACCCGGAGACAGGGCCTGGAACCCCGAGAGCCGTTCGCTGTTTGCCCCTGATTTTCTCGATCCGTACTTTTTTTCGGAACTCAAGGCGGACAGCGATTCGGAGGACCTGAGAAGACTCGGGAAAAAGCTGTTCAACGACCCGTTGCTGAGCCACGACAATACATTGAGCTGTGCAGGCTGTCACCCATCTGACCGGGCCTTTCAAGACGGGTTGCCCAAGGCCGTGGCCGGGTACGAAGACCGCACCCTGGAACGCAATACCCCCGGGTTGATCAACTCGGTCTATGCCGATCGGTATTTTGCGGATTTGCGCGCCTATACGCTCGAGCAACAGGCGGAACACGTCATATTTAATTCGGCGGAATTCAATACCGACTATATTGAAATCCTCGACAAACTCAATGCGAGCAAGGCGTATAAAAAAGACTTTCGGGCGGCGTTTGGGCAGAGCAAAGCAGGGCGGGAGGAAGTTCAGAAGGCATTGGCTTCGTATGTGTTGTCGCTGCGGTCGTTCAATAGCCCCTTTGATCGCTATGTCCGGGGCGAAAGCGCTCAAATCGGAGACGACGTTCGCCGGGGCTTCAATGTCTTTATGGGCAAAGCAGCCTGCGGTACCTGCCACTTTGCCCCGGTGTTTTCCGGATTGTTGCCCCCCGAATTCCGAAAGAGCGAGAGCGAGGTAATCGGGGTATTGCGCAGGCCGTTCGAACTGGAAGAAATGCCCTCCGATGCCGTGCTCGACCCCGATTCGGGGCGCTTCAACAACGGCGTACCGAGCGAGCAACTGCAGATTTATCGCCATTCGTTCAAAACCAGCACGGTGCGCAATGCGGGATTGACCGCCCCCTATTTTCACAACGGCGCCTATCCCGATTTGGCCTCGGTGTTGCATTTCTACAACCACGGGGGGGCTGCGGGCATCGGTTTGGACCTACCCATCCAAACCTTGGCTCCTGATTCGCTGGGTTTGACCGAGCCCGAACTGGCCGATCTCGAAGCCTTTATCTTAAGTCTCAACGATGCGGCCGAACCTGCGCCTTAGTTCTCTTTTCCCCAGAGTGTTTTGGATCGTGCTTGGGGTGTGGACTCCGGGTTTGATGCAAGCCCAGTACGCCGATCCTAAAGCAACCGTACATACTTCGGTTCAAGCGGCCTTGAGCGACACCAACGGCCGCGTTCACCTCAACTTGCGCGACCAACAACTGTTGCTGCTCGACCCGAAGATTGCAGAGATTCGGCAACTGGTCTTCTTGAATATCATGAAGAATCAACTTGAGGTCTGGCCCGAGTGTCTGAGCGCCTGTTCGGATTTGGAAGTGTTGAACCTGCGCGAAAACCGATTGGCCTCTTTGCCACCTGAATTGGGCGGACTCGGAGCATTGCGCACGCTGGAAGTGACTCAGAACGAACTGAAAGCGTTGCCTTCAGAGTTGGGTAAACTCGACCAACTCGAATACGCCTATTTCAACATCAATCGGCTTACGGTTTTGCCCGATGCGCTGGGGCAGTGCCGCCGACTCAAAGTACTCGAGGTGCAAGTCAATCAGCTCAGCGGCTGGCCGTCCAATTTGGGCGCGCTCAAAGAGCTGCGGGTGCTGCGGCTGTCCGACAACCACTTGTATGCGCTCGATCCCAGCTTAAAAGGATGGAAGTCGCTCGAAGAACTGCATTTGGACCGCAACCGGATTCGGGCGGTGCCGCCGGAAATCGGAGCGCTCAAACAATTGAAAGTGCTATCGCTGACCGGAAATCAACTCACCGAGCTTCCCGACGAGATTGTGGGCTGCGCGCAACTCGAAATGTTGCTCCTTTCGGGCAACCCGATCGAGCGCCTGCCAAAAAATCTCGGCAATATGAAGTCGCTCAGAACCCTTTCGCTTTTGGGCCACCGATTGAGTGCCGAGGAGCAGGCGCGGATTCGGGCAGCCCTTCCGAACTGTCGGATTGCATTGAATTGAAAAGATGTGAAGTCTAATTCCCTGGTGGTTTAAATTTTTGTTATGATGATTGAGGTTTAGAAGTCTCTAAATAAAGTAATTAGAATATGTGTAATTCGAGTTGGATAATTTTTCTTATTGATTATTTCACACAAAAAGGGATTGGAGTTAACAATAAAGGGCGTGTTTCGGTGAACCCAATAACACCCTTCCATGAAAAAGTTAGTTACTTCAATTCTAGGGCTTTGCGTTTTCGCCTCGGCGGCGTTTGCGCAAGTTCAAACGTTCGAAAAGCGCGTAACAGCGTCTTTTGACGATGCCGAAGAACGTGGCGCCAATGCCACCTCTTCGGTCGGTGCCATCGACCTGACCAGTTCGGACCTGGAACTGACCCGCGATGGTTCGAGCACGGGCGACCAGTTTATCGGAATGCGCTTTACCGGGGTCAACATTCCCCAAGGAGCCATCATCCAGAACGCCTACATCCAGTTTCAGGTAGACGAAACTCCAAACGAAGCAGGCACTGTAACATTCGAGGTTCAAGATGCCGACAATCCCAGCGGCTTTACGGCCACGGCCTTCAGCATCTCATCGCGCCCACGCGTGGCGGGTGTTTCGGTCGATTGGACCAACATTCCTACCTGGACCGTTGTAGGTCAACAAGGGCCTGATCAGCGCACCCCCGATTTGAAGACCTTGGTGCAAGCCATTGTCAATCGCTCGGGATGGGCCAGCGGCAACGCCATGGTGTTTATTGCCAGTGGCACCGGCAAGCGTACGGCCGAAGCCTACGATGGAGATGCTTCGGGTGCCCCTAAACTCGTAGTAGAATATGTGGTTCCTGTAACGGCAACTTTCAACATCTTGAGCAGCAGCGACGATGCGGAACAAAACGCCAACACTGGTGGTATGGACTTGACCAGCTCTGATCTGGAGTTTACCGCCGACGGCAGCGCCATCCAAGTAATCGGTTTGCGCTATGCCAACGTAAGCATTCCTCAGGGTTCGCAGATTGTGAATGCCTATATTCAGTTTACGGCCGACGAGGTTAACACGACGGGTACGGTCAACGTCTTGATCGCGGCCGAAAACAGTGCCAACAGCGCCCCCATAACCGGTACGAGCAACAACATTGCAGGCCGCAGCTTCAACTTCGGAACAGTCCCGACCATCTGGAATCCCGGACCTTTTGCCTCCGACGGACAAAGCGGTCCCGACCAACGCACTCCCGATATTTCTGGTTTGGTGCAAACCATCGTCAACAATGTTTCTTGGGCCAGTGGCAACGCCTTGTTGCTCGGTATGGTCGATCCGGCCATAGTGAGTGTTCCCGGTTTTAGCCCCAATACGACCAAGCGCGTAGCCTAGACCTACGACCGCAACCCGGCCAATGCCGCTAAATTGATCGTGACCTACATCCCCCCGGCCACCTACCAGAACGGCATTTTCCCGATCGCTGCGGGCGCTTCGTGGAAATACCTCGACAACGGCACCGATTTGAGCGCCACCAACTGGACCCAACTCAACTACAACGACAGCACTTGGGCCTTTGGCAATGCGCCCCTCGGTTATGGCGATCCCGTGACCACCACTTTGGATTTTGGTCTGGACGCCAACAACAAGTACATCACGACCTATTTGCGCAACACCTTCACCATTGCCAATACGGCCCAGTTCGATAGCCTCGAGTTCCGCGTTCGTCGGGACGATGGGGTTGTGGTATACGTAAACGGGGTGGAAATGTTCCGTCAAAATATGCCCGCCGGTGCCGTCAATGCTTCGACCTTGGCGAGCAGCGCCGTAGGGGGAGCCGACGAAACCAGCTTCTTCCTCAGCACCGCCGACAACATCCTGGTCAATGGTTTGAACGTCATCGCCGTGGAACTGCATCAGAGCGCGGCCAATAGCTCGGATTTGGTGTTCGACATGAGCGTTAGCGGCAAGCGTCCTCCGTTGGCTCCGGCCACCTTCCCCTTCGCAGCGGGCAGCTCATGGCACTACCGCGATGGCGGAACCTGTTTTGACGGCATGCCGTGGAACACCAATGCCATGAGCGACGACAACTGGCCTCAAGGTGCAGCTCCGCTCGGCTATGGAGACCCCGTGGCCACGACCATCTCTTTTGGTCCCGATGCCAACAACAAGGCCATTACCTACTACTTCCGTCGCGACATCGACATCAATTTGGCCCAGTTGCCGGATACCGTCGAGTTTGGTTTGCGTCGAGACGACGGAGGCGTGGTTTACGTCAATGGGGTGGAATTGTTCCGCAGCAATATGGTGAGCGGTGCCTTTACCTGCGACACCACGGCGCCTTTGACCATTGCGGGTGGAGACGAAACCACGTTCTACACCTATTTGGTTCCCAAGACGGTGTTCAACCAAGGCATCAACCTGATCGCCGTAGAAATCCACAACCGCGACGTATTCAGCTCGGACCTCGGTTTTGATTTGTACATCAAGACCCCTCCCTTCTTCAACCCTCCGGCTATGGGTTGCAGCAATGGCAACGATGCCCACTTTGCGTGCTTTACCTCGCTCCAGCCTTCGGCTCAAACGAGCACCATGATCATTCCTCCGAGCCACCGCTTCCAAATGTTGTGGAAAGAGGGCACTCCTTACAGCAAGGGTGGAGGCAATGCCCCTGGCCTGCACGACTTTACTGCTTTTGTTTCGACCAATGGCAGCAGCGAACTCGGTCATTTGTCGGTCAACCACGAAACCTCGCCCGGTGGAGTGTCTATGCTCGATTTGCACTACGACAATGGCGCCAATTTGTGGGTAGTGGACACCTCTGAGGCAGTCGATTTCAGCGTTCCGAATTTGGTCCGCACCGAGCGGAATTGCTCCGGGGGTATTACGCCTTGGGGTACGGTGGTAACGGCCGAAGAAACCGGCTCTGCTGCCGATGCCAATGGCGATGGATACTTCGACGTAGGTTGGTTGGTCGAGATCGACCCGGTTACGGCCAAAGTCCGCGACTACAACAACGATGGCATCGCGGACAAAATTTGGGCTGCCGGCAAGGCCAGCCACGAGAATGCGTGCTTTACCAACGACTCTGCCGTTATGTACTGGGGCGAAGACGGAGGTTCGAGTGCCGTGTTTAAGTACGTATTGACCAACAAAGGCGATTTGAGCAGCGGGATGTTGTACGTCCTCAAGCTCGATCAGCCCTTGGTGAGCGGCGAGCCCACGGGTACGACGGCTACTTGGGTCATGGTTCCCAACACTACCCAAGCCGAGCGCAACAACACCACCACC
Organism: bacterium; assembly: GCA_016125155.1. Taxonomy (GTDB): domain Bacteria; phylum Bacteroidota; class Bacteroidia; order Flavobacteriales; family Schleiferiaceae; genus WGMI01. The sequence goes on from WGMI01000008.1 coordinate 81,259, forward strand.
TTGGCCATCGGTTTGGGTGCGACCAACTTCAACGGGGTCGAAGACGTAGAAATCGGCACCTTGGACGGCAAGATCTACTTTACCGGCAAGGGCAACAACCGCACCTGGAGGTTTACCGACAACGGCATGACCGTTTCGAACTTCGAGACGTTTGTCGGCGGAACCAGCTACAACATCACCTCGTCCAACGGAAACTTTACCGAGGCTTGGGGCAGCGGAAACGACAACCTGACCTTCGACGATCAGGGCAATTTGTATGTCTTGCAGGATGGCAGCCGCAACCACCTCTGGATGGTGCGTCCCGACCACACCCAGAATGCCCCCAAAGTGGAGTTGTTCATCAAGACCCCTGCGGGCTCAGAGCCTTGCGGCATGACGTTTAGCCCCGACTACCGCTTTGCCTTTATCTCGATTGAGCACCCCAGCGGTTCGAACGTGGCCCAGATGGATGCCTCGGGCAATATGGTAGCCTTCAACGCCTCTGCGGCCTTTGTGATTGCGCGCAGCGAGCACCTCGGCGCCCAGGCTCCGAGCGTGTCTACGGTGGCCGTCAACAACATACTTCCAACTTCGGCTGATGTTGATGCCGAAGTAACCGACGAAGGCGGTCCAGCGGTGAGCGCCCGCGGTGTGGTGTACAGCACCAACGCCAACCCCACTTTGGCCGACATGAGCACGGTGAATGGTGCCGGACTGGGCAGCTACACCGCTGCTTTGACGGGTCTTGCCTTGAATCAGACTTACTACGTTCGCGCGTACGCCACCAACGCCGTGGGCACGAGCTATGGCAACGAGTTGAGCTTTACGACGGGTTGTGTAATTCCGCTCAATGTAACCATCAACCAAGTGCGCGCCCCTCAGTGCCCCACCTTTACCGCTCAACTGCGCGTGGTGTTCAGCGGAGGATCGGGTGCCAAGACGGTGTTGTGGAGCACGGGCGAGACCAACAAGAACATCCTGGCCGGTATGGGAACCCACTGGGTGACCGTAACCGACGCCTCGGGCTGCAGCGCGACCGATACGTTTGAGGTGATGGTTCCCGGCATGGCCTATGCCACGACCTTGGTGGCCGTCACCAAGGCCTCTGCTTCGAGCTACAACGTAAGCTGGAACGCTGCGTCGCTTCCGATGGGGGCCAACTTGGTGGGTTATGTGCCCGCCTTCCGCCCCCGCGGTACCCAAATGTGGATGATGCAGCCCATGACCGGTGCCTTGAGCACGGTGATCAACTTCAGCGGCATGGGTCTGTGCAACGGCAACTACGAGTTTACCGTCTTTGTTCGCTACAACGACGGAGGTGCCGACATGAACTCTGCCGCGGCCTGCAGCCTCTTTAAAGGCTACAACGCCGGTGCCTGCAAAAACGACGAGACGGGTCTGGACGCCGCCGATTTGATGGGCTCAGTGGAGGTGTATCCCAACCCCACCCGCGATTTCGTGCATGTGGTTGCGATCGGTGGCCTGGATTATGTCCTTACTGACCTTCAGGGACGTGTATTGGCTACAGGCACGACTGTTGAAGGCGAAACCCGCCTCGACCTGAGCAGCTTCGCCAAAGGCATCTACATGATCCGCATCGGATCGGGCGATACCGCCGAAGTGGTCAAGGTGGTCAAGGAATAAGCACCGCGCACCCGCGCTTTGAAAGCCGCCTCGGGAAACCGGGGCGGTTTTTTTGTCCGAACCCTGAATTTTTTGTTTCACACGGCGCTAACATCGACATAACATTGGCAGGCGTGCTTTGAGGCACTCAAATTCATCCTCAATCTACCTATCCATGCTGCGTACCGTTCTCACCCGATGGGCTTTGCTGGCGTGTTTGGCCCCACTGGGAAGCCTGAGCGCCCAAACCCTTGTGCACTACTGGAACTTCAACGACAACACCAGCCAAGCCAACATTTTGACCCCGAATGCCTCTTTGGTGGCCGGAGCGTCGATTGTGCCTTCTGCCGGTGCCGTCATCAACCTGAGCGGCACCAGCAACGGATATGACAACAACCTCAACGCCCGCAATGGCGATCCCTTCGGAACCCACCTGCGCCTAGACGATGCCGCAGGAGACACCCTGTGGTTCTTTTTGCCCACCACGGGCTTCCAGAATCCGGTCGTTGCCATGTCCACGCGGCGTTCCAACAGCGGTGCAGGAGACATGGTCTGCTCGATCTCCGACGACGGAGGAGCCACCTTTACCTACTTTGCCACCATCAATCCCATTTCGGGCAATCCAACGCTCCAAACCCTTGATTTTACCGGGGTAGCCGCGGCCCAGAACAACCAAGATTTCGTCCTGCAGATTGCCTATGTGCAAGGAGCCGGAGGAACCGCCGGTACCAACCGCATCGACAACCTGACCCTTGACGCCGATGCGTATGTGCCCCCCACCTTGGTGCACTATTGGAATTTCAACAACAATGCCTCGCTGGGTGCCTTGGTTACCCCGAGCTTTTCGAGCGTAGGCGGAGCGGCCATTTCGCATGTAGCCGGAGGCATCAGCGCGATCGACTTTGCCAACGGAACCGGTCAAAACTTCGATGTCAACAACTTCAACGCCCGCAATGGCGATGCGGCCGGCACACACCTGCGCTTTAACGACCCCATCGGCGGAAAACTCCGCTTTGCGTTGCCCACCACGGGTCATTCCGATCCCAAAGTGCGCTTCGCCACCCGCCGTTCGGGTTCGGGGGCCGGTCTGCAGTATTGGTCCTATACCCTCGATGGCAGCACCTACGTCGCCTTCGACACCATCGCGCCCAACAACGGCAACCCCACCTTGATCGAGCTCGATTTTTCGGGCATTGCCGGTGCCGACAACAACCCCGATTTCGGACTGGAAGTATCGTTCACCCAAGGCGGAGGGGGAACGGTCGGCAACAACCGCTTCGACAACTTGACCCTCGATGCCGTCCCCAGCGGTATGGACCTCATTGCCCCGGTGGCGGTGTTTAGTCCACTCAATGTTGCAGTGAATCAGTCGGTCAACACGGTACCAACCGTCACCTTCAACGAACCCATCGAATTGGCCGGAGGCATTGCCGCCAACAACTCCAACATCGATGCAGCCTTTGAATTGCGCCTCAACAACGCCATGGGGGCCATGGTGCCCTTTGACGCAACCATCAGTGGAAACATTGTAAGCATAGCCCCCAACGCGCCCTTGATGAACAGCCAGACCTACTGGATTGGAGCCGTCGATGGAGCCATTACCGACTTGGCGGGCAATGCTTTGCCGAACGGAACGGCTTCCACATTCACCACCATTGCGCTCCAAACGGTCTTCCAGCCCGGCGACATCGTCCCCGTGGCCTATCGCATGAACGCGACCTCCACCGAGGACGAAGTGGCCCTGCTCACCTTGGTCAACATCTTGCCCGGTACGCTCATCAATATGGCCGACGCCAAATACACCGACAATGCCCAGCCTCAGTGCGCCGGTGGGCTGACGTGGACGGCTCCGATGGGAGGTGTTCCCGCGGGTACGGTGATCTACATTCAAAACGACGTTCCCACGGCTAGTGTAGGCAGTATCTCCGGGGCCGCTTTCGGATTGAGCTCTGGGGGCGATCAGTTTATCGTCTATGCCGGCACCCCGGCCAATCCGACCCACATTACGGCTTTGAGCAGCAATGCGTGGGTAGGAGCGAATACGAGCTGCAGTGGCAGCTTTTCGAAAATCCCCGCCACGTTGGCCGATGGGGTCAGCGCGATCAACTTGTCGATGGCTCCGGGCAATACAGGCGGCAATACGGTCAATGCTTACTACAACGGTCCCCAGAGCGGTCCGAATCTCAAGGCGCAGATCCTCGATCCCGCGAACTGGGTGGGCGTGGGATCCAATACCCCTCCACAGACCTGGCCGAGCTACGGCTTCCCCGGCCCGGTGGCCGTTAGCAACGCTACGGTGCTCAATGCGACCCAAATTCGATTGGAGTTCAACAGCGATCTGGATCCCGCCACCGCACAAAACACGGCGAACTACACCGGGATTGCCGGAATTCAGTCTGCGGTGGTGACCAACAACGGCGCGGCCAACGACACGGTGGTGCTCTCCTATGCCCCCGGCTTTGCCCAAGGTTCGGGCAACAGTTTGACCGTGAGTGGCATTTTGAGCAGCAGTGCGACGCCCATGTTCGCGCCTTTCGTTTTCAACTTCACTTTCTCGAGCACCTTGACCTACGCCAACCGCTTTCAAACGGTTTCAGAAGGAGTGGGCATGGCCCAATTGGTGTTCAACCTGGCCTTCCCTGCCGTGGGCAGCTTTGACCTCGAAGTCATTCCCCAGAGCAGCGCCAACAGCAGCGATCACGGGTTTGCAACTCAGACCATCACCATTCCGGGCAACAGCAACACCGTGGTGGTCAACATTCCGATTGTGGACGACAACTCGGTCGAAGACGACGAATACCTCTTCTTCAAGGTTAGCAATGTCGTAGGTTATGGTTTGATGGGTTCAGCGTTTTATACCCTCTACATCGCCGACAACGACCGCCAGGCGCCCGCCGGGGCTGGGAATTTGACCCTCGAGCACGTCACCAGCTTCGACCCCTCGGCTACGGGCAGTTCGACCGAAATTTCGGCCTACGACCCGACCACTCAGAAACTGTATGCTACCAGCGCGATTCAAGACCGCTTGGACATCATCGATTTTTCGAATCCTGCGGCTCCCGTCACTGTGGGCAGCGTGGACATGGCGCCTTATGGAGGCATCACCAGCGTCGCCGTTCGCGATGGTCGCGTGGCTGTGGCCAGCCCCAATGCAAACGAGCAAATGCCGGGTTCGGTCGTCTTTTTCGACGCTCATGGGGTGTTCCAAAGCCAGGTCACCGTAGGAGCCCTCCCGGACATGATCACCTACAGCCCCGATGGCAGCTTCCTTATGACCGCCAACGAAGGCCAGCCCAACGACAACTGGAGCGTGGACCCGGAAGGCTCGGTGAGCTTTATCGAGGTGGTGCCCAACATCACCCAGGCGCAGGTTACGACAGTCGACTTTACGTCCTTTAACGCCAACGAAGCAGCCCTTGTGGCGGCAGGGGTGCGCAAAGCGAGCAACATCGGTACGCTGTCTCAGAACTTTGAGCCGGAATACATCGCCATCAGTGCCGACGGGACCACGGCTTGGGTAACGCTTCAGGAAAACAACACCATTGCGGTGTTTGATGTGGCCACCAAGACCTGTACGAATCTGTTCCCGATGGGCACCAAAGACATGAACGCCGCAGGCAACGGATTTGACGCTTCCGACCGCAGTCAGGCGGTGCTCTTGGCCCAGTGGCCCATCAAGTCGTTCTACATTCCCGATGCCATCGCCACACTTGAGCAGGGTGGGGTGTCGTATTTGATTACGGCCAACGAGGGCGACGAGCGCGAGTATGCGGCCATCAACGAACGCACTACGGTGGGCGCCAGTGGTACTGTCCTCGATCCAGTGGTTTTCCCACATGCAGCGGTGCTCAAAGAAGAGCACAATCTGGGCCGTTTCCGCATCAGCAACCTCCACGGCGACACGGACAACGATGGCGACTACGACGAACTGTACAGCGTGGGTTCGCGTTCGTTCAGCGTTTGGAATGCCCAAACGGGTGCGTTGGTGTACGACAGCGGCAGCGAATTTGAACAAATCACCGCGGCCGATCCGGTGTTTGGCGGGTTGTTCAATGCGGACAACGAGAACAATACGTTCAAGAGCCGGAGCCGCGCCAAGGGTCCTGAGCCCGAAGGGGTTGCAGTGGCCACCATCAACGGCAAGCCGTGTGCTTTTGTGTGCTTGGAGCGCACCGGGGGCTTGATGGCCTACAACCTAGACAATCCGGCAGCGCCTGAATTCGAGGACTATATCAACACCCGCGATGTGAACGCTTATGCGGGCGACAACGGGGCTGAGAGCGTGAATGTGATTCCGGGCGACCAAAGCCCCGATGGGTTGACTTATATCGTGGTGGCGAACGAATTGAGCGGTACGTTGAGCATTTTCCGCGTTCGGACCTGCCTCGATTCGATGGTGACCACCCAGGCTGCGACCTTGGTGGGAGCCAAGAGCGCGCGTGTGAATGGCTTTGTGGCCCCGGGCTGCGGGGGTGGTTTGATCGAGCGGGGTTTTGTGTTCGGCACGAACCCGATGCCGACCATGGCCGATTCGGTTTTGATGGCTGGCGCTTCCTATGGAGCATACGACCGCAATCTGGGTGGTTTGCAGCCCAATACGACCTATTATTTCCGCGCTTATGCGGTCACGGCCAACGGTACGGCTTATGGAGACGTGATGAGTTTCACAACGCTCTGCAGCAAGCCGATGGTGTTGAACGCGGTCGTTGTGAAACCGGCTGAATGTCCTTCGGATATGTTCCAGCTTTTGGCCGACTATACGGGCGGATCGGGCAGCCAGTCGATTCTGTGGAGCACGGGGGCCACGACCAAAAACATCTTGGTTGCTCCAGGCACCTATTGGGTGACGGTTACGGATGCCCAGGGCTGCGTGGTGAGCGATACCCTCGATGTGGTGGCCAATCCGGCTGCGGCCTTTGCGACGACCTTGACGAGTGTTCAAAAGAACGGTCCCCAGGTGTTCGTCCTGAATTGGATGGCGGCTACGGCGCCGATGGGTGCTACGGTTACGGGCTATGTTCCGGCTTATCGCCAGCGGGGTTCGAATGCTTGGACCACGGCGCCGTCTACGACCAACCTGTCGGCCTCGATCGACTTTACGGGTCTGGGCTTGTGCATTGCGAATTACGAGTTCACGGTGTTCGTGGAGGTTGACCAAATGGGTACGACCATGACTTCGGCTCCGGCCTGCGCCATTGCTCGGGGGTACAATGCGGGTGTGGTCTGCAAGGACCTGCCGGAGGCTGCGGTGTTGGAGGCCGATGCCATCGATGCGGTTTCGGTTTATCCCAACCCGACCTCAGGTTTGGTCTACGTGGAGCTTCCCTCGGGCAGCCAAGCCGTTCTGCTCGACCTCAGCGGCCGCATCCTCGACCGCCGCACCGCTGCCGAGGGTTCGATTTCCTTCGACCTCTCTGCCTACGCCCGCGGGGTCTATATGATCCAAGCCCAGGTCAACGGCGAACAACACACCTTCCGCCTGATCCGCGAATAAGTCCTTGTCTTTTCTCGACCTGCTCAAAGCCTCCCACATGGGGGGCTTTTTTGTTGGGGGGAGGTGTGACGACGGGAAGAGGCTCGCCAAACAATCGCTACTTTCGTTCTTGCCGCCGGAACTCGAGTTTTTCGGGTTTGAAGCAAAGAATGTGCTGGATTTGGGTTGGATTGTTGAGATGCAAGGGGAGATGGATTGAATGCAAAATGCAATGGGGTGTTATGAATGCGATCATTGAAGAACAGAAAAACGAGTTGAACGATTTGTGTCGAGCGCTGAACGTTCGACGCTTGTATGTTTTTGGTTCGGTGGTGTCGAATGATTTTAATGACGAAAGCGATCTTGATTTTCTGGTTTCGTTTGCGGACGGATTGAACATTGAAGAATATACAAATGGTTATTTTTTACTTCATTACAAGCTAAGGGCGTTATTCAATCGAGAAATTGATGTGGTTACGGAGCGGTCTTTGTCGAATCCTTATTTTATCCAAAGTATCAACGAAACCAAACAATTGATTTATGAAGCGTGAGGTCAAGAAATATTTGTATGATATTAAGACTTCAATCGACTCTATATTCGAATATTTGGGAAGCGATCGGAATTTCTTTGAATATCAGAAAAACAAGCAATTACGCCGTGCGGTGGAGCGAGAATTGGAAATAATAGGCGAAGCGGTCAATCGGATTATAAAAATGGAATCGGGGGTCCAATTATCGAATGCCCGGCAGATTATCGACACCCGAAATTGGGTGATTCACGGTTATGATAAAGTAGACGATGTCATTATTTGGGGTATTGTTTCAAATCATTTGCCAAATTTGAGAAAGGAAGTTGAGTTGCATCTTGTCGAGGAGTGATATGAGGGTGTGTTTATCGAGTTTGGACTGGCTGCAATAAATAATAAACTCAGGGGAATAGACTTTGCTGCTGATTTCTCTATGCCAAGAGGTTCTGAACATCGCCATTTTAACTGTACGACTAACCTTGATGCCTGACGAATTTACTTCTTTTTCTTTGTGAAAGAAAGTACGGTGTCGATGGGTCGTTTTCCGAGATTTCGGTAGCCTCTGTGTGGTCGTTCATAGTTGTGGTGTTCCATCCATTTATCTAAATCTTCTTGAAGCTCTTCTACGGATATATAGAGCTTCTTGCGAAAGGCTATTTGGACGAATTCTTCTTGTACGGTTCGATTGAATCGTTCTACAAATCCATTGGTTTGAGGACGTCTAAC
>WGMI01000003.1 GCA_016125155.1 bacterium
AACAGCGCAGGCCTTCTTTGAATGCTCTTCGGCGTAGCCGGAAGACTTCTACCCGGAGGCCCGGGTTTACCTTGGAAGACTCTGGTTGAATTAGTCAATTGTAGGTTTTATTATAGGAAAAGGGGTAAAACACAATTGAATAAAAAAGCATCTCTCCCCAGAAATATCCTGTGACCCCGAATGAGCCTTATCGCTCCTGAGGCATCATCTGAACCCTACAGCGGCATAAAACTCAACCCCGCCTCCACCACCGCCTCGTGGATGGCCGCCGAGGGCTTTTGGAGATAATACATCGTCCAACCATGCTCCGTCCTCGTCTCCTTCACTTTGGGCAATTCCAGGTGCCCCCCATTGCACACCACCCCAATCACCGCACCCCCTGCCCGACTTACCACCATAATCCGCATCGGATCCTCCTCCGTCGCCTCCGGCCCCCCCATCCGCTGCACCCGCAAACTCAACTCCCCCGTTTCCTTCAAAACAAACCCTTCTTTGGCATACAAATCGCCCAGCCGGGCCTCCTGTTTGCCCTTGTTCTTTTCGGCCAACGCCTCCGCAATTTCCTCCTCGGGAATCGTACCCGAAATCAACCGACCCCGGTGCACGTAGCCTTTGAACTCGAACCGAGCGTAATTCTTGTATTTCTTCCCCTTCAACGGCTCCAGATTTGCCTTGTAGTCCACAAACAACTTGCCCACCGAGTCCTTCTGCTCGTTGAACAACCCCGCTCCCGCCCGGACAGACCCGTCTTCCGTATCCGTAACCTTGACCAGAAAAGACTGGGTCACCCGGCAAAACCGATCCTGCTGTGGAATGGCCAACACCCGAACGCTGTCGCTGAGCACCGCCACCGGCTCGCCCCCCGCTTCGGCGCTGAGCTCGGCCCGGGTCAAAGTCAACTGGGCCTGAACCCCCATTCCAAAAACCAAGGCACCCGCCAAAAACATCGATTTCATGCGTTAAAGCTTAAGAGATTGCAGCCCCGAACATCGGAGCCATCGCGACGTCCTTCTACAAAAATCTGGCCATCGGGCTCGATGCGGACCAAATCGTCGGTGGCAATAAAGCTACACGATTCCGCATTGGCCAAATCGACCACGTTCAGACAACCCCGGCCCACAGCCGCCCCCGGATCGAGCGGATCCCGCGGATCGCGGACCAAACAACGCATCCATGAAGGCGTCTCAAACACCCCCTCGGCTCGGCTCCAAGCTTGGGAAAGCAATTCCGTCATTCCGTATTCCGAGGCAATGCCATCAAGCCCCAAGGCTTTTTGCAAGCGCGCATGCAGTTCTTCGCGCAGCAATTCCCGTCCCCGGCCCTTCATGCCCCCCGTTTCGACCACCGTGGTTCGTTCCAGACGGCGCGGTCGTTGTTCCGCCCAATCGAGCAAGGCGTAGGAAGCCCCGATCAGCATCACCTTCGGACCGTGTTCATCGGCCTCGGCCCGGGCCAAATGCGCATCGAGCGCATCCCAGTCGCGGAGAAAAAACCCCCCTTCGTGGCCCGAAGCCTCCATCAACGAGCGGCACATCCACACCAGAGACGATTGACCCCGCTCGAGATAGTGCGGCAGCAACGCCAAAAACCGCCACCCCTTCGGGTCCCCAAAAATCCGCTCAAAACCCAGCCGAAGCGAGCGCTCGTACCAACCCAGATCCGCAATGGCGTGCCGAGCCGTTTGAACCCCCGTGGTGCCACTGCTCTCGAACACCTGAACCGGGGCCCCTGAAAAGGAAACCACTGGATGCGTCTTGAAAAACCCAATCGGTAAAAAGGGAATGTCGCGGAAGCGCTCGACTTGTTCAGGGACGCCCAAAGCTGAGCACCAGGCATTGTAGACGGCGTTTTCCCGACGCTGGTGGGCGTAGAGTTCGAGCGCCAGGGCCTCGAAGCGCTCGGGGGTCCAGCCATCGACAAAGGCTTCGGGCGTGGGTTTGGGTGCTTGAACGCGCAAACGAAAGCGGTTTAAATTGCGTTCTGTTAAAGGAGTCGTTTACTGTCCAACACGAGGCGCTTCCGGTTTTCCATGAAACGACCGCATTCAAAAGTATTGCACACCCTGGCCGTTGCCGCCATCGCAATGGGAGCGGGCACCGCTTGCACCCGGGAAAATGACTTTTCCGACATCCCGTTTTTGCGCTTCGAATCGTATGAACAACAGACCCAGACCGTAGGGGGCGTAACCCTCGACAACCTGTTGGTCCGCATTTACTTTACCGATGGAAACGGCGATATTGGACTCGAGCAGAGCGATTCCGTCCCTCCCTACGACGTCAATCTCTTGGTGCGCACCTTTGAACCCGATGGAGATACCGTGGTCGAGGTCTTTGACTACGACTTCGATACCCGCATTCCCAACCTTACGCCCGAAGGGCAAAACAAGGCCTTAGAAGGGGTCATCGAATTCGATATGGACGTCTCGCTCCGGGGCTCGGACAGTCTGCAATTTTCGTTCGTCTTGCTCGACCGGGCGCTGAACCGGAGCAACGAGGTCTTTTCGCCCCTGATCGTACTCGACTGAGCCTGTTTTTTCCGGGCTTTAACGGTTGTCAAACAACGCCTCGCTGACCCGCTCCACGTGGTCTCCTATGCGCTCGAGTTCGCTCAGTAGGTCGTGGTAGTAGAGACCGCTCGACACTTTGTATTTGTTCTGCTCCATCGCCTTGAGATAGTCTTTGCGGAGCTCGGAAAACTGACGGTTGATGGAGCGCTCTATGTTTCGGGTTGCGATAAGGTCGAGCCGATGCGCATCGCCCGCTACGTTAGCGATCATTTGTTGGATCGAACCCCCCACAACCTCCATAAACTCGAGCAAATAGCGGCGGAGTTCCGGGGTAAAAAAGGCTTTCTCCTGTTTGCGGCGCACCATATAGATGCCCACTTTGAGAATAAGGTCGGCTGTGCGCTCGAGGTGGTTGCCCGCCGACAGCATATTGCGGATTTGCTGGCTGGCTTCTATGCTGATCTCCTGCCGACTGGCCTTGGCCAAATAGTTGGCGATGTCGAGCTCCATCTTATCGGTGATGTGCTCGATGCGCTCGATTTTTTCGAGATACTCCTCTTGTACCGTCTCGTCGGGTTCGAGGAGAATGCGGGGGAGCAGCTTATAGGCCTTCTCAATTTGACGCGCGAACAGCGCCAGTTCCCGCCTTACCTCGACAATCGACAGCTCCGAGGTGTTCGTAAGCCGTCCCTCGATGAACTCGAGGTGAAACTCCTCGTCTTCTGAAGCCCGGGAGGGCATCCAGAGCAACAACAGGCGCTCGAGCCGTGGGCTTAAGTTTAAAACCAGAAACACCAGCGTGTTGGCGATGTTAAACGCGCTGTGGAAAAACGAAAGGGCGTAGGTAAAAAACAGCGCTTCGGTGACGTCGGTCCCGTGCAGGGCATGGGCAATGGTTTGCCCCATGGCGCGAACCGCCGGGGTATACCAAGGCAAAAATGGGAGCGCCAACAGCACCCCGAATGCATTGAAGAGCAAATGAGCCCGCGCCGCCCTCTTGGCGTGGACATTGGCCACCAGTGCCGCAATATTGGCCGTAACGGTGGTCCCGATGTTCTCTCCCAAGACGAGGGCCAGCGCCAAAGGCAGCGGGATCCACCCCTCGTAGGTGAGCACAATGGTAAAGGCCGTGGCCACACTCGACGACTGAATGACCGCGGTAAACAGAAACCCGATGACCACAAACAGCCCCGCGAGCAACACTTGCTCTACATAACCCCCACCCGAGACCACCAAACTGCCGAGGTACTCTTTGAACTCCGAGCTTTCGTCCAAGACCGGAAGCGCATCGCGGAGCAAACCCAATCCCAAAAACAGCAGGGCAAAGCCAATCACCGACTCCCCGACCGCTTTGTATTTGTTGCCTTTGAAGAAGAAGAACGAGAATCCGAGGGCGACCAGAGGCAAAACAATGGCCCCGATGCTGAATTCCCCCATCCCGAAAAACACCACCAGCCAGGCGGTTACCGTGGTGCCGATGTTGGCCCCCATAATGAGGTAAATCGCCTCGAGCAAATGGAGCATGCCCGCGTTGACAAAACTCACCACCAACACCGTGACCGCACTTGACGTCTGAATAAAGCCCGTTACGATGACGCCCGTCAACAGGGCTCGGTATCGGTTGGAAGCCAAGGCCCCGAGGATGGAGCGCAGACGGCGACCGGCCACCTGCTGCATGCCATTGCTCAACACCTTCATCCCGTACATAAACAGGGCGAAGGAGCCAAGGATATTTAAAACATAGCCGAGGGTTTCGATGGCTCGAAGAGTCTAAAAGTGAGTAGTGAAAAAAGGGGGCGCGTGGCCCCCTGAACTTCTCTTGGAGGCGGGGTTTAGCGCACGCTGAACTTGTGCGTCGCCATGTGCCCTTGCTGTACGATGCGCAGGGTGTACAATCCCTTGGCCCAAGAGGCGACCGAAAGCCCTTCTCCCGGGCGGAAATCCTCTACACGGTATACCTCGCGGCCCACCATATCGACCACGGTAATGGTTGCGCGTTCGGCGCTGTTCAATTCGATGGTCAAACGGTCGGTTGCCGGGTTGGGATAGATCTTGCCCACCAATCCCTGAGCGTCGTAGGTGCTCCAAGGATAGAGGTTGCCGGGAGAACCGATGTCGCCGTTGGAAGAAACCCATGCCAACCCGGCTCCAGGTACCGAATTGCCGACAATCTGACAATCCGAATCAAATTCAACCGAGACACCTGGCAGGGCATTGATGTATTCGGCCCGGCATATTTCGCCGGCCACAGGATCGTACAATACCACCGCATCTCCACTTTGGCCGAGGGCTTGGAAGAAGCCGGAGGCGAGTTCGTCGGCGGCAATGATCTCGTAGGGACCTCCGGTAGACCATTCGGCCACAAAAGCGGCTTCGTTGGCGGCGTTGCCCTCCCAAACCACCACCGAAGAACCGGGTTGCATCACATACGAAGGGAGCACGGCCGTATTGGGGGTAAAGGTGTTGTCGTCAAAACCCAATCCGGCCAAATCGACGGGAGTAGCGCCAGTATTGGTGATTTCGAACCAGTCGCCGTTCAGGTTGGGATCGCTCAGGTTGCTGCCGGGCATGATTTCTGTGATGGCCAAAGCAGGGGGCTGGGGCAGCAGTACGTCCTGGGCATAGCGGGGAATGATCTGATAACCCGTGGTATAGGGGTTGCTGTTGTCGAATTGCGTACCAATCCCGATCAAATCGAATGCGCCCGTGGGGACCAAGACCACGTCGTCTACGTCGGTGTCTACGTCGATGCGCATCACGTACAGATTGACTCCGTCGGTGACATCGATGTTGGCATTGCTTCCGGGGGACGGCCACTGAGAAGGCGTTACCAAAGTCAGGTTGTTGATGCGGATCAATTCGCTTTCGGTCGATTCGATCAATTGGGTCACGACCAATGGTGTCGCGGTCGGATTGCCCGCAGAGATGAGGGTGATGGAATCCGGGAGGATTTCGGTGAGTCCGTTGAACTGATCGATGGTGCCCACAATGCGCACCAAATCGCCTTCGGTGGGGCTGTAGGGGACGTTGTTGAGGCTGTAGAAAGCGCTCAAACCGCCCGTGGCGTCGATGACGGTAAACTGGGCGTTGGTTCCGTTGGGGTTTTGGACGTTAAATCCATGGACCACACCTTGGATACGGCAATACACCCCCATCGAATCCGGCAAGCCCACGGCATCTACGGCCGTTACCTGCGCAATAGAGTAGGTCGGGATCGGGATGTCGTTGTCGAGGATGGTGAAGGTGTAGTTGCTCAAGGGACCCGTTGTCAAGCTCCCGGAATTGGTGATGCCGACCACGGCATTTTCGTTGCCCTCTTGATCGGTATCGTCCACCACGTTGACCGTCAAGGTCAACAAGCTGTCGCCCACGGCAAACGGCATCAGGATTTCTCCAGTGTTGGGATCGGTGGTTGGCAGCGTATTGGCATCGGTGGGTCCAAAGCCGGGACCGGGCGTAACGGTTAACACCACCGTGCCCGAGGTCGTCGCCGGGGGGTTGATGCTCAATTGAATCTGGGTGCTGCCTCCGGCTTCGGGGAAGCTTTGCGAACCGCCCACAAAGTTGATGGTGGGTGTAGTGGGGACAAACGCCTGGATGTCGGCCAGAGAACTGGGCTGAATCTGGTAGCCCGAGGTGTAGGGCGAGGTATTGTCGAACTGACCTCCGACCCCGCGAACGCTGAACAGACCTGAGGGAGCCGTGCTGCCGTCGATGTCGGTATCGGAGTCAATCCGGATCAGGAACGTATTGGTGCCATCGGTTACGTCCACGTTGGCACTGGCACCCGCCGCAGGCCACTGGCTCGGTGTCACCAAACTTACGTTGACGATTTGCACATATTCGCTCTCGGTCGATTCGTTGAGCTGGGTTACGACCGTCGGGCTGCCAATCGAATTGCCGGTGTTGATGACCACCATGGTGTCGGGAACAATCTCGATCAGACCATTGAACTGTTCGATTTCGCCGACTACTTTAATGGAGTCGCCCACATTGGCTGCGAAGGTGCCCACATCGACAAAACTGAAGACGTTGATGCCCCCGGTTCCATCGTGGATCCAGAAACTATAACCCGCATTGCCATCGAAATCGATGGTGAAAATGGTGCCGTAGACCCGGCAATAGGTCAACAAAGAATCGGCCACGCCCGTAACGGGATCGACTCCGTCGATCTGGTCGAGCGCATAGGTCGGAATGGCCGAGGGAATATTCGGCGAGAGGTTGCCCGGAGAAGCGATATCGCCCCCGATTGAGGCATAAGCCCCACCAACGCCCACGGCCGAAGCCCCGGTCGAGGTTCCGCCAGCATAGGTATGCGACACCCCTGAAGTCGGCGCGCCCACCACCACGGTGTTATGCAGGGTGTTGTTGGGTTCGTAGAGGTACAATTGGTCGCCGGTATTGTCGATGGCCGAAAATCCGATGGTGTTGAACTGATCGGTTCCCACCACTTGGAGACCGCTTCCGGTCAAATACCATTCGGCCAACCAAGCCGGGGTCGAAGCAGAGGCCCAATCGCCCACCACAATCCGAGCTCCGGGGGCCAATGTCAGGCTGCCAAAGGTGTGGGCGCCGGGGGTATTGGTCGCGTCGTCCCATGACCAGCCGTTCAAATCGACGGGCACGGCGCCTACGTTGGCAATTTCAAACCACTCGGCGTCGAGCACCCCACCCAAACCGCTTTCGCTCATCACTTCGGTGATTTCCAATTGCGGCAGGGCCGCACTTCCTCCAACATAGGTTCCGATGGGGAAGGGATTTGAGGCAGCGGCATTGGTGACCGTATTGTCGAGGGCATCGATGCCCGAGAAGATCCATTCCGTCAGCGTAAACACCGGGTTGGGTCCGGTTCCGCTCACGCGATAGGCCCATCCGTCCGTGTATTCCCAAGGCGTACCGGTGCCGTCTACACCGGGGGTGCCAAACACATCGACCAAAGTGCCTTGATTGAACAGGCCCACGACGTCGTCTCCGTTAATGTTCATGACACTGCTGACATAATCCGGGGCAAAGCCGAAATAAGCCGTGAAGCCAGGTGCTTCTGAGGCCAGATAAATCCGACTGCCCGCAGCGGCCGGTACGGCAGGGAATACAAAAGGAGTCAAGGTAAACGTGCCCCCGTTGTTGGCGTTGGCCACTGAAAACACACTGAGATCGGACACGGCATTCAGGACGTAAATCTCAATGGCTTTTGGGGTGCCTCCGGTCAAAGGACCGTCCACGATGCCCGTAATGACCAAATCGGATCCCGTTACAGGTGGGGCTTGGGTCAAAGACAATTGGGCCGTGGTAATGACATCCCCTCCCGTGCCACCCGTGCCGTCCGCAAAGTTCACGGCCGTGTAGATCGTCGTGCCGCTGGGAGCGCTGCCCGAGTTCCACTGAAAGGTCCAAGTGCGGCTGCCTGCGCTGGGTGTATTGCCCGAAGAAGTGTGCGTAATAAAGTTCGCAATCGGCAACCAGGTGTCGGTCGAGGTGCTGGAAATGGTTCCCTGGTGGCTGCCTCCACCTTCTACGCTCGACATAAACCCAATCTTACCCACCGCAGCTCCATTGGCTTGGGCTGTTACCGTGATGGTGTAGTTCGTATTCGGCTGGAAACCGGCCGGGGGAATATTGGTGGAGATCGATACCGTTTGCGTACTCAGGGCCGGGCCACTGTGGCAGTTGGTGCAGGTCTGGCCCCCGCTGGCGGGAGAACCGGTTACCATATTCTGAGCACCGCCCGAGTAACTGCTCAAATGTTGAAGACTGCTGATTCCAATCAGAGCAACGAGGGCAAAGAACACCGCGGAAACCTTTTTCATAGGGAATATTTGAGGGCTAAGGCCGACAAAAGTACCTTCATCTCATTCTCCGCGCGTTACGTCAGTATTAAGCCCCGCGTTAAAAGCCTTTTAAAGAGCCAGATTCAAGGGGAAGGGCACAAAAATCATCGGCGGGACTACCTTTGAGCCGCAACCTGCCCTACTTTCGAGCGTCTTACCTTCAAGAACCGTAGCCTACCGAAACGATGGAATCCAACGACTACCGCATTCTATTGGTCGACGACGAGCCGGACATTCTTGAAATAGTCGGTTACAACCTCAAAAAAGAGGGCTTCCAGCTCTTTATGGCTTCAAATGGCGAGGACGCTGTAGAAATTGCCAAACAAGAAAAACCGCATCTCATTCTACTGGATGTAATGATGCCCGGCATGGACGGGATTGAAACCTGCGACTCCATCCGCGGCATTCCCGACCTCTCCAATACCTTGATTGCCTTTTTGACTGCCCGGGGAGAAGACTACAGCCAGGTGGCCGGCTTTGATGCCGGGGCCGATGACTACATCACCAAGCCTATCAAGCCCAAGGTGCTCATCAGCCGGGTGCGCGCCCTGCTCCGCCGGTTTACGAGCCAGGACCAACGCAAGAGCACGGTGTTGGAATACACCAACTTGACCATCGATCTCGAAAAATACCAGGTAAGGCTCAAGGGCAAAAAGCTCGACTTGCCGCGCAAGGAATTCGAATTGCTCAGCCTGCTCTCTTCCAGACCTGGCAAAGTGTTCAACCGAGACGAAATCCTCGACAAAATTTGGGGAAACGAAGTCGTTGTTGGAGGGCGCACCATCGATGTGCACATCCGGAAACTCCGCGAAAAAATTGGTGAGGGCTACATCAAAACCGTCAAAGGCGTCGGATACAAATTCGAGGTATAATCGCGCTGAATTCTGGCCACAATGCGTTTCGACCGCCCTGTTCTGCTCGCATTGTTCGCGGCTTTCGGCACCGCTTCGATAGGAATTGTCCTGCTGTTTCTGCTCACTGGACTCCAGCCCAGCACGGCCGATTGGTCGGTTTTTCTCCCGCTTTTGCTCGCCATGGCGGCCGGGGCTTTTTTCGCCTCTTGGTATGCGGCCGATCGCTTTGTGTACGAGAAGATCAAGCTGATCTACAAAAACATCCACGAACTGCGCAGCGGAAACCCCAAAGACGAAGACGATCTGGCCAAATCGTCCGATCTCGATATGGTGCAACGCGAGGTGCAGGAATGGAGCGAGGAGCGCGAACGCGAAATTTTGGATTTGCGCGAGCGCGAAACCTACCGGCGCGAATTTCTCGGGAACATTGCCCACGAACTCAAAACCCCCATTTTTAGCATTCAAGGGTATTTGCTGACCCTGCTAGACGGGGCCATGGACGACCCGGACTACAATACCCGCTACCTGAAACGCGCCAGCAAAAGCGTAGACCGCTTGATCGATTTGGTCAACGACCTGGACTACATCAACCGGCTCGAAGCGGGGGCCCTCGACCTGAAATGGGCCGACTTCGACTTATACGAATTGGTAAAAGACGTGTTCGACCAACTCGAGGACAAGGCGGACAAAAGGAGTGTCAAGCTGAAAATCAGCAAAGAGAGCCTGCCATCCGTCTGGGTCCACGCGGATCGGGCCAAGGTGGAGCAGGTGTTGTTCAATCTATTGATCAACGCCATCAAATACAGCAAAAAGGAGGGCGGCACTGTCGAGGTGCGGTTTTTCGATATGCACCAAAATGTCCTCGTCGAGGTCAACGACAGCGGCTTAGGTATTCCCGAAAAAGACATTCCCCGCGTTTTTGAGCGCTTTTACCGGGTCGACAAAAGCCGCACCCGAGACGCGGGGGGCACGGGTTTGGGGCTGGCCATTGTGAAACACATCGTCGAGGCCCACCGCCAATCGATCAATGTGCGCAGCGCGGAGGGCGTAGGTTCATCGTTTTCGTTTACCCTCAAGCGCGCCAAATAAGACCTCAAAATCGGGGGCTACGGCCATGTTGGTCGGAAGTGCTTTCCACAGGGCGCCCTGCACGACGGCCACCGCCTCAAATTCCGATTCGATGGAAAAGGGAATCCCCCACTGTTGATTCAGATAACGAGCGAGGTATTCTTGCTCGGCTTGTCCGGGGGTTGGCACCAGATGCATCGGGGTTCCCAACCACAACAGATCGAGTAGGGTGGAATAGCCCGATCGGCAGATGACCGCTTTAGCCCCCGCCAACAAAGGCCCCAGCTCCCCGGCCTTGACGCGCCCCCGGCACTCGATGTGCTCGGGCAATTCCAAAACGGGCTCGATGCCGCGCACCAAGACGAATCGCTCTGAAGTGAACCGTTGTATGTCCTCGACCAGTTTGGCTTCCCACGCGGTCCGTGCGGGTTCAGGGCCGCTCAACAGCAGGACCACGGGGCCCCTGTTTTGGGCAACCGCGGAGGGAGAACCCTGGGCAAAACGGCTGAGGTGCCCGAGCCCTATGGAGGAGCCATTGGACCGTGCCGCAAAACGGCTGAGTTTTCCTGACAAAGTGCCCATGGAATGCGCTGTGTTTTCTGGGCTTGCTGCGGCATCGGGTATCCCAACCCTAGTAAAACCCCGCATGGCCCAATGGTGGAGCGCATTGGCCAGCCATCCGGGAAAGCCTCGGAGCGGAATGCGCATTTGGTGGGTGAGGTAGACCGAAGGCACACCGCTGTAACCCAACCCCGGACGGTTGTCGGAAACCACGGCATCGGGCCGATGGATTTGACAATACTGCCGGAACGCTTGGCGCTCCTCCCTCATCTGACGCCACAATCCGGGGGCCTGAAGCGCCACCCCCCACCACAGCGGCCGCACCCGATAGTCCACCGCAGGCATGGGAAAATCGATCGCTTCCAAATCGGGAAATACCGAGCGCAAATAATCCAACGCCGCACCGTCTGACCATAACACGACTTGGTGTCCGTCCAAGATCAACGCCCGAATAACAGGCTCTGAGCGCGTAGCATGACCCAGCCCCCAATTCAGCACCCCATAAACCACCCGCATACTGAACTTTTAAACCTGATTTTCGTCATACCCTCAACGCCAAAATTGAAAAAACCTTTGCAAGGTGATTCGCCCGACCCTACTTTTGGCCTGTGTAGAACCATTCTAAATAACCCCCGAATGAACCGCTCGTTTCTGTTTTCTTTCATGGCTCTGAGTGCCACGGCCCTAAGTGCCCAACAGACCATCGACCTCAGCCTGGGTGCTGGCTACTCCAACGATGTCTATTACTCTCTGGCCAATGGTTTGGTGAAAACCGAACCCGCGACCAATTGGGATTTGGCGTTTACCGCCCGCGTGGTCGATGCCGCGATCTTGATCAACGAAGCCAAAGGAGTGAAAGCGTGGTTGGCCGCCAACGACACCAACGACTGGGCGGGGCTGGACACCACAGGAATGCACAATTTTCCTTTACACAATTCCACCGAAGCCTGGGAAGTGGGCGCTTTGAACAACACGGGCAGTGGAGCTCATCCTGATTACGGTTGGGGTACGTACAACCAAATTACCCACGACGTCAACGGCAGCCGGATTTTCGTCCTTGAGTGGGCCGACGGAACCTATGCCAAGATGTTGGTCAAATACATGAAGGCGTCTGGTTTCGTATCCTTCCGCTTGGCCCCGCTCGACGGAGGCGTTGAAACCACCGTCACCGCGAACAAAATGAGCTATCCTGGCAAGAACTTCTTTTACTACAACGCTTCATCCGAGCAGTTTCTCGATCGGGAGCCCCTGTCGGCCGATTGGGATTTGGTGTTTCGCCGCTATTTGGAAAGCATTCAGGCCGGACCGAGCACGGTGTGGTATCCGGTAACCGGTGTCCAGACCAACCTCGGACTGGGCACGGCCGAAGTGCGCGACGAACTGCCTGCCATGGCCGATTCCGCCCTCTATGCCCGAGACACCGACGACATTTCCCGCATCGGTTCGGATTGGAAATACTTCGACAACACCGCTTTTCAGTGGTTTATTCCCGATTCGCTCTCCTTTTTTGTCGCGAGCAAGGCGGGGGGGATTTATCAAGTGTACTTCACCACATTTTCCGGATCGTCGACGGGCAATTTCAGCTTTGTGCAGGGTCCGTCGAACATTTTCAGCACCCCCGAAATCGGAACCCCTATGGCCCTCGTCTACCCGAACCCAGCCAACCAATGGATGGAGCTGAACGGGTTGGGAGCTGAAGCGGACATCGAGTTGATCGATGCCCACGGGCGCACGGTGTATCGCAACCAAGGCCGTGTAGAGCGGGTTTCGACGGCGCATTTGGCCCCCGGACTCTACACGGTGCGCATGAGCAATGGCCTCCATACGTCCATCCTCCGCCTTTTGATTCAACACTAATTCGTTCTGGGTTTGCCTCCGTTCCGTTCTCGTCAATTTATTGGGTATGGCAGTCTTTTGGGGCTGTTGTGGGCAGTCGGGGCGGGGGCTCAAACCACCATTTGCGCTGTAGACGCCCAAACCGGTAAGCCCATCGAGTACATCCACCTGCTCTTCGAAGAACAGGGCGGACGGCGATGGCTTCAGGTGGGCGAAATCGAAGGGTGCAGCCCGAATCAAATCGAGCGCCCCGCCCGGGTTACTGCCACGTTTGTGGGCTATGCATCGACTTCGGACTCGGTCTGGCCGGGGCGATCGCTGACCTTGCGGTTGGCACCGAATTCTCAGGATTTGGATCCTGTAGTGATTACCGCCCAATTCGGCCCGACCAAGGCGGCAGAAAGCCTTCAAAATGTTCGGACCATCGACGCTCAACGGCTGCAAGAGCGCGGAGCGGCCACCCTCGATCAGGCGCTCAACGACCAACTCAACATCCGGTTGACCAACGATGGCATTTTTGGCAGTTCGATTTCGATTCAAGGGCTGAGCGGGGAACACGTCAAAATCCTCGTCGACGGGGTTCCGGTGCTCGGACGGCTCGATGGTCAAATCGACCTCTCGCAAATACCCGTGTCGTCGATCGAGCGCATCGAGATTATCGAAGGGCCCATGTCGGTGTCGTACGGCTCGAATGCCTTGGCGGGCGTCATCAACATCATCACCAAAAAGAGCCGGGGTTCGGTACCCGAAGCTTCGGTCGAAGGGCTGTACGAGAGCTTTGGCCAAACCAACCTCAACGCACGGATTTCGACCCCTTTTCCCGGGTATCGCGACCTCCAAACCCAGTTGATCTTGGGTCGGAATTTCTTCGATGGCTGGAGCGCGGTCGACACGGGGCAGCGTTCGATGGATTGGAATCAAAAGGAGCAGTGGTTTGCCGATGCAGCATTGACGCATCCGCTGGGCAAAGGGGCCCTCTCGACCCGGATGCAATGGAATCAAGAACTCGTCAAAGACAAAGGCGAGCGCCGCAGCCCGTATTCCGACTATGCTTTCGACACCTGGTTCGACACCCGGCGCGCCACGGGCTCTTTGAATTACACTGCGCCTTTGAATGCCCGAGACCGCCTCGAAGTGCTCGTTTCCTATTCCGATTTTCTGCGCACCAATACCCTCTACAACCGCAACTTGGTCGAGGGTTGGCAGGAAATAAGCCCAGAAGTAACGTCCCAGGACACCAATCGGGCGGCTCAGTGGCTTTCTCGAGGAACATATTCCCGAAACCCAGATGGCAAAGCCGATACCACCTCGGGCTGGGCCTGGCAACTCGGGTACGAAGTGAGCAGCGAACGCGCCTCAGGCGACCGCATCGAGGGAGGAACGCGACGAATCGATGACCTGGCGGCCTTTGGAAGCCTTCGCTGGAATATGGGTCGAGGATGGACTGTGCAACCGGGCGTCCGGGTGGCCTACAACAGCGCCTTTGCGAGCCAGCCCGTTCCATCGATCCACTTCAAATGGGTGGCGGGCAAGAACCTCTTGTTCCGGGCCAACTACGCCCGGGGTTTTCGCGCTCCCTCCCTGAAAGAGTTGTACTTGGAGTTCGTAGACGCCAACCACAATTTGTACGGCAATCCAGCATTGCAAGCCGAGGTGGGTCACCACGCAGAAGCCGGATTGGACTGGTCGTATTCGGGCGATGGGGTCCATCGGTTTTCGCTCAAACCCATGGTGTTCTTCAATCGGGTATACGATCAAATCGAATTGGCGCAAATCGACCCCGTGCGCTTCTCTTACGTCAATCTGGCCTCGACGCTGAGTGCTGGGGGACGGATCGAAGGGAGTTATGAGATCCACCCCGACTTTGGATTCCGATTGGGGGCGGCGCTTACCCATCAAGACTTCGATGCCGGCGAGGGTCAAACCCGCTCTTTTGTGAGCCCGGAATACAGCGCGGGCTTCGACTATTGGCGCCCGAGCAAGCGGTTCGGATTTCAGGTCACCTATCGCTATCAGGGCGAAACCCCTTTGGTGGGATTGGGTGCAGCGGGAGTGGAGTTGGGCAGCTTGGAAGACTTTCATTACCTCGAGTGCAGCGCGACAGAAAAATTCTGGAAGGGCAAGGTGCAGTGGACCGTGGGGGCGCGCAACCTGCTGGATGTCGAAAACCTGAACATTTCCAATGCCTCAGGTGGGGTGCACGCCGGCGGAACCACCCGCCCGATGTTCCGGGGCCGCAGTGTGTTTACCTCGATTCGATTGAGCCTGTAAATGAAAATTACGCTTCGCTTTGGGGCCTTCGCCCTCGCCTTATGGATCGCGCTTTCAGGCTGCGAAAAGGAAGAACGGCTTTATCCGCCTGGTCTTACAGGTACGATAACGGCCTCGATGGGAGGCGATTACCGCTCCGCCCTGTACTTCGACCTCTCCATGGCCGCATTTACCCAGGTCGTCGATCACGACCTGTGGAGCTTGTCGTTTGATTTGAACTCCTCTCCCCCAGTGGTCTATCTGAATTCCTCGAATTTTATGTTCGCCAAACCCGCGGGCGACACGGCTTTCTTCTCCGTTCAAGACACTGCCGGGGGGGCGCCTTGGGCCTACGATTTCCCCGATGGCGACCCGGAGAGAACTGCCATGGGCTCTTTGTCGAATGCCGAAGGGGAAAGCAACCGCGCGGTCTACTGGCTCAATTTGGGGTTCGATGAACAGGGCAATGCGTTGGGAATCCGAAAGTTTCAAGTGTTATCGTGGACAGAAGACAGCCTGTTTTTTCGGTATGCCCGCTTTGATGGATCGCAAGTGCGACGTGGTGCAGTGGGTCGAAGGCCCAACCACCGCAGGTCGGAATTCGATTTGGTGGAACACAAACCCCGCTTGATCGAACCCGAGCAGAGTGCCTGGGATTTGCTGTTTACCCAATATACCGACTACGATCTGACCGAAGAGGGGGATACCCTCGCGTATTTGGTCCGGGGCGTTTTGACCGATCCTGACAGGCTCAAGGTGGCCCGTTGGCCCGGAACCGATTGGGACAGCATCGCATTGAGCGCTGTTCAAAACCTGGACTATTCTAACGCCCAAAACGCGATTGGATACGACTGGAAGACCTTTAGCCTCGATCAAGGAGTGTATACCGTTCAAACCGATTGGATTTATATCGTTCAATCTGAGCGCGATGGATACTTTAAACTTCGCTTTCTAGACTACTACGATGCCCAAGGCGTACGCGGGCACGCACAGTTTGAGTTGAGGGGGTTGTGAGGGAATTGTGCAGATGTTCTCGAAGGGCTTGGGTAGACTGAGTCTGCTGCAAACGTATCCAAGTGCCTCGTCTAGATACTACTGTGTCGTTATTACGCGAACCTCGCCCGTTCTTGGAATTCAAGCAATCTGCAATGCTCGAGATTGGAACACTCAAACGAAACCATATCGACCTTAACCCAGCGAAAGACAGACTGGAACTGTATCAAGGTGTAGATCGCTTCATCGAGCGATACAACCGCAAACGACATCAAGGGATTCAACGGCAAAAACCCACCGACCGCTACCAATTCGCCGCATGAATCAAACTAAATAACTGACTCTAGAAGGGGGAATGGGGAGTAGGACTCTCGGCACTGGCCAAAAACTCCTTCTTCCACGATGATATCTCGTTGGGATGCAACTCAAAGCGCTTGGCCAACTCAGCCATGCTCTCACGCTCCTCAAGCGCCTCGATAGCCACCTGGGCCTTAAACTTCCTCCGGGTCATTCTCATCGTTCTTTCGGGTTAAGTGAGTTTCTCTCGATCACTTAACCCCCCGGTCGGATTTTTGGGGCGTATCACACTGTACCCCCACCGTTCTCCATTCCCCTCCACCACCCGAACTTTGCGCCCATGGGCAAAGACAAACTTCGGCGGTTTGCGCAAAACCAAACCTTTCGCCACGTCATACAACCCGAACGCCAGGCCCTGGTAGAGGGCATCGATCTCAAAGGGAACTGGAACGGGGGGCATTTTGAAAAACCCCAACCCCTCATTCTCGAGCTCGGCTGCGGGGGCGGAGAATACACCGTGGGACTCGCCCGTCGACAACCCGAGCACAACATCATCGGAATCGACATCAAAGGAGCTCGGATCTGGAAAGGAGCCGTGGTCGTAGAGCGCGAAAAACTGCCCAATGCTGCCTTTTTGCGTTCCGACATCGAGCTGATTGAAGGCGCCTTTGGGCCGGATGAGGTCAGCGAAATCTGGATCACCTTTCCCGACCCCCAAATCAAACACCGCAGGGCCAAGCACCGACTGTTGCACCCTGACTTTCTCGAGCGTTACCGCCGCATTCTCAAACCCGGAGGTCGGATTCACCTCAAAACCGACTCCGAGTTTTTGTACGGCTATACCGAAGGCATTCTCCATGGACTCGGCGCCCCCGTCCACACCGCCTTCTACGACATCGACGCCCAAAGCAAAGAAGGCAAACACCCCTTGCTCTTCGAACTCCAAACTTTGTATGAACAGCGATGGCGGTCGGAAGGAAAACCCATCGCCTACCTCGAATTTTCCCTCGAATGAAACCCGACCGCGCCGCGTTTTTTGATCAGGTCTACTCCGTAGTCCGCCAAATTCCCCGCGGTAGGGTGTGCAGCTACGGCATCATCGCGCGATTGCTCGGGGGCTCCCCCCGTTTGGTTGGCTATGCGCTCAACCACAGCCATGTCTATGGCGATGTCCCCGCCCATCGGGTCGTAAACCGCAACGGACTGTTGACGGGGAAATACCATTTTGCGACCCCAAACCGAATGCGCGAACTCCTCGAAGCCGAGGGGGTTGAAGTAGTGGAAGACCGGGTGGTGCGCTTCGAATCGCTCTGTTGGGACCCCCTGAGCGAAATCGACTCGGAGCCTCCGCCAGCCCGCTGAACCACCTTAATTTTGCACTTTATGCCCTCCCTCGACCGAAACACCATAACCCAAGCCCTGAGCAGC
Source organism: bacterium (assembly GCA_016125155.1). Lineage (GTDB taxonomy): Bacteria > Bacteroidota > Bacteroidia > Flavobacteriales > Schleiferiaceae > WGMI01. Next base: position 17,622 of record WGMI01000003.1, read on the forward strand.
ATCTCCGCCCACGGAATGCAACAGGACATCGTCAGCGCCGGCCACGTGCGCAACGTCCAAATCTTTGGAGATGAGGTCGAAATCGATGTGGTCTGTCCTTCGGCCGCGCTTGCGGTCAAGAAAAAACTCGAAGTCGACATCCTCGAGGCCATTCAGCAAAAAGTCTACGAAAAGGCCAAAGTCAAGGTGCGGGTTTCGGTGCTCGAGCAACCCGCGGCCCCCAGCATTCGCGGTCCCCAGTTGCCCGGGGTCAAGCACTTGATTGCCGTGGCTTCGGGCAAGGGCGGGGTAGGCAAATCGACCGTGGCCGCCAATTTGGCCGTGGCCCTGTCAAAAATGGGGTTCGCCACCGGGCTAATCGACGCCGACATCCACGGCCCTTCGATGCCGCTGATGTTCGATGCACTGAACGAACGGCCGGGCAGCATAGAAGTGGACGGAAAGCGATGGATGGATCCCGTCGAAGTGTACGGAGTCAAAATGCTTTCGATCGGCTTTTTTGCGGGCACCGATCAGGCCGTGGTGTGGAGGGGTCCAATGGCAACCAAGGCCCTACAGCAAATGATCGGCGAGACCTATTGGGGCGAATTGGACTTTATGATCATCGACCTGCCCCCGGGCACGGGCGATGTTCACCTCAGTTTGGTCCAGGCCGTGCCTTTGAGTGGAGCCGTGATTGTGAGCACTCCCCAGCCCGTGGCCCTGGCCGATGCGCGCAAAGGCATTGCCATGTTCCAGATGGACGCCATCAACGTCCCCGTTTTGGGTTTGGTCGAAAACATGGCATGGTTTAGCCCCCCCGATCAACCAGAAGTGCGCTTCCCCGTTTTTGGACAAGGGGGGGTTCGCCACCTTTCCGAACAAATGAACCTCCCGCTTCTGGCCGAAATCCCCTTGGTGCAGAGCATTCGCGAAGCCGGAGACGTAGGCCGACCCGCTGTACTTCAGGAAAATACCGAGGTTTCTCGCATTTTTCAGACGCTCGCGGTCAATACCGTCGAACAACTCAGCATCCGCAACCAAACCCTGCCTCCAACCGAAGTGGTGCGCATTACCACCATGGCCGGTTGCGCCCCCAGAAAACAACCCCAGCACTGATGTCCACGACCCTCGAACGCATTCAACAGGCACTGGACGAAATCCGCCCCTTCCTCAAAACCGACGGAGGCGACATTACCCTCGTGGAACTCCGAGACGATGGGGTGGCCGTGGTTCAGCTCCACGGCAACTGCATTGGCTGCAGCGTGAACCAGATGACCTTGCGCAACGGGGTCGAGGCCTCGATTCGCAGACACGCCCCCGAGGTAACCGGTGTCGTTGAAGTGGGGCTGGCCTCGGCGCGCACGCTCTAAATCGAAACCATGGAGACCACCGATCTGCTCCAGGCCACCATCTTGTTTGCCGGCGATTCCGGAGACGGAATGCAGCTCACGGGATTTCAATTTTCGAACACCACCGCCTTTCAGGGCAACGACCTGAATACCTTTCCCGACTTCCCCGCCGAAATCCGCGCCCCGGCCGGAACCGTATCCGGGGTTTCCGGATTCAAAATCCACTTTGGCAGCGTCGAAATCCACACCCCCGGAGGTCATGCCGACACCTTGGTGGCCATGAACGCCGCGGCCTTGAAGAAGTACCTCGATGAAGTAAAGCCCCGCGGGTTGGTCGTGGTCAACCGAGGCGGATTTGATGCCAAAAACCTGCACCTCGCGGGTTATTCCGATGGGGCCCAGCCCCTTGAAGAAGCCAAAGCGCGCGGCTTCGAAGTCATTGAAGTCGACATGAGCCGAATGGTGCGCGAAGCCCTGATCGATTCGGGTTTGGGGACGCGCGAAGCCGAACGCAGCAAAAACATGTTTGCGCTGGGATTGGTGTATTGGCTTTACCAAAGAGACCTCGGCCCCAGCGAGCGCTTTTTGGAGCAGCGCTTCTACAACAAGCCCGAAGTGCTTCAGGCCAATCTCAAGGTGCTCAAATCAGGCTACCACTACGGAGAAACCGCCGAAATCTTCAACCACCGCTACCACATCGGTCCAGCGGCGCTCCCCGCAGGGCGCTACCGCAACATCACGGGCAACGAAGGGCTGGCGCTCGGGCTGATCGCCGCCGCCGAAAAGGCTGGGCTTCGGTTGTTCTATGCGGGCTATCCCATTACCCCGGCCAGCGACATCCTGCACGAACTCTCCAAGCACAAAGAGCGCGGGGTAATGAGTTTTCAGGCCGAAGACGAGATTGCTGCCGTTACTGCCGCCATTGGCGCGGCTTTTGGAGGGGGATTGGCCGTTACCGCCACCAGCGGACCCGGCATGGCGCTGAAAACCGAAGGCATTGGCCTGGCCATTATGCTCGAACTGCCTCTGGTGATTGTCAACGTACAGCGCGGCGGGCCGAGCACGGGTTTGCCCACCAAGACCGAGCAAAGCGATTTGTTCCAGGCCGTGCACGGGCGCAACGGAGAGGCTCCGCTCGTGGTGATGGCCGCTCAGTCGCCCCGCGACTGTTTTGAGGCAGCGTATCAGGCCTGCACTGTGGCGCTCGAACACATGGTGCCCGTCATTTTGCTCAGCGATGGCTACATCGGGAACGGAGCCGAGCCCTGGAAATTCCCGAGTGCAGAAGCGCTACCCCCTATTGTGCCCCCCTTGTTTCGGGAAGGAACCCCCTATCGCCCCTACGAACGAGACGAAAACCACGTCCGCAGGTGGGCCTGGCCCGGACAAGAAGGAGCCCAGCACCGCATTGGCGGGCTTGAAAAACAAGACGGCAGCGGAAATGTGAGCTACGAAGCCGAAAACCACCAGCATATGGTGAAGACCCGAGCAGCCAAGGTGGAGCGGGTGGCGCAATTTGTGCCCGAAGCCCACATCGAATTGGGAGCGGAGCACCCGGATGTATTGGTCATCGGATGGGGGTCTACGCATGGGGCCATTCGGACGGCGGTTCAAAACCTCGTCGTAGCCGGAGCCTCCGTGGCCCAAGTGCATCTCAGACTGATCCACCCCTTTCCCCGCGGGCTCGAAAAACTATTGCTCCGCGCCAAAGCGGTTTTGGTCCCCGAGCTCAACCTGGGGCAGTTGCACCCTCTGCTCCAGGCAACCTATCCCAAGGTCGATTTTCGCCCTCTTCACAAAATCAAAGGCCAGCCTTTTTTGGCCTCGGAAATTGAAGAGGTCATTGCCGAACTCTTGGCCACATTAGAAACTGTATGAACCCTCTAACGGCCCCGGATTTTACTTCCGATCAGGACGTGCGCTGGTGCCCCGGTTGCGGGGACTACAGCATTTTGAAGCAGGTCCAGACCATTCTGCCCGAACTCGGCCGCAGCCCGAGCGAAACGGTCTTTGTATCGGGCATCGGCTGCTCGAGCCGATTTCCTTATTATTTGAACACCTACGGTTTGCACGGCATTCACGGACGGGCCACTTCTATTGCCTCGGGGCTCAAAATGCTCCGGCCCGAACTCAGCGTTTGGGTGATAACCGGAGATGGGGATGGGCTCTCGATCGGGGGCAACCAGCTCATCCATTTGTTGCGCCGCAACCTCGATCTGCAGATTCTGTTGTTCAACAACGAAATCTACGGACTCACCAAGGGACAATTCAGCCCCACGTCCGAATTGGGCAAACACACCAAGTCGAGTCCCTGGGGCAGCATTGACCATCCGTTCAATCCATTGGCGCTTGCGCTCGGAGCCGATGCCACGTTTGTGGCCCGCGGACTCGATCGGGATCCGGTGCATTTGCGGGGGGTTCTCAAGGCGGCTGCCGCCCACCGGGGCAGTTCGCTGGTCGAGATTTATCAGAACTGCAATGTGTTCAACGACGGGGCTTTCGAACCCTATTCGGACAAAAAACTGCGCGATCTGAGCCGTTTAATGCTCGAATCTGGTCAGCCTTTGCGCTATGGTGCCGAAGGCGAATGGGGGATTGTGCTCGACGGATTGCAGCCCAAAGTGGTTTCCATGGCAGACTACAGTTTGAACGACTTGTGGATCCACCAACCTGAAGACCGCACCAAGGCCTGGATACTCAGCCGCTTCTTCGACGAACCCATCGGCGAGAACGCCCTGCCTCGTCCCTTTGGGATGCTGTATGCTGAAGACCGGCCGCGGTACGAGGAATTGCTCCACGGCCAATTGAACGCAGCCCGGGACGCCCGGCCAAAACAGACGTTGGACGAGCTCTTGGCGGGTCACAACACCTGGACTTTAGAAGGCTAAAGCCCTCTTGTTTTTCACGTCAAACCGCTGGATCCCCCATAAAGGACCTCCGGCAGTTTTTCATTTATTGTGACTCCTTGTTATTCAAACGGTTCGATTTGCCGAAGCGTCCTGCGATGTTTCCATCACCCGCCGATAAAGTTGTCAACAATCCATTTTTGAAAAAATATGCAATGAATTGGACTACATTTTTATTCAAGAACAAATTATCTTCGCGGCGCTCCAATCCATCTATCTCCATGAAAAAGCACATACTCTTCGTCTTAGGCCTTGTGGGACTGGGTATTACCAGTTCGGCCCCGATCTATGCCCAAACGACCTTGTCGGTGGGCGATCTCGCCGTGGTGCGGTATTCGGCAGAAAGCAATGCCACCAACATCGACCAATTCGCCTTTGTCCCCTTTGTAGACTTGAGTCCGGGCACGGTGATTCGGTTTACCGACTGCGGTTGGCAAAACTCCATTTCGGGTTTCCGTCCGCGCACGGCCAACGAAGACACCTTGCGGTGGACCAACAGCACCGGGGGCACCATTGCTGCGGGAACGGTCATTTACATCAACATCGACTACACGGCCGCAGCGGGCATGGCGGCCACGACCAACGTCGGTACCGCCCGGGCTTCGAACAGCTTTAACCTCCAAGACGGGGGGGACCAAATCTTTGCCTTTCAGGGCAATTTCTCAAGCCCCAGCCTCGTTTTTGGGATCAACTTTGACTTTACCGATGGCCTTCCTTGGCGGTTAACCGACGCCAACAATGAAAATTCCTCGAATTTACCCGCCGCGTTGAACGTCAGCGGGGGGAATCTGGGGTTTGCTTCGGCAGAACGCGACAATGGGGCCTTTGAAGACCTCCGCACCGCGGCATCGGTGGCCCAAATGCGCTCGGCCATTCTCGACGAACGCGCTTGGTACATCACCGACACCCACGCCAATATGCTGGCCTTCAGCAGCAGCGCTTTTACCTTCAACTTCACCCCGACGCTGACGGTGGGCGATGTGATGGTTTCGGGCTACCGCAGCGACGCTTCTCAGGGCTTTAGCTTCGTCACCTGGGTCGCTATCCCCAACGGGGCTTCGATGAACTTCACCGACTACGGCTGGAGATTGAATACCACCGCCTTTCAAGGCATTGCCCACGGCAACGACGGCTACGGCACTTGGACCAACACCACGGGTTCTCCCATTGCTGTGGGAACCCAAATCGTCGTCGACCTCGGAGCGGGTACCGCCGATTTGGGAACTTGGACCAGCTATGCCGGGGTAGGAGGAAACTTCACCATTCAGGAAGGTGACCAGCTCTTTGTTTTTGAAGGTTCGCTCCGCAACCCCAATTTGGTCTATGGGGCCAACTGGGACAGCCAGAACAACTCGGCCTGGGGCATAACCGATGCCGGGGCCACGAATACCAACCAGAGCAATTTGCCCGCCGCGCTCAACGGGCTTCACGGCAACATCGGGTTTGCCAGCCGTCAAGACAATGGAGCATATGAAGATTACCGCGGTGCCATTTCGGTGGCCTCGATGAAGGATGCGGTATCCAGCACGCGTTCTTGGCGCAGAAACGACAACTCGATTGTGCTTTCGAGCCAAGACTTTAATACCGCCGAGGTATTCCAATTTGCCGTGGGCGATGTAATGATCCACGCATACCGCAGCACCGCCAACAATGGATTCTCGTTCATCACCTGGGTCGATATCCCGAACGGGGGCGCTCTGAACTTCACGGATTACGGGTACACCAGCAGTTCCAACAGTTTTATCAACTTCACTTCGAGCACCGATGGATGGATCCGCTAGACCAATACTACCGGCTCGCCCATTGTGGCCGGAAGCGTCGTAAGCATCGATGTGGTGACCAATACCGCCAGTCAGGGTACCGTGGTCAATCCGACCCCTACAGGTGGCACTTTCACCGTCAACTCGGGCGACCAACTCTTTATCTACGAAGGCCATTTGAGCGCTCCCAATTTGATTTACGGCATCGATTGGGACGACGCCAACCTCGCTGCTTGGGCTACCAATCCTGTTTCGACGACTTCCCCTTCGGCCTCCAATCTGCCCCCGGCTTTGAATGTGGCCAACGGCAACCTCGGTTTTACAAGCAGGGTCAACAACGGTGCCTACGAAGACGTTCGCCGTGCTGCCAGCCTGTCCGATGCCAAAACGGCCATGAGCTCTACCCGGAGCTGGTCGCGCACCACTGCGGGCATTGCCTACGATTTGAGCAGCTACAATTTCTCGGCGTCCAATGGACTCACCATCGGTGATGTGATGATTTCCGGCTACCGCAGCGATGCCGACAATGGGTTCACTTTTGTGACCTGGATTGATATCCCGAACGGGGCGCAACTGGTGTTTACCGACTACGGTTACACGAATGCGACCAATGCGTTTCAAGCTATTCGCAGAGACTTCGACGGCTATGTGGTGTGGACCAACAGCACAGGCAATATGCTTCCCGCCGGCACCAATGTGTCGATCAACCTGGTGACGAACACGGCCACCACAGGCAGCATCGTGAACACGGCCCCCGTTGGCGGAATCATGACCATCCAGGACGGGGACCAGGTTTTCGTCTTTGAGGGCAACTTGAGCACCCCCTCCTTGTTGTTTGGCATCAACTGGGACAGCCAAGACAATGCCGCATGGAGCATGAACAATCCAGGAACTACCAGTACTACCCAATCCAATTTGCCCCCGGCGCTCAACATGGCTTACGGCAACTTTGGCTTCACCAGCCGTCTCGACAACGGCAAGTACGAAGACCTGCGCAACTATGCGAGTATGGCGGAATACAAGGACGCGGTGGTCAACGTCCGTTCTTGGTACCGCAGCGACGGGTATTTTGGACTGAACAGCACAGCCTTTACGCCGGGTTCCGCCCCTCAATTCGGACTGGCTGCCGCCCAAATTACCGCCTACCGTAGCGATGCCCCCAACGGTTTTGCCTTTGTGGTTTGGGAAGAAATCCCCGATGGGGCCGGTCTGAATTTTACCGACTATGGCTGGAGAAACGCCACCCAGGATTTCCAATCTCAGGCGCGCAGTACCGATGGGTATGTCCGCTGGAACAACAGCACGGGTTCTCCCATCGTTCCCGGAACCGTGATTTCGATTGATTTGGTTTCCAACACCGCGAGCTTGGGTTCGGTTGTCAATTCCACCCCCATCGGCGGTACCATGACCATTCAGGACGGCGATCAGATCTTTATTTACGAAGGGCCGCTGGGCGCCGCCAACTTGTTGTACGGCATCGACTTCGACAATGCAAACAGCGCCCCTTGGGCCACTTCGAATGCCGACAACACCAACAAGAACATTTCCAATCTTCCGACCGCGCTGAGCAGCGCCCCCAACAACCTTGGGTTCAACAGCCGTCTCGACAATGGCCAATACACGGGCAGCCGTTCAAACAACTCGGTGAGTGGATTCAAGAACCTCGTGTCCACCACGGGGCAGTGGACCCGCAGCGATGCCACCCAATTCAATCCGTTCGATTTGACGCCTTTCACCTATGTCAATTCGATTTGGAACGGTGTGGTATGGTCGGCCGATGTGCCCGATGCCACGACTGGAGCCATGAGCTTTTATGTAGAAAACGGAATCTACAACGTTGCAGGCGAAGTCAATGTGGGCTCGATGATCCTCAACACGACCACTACCTTGAACATCTTGCCGAATGCCGTTTTCACGGTGTTTGATACGCTGGAAGACCTCGGTGCCGACATCAACATCTTGGCCGACAGCACGGGTTATGGTCAATACATCGGCAACGCCATCGATGCCGACATTCAACAGAATTTCAACCTGCCCACAGGTCGCTATATTCTGATGGGTAGCCCCGTCAACAGCACCTTCGCCACCTTGTTGTCCGATTGGAGCATTGTGAACTACGCCAGCCACAACAGTCCTTCGGTCTACACCTACAACGGCAACTACGTCGCGGTTCCTTCGGCCGCCACCGCTCGGACGGTCGGCCATGGATTTACAGTCTACGGAGGCGCAAATGCCTTTGGCACTTTTAGCCCGGTCAACACCCTGGTCGAAGTGAGTGGCACAACCCAGGCGGGCAGCTTTAGCGTTCCCACCAACCTCACCATCGGCACCAGCCCCTTCGGCTATACCGGAGGTGCGAACGGCTGGAACCTGATTTCGAACCCCTACCCTTGTGGCGTGGATGCCACCGAGGCCATCGAACACAATGCCGTGACCGATCCGGACTTTAGCGGTACCATCTACGGTTGGGATGGCACCTCATACCAATCGCGCAACACCTTGGGCATCGGTGGATTTACGACCATTCGTCCCTTCCAGGCCTTCTGGACCCAGCAGGTCGCCCTCGGATCGGACGACTTCCGCTTCAATCCCGACATGCGCAGCGGTTCTACGGCACCCTTCACCAAGACCTCAACCTCTTCGGTGCCCACCTTGGCGCTCAAGACCCTGTGGAAAAACGGATACGAAGAGCGCACCTACATCGCTTTTGCCGCCGGGGCCACCGACGCCTTCGATGAACAACTCGACGGCATCAAATTCAAGACGGCCACACCAGGTTATGCGCATTTGATGAGCTACAGCAGCGATGGCGAAGCACTCGACATCAACGTACAGGGAACCATGTCTGCCAATTGGTCGGTGCCTGTAGGATTCGACAGCCCCGAAGCCGGAGCCTACACCATCGCTTTTGAACGCGATCAGTTGCCATCGAACTACAAATTGGTACTGGAAGACTTGGTGGCCAATACGCTCCATCCGGTCGAACAAGGCGATTACAGCTTCCAGCACGTACCCGGCAGTCTGCAAAAGCGCTTTGTGCTCCATGTAGGCGCTCTCGGCTTGAATGCGGAAGAACTGCCGCAAACGGCCACAGGAATCGAAAGCTATTTCGCCAATGGATTGCTCGAAATGGAGATCGTCCGCCTGCCTCAAGACCGCCGCTTGATGGTGCTCGACGCCGCGGGCCGCGTACTCCACTCAGAGGTACTCAAAGCGGGCAGCTACCACCACAGTGTTTCGGTGAGCGGTCTGCGCCCCGGATTGTACATCGTAGCGGTGGAAGGAATGAGCGCCCAAAAGCTGATGGTGCGCTAAGCGCAGTGAACGGTACACAGACCCCCGGCTTGGAAACGAGTCGGGGGTTTTTTTTACGGGCAAGGTTCTGCAGGCCTTGAGGGGTCTGATGGGAAAACCGACATCCCACTTTGTCCCGAGTAGCCTTTTAAGCCGGTGCACGGTACCCAGAGAGCAGCGGTCCCGCCGTTCCTTTATTCACGTGCTTGGGTTCCTATACACAGCATCCGGATTTGGAATAATCCACAGCGTGCATGCCTTACAGGAAGAGACCTGTATTTTTTGTAACCCCCATCGCCAATCCTGTACCCAGAATCCGGGTTTGGAATAATCCACAGCGTGCGCTGGTTACAGGAGGAGACCTTTATTCTTTGTAACCCCTATCGCGAATCCTGTACCCAGAATCCGGATTTGGAATAATCCTTAGAATGAATGCGTTGCGGGAAGAGACCTGTATTCGTCGCAACCCCCATCGCGAATCCTGTACCCAGAATCCGGATTTGGAATAATCTTCAGTGTGCGCCTTTACGCAAAGAACTTAGATTCCAATCAAGGCTACTCCCAAGCGCCACATCCATCTTTTACCCAGATTCTGAATAATCCTAATAGTCAAACATTTACAATACACCAGCGCTTTCGACTCGACCCACCCGCCGACCGGCCAGACTCCTTCGGGCGTTGGGGCGAACCGCCTCAGTCTCGGGAGTCCATTGTGAAACAGAAGGCTCCCTTCCCTCCGGTGTTCCGCCATCCAAACCGACAAACACAAAGCGCAATAGAACCCACCCCCGCCAAGAACACCAATCCAAAAAACCCTGTAAACAAGCCTTTCCCGTTCAAAAACCGGTTTTACGCCCTTTTCTCATCTCAGCCCCGCTCCAGTGCAAATCCTATCTGTCCTGTCAGAAATCACTCAGCGCTTCAACACAAAGGCCTCCATGAACTTGGTTGTATAATTCCCGGCGATGTAATCAGGGTGGTCCATGAGCTGACGGTGGAAGGGGATGGTTGTTTGAATCCCCTCGATCACAAATTCATCGAGCGCGCGCCGCATCTTGTCGATGGCCTCCTCCCGCGTCTGGGCGGTGGTGATCAACTTGGCGATCATGGAATCGTAGTTGGGTGGGATAACGTACCCCGCATACACATGGGTATCGAGCCTCACCCCGTGCCCTCCTGGAGCGTGGAAGGTGGTGATTCGCCCAGGGGAAGGGCGAAAATCGTTGAACGGATCTTCTGCGTTGATGCGGCACTCGATCGAGTGGAGCTGGGGTTCGTAGTTCTTGCCCGAAATCGGCACCCCTGCGGCCACTTTAATCTGCTCTCTAATCAGGTCGTAGTCGATGACCTGTTCGGTAATGGGATGCTCGACCTGAATGCGCGTGTTCATCTCCATGAAGTAGAAGTTCCGGTCTTTGTCGACGAGAAACTCCACGGTGCCCGCGCCTTCATAGTTGATCGATTTGGCCGCTTTGATGGCCGCCTTCCCCATGGCCGCCCGGAGCTTGGGGGTCATAAAGGGCGAGGGCGTTTCTTCGGTCAACTTTTGGTGGCGCCGCTGGATCGAGCAATCGCGCTCGCTCAAATGACACACCCGGCCGTATTGATCGCCCACCACCTGAATCTCGATATGGCGCGGCTCCAAAATGAGCTTTTCCATATACATTCCGTCGTTGCCAAACGAGGCCCCGGCTTCGGTTCGGGCATTCTCGTAGGCCTTTTGCAGGTCTTCTTTTTTGAACACCGCCCGCATACCCTTGCCCCCGCCCCCAGCCGTGGCCTTGAGCATGACGGGATAACCGATGCGCTCCGCGGTCTTGATGGCCACCTCGAGCGTATCCAGCAGTCCTTCTGAGCCCGGAATGCAGGGCACCCCCGCCTTCTTCATGGTCTCCTTGGCCGTAGCCTTGTCCCCCATCTTCTCAATTTGCTCAGGCGTAGCTCCGATAAACTTGAGCCCGTTTTCGGCGCAGATCTTGGAAAAGCGCGCGTTCTCTGAAAGAAAACCATAACCCGGATGGATGGCATCCGCGTTGGTGATTTCGGCCGCGGCAATAATTCTCGGAATGTTCAGATAGCTTTCCTTAGACGGCGGAGGACCGATGCACACGGCCTCGTCGGCAAAGCGCACATGAAGGCTCTCGGCATCGGCCGTCGAATAGACCGCCACGGTTTTGATGCCCATTTCCCGACAGGTGCGAATGATGCGCAGGGCTATCTCACCCCGGTTGGCGATGAGGATCTTTCGAAACATGACTGGTGGATTGAGAATCTCAGGAAGGATCGATTAAAAACAAAGGCTGGTCGTACTCGACCGGAGTTTGATCGTCGATCAACACCTTGACCACCTTTCCGCTGATCTCTGATTCGATTTCGTTGAAGAGCTTCATCGCCTCGATGATGCAGACCACATCGCCCTGTTTGATCTCGGTTCCAACGGTCACAAAGGGATCCTTATCGGGGCTGGGACGGCGATACACCGTGCCAATCATCGGGCTTTTGACCGCTACATAGCGGCTCATATCCTCTTCGGACGAAGCCGAAACAGAAACGGGTGTCGATGCAATAGGTGCCGTGCCCACCGGACTTTGAGCGGCTGCCGGAGCTCCAGAGATTACGGGAACTACCATGGGCGGCGGAGCAGGTAAGGCCCCCATGGCTTCGTAGTGAACCGCGTCGGGCGAGGTTTTGATGGTGATGGTGAACTCCTCGGTTTCGAGGTGCACTTCGCTGGCACCCGAGCGCGCCACAAACTTGATGAGGTTCTGTATTTCCTTGAGATCCATAGGTGTTTGACGTCTTGTTTTACAACCACTTGATTTGAAGCATCCCACTTTGTGGCTTCAAACCACACTCCCCTTTCTGCATGGCGGAGCGACTTTTTCCGATTTGTCCGCGCTGAAAGTACAAAAACTCAAACAGGATCGTATGCCCATTTGAGATACATCGAGCCCCACGTAAATCCTCCCCCAAAGGCGGCCAGAATCAAGTTGTCGCCTTTTTTCAATTGGGACTCCCAATCCCACAAGCACAGCGGGATGGTGGCATTGGTTGTATTTCCGTAGCGATGGATGTTGATCATCACTTTTTCGGGCGCCAGCCCCATACGGTGGGCGGTAGCGTCAATGATGCGCTTGTTGGCCTGATGCGGCACCAACCAGGTGACGTCTTCGCCTGTAAGCCCATTGCGCTTCAAAATTTCTTCGCTCACATCGGCCATGCGGGTCACAGCGAATTTGAACACCGCTTGTCCTTCCTGAAAAACATAGTGCATCGAACGATCGACGGTTTCCTTGGAAGCGGGCCACATCGACCCCCCACCGGAAATGCGCAGGTGTTCGCGGCCACCTCCGTCTACCTTGAGTACGGCATCGACTATGCCGAAGTCTTCTTCATTCGGCTCCAGGAGCACCGCAGCGGCTCCATCTCCGAAAAGGACGCAAGTGGTTCGTTCAGAATAATTGACAATGGCAGACATCTTATCGCCCCCGACCACGAGCACCTTTTTGTACCGCCCCGACTCAATGAACTGGGCTCCGGTATTGAGCCCAAAGAGATAGCCCGAACAGGCGGCCTGCAGGTCGAATCCAAAGGCGTTTTTGGCCCCGATCAGGTCGGCCAGCTTGGCCGCAGCCGAAGCCACTTGAATATCGGGGGTGATGGTACAAAAAATGATGACCTCGATCTCGTCGGCCGCAATGCCCCGTTTTTTGAGCAAAGACTGAACCGCGGGTACGGCCATATTGGTCACCCCTTTGCCGTCGCCCCTCAAAATGCGCCGCTCCTTGATCCCCGTTCGCGTGGTGATCCATTCGTCAGAGGTGTCGACCATGCGCTCCAACATCTCGTTGGAGAGCACTTCATCGGGCACAAAGCCCCCCACAGCGGTAATGGCAGCGCGCAGGTGTTTCATCGAATCAGCGAAAAAAAGAACCCGATAGAAGGACGGGGGTCCTTTCGGGCCGATTCAAAAATACAACGGTTCCCGTGCAAGGAGACGACAACCATTCTCGCGGAGCGAATCTGGCTCAGCTCGCCGTCTCTTTCTCGAGGACGACCCGACCTTTGTAGTACAACTTGCCTTCGTGCCAATAAGCGCGGTGGTACAAGTGGGCCTCGCCCGTGGTGGGGCAAATGGCGATGGTGGGCTCGACGGCCTTGTAGTGGGTTCGGCGCTTGTCGCGGCGCGAGGAGGACTGCCTCCGTTTGGGATGTGCCATGGCTTAGGAATTCAAAAGATCCTTGAGTTTGTCCCAACGCGGATCAGGATCGGATTCCGCAGGGTGGGTAGGTGCGTCGCCAAACACCCAGGTTTCGGGTGTTTCGACATCGACTAAATCGGGGTGAACGCGCTTGAGCGGAACGGCAGAAACCAAGGTTTCGTAAATCCACTGAGCGCTTTCAATGCGGTGCTCGTCGGGCGAAAAAAACACGAGTTCGTCGTCTTCCAAATTGCTCTGGTCGGCCAGCCGAATCACCAAGGTGCGCTTCGCCTCAATCGGCAAACGGAAGGCCCGGGCGCTTCGGTCGCAATCGACCTCTACCGAACCCGAAGCGAAAATGCGAAACTCCATCAAGCTGGGTTGCTTGTCGAGCACCAGTCGCACCTCGAAACGCGCATCGCGAAATTCCTGTTCGGGAAACACCGCGAAAAACTGGGGCCCTGTTTGGAGAACCCATTCGTGTTTTCCCAAAGCCAATCCTTGGAATTCCAAGTCATAGGCCCGGGGCTCCGATTCGACAAAAGCCGAAGCCGAAGCATCCATAGGGAAGGCGGAATGGGAAGAAGCGTCCATTTTGAGGGCTGCAAAGATACACTTTCGTTCGAACGATCAGCGTATTAACTCCAACATATAGGCGGAGAGCAGGGCGTACAGAAACAAAGCGTCTTGCCAAATGCGGCTGCGCAGGTGTACAAAATGGTTGGCGAGCAAGGCAGAAAAAGAGAAAACAGTCAACAACAACCAGCCCTGAGCATAGTCGCGAAAGAGCAATCCCAAGGCCAAAAACATCAGCCCCAAACCCATCAACACCCCGATGGTCTTTCGGCGAAATACGCTGGCGCGCTGGCGGACCAAGACAAATTCAAACAGGGCAAACCCGCCCAAGGGCAAATACAGCCCCAAGACCCAGAGCAATCGAGGCTTGGGCCAAGCTCCGCGAAACAGCGGCAGGGCCGATTGAAGGGGTTCATACACCCAGGTTTGACCCGAGACCTCAGCCAACCCAACCACCATCCATATCATTAACCCCATGCCGAAGAACACCGAGAGGTAGCTCTTGGGTTGAGAAACCCCTATGAGCAACATCCCAAACCACAACGGCAAGAGCAGCAACCACAAAATCGGGTGAACCCATCCGCCGATGCCGAGAATCAGACCCATTCCAAAGGCGAACATGGGTTGGTTCAAGACGTTGGCAGGGCTCACCAGCATCCAGAGCATAGAGAAGCCCAGCACCACAAAGGCCAGATCCAGCCCAGGATGGTCCGAAAACAACAACGAACTCGATACGAGCAATCCGAAGAAGACCAAGTGGATTCCCTTGCCGAGGACCTCGATGCTCCGAAGGCGCTGGTTCCATAGGGCCAAGACCGTCGTAAGCAATGCCCCTGTGGCCACCATCCAGCCAATGGAGATCGACGCTTCGCTCCGGTCAGAAAGCAGCCACCGTCCGCCAAAAAGCGTGGCCGCGAGGGCAAAACACAGACCGATCGAAAAGGGCCCCCTCAGGGTTAAAAAGCGGGAAAGCACGGCTTTTTCGATTTAGTTTTGTGCGGACTCAATATCGATCTCATGAACGAATTTTGGATTGGACTGGGCGAACTTTTTTCTTGGACTTTTCGCGTATTCATTCGCCCGGTTGGGAATTATCCGAATCTCCTGTTTATCTTGATCATGACCGTCTATTTTTTGTATTGGATGGGCGAAATGATCAAGCACAAGCGGGCCGGAGAGCTCTGAAAAGGGCGATTCGCACAGCCTTAGGTTCCGATGTCCTTTCGGTAGTGCATTCCTTCGAAATGGAGCTGCGCGGCCGAGTGATAGCATCGTTCCAAAGCGATCGACAACGTATTGCCTAAAGCCGTTACCCCGAGCACCCGCCCCCCCCAACTCACCGTTTGATTTTGTTCCGCGCGGGTTCCCGAGTGGTACACAACCGCCTCGGCGGGGGCATCGAGCCCCACAATCACATCGCCTTTGCGCGCCGAGAGCGGATAGCCTTCCGAACACAGCACCACCGTGGCCGCAGCGCGTGGATCTGTCTGAACCGGACTCAAAGGCTCCGATCGACTCAACTCGACCATGTGCCGGAGCAGATCGCTCTGCAGGCGGTGCAACACCGATTGGGTTTCGGGATCACCCATGCGGACGTTGTATTCGATGACCCAAGGTTCGCCCTGGCATTCGATGAGTCCGAAAAAGACAAATCCCAAATAGTCGATGCCATCGGCTTCCAATCCGCGAATGGTCGGGAGCACAATGCGTTCTTCGACCTTGCGCCACATTTCTCGATCCACGTAATCTACAGGGGAAATGCTCCCCATACCCCCGGTGTTGGGGCCCGTGTTTCCCTCGCCCACCCTTTTGTAGTCTCGGGCTTCGGGCAGAAGAAGGTAGCGCTTACCATCGGTTAGGGCAAACACCGAAAATTCGCGCCCATCGAGAAAGTCCTCGATGAGCACGGTTTTGGAAGCCTGACCGAATCGCCCGCCGAGGAGTTCGCGCAGTTCGCGCTCGGCCTCTTCCAATTGAGTGGCAATAACGACCCCTTTGCCCGCGGCCAGTCCATCGGCTTTGAGGACATAGGGGCCGGTGAGCTTCTTGAGGTAGGCTATGGCTACTCCCTCCTGTCCCGATTCGAAATAGGCGGCCCGGGCGGTCGGAATGCCATGGCGGAGCATAAACTCCTTGGAGAACTGTTTGCTGCCTTCGAGCTGAGCTCCTTGGGCCCCGGGGCCAAAGAAGATCCGATTCTGGAGGGCCCCAAAGGCCTCGAGCTGGTCGCGCAAACCCTCTACAAGGTATTGTTCGGGGCCGACCACGATCAGATCGATCGCATAGCGGTCGAGGACGGCGGCAACCTCCGCGGCCCGACTCGGATCGAGGTCGATGTTTTGGGCCAACGTGGCCGTGCCCGGATTGCCCGGGGCACAATAGAGGGCGGTACACAGGGGGCTCGATGCAATGCTGCGCGCCAAGGCATGCTCCCTTCCTCCGCTGCCTAAGATCAGGACATTCATGCGACAAAGATGAGGAGTCAAATTGAGTTCTTTCTATATTCGCAAGCGGGATCGTTCTACATCTAGAACAGATTTTGAAAAATACAGGGGACTCTTGCTTTGAATCGACCGATGCGGATTTCTTCAACTTCTGAGTCGACCTTTAAATTTGGTTGCCAACTGATTGTCCCTGACTTTTCTAAAATTCACCACCGTATAGAGCTGATACTGCTTTCAAAAAGTTCTTTCCTGTTCAGGTGTAATAAAGCTGCCTACATCTTAACAAATGCGCATTGAGCAAATAAAGGTCAGCAATTTCAAAGTCTTCAAAAAGCTTGAAATTGATGAGATCCCAGATCTGAGCATTTTCATTGGTGCCAATGGAACCGGAAAAACAACCTTTTTTGATATTTTTGGATTTCTCAGCGATTCACTAAAGAACAACGTTCGCCAGGCTCTTTAAAAAAGAGGGGGGTTCAAAGAAGTCGTTTCAAGAGGCTCAAAAGGATTAATCACTTTCGAGTTAAAATTTCGACTGAATATAGCCTCTAAAGATCGATTGGTAACTTACCTACTGGAAATTGGAGAGGAGGGGGGTAGGCCTTTCGTAAATAGAGAAATTCTCCGTTACAAAAGAGGCCGATATGGATCTCCTTATCATTTTCTGGACTTTACCAAGGGAGAAGGCTATGCCATCTCCAATGAGGAAGACTTCGATAAGAATGACGAAGATCTGACCAAAGATTACCAAAAACTTGGGTCTTCGGATATACTAGCTATCAAAGGTCTTGGACAATTTGAACGATTCAAAGCTGCAATAGCTTTCCGTAATTTTATTGAAAATTGGCACGTATCTGATTTTCATATCTCACAAGCAAGACCAAGCCAAGAAGCTGGATACGCGGAACACCTTTCTCCCACCGGCGACAATTTGCCACTAGTCACGCAATATTTGTTCGAAAATCATATGGACATCTTTAATGGAATACTGGATAGAATGCGACGTCGCGTACCTGGAATTAGTTCCGTTCAAGCCGAATCAACCGTTGACGGCAGAATCGTACTTCGCTTCTCAGACGGATCTTTCAAAGACCCCTTTATTGCAAACTACGTTTCCGATGGCACACTCAAAATGTTCGCCTATCTTGTCCTTCTTAACGACCCGCATCCACATCCATCGATGTGCATCGAAGAGCCAGAAAATCAATTATATCCAAGTCTCTTATCTGCTCTTCTCGAAGAGTTTCGCGACTACATCAGACGGGGAAGTCAAGTTTTCATTTCTTCACATTCACCAGAACTTCTGAACAATGCAAATCCCGAAGAAGTTTTTTGGTTGGTAAAGCAAGATGGTTACTCAACAATTTTGCGCGCCAGTGATTCTGATGAAATTAATGCTTTATATCACGAAGGCGATAAGCTCGGATTTCTATGGAAACAAAAATATTTCGTTGGAAGCGATCCAAACTAGAATTTTCTAGAATCATGTTTGGCGAAATAGAAATTCTGACGGAAGAGGAGTCCATGATGTATTTCCTCAAAGGGCTCTTACCAAGAATTTTACCAGAACATTTTCAATACAAAGAAAATTACTTTATCCGCCCACACAATGGAAAAAGTGACCTCATACGGTCATTGCCTTACAAGATTCGGGCCTATAATAGTTATCCTAGACCAATACGGATCGTTATCATCCATGATCAAGATTCTAATGATTGTCAGAAACTGAAAAAAGTCATTTCTGATGTACTCGTGCGCGAAAATAATCAATTGCCATATTTAATTAGAATAGCATGCCGTGAACTATAAAATTGGTATTTAGGTGATCGCAATACTTTAAGGGTACAGATGAGAGAATTTATAGATTCTAGATCATTCGATACATCAAGGATATTTATTCATACTGATAAACATTATGGAGCCGAGGTTTTGAGGCGAGTGTGTAAAAAAAAATGGATTTTCCAAATTGGAGCTAGCGCGAAATATGGGTATCAATATTAACTACACAAATAATTCCACTCCTAGTTTCAACACCTTTATTTCTGGAATGGAAAGAATCATTCAAAACTAATCAACCGAAACTGAGAATTTCAGACCTGATTCTGAGCAAATACGACGTTTAGATTTGTGACATATTGGATGAGTTTATGTCCTTATTGTCAGATATATCGATCTTCAAGCGGCGCTCCAATTCGCAAAAGGATAGTCCTTCTCCCATACTGCACTAACTTTGGAGGCTAAATTCGGCACCATGGTATCCACCATCCTCCTCGGCGTCATTGGCCCTTGGCAAATCGCGCTGATTGCGCTTTTGATCGTCGTCTTTTTTGGGGGCAAGCGCATCCCTGAACTGATGAAAGGACTCGGAGGGGGCGTGCGCGAGTTCAAAAAAGCCCTCAAGGACGAAGACGGCAACGAGGCTGATAAGTCGATCGACAAAGGCACGAACCCCTCGTGAAGTCATCGACCTTTGAAAAGACGGCCTATTCGGAGATTCGCGAGCAACTGATAAACGGTACGTTGCGCTGCGAAGACCGGGTCGCTTTGTTTTTGGAACGCATTCGAGAACACGCTGCCCTCAACGCCTTTCTCGAGGTCTTTGAGACCCGGGCCCTGCGCAAGGCGCAAGAAGTAGATCAAAAAATCGCAGCGGGAACCGCCGGACGATTGGCGGGTATGGTGATTGGCATCAAGGACAATTTGTGTCTGGAGGGCGAAATCTGTAGCGCGGGTTCCAAAATGCTCGAGGGATTCCGATCGCTGTACACTGCCACGGCCGTTCAGCGCCTGCTCGATGAAGACGCCATCGTCATAGGTCGTTTGAACTGCGACGAATTTGCCATGGGCTCTTCGAACGAACACAGTGCTTATGGTCCGGTGCTCAATCCGCTCGACCCTGCCCGGGTACCCGGAGGAAGTTCGGGGGGTTCGGCTGCCGCCGTCGCCGCTGGGCTGTGCGACGCTGCATTGGGAAGCGACACAGGGGGCAGCATTCGGCAACCCGCGGCCTTTACCGGGTTGGTGGGCATCAAGCCGACCTATGGCCGCATTTCTCGGTCCGGATTGATTGCCTATGCGAGCAGTTTTGACCAGATTGGCTGTTTTACCCACACGGTGGAAGACGCTTCCCTCTTGATTGAAATGATGTCGGGAGGCGATCCGCTCGACGCCACCACCTCGTCGGTAACACCACACCGGCATGCGGCCGTGCTCGAGGACGACCCTCGCCCCAAGCGAATTGCCCTGCTCAAACCCGCCCTCGACCACCCCGGTCTGGATCCTGCGGCCAAGGCCCATTTTGCCGAAGTTGTCGAGGCATTGAAGGCGCAAGGTCACCACGTAGAAGCCGTGGACTTTGACCACCTCGACCAGTTGGTTCCGATTTATTACCTGTTGACCACTTCGGAAGCCTCGAGCAATCTGGCCCGCTTCGACGGGGTGCATTACGGCTACCGGGCTACCGGGACCGAAAGCCTCGAAGAATTGCACAAACAATCGCGCACCCAAGGGTTTGGAACCGAGGTAAAGCGCCGCATCCTGCTCGGGACGTTTGTTTTGAGCGCGGGGTATTACGACGCGTATTACGGCAAGGCGCAAAAGGCGCGCAGAATGGTCCGCAACTGGACCGACCGCGTTTTTGCCGACTTCGACTTTTTAATGTGTCCCACCACCCCACACGAAGCCTTTGCGCTGAACCGGGAATCGGCCGATCCGACAGTGATGTACCTCGAAGACATCTTTACGGTTTTGGCCAATATCGCGGGAATACCCGCTATTAGTGTTCCCACTGGTCTGGGAAAGAACACGTTGCCTTTAGGAACCCAAATTATGGCCCCTGCTTTTTTTGAGGAACAACTTTTGCTGTTCTCCAGACAATTCCATTCACAATTTCGCGTTCATAACTGAATCGAAGGTTGACTGGGGTTAGCTGGCAGAGTGCTAGCTTAAGCACCTGATATAGACCCATATGCACAGAAAACGAATCGTTCCGGCCATTGGCCTTTTGATTTGGAGTTTAAGCGCTCGAGCTCAGCAAGTTGAATCTGTTGTTGGCGGGCCCGATAGCGCCCGTTTGTACACCGCTTTTCAGGATCGTTCTACCCTCAAACACATCGACAGTCTGCTCGTTTTGTCGATGGACAAGCGGAGCTATCCGATGGCCAGCAGTGCGCTGTGGGACAGTGTGCCCCCGGTGGTCTCCGCGGAGGTGGTCCGTGCGCGGATGAAGCAACTCGACGCCCGAACCCCGCTCAAGTTGACCTACAACAGCACCATTCAGGGATTCATCGACCTCTATTTGAACCGACGCCGGGAGCAAATGGCGAGGATGCTCGGTGAGCAGGCATTTTATTTTCCGCTGTTTGAAGAAGCCTTGGAGCGCCATAACATGCCCCAAGAGCTCAAGTATTTGGCCATTGTTGAATCGGCTTTGAGACCCGATGCCACCAGCCGGGTGGGGGCCAAAGGGTTGTGGCAGTTTATGCCCGCCACAGGCAAGCAATACGGGTTGGAGATCGACAGCTATGTGGACGAGCGCTGCGATCCGAAAAAATCGACGGATGCGGCTTGCCGATATCTCAAGGACCTGTACGGCATTTTTGGCGATTGGAATCTGGCTTTGGCGGCCTACAACTCCGGGCCAGGCAATGTGCGCAAAGCAATTCGCAAGAGTGGAGGGGCGATGGATTTTTGGGCCATCAGTCCCTATTTGCCGGCGGAAACCCGGGGGTATGTGCCCGCCTTTATCGCGGTGAACTACGCCATGGCGCATGCCCACGACTACAAATTGCACCCCCTGCAGCCCGCTTTCGATTTCCACGCGGTGGAGGCGGTGTCTTTGACCCACCCTATGTCGTTCCACCAACTTTCGGCCTTGTTGTCGATTCCGACCGAGCAGTTGGATTATCTCAATCCGGTCTATAAAAAGGACTACGTACCGGGTACCGAATTGACCCCACTTCCGGTTCAGTTGCCTTTGGGGAAAGCGGGTTTGTTTTATTCGTACGAAGATTCGATTCGAACGCTTGCTTTGCTCGCGAACCAACGCGAATTGGAGGCCGAGCGCTTAGCGGCCGAAACCCGCAAGCAACAGCCCGAGACGAAGTATTTGACCCATAAGGTGCGCAGGGGCGAGAGTCTGGGTCGGATTGCGGCCAAGTACGATGTGTCGGTTTCGGATATCAAAGACTGGAACAACCTGCGCTCGAGCACCATCCATACAGGGCAGCGCTTGGCCATTCGCACTTCGGAACCCGCGGGTCAACGTCCTCAAACGGTGCCCGTGGCCACCAAACCGGCCGAAAGCGACAGCGCCAAAGCCGATACGGGTGCGGTGGCGCAAACGACGCCTACGGACGAGGCCCTTCCGGCCGAAGCCGAGCCCAAGACCGTTGCTGAATTGCAAAACAAAAAGCCAGAATCTTCGGTGGTGTACTACAAGGTGCAGCCCGGAGATACGCTCTACAGCATTGCCCGCCAGTATCCGGGCATTTCCGCCAACAACATTATGGAGTGGAATAAAATCCGGAATGCCAAGAGCTTAAAAGCGGGAACCAAGCTGAAGATTCACGTTAAAGGCTGATGCGTTTCTCCCGATTTTTTTGGGGGGGATGTTTGTTCGGATTGCTCGCCTGTTCGGGGAATTCGGAGTCGGGTTCGGGCACTTTGCCGGGGAGCAATGGGGCGGCTTTGGAAGTGATGGTGGTGGCCCCTGATGCCTTGTGGAACTCCGAACCGGGCCATGCTTTAAGGCGGGTTCTGCAGGCTCCGGTTGAGGGTCTGCCCCAAATGGAGCCTCGTTTTCGGGTAGTTCAAGTGGAGCCGGGGGAGTTTGGCGATTTGATGCGCAAAGCGCGCAATTTGGTCTTTCTGGAAACCGATAGTGCAGAGGCGTTTAAGCGCTTTGACAACCGCTGGGCCAGCCCTCAGACGGTGTGGTGGTTTGGGGGGCCAACTGCAGAGTCGCTGGAATCTTTGGTTCGGTCGAATGCCGCTACAATGGCCGATGCCATTACGGACAAAGAGCGCGGACTGGTGTTGAAGCGGTCTAAGGCCAAGCCGGCGCCCCAAAGCAAATTGATGAAGTCTTTGGGATTGAGCTTTCAGCTTACCCCGGGGTTCCGATTGTCGACCGACCGCGAGGATGTTTCGCTCTTTTGGAACCGAAACAGCCGTCGAGATTTGTGTGTGATGATCTACTGCCGTCCGTACGCGGAAGATTCTCTGGCTGCGGGTATTGGTCTTATAGCCCACCGCGACAGTGTGTGCAAGCACTTTGTGCCGGGGCAGTTGGAGGGGAGTTATATGAAGACGGAAATGGACCCTTCTCCGACCTTGCTTCCTTTGAGCCTCGACAATCGTTTTGCCTATGAAGCGCGGGGGTTGTGGAAGGTAGAAGGCGACTTTATGGGCGGGGCTTTTTTGAGCTACAGCATTTATGCGGAAGATTTGGGGCGAATTGTGACCGTGGAAGGTTTTTGCTTTGCGCCTGAAATTGACAAACGCAGTTTGATGTTTGAGTTGGAGAGCTTGTTGTATACGGTGCAGCTCGGTAAAGCAGCTTCGACTACGCCGAGTACTACTGATGATGTGGGCGACAATTGAATTATATCTTTTTCAGTCTTACTCTGACATCATTGGGCAAGTCGAGCAACATACCCTTTTCCAAGCTCATAAAGATTTCACGAATATCTGATTCTACCGTATCCAGTGGATAGTTTCTCGAAATTTCTTTAAAACCATGCTCAATTGCATCACAATAAAAATCCAGAACATTATAGACCAATTGTAAATCGCCCTCTTCAAAATTTACATTGTGCCTTTCGGCAATTTGATAGAGTTCATTGTCTACGTCAAAGGAATAGTCACGGTTACCAGACTTGAATTCTTTAGCCCAAACCAAGGTGTTCTGAACCACCAATTTCAATGCAAGAATTACCGTATTCATATTTTTCCTTTTTAAAATCTCTTTCGAATATCACCTTTATCTCCAGGTTTTACTTCCCACGGTCGATGTCTTTTTATTCCTCCTGGTCCGCGTCTATGGTAATGTAGTCCGTTTTTTGTATCTATATCGATCCTGAAATTCTTACCCGTTTTAAATAAAGTCGTTCCTATAGGCGTAGTATTTGACAATATCCTGACATTTCCAATGCCTACACCAGAACTACTATATACACCCTTTAAAACAGCCATTTCAAGAGTCTTTTCCGCGCCGTACCCTATATCAAATCCCATTTCGTACGAGGACATATTCGGGATATTCTGTACGTAATTATACACCGATCTAGAGATTTCGTTCCTGTTTATCATTCCTGCTGGAGTATTCGAGGCAAGGATTGCCATC
Organism: bacterium; assembly: GCA_016125155.1. GTDB lineage: Bacteria > Bacteroidota > Bacteroidia > Flavobacteriales > Schleiferiaceae > WGMI01. The sequence goes on from WGMI01000003.1 coordinate 41,480, forward strand.
TGCATCAAACCGAACCCCGCGTCTCGCCAACCACTAGAGGTTTTCAGACTCAAGAAAAAATCTACTGTATTATCAAAGCCTGCATTAAAACCGTCCATAAGACCGCTACTAAAACTGGATAAATCAGGAGATCCCAGCCCAGAACCCTGTGTGGGGCCAGGAGTAGACGCTGTGGGAGTCACTACTGCAGCAGCAAGCATAACAAATTTTCCAGTGCTACCAATCCCAGACGCCAGACCGTCGTCGACCTCTCTACCCGACTCAGAATAGATCGCTTCGTATTGCTCAATTGTCAGATTGCCCACACACGGCAGATTAGGACACCCACACCCCCCCTCTCCTTCCCCACCCCCATTGTCCAACAACCCCGTAGGGTCCATCAGCATAATGGGGTTGTTCTGAACGAAGTTGTAGGGCGTTAGGCTGGGGCGGGCATGAACGCCTGAATCCTATAATGTTGACTCACTCGATCCGAAACGCTTAGCCCAAACCCGCGCGACAGATTACGCAGGATTCTCTGCATGTATTCCCCAGAGCCGCTGCCGAACCGATCTCGGGAAATCGGAAACTGAACGGGTGCCTTTACGAAGCTGCGCTTGTCAGGAGAGGGGTGTGGAGGGGAGTGGAGGGTTTGGGGGAATCGTACATTTTATTGTGCGGTTCGGGCGAAGTCATAAGGAGAAAAACGGGTTGTGTTACGCCCTTAAGCACAGCGCTTTCACCCAATTAAAAACACTCATCTCTTGTACAAATCTGGCACCCATTTTTCCAATTCCGGTCTCTCCTTTTCATCCAAATAATCGAGATTCTCCCAAAATTCATTTTGACCAAATTTAAACACGTCTGAAAAAATAGCTTTACTCTTTTGATTAAAGCCTATAATTCTAATTGGTCCAGGATGCTCCCATTCACCTTCTTTCATAATGAATCCATCATTCGCTACATACATCCCCCACTCTTCATTGTCGGTAAACACATAATAATGATTATAAAATTCATCAAACAAGATTGTGGAGATATAACTTCCGCTTATCAATTAATTCCAACTCGTTTCAACAGGAAACTTCATTTTTAATGCCATTCGACTCTCCTTTTCATCGAGTTTATATGTATCCTGAAAAACATAAAAGAAACTCGACTTCATTTTCATTAAACACGATTTGAACTGATCAAAGTCATCGGGAGTGAAAGTGGATCCGCCCAAAAGGGTGAAAAATTGAAAATTCTTCTTGAATATCATTTCGGGCAAATGATTATCCAAATCAAAAATACTTTGTTGTATGTCTCGAATTAAATGTTCCTCATTTTCCATTATAGAGTACTTCTTTAGGAAATTTGTGGCTACATCATCGTTTATCCAATCTTCCTGACCGAAGAAATATGTATTATACGCATCCACGCCCATGAAACTCCAATATTCAGCAATTTCATTATAGTCTCTCATCGCTTTCCGATTCTAATCTTTATTATTTTTCCTACTCCTCGATCAACAGTAATGGTTGGTAATCCGGTTGTTCTGGAAGAATGTAGATGAACTACAGTCCCACCCGGCATCCTGTAGGCTCCATTTTTAGTGCGACTTCCCCCTTTAGCAATACATTGAAATATTCTATCCCGATTTCCCTGAACTGTTCCTATCTTTTTCTTGCCTAGCAAACCAGCCGCTTGAATGAGCTCGTCGGGATTATTAAAAGTCGTTGTTTCAGTTCGCGGGCCTATCTCAAATCTGCGATTTGCAGACCCAAATTTAATCCTTCCCGCCGCTACATTTCCCGCCCCAGCTGTTGAAACAACACTTATCATTTCAACATAAGCAACGTACAGTGAAAGCCGCTCTACCACTTCCCGATCGCGCTCTGCCTTAGCTTGTTGGTCCCAAGACGCGTCGAATCGAGCTTTGTCTCCACTGGCTTCATATTTCTGATTTGCTTCAGAATAGCTGAGTCCTGCATAATTTGGATTCTGAAATTGCCATTGCTCGAATGAAACACCAGGAACCTTTGGGTTATCTTCTGAAGTCCACATATCTTTCATTGGAAAGGCCGGCCTTTCAGCAGTAACCGTAATCTCATCCAATTCACACGAATAAATTGGCTCAGGATCTCCTTCCCCACCCCCATTGTCCAACAACCCCGTCGGGTCCATCTGCATAATGGGGTTGTTCTGAACGAAGTTGTAGGGCGTTAGGCTGGGGCGGGCAAAGAATAGAGGATCGGGACTGAGCCAAATGCCCAGCAAAGGGTCTTGGTAGCGCGCACCGTAGTAGTACTGTCCGGTATGTTCGTCAAACCCGCTGGCGCCCCCCCCCCCGTGACGCCCCCTTAACCCCAAAGAGCCCGCAGCACCTCCAGACTTTTCACCACACCCATCCCCGGCAAATGCCGCTGGTGAAAATCGAGCAACAGCTCAATCAGGCGAGCGCGCTGAGCAGGGGAAGACACCAAAGCCTGCATTTGGTCAAAGTCGGAAGACACCAAAGCCGATAGCAAACCATCCACCCCCTTAGGCGAATCCACCCCATTGAACCGAACCCAATCCCCGCGTTCCACATCAAAAGACCAATCCGATCCCGGGGCCGACTGGATCGCATACCCCAAAAAGGAAGCCGTTTTGGCCAAAATCCAATGCGGAAATAAAACAATGTTCTCGCTTTGGTCGTACGCCCTAAGCGCCGCATTCAGAAAGTTCCACAGCAGCTCTATCGAACCCTGTTCTGCAATAGCCTTGTCCAACCACTCCGCCAAAAACAAAGCAACCCCACTCCGATAGGGATCGTCGTACAAACGCTCGTATCGGTACTCCGCCTCCGCCTCGCGCACCGTCGGCAAATGCCCCTTGACATCAGACCCCCTGCGAAACAGCGACACCCGCAGCATCCTCAACGGCATAAACAAACCCGGAGAAAGCCTGCGCCTTCCACCCCCCATTCCCGGCACATAGACCGCCAAACGCCCCAACTCAGGCTCCAACGCATGCACCACCCCACTCTGCTCACCGTAGCGTATGAGCCTGAGCACCAAAATAGAACGCGATTCAACCGGCATTGCAGTCCCGACTCAACGCACCACAGCCACCTTGCCCACGGCAGTCTGACTGCCATCGTCGTTGGTCAGGTAGACCAAATAGACCCCACTGCGCACCGGACGATTCGAAAAATCGGTCCCCATCCACTCCGCCTGCCCCCCCTCGGCCCGGGTTTCGAACACCAACCCCCCATTGAGATCCGTAATCTTGACCTGGGCATTGGTCACCAAACCCCGGATGCGAATCGGGCCGGTATAACCAGGGCGCACCGGATTGGGAAATATGTCTATGGCCCCGAACACGTCCGTTCCGCGCGTGGCCGAACCCAAAAAAGAAACCAATCCCCGATCGGTCGCAAAAAACACCTCGCCCGCGTTCGGATCGATCGAAATGCTCCGCACATTGTCCGAAAGCAACGGGCTGTTGGATGCAGTAAAGTGATAAATCTCTTCGGTACCATCCGCGCTCAGATAAAACACCCCATTGCCCTGGGTGCCAATCCACTTTTTGTTGGCCCCATCGACCGCAATACTCAACAAAGGCTGCCCATCGAACAGCCGCTCCACAATGCCCTCCTCGGTCTCCACCAAAATGGACTGCGCATCGAAGTTGGCCCCATTCACAAAAATGTTGTCCGGGGCATAAAACACCCCTAAACCCGTTTCCGTAACCACCCACACCTCTCCATCCGCATCTTCGGCCATGCCAAACACCAGATTGTTGGGAAGCCCCCCCGACCCCGCTGTGGCGTTGAGGGCCTTAAATCGGCTGCCGTTTTCGGTCTCTTCGAAGACCACCAACCCATTGCTCTGCACCTGCACCCAAATTTGGTCGTTGCTGCGAATCATCAAGCGCTGTGCCGCTCGCGTCGTCCCCGCACTCGAACCCAAGGGAAAGCTCTGCCAGCTTCCGTTTTTGCGCCGAACCGCCAAACTGCGGTCCGTCAACGCCGTCGTACACCACATATCGCGGTCGGAGTCGAAAGCCACCGAACCGATGTAGTAAATGCTGTCCGCCGGATTGCCCACGGGACCTATGGCGCCCCCCGTATTGGCCGAAGTGTACCGCTTTGCGAAACGCCCATTGTCGAACTCCACCAACCCCCGTCCCCAGCAGGCCGCAAAAAAGCGATCGGGATCTGAAGGATCGGGGGCCACGGAAAGGACATCGCGCACATCGCCCAAGGCGAAACCGTCGTATTGAATCCACTGACCCATTTCGCCCCGGATCATCACCCCCCTGTTGTTGAATGTACTTTGACCCGCATCGTTCAAAGTACCCGCGGCCACATAGAGCTCGCTCCCCTCGTGCATCAGCGAATACGCATCGTTGACCGCGGGTCCGGTAGGGCTGATGAACTCCGAGAAAAACTGATCGGGAACAATCCGCACCATGCCCAGCTCGGCATCGGCCACATAGTACTTTTTTGCGCTCAAATCGAACGACATTCCCCGAGGACGCATGGGGTCTAAGGCACCGCCATCAGGGGCCACATTGGCCAATCGCTGAAAATTCGACCCATAAACCGTGGCGTGAAACGTTGAGGCGACTTCTATGCCTTCTTCGATGGTCTCTATTTCGTAGACCTCGCCCGGATTGGGATCGGGCATCGGGCTGCGAAGGCCGTTCTGGAGGCAATAGAGCGAATCCAGATTGGGGTTGGTGGTTGCAACAGAATATACCAAACAACCTCCATTGTGCCCCAATTTGGTCACCTCCCGGTTCGGCGATCCCGGAAGCAAGGTCCACGAATTGGGATTGCGCAAGGCCCCGTCGAGGGGAGCCGACAACAAGCCCGAAGGCGTGGCAGCGACCAACCGATTGCCCGGTTCGTCCAAATCAATGGCGTTGATTTTAAGCTGTGTACCTCCTGTGCCCAAAAGCCACGTATCGCGAAAGAGTCCGAGCCGAACATCGAAAACAACGATGCCAAAGTCGGTGGCAATCAGGATCGTATCTCCCCAAGAGACAAAGTCGTTGATCCGCTTGCTGCCAAAAATTGAAGCCGAACGCTTGATGTCGGCATAGTTGGACACCGAACCCTCGACGAGCAGGTCGAGATTGCCCGAGGCATAGCCAATCAACAACCCTCCGGCCGACTCCGACCAGCCGATGGCGCTGACATCGAAATCGCTCAGTCCATTCACCTTGCTGTAGGTGCGAATGCCTCCCCCGTTTTCGTCGTATTCAAAGACGCCTTGATCGGTGGCGGTAAAGACCTTTGCATCCCGATGAATCACCGCAATGGCCGAGCGGTACGACAGATAATCGGTCCAGGCGCCTTCTCGGGACTGTGCCCAAAGACCTGTGGACGCCACAGAGAACCAAACCAAAGCGACCGTCCATAGGCCCAGATGCCAACAATTCCGCATGGTAGAAGGGAAGTACAAACCCAGTCTAAACCCCGGTAAAACGCCGGGGAGCCGAAGTTAGTACTTTTGGCCACCGTGGCAGATTCCCTCCCCCTTTTGAATTTGGTGCTCCCCCTGCATCGGTGGCACCCTGATACCGAACAACGGCTTCAACAAGGACTGGCTGAACTCCGCGCACACTTGGGGCGCACGCTGACCTTGCAGCCCATTCTGAGCCTGGATGGCCCCGTGCACACCCCCGACCAGGTGCTTCAAAACCTGATTGATTCCGGTTGGATTGTGATGGGCTCAACGCAACAGCGTGGCAAAGGGGCTACCGTACGTCGGGGGCTGGACGCCGAAGAAGGAGACTATTTCGTGTTTACCGATTCTGATTTTCCATTTCTGGCCAGCTCGGTCCAAGCCGTGGTCGATCGATTGCACTCGGGAGCCGATGTGGTTTTCGGACGCCGATCTCAGCAGTATCACCACCAATTGCCCTCCGCCCGTAAACGCATTTCGAGGGCCTTGTTGTGGTTCAACCGAACGGTGTTAAAGCTCAAACACCCGGACACCCAATGCGGACTCAAGGGATTTTCGCCCAAGGGACTGGAATTGGTGCGCGAAACCCGAAGCGAGGGGTTTTTGCTCGATTTGGAACTCGCGCTTTTGGCCCGGGATCGGAACGATCTGGTGTGGGAGGCGGTCGATGTAGAAACCCGGCCGGGGCTCGAATTCAGTCAAATGAGCCAGGCTACGCTGTGGAAAGAATTCCGGGAAGGACTGGGGCTCTTGACCCGGCTCGGGTGGAAATCCCGAGGGACTAAGCCGCGCTGAGCGGTACTCAACCGCCGAGATTCCCGGTGTAATACAGCGCCAGCAACACCGCCCCTACCCCGATCCGGTACCAGCCAAACAAAGCAAAGCCCTTTTTCTGAAGGTAGCCGATAAAAAAGCGAATGGCCAGCATGGCGACGACAAACGCCACAATATTGCCGACCAAGAGCGTAAGCAGGTTGTGCTGATCGAACAACAGGGTGGAATCGTCCCGAAACGCTTTGAGCAACTTATAGCCCGTGGCCGCGGCCATGGTCGGCACCGCTAGAAAGAACGAAAACTCCGCGGCGGCACTTCGGCTCAGCCCCTGCTGCATGCCCCCGATGATGGACGCGGCGCTCCGGCTGGTGCCGGGAATCATGGCCAAACACTGCCACAGACCGATCCAAAAGGCCTTGAGCGGGGCGATGTCTTCGACGGTTTCCATTCTAGGGGTTTGGAACCAGCGGTCGATGAACAACAGGACAAAACCGCCCAAAAACAGCGTGAGACTGACCACCAAGGGATTTTCGAGCAAGGCGTCGATGCGTTCGGAAAACAAAGCTCCGAGTACCAAGGCCGGTACCACCGCCAAGAGCAGCTTCCCATAAAAGCCCCAGCGGTTGAGCGGAAAAAAGCGATCGCGGTACAGGACGACCACCGAGAGAATGGCGCCGAGCTGGATGGACACTTCGTAGAGCTTGGTGAATTCCTCTTTCTCAATGCCCATCAGCGTACTGGCTATAATCATATGCCCGGTAGAACTGATCGGAAGGAATTCGGTAATGCCTTCAATAATCGCAATAAGGACCGCTTGGAAGAGATTCATCGGCTCAGTGGATTTCCGCGCAAAGATGCCACTGTTCTCGGGAGTGGGACCCTGTGTGTAAGGGTGGCGTCGATTTCAAATTAAACCTTTAACTTTCAATCCATTCTAAAGGGGTATGGTCAACACACTCGGCTTGCTGCTGTGGGTTTTGCTCGGTGGGGAATGGCCCACTTCAAACGCTCTGCCCGTATTGGGCCAAGCAGAATGCCGGGTCGTGGTGTTTCTCTCGCCCGAATGCCCGATTTCGAAAAGCCAGACCCCCGAACTCCGCGCCCTCGAAAAGTCCTTTCCCGACGTGCCTTTCGCGTATTTTTTCCCGGTGCAGAATACCACCGAAGCCCAGGCGCGTGCGTTTTGTGCGCAGTATGGACTGACGGGTTCTGTGCAAGCTGGTTCCGTGGCTTTTGACGAAGCGCGCGCCCTCGAAGCCACCACCTTGCCCGAGTGTTTTGTGCTCGACACCCGGGGCGCCATTCTGTATTCCGGCCGCATCGAAAACAGCCACGCCCGTCCCGGAAAGCGAAAAGCGATGGCAGGCGAACGCGATTTGTACAATGCGCTCTCGGCGCTTCAAAACAGTCGAAAACCCCCGGTGGCCCAAACCCCAGCGGTCGGTTGCAAAATCACCTTTCCCCACATCCCATGAAAGCAGCGCTTTCCCTCCAGCACGTGAAAACACCCATCTTCGGTCTGTTCGCCCTGCTCGGCATCGGCGCCCTCCAAGCCCAACCCAATTTTAGCGAACACATTGCCCCCATTGTGTACAACAAATGCACCTCCTGCCACAGACCGGGAGAAATCGGCCCCATGCCCTTTACCAGCTATGCCGAGGTATCGGCCTGGGCGGGCATGATCGATGTGGTGACCCAGAGCGGCTATATGCCTCCATGGCCGCCGAGTGCCCAATATTCGAACCTGGTGGGCGAACGCATTTTGAGCGCGGCCGAAAAGCAGCTGATTCACGACTGGGTCATTGCCGGGGCACCCCAAGGCGATCCGAACCTCGAACCCGCCCTGCCGATCTTTCCGACGGGTTCGGTGCTGGGAACCCCCGATCTGGTGTTGAGCATGGCCGAGGCCTATCCCGTGAGCGGCAACAACCAGGACGAATACCGGGTGTTTGTGCTGCCCACCGGTTTGACCCAGGAGCGCGAAATCAAAGCGATCGAGTTCCGGGCGGGCAACCGCAGCGTGGTGCACCATGCGTTGATTGTGAGCGAACATGTGGGCGCCGGACAGGCCTTGGACGCGGGTTCTCCGGGCTATGGCTTCCCTGCGTTTGGGGGTTTTGGCATTCCCCAAAACCAAATCGACGAATTCCACACAGCCTGGGCCCCGGGAGCGGTAGCGGAGTTCTTTCCCGCAAGCACGGGTCAGGTGCTGAAGGCCAACAGCGATCTGCTCGTGCAAATCCACTATGCGCCCAGCCCTGTTGCGGCTACTGACAGCAGCTATGTGAACGTGTTTTTTGCCGACCAGCCGATTCAGCGCGAGGTGAACAATTTTGAATACGCCTACACCAACCTGTTTTTGCCCGCCAACCAAGTCACCACGGTTAAGCGGTTCTTTACGGTTCCTCAGAACTACAGCCTGATTGGGATTTTGCCCCATGCGCATCTGATCGGAACCCGCTGGGAGATGTACTACAAGACGCCGCAGGGCGATACGGTGCGGGTCATTGAAATCCCCGACTGGGACTTCAACTGGCAGGGCATCTACAAACCCGAGTTCATGCAGAAAATCCCCGCCGGTTCGATTTTCTATGCGGAATGCACTTACGACAACACGGCCAACAATCCGTACAACCCCAACAACCCCCCGCAGAATATGTCGTGGGGCGAGAACACTTCGGACGAAATGTTCTACTTCATTCTGCAGTTGCTTCCGTATCAGGCGGGCGATGAAAACATTGCGTTGGGCAATTCGCTTTCAACGAATTCGTATCGGCCGAGTCCCGACAAGCTCCTCAAGGTGTTTCCAAATCCGGCGTCTGATCGGCTGGAGGTGCAGCTGGCGCTTGCCGAGCCCCACGAAGTGGAATGGCGCATCATCGACCTCAGCGGGCGTCGGTTGCGTTCCGGGAATCATTCGGGGGTTTCCGGGGTGCAGACGTTCCGGGTAGACGTGCGGGGTTTGGCTCAAGGGGCTTACGTCTTGGAACTCGCAGTAGACGGGCGTTCGCTGACGAGCAACTTCTTGGTCGAATGACTTTAACACGATTTTGACGAACTAAACCAGGCCGAGGGCAAACGAGAACGGAGGTTCGTGCGTTATCCTGTTGTTTAGGTTTCGTTTTCTTTTGATTGGTTGGTTTTGGGGGCTTCGGCCCCCAATTCCATTTCGGGCTATCCCCTGAGCCCACAGCGAACGAAATATGCGGGAGTTCGGTTATCTTCGGGAACGCCATGCGCGCCGAAGACCCTCACATACGCCCCTCAAAGGAAAATCAGGCCCGCTTTTTGGACCACCGCGGACAGGGGGTGGATGATGTGTATGGTTATGTGGAGCGTTGGCTCGAAACACATCCCAAGGGCTCGATCTACGTGGGCTCCGACAGCAAGGTTCGGGGGGAGTGGGTGAAGTATTCGACTGTAGTCTGTTTGTGGGATGTGGGCAGGGGCGTTTGGGAGCTGCACCAAAATGAAGTCCTGCCCAAACCCAAGGACGCCTATTCCCGATTGTGGGAGGAGGTCAATCGGGCGGTGGAAACCGCTCATTTGCTGCGTGGATTGGGCGAGGTGACGGTGCACGTCGACATCAACGCCGATCCCCGGTACAAGAGCCATCCGCTGTACGACGCCAGCATTGGTTTTATTACCGCACTCGGTTACAAAGCCGCAGGCAAGCCGTTTTCTTGGGCTGCGAGCTGCGGTGCCCATCGGCATTGTCAGTAGACGGTCTTTAAGGCGTTTCTTGGGGGTTTCTGGGGATTGTTGGGATGGTGATAGAGAAGGATGCCTTGTTCCTTGGATACAGACAATTGGGTGCAACATCCAACAGCGTTCCGAAAAGTCAGCCCATTGAATCATCGGTCAAGGGTCCCTCGGCTGAAAGAGAGCGACTGGGACGTTTTTTCGCCCGCTCGGCTGTGCCGAGTGACGTCTATCGCCCCGTGTTTCCAACCCGGAACAGACAGATTTTCCTCCGGGTTCCAGCTCCAGACGTTGTTCGGACGTGGCTCAATCAATCTTCCTTCGGAATATTCGTATCTCGCTAAAAGCAAGCGACTGAGATGATGAAACCTGTCCCGTTTAAACAGTGCGTATTTAAACAATGCGTACCTTGGCAATAACGACGCAAAACAATTGGTTTGGGTGTCACGTTTTATGGCTACACTCAACGAAACCTTGTACTGTTGAAAAAAATTTGGCTTCCCGCTTTGGCCTTAATCGCCTTGGGTACGGCTTGTTCTGAAGACGAAAAGAGCGATCCCGTTACCGGCTATTCGCTTTCGCTAAAATCGGGTCCGGCCCTGGGAAAAAATCAAGGCAAAACCCAAGGAACGGTGGTGTTGAATTCGGCCTATGCGGTGTTGACCGAAGTGGAGCTCGAAGACGAAGACAGCAATGGAGACGATGTGGAAATTGACATCGAGGGCGAGTTCACTTTTGACTTGCTCACGGGTACTTCGCTCCCGGCCTTGCCCACGGCGAGTATTCCTGCCGGTACCTACGATGAGTTGGACATTGAACTCGGCGACGACGACAACGGGAACGCGGTGAGTCTGTATGCCGACGGCACCCGCGACGGTGTGTCGTTTGAAATTGAAGTGCGGGGCGAGGTCGAATTTTCGATGGAAGATGATGTGAATGGCATTGTGATCAACGCGAACCAAACGACCCCTTTGACGGCCAATATGGCGATTGCCACGGTGGTCGATCAACTCGATTGGACGGGGGCGGTGGCCGATGGAGATGGGGTGGTGCGGATCAACGCCACGTCGAACACCTCGATGTATTCGGATTTTCTCTCGAAGCTGCAAGCCGAAGTCGAAATTGAAGACGAGGACTGAGCCATTTCAGGACTAATTCCCTCGAAGCCCCCGTTTTCGGGGTTTTTTTTTTTTGTGGGGGATGGTGATCGAGAATGCTGCGGAATCTGTCCGTGGTTGTGAACAAGTCGCGGGCTTTAGCGCATTATGTCTTCCGGCAAATCTCAAATTGCAGGGTACGAAGATTCGGATCCCCGATCCTTTTGCAATGAAGATGAAGGGACCATCTTGAAATTTATATTAACCCTTTCCGTTAATTATTTGTATTATTGTCGTCCTCATTCGGTATTCCAGTAAAAAACTCCAGAAACAACTGACCGATCCGAAAAGGTTGCTGCAATCCTTTGGCACGATGGCGCGGAAAGTCAATCAAAGGGTAATGGATCTCAGCGCAGCGCCCAATCTGTCTGTGTTGAGGACCCTGCCTGCCTTGAGATGTCATGAGCTCTCCGGAGAACGCAAAGGAACCTTAGAGGTCGATGTTTCGGGGAACTACCGGTTGATTTTTAAGCCCGATCACGACCCTGTTCCTGAAAAAGATGAAGGGGGCCTTGACTGGAGCCGCGTTACACAGATATGCATTCATTCCATTGAAGACTACCATTAAACTGATTTTCATTTCAGACCCGAACCATGGATGCCGTTGTTGATCAAAATCAAGGGATACTTTCTCCGCCGGGTGATACCCTGATGGAGCATATCGACTTTCTGGGGATGAGTCAAGCAGAGCTCGCGGAGTGCATGGGGCGTCCCAAAGAGAAAATCAACGACATCGTAAAGGGTAGAGAGCCCATTTCGATTGCCACCGCCGTTCAGCTTGAGCTCGTCTTGGGCATTCCGGCGGGTTTTTGGATCAACCGAGAGCGTGTCTATCGGCAAGCCTTGTACAAGAGGCACCTTCAAGAGGTATATCGGGGTCATGAAGCGTGGCTGCGCCTTTTTCCGGTGCAAATCATGCAGGATAGGGGTTGGATGCCCAAAGCCTCGACCGTAGAAGCGCAGGTCGAAGACTTGCTGAAGTTCTTTGGTGTCGCTTCTCCCGCAGCATGGAAACGCAAGTACCTCGAAGCGGAAAGAGCCGCTGGCGGCCGAATTTCTTTGGCCCTGACTTCGAATCCTGAATCCCTTTCGGTGTGGCTGCGTCAAGGAGAACGTCAGACCCTGGATCAACCCATCGATCCATTCGACAAAAATGGATTCCGACGCCTTGTATCGACGTTTCAAAAAAGGTGCGACACTACCCCTTGCGAAGTGGCTCAACTCCAAAGCACCTGCGCGAAACAGGGGGTTGCGCTCGTGTTAACCCCCAACCTGCCCGATGCACCCATCACGGCCGCAACCCGCTGGTTTCTCCAGAGACCCTTGATTCAGCTTTCTGAGTCCTTTCAAAACAGCGCTCATTTCAGGTTGGTCTTTGCCCAACACTCCGCCCACCTCCTATCGCTTGGAAAGAAAAACTTCTTCTCGGAAGGGTTGGATGGGATTCTGCCCAATGCGGACAATAGAGAGGAAGCCCTGACGTCTGACACAGACCTGCCCTAGGGCCAACGCGCACTCCGCCTGATCCCTTAGACCTACTCAGTCTGCAGGAAAACAAGCCGGATGGGTGATGCTGTAGACAAAGTGCATTCAATCGCTCGGCTGTGCCGAGTGACGTCTATCGCCCCGTGTTTCCAACCCGGAACAGACAGATATTCCTCCGGGTTCCAGCTCCAGACGTTGTTCGGACGTGGCTCAATCTATCTTCCTTCGGAATATTCGTATCTCGCTGAAAGCGAGCGACTGGGACGAAATACAGGTCGTTCGGCAGAAACTGAGCCGCCGTTTTTTCGCTTGGGGCTGCGTGAGGGATCGCAATGGAAAGCCCGGAGCCCCGGACTTGTTCGGGGCGAGGACTTGAAGTGGAGAGCCCGACCCTGACACACGCAGCGGGGTCAGGGGCACGCCCCAAAAACACAAGAAAACGAAGTACAAGAAAAAGCGCGGATCCTGGGGGTGAATCAGGAGACCGCGCTTGAATAGGTGCTGAATTTTAGCCGTTTACGACCCGCACATTTCGCAGCCCTCGGGGTCGTCGAGCGAGCAGGCAATGCCGTCGGCCGAGGAGCCAATGGATTCTACGTTGATGGGCTCTACGCTGATGGCGGCTACGCTCGTCTTGGCTTCGGCCGTCTTGAGCGATTCCGCGAGTTTGAGCGCCGTGGCTTCTGCTTTGCGCAGGGCCAAATCGCCCAATCCCTCTGTTGCGGAAACCGCCGTTGCCTCTTCTGCCAAAGCGGGTTGGGCCACTGAAACCTCTGCGGTTTTGACCACGGGTGTCATTTGCTGACCGCCCTGCTTTTGTACCGTGAACTTGATGGCATCGGCGGCGCCTTTGCTGCGCAGATAGTACATGCCGGTTTTGAGGCCCTTTTTCCAGGCGTAGAAGTGCATGGAGGTGAGTTTGGCCGTATTGGGCACCTCGATAAAGAGGTTGAGCGACTGGCTTTGGTCGATAAAGATGCCCCGGTCGGCGCTCATATCGATGATGTCCTTCATGCTCATTTCCCAAACCGTCTTGTACAGTTCCTTGACATTGGCCGGAATCCGGTCGATGCCCTGAACCGAGCCATTGGCGCGGATAATGTCGTTCTTCATTTCCTCGTCCCACAACCCGAGCGATACGAGGTCGAGCAAGAGGTGCTTGTTGACCACTACGAACTCTCCGCTCAGCACCTTGCGGGTGTAGATGTTTGAGGTATAGGGCTCAAAACACTCGTTGTTGCCGAGGATCTGAGAGGTTGAGGCTGTCGGCATGGGCGCGAGCAGCAGGCTGTTGCGCACCCCGTGTTTTTGGATTTCGGCCCGGAGCGCTATCCAATCCCAGCGGCCGCTCAGGCTCGATTCGTCGACCCCCCACAGATTGAACTGGAACAATCCCTTCGAAATCGGCGAGCCTTCGTAGCTCTCGTAGGCGCCATCGACCTTGGCCTCTTCCATGGAAGCGGTCAGCGCAGCGAAATACATGGTCTCGAAAATCTCCGAATTGAGCTTCTTGGCCTCCTCCGAGGTAAACGGCAACCGCAGCTTGATAAAGGCGTCGGCCAAGCCCTGCACGCCCAAGCCCACGGGGCGGTGGCGCATATTCGAATTGCGCGCCTCTTTGACCGGATAGTAGTTGCGGTCAATGATGCGGTTGAGGTTCCGCGTCACCTTGCGGGTCACTTCGTAGAGCGTAATGTGGTCAAAGCCCTGCTCGGTGACGAACATCGGCAGCGCGAGCGAGGCCAGATTGCACACGGCCACTTCGTCTTTGGCCGAGTATTCCATGATCTCGGTACACAGATTCGAAGAGCGAATCACCCCGAGGTTTTTCTGGTTGCTCTTTTCGTTGGCCGCGTCTTTGTAGAGCATATAAGGCGTGCCCGTCTCGATTTGAGAATCGAGGACCTTTTGCCACAACTCCCGGGCCTTGACGGTTTTGCGTCCCTTGCCCTCGGCTTCGTAGCCGGTGTACAAGGCCTCAAACTCCGACCCATAACTGTCGTACAAACCGGGGCATTCGTTCGGGCACATCAGCGTCCACGGTCCGTCTTCTTCGACCCGCTTCATGAATAAGTCGGGCGTCCAGAGCGCGTAAAACAAATCGCGGGCGCGCATCTCTTCCTTGCCGTGGTTCTTTTTGAGATCGAGGAAGTCGAAGATGTCGGCGTGCCAGGGTTCGATATAGACGGCAAACGATCCCTTGCGCTTGCCCCCGCCCTGATCGACGTAGCGGGCGGTGTCGTTGAACACCCGCAACATGGGCACAATCCCGTTCGAGGTGCCGTTGGTGCCCCGGATGTAGGAGCCCGTGGCGCGGACGTTGTGGATGCTCAATCCAATGCCCCCAGCCGATTGCGAGATCTTTGAACACTGCTTGAGCGTGTCGTAGATGCCATCGATGCTGTCGTCGCGCATGGTGAGCAAAAAGCAGGACGACATCTGCGGCTTGGGCGTGCCTGAGTTGAAGAGGGTCGGCGTGGCGTGGGTAAAATACCGCTTCGACATGAGGTCGTAGGTCTCGATGGCCGCCTCGAGGTCTTCTTTGTGAATGCCTACGGCCACGCGCATCAGCATGTGCTGGGGGCGCTCCCATACCTTGCCGTTGATGCGGAGCAAGTACGAGCGCTCGAGCGTCTTGAACCCGAAGTAGTCGTAGCCGAAGTCGCGGTCGTAGATGATCGAACTGTCCAGCGTAGACGCATGGGCCATGATGATTTCGTAGACGTCGTCGGCCAAGAGCGGAGAGTGCAGACCCGTTTTGGGGTTGACGTATTCGTACAAATCGCGCATGGTCTCCGAGAACGACTTGGTGGTGTTCTTGTGGAGGTTCGACACCGCGATCCGCGCGGCCAACTGAGCAAAATCGGGGTGGCGGGTGGTCATAGAGGCCGCCACCTCGGCGGCCAGACTGTCGAGCTCGGAGGTGCTTACGCCCTCGTAGATGCCCTCGATCACTTTCATGGCCACGGCCACGGGATCCACGTGCTCGCTCAGCCCGTAGCACAGCTTTTGAATCCGGGAGGTGATTTTGTCGAACTTGACGTCTTCCCGACGTCCATCGCGCTTGATTACGTACATGCTTTAGAGATTTCGTGTGTTGGTTTGGTTGGGGGGTAGTCTTTTCGGCGGAACTCAGAAATCGGCGTCCATCGAGAACGAGCCCGAGGTTTGGTGCTCTTCGACCGTGGTTTTGACCGAGGCTTTGCGGTATTCAGAAACCCGCCCTTCAAAGAAGTTGGTCTTGCGCTGGAGCGAGATCATCTCCATAAAGTCGAACGGATTGGCCACATTGTACTGCTTGGGGCATCCGAGTTCGGCGAGCAACCGATCGGCGACGAATTCGAGGTACTGGGTCATGAGGTCGGCATTCATGCCAATCAGTTTGACCGGAAGCGATTCGGTGATGAATTCGCGCTCGATGTCGAGGGCCTCGGTGATGATTTGCAGGATGCGCTCCCGGGGCACCTTGTGGACCAAGTGGTTGTTGTGGAGGTGGCAGGCAAAGTCGCAGTGCAGCCCTTCGTCTCGGCTGATCAGCTCGTTGCTGAAGGTGAGCCCGGGCATCAACCCGCGCTTTTTGAGCCAGAAAATCGAACAGAACGAACCGCTGAAGAAAATGCCTTCTACGGCGGCAAAGGCCACGAGGCGCTCGGCAAACGAAGGCGACTTGATCCAGCGCAGGGCCCAGTCGGCTTTCTTTTTGATGGCGTCGAAGGTCTCGATGGCGTGGAACAACCGGTCGCGCTCTACGGGGTCTTTGATGTAGGTGTCGATCAGGAGCGAATAGGTCTCGGAGTGGATGTTCTCCATCATGATCTGAAACCCGTAGAAAAACTTGGCCTCGGTGTACTGGACTTCGTTGACGAAGTTCTCGGCGAGGTTTTCGTTGACAATGCCATCGCTGGCGGCAAAAAAGGCGAGGATGTGCTTGATAAAGTAGCGCTCGTCGTCGTTGAGCTTGTGCTCCCAATCGGTGATGTCCTGCTGGAGGTCGATTTCCTCGGCGGTCCAAAAACTCGCCTCCTGTTTTTTGTACCACTGCCAGATGTCGTGGTGGGCAATGGGGAACAGGACAAAGCGGTCTTTGTTTTCGCGCAAAATGGGTTCTTCGGCAGGATTCATGGTCGGACGGTGTTTAAGGCGTTTGATACGTTCACAAAGTGGTCGTTCGGCAAGGGTTCGGCGGGGATTCTCCGGGGCCCGATTGGGACAATCCCGGTTCTGTACAGGCAATTCGGCGAGCGGCTTTCGCGGCGGCAGGGGCCCGGCAAGGATTCCCTTAGAACGATCACCGCAGAACGATCACCGCAACGATTCCCGTAGAGGGAGGCAGACAGGGGGAGGCCCGGTTGCCGGAGCGAGGACGAACGCAGAGGCGCGGTATTCGATCTTGGTCGCTATTGGGGTTGCTGCCCGGGTTGTTCATAGGGCTGTTCATGGGGCTGTTCATGGGGCTGTTGCCGGGGTTGTTGATGGAGGCCAACCGAGGCCAGTGGAGGGGAACCCACCTACAGAAGTCTGCCGCATTAAAGCGATTTGCTTGCGGTTCTGCCCCCTGGGATGGGCAAAACACGGCGAAACAAACGGGTTAGAACGGAAGCAAACCCATACAGGGTGCCAAATTGTGCGAAATGTCTTAAGAACGAGGATCTTTTCGAAAGAAGAGATCCGGAAACCGAAAACGGAACTCAACAAATTTTGTCAAAGCAATCGGAGGCTCAAAGCCTCTTTTTTTCACATTCGGACGCAGTTTTCAACACCCCCTGCGCGCCACCTCTGTAGTGTTAGACGCTCCATATATCCAAACAGAGTTTTCCGTCAGTTTTCCATACCGATTGTGAACAAACCCAAGGCTGGATCATTTCCAGACGGCTGGGCACAAGACCCGATTCCATTCAGGGCTTTCTTATTGGATTCAAGAATTTGAATCACGACTCTGTACCATGTCCTCGAGTTGGTCGTACCACTCGGGCCCGTACAGGCGAATCAAAGGCTCTTTCAAAAATCGAAACACAGTCACTTTCAACTGACTACCCAGCGAGCAGGCCGGGGCGCAAATGGGCCACTGATGGTAATTGAGCGCGTCGAAGCTCTTGTAGCGCGTAACGCGTATCGGATAAAGATGACAGCTCAAAGGTTTCTTAAAATCGATGGCTCCATCGGCGTGCGCGCGCTCGATGCCGCAGAGCGCTTTGCCGTTTTCAAAGACGGTATAAGCACATTCTGCCCCTTCGCGCAGCGGAGTCGAATGTTCCCCGTCCGAATCGAACACCCAGGTTCCCTGTTCCTCGATGGCCTGAATTCCCTCGGGGCGCAAATACGGACGGATGCGGTCAAACAATCCTTCGAGCAAGGTGGCCTCTTCGGGCAACAAGGGGGCCCCGGCTTCGCCTTCTACACAACAAGCGCCTTTGCATGCGTTTAAATCGCAGAGAAAGTGTACATTGAACACTTCGTCTGAAATTAAAGCCCTTCCCAAGTGTACCACGGGACAAAAGTAGGCTTTGGGGGGGCTTGGCTTGATTAACTTCGAGGCCGAAAACCATGTCGAACATCCGAACCATTGGGGTCCTTACTTCCGGAGGCGATGCGCCCGGAATGAATGCCGCCATCCGCGCTGTAGTGCGCTGTTCAGTCTACTACGAACGCAGCGTAGTCGGTGTAAAACGCGGATACGAAGGTCTGATTGAAGGCGACTTCGAACCCTTGGATTCGCGTTCGGTCAAAAACATCCTTTCGCTCGGGGGCACGTTTCTCAAGTCGGCGCGCTCGGCGGAGTTTATAGAACCCGAGGGCCGCGCCAAAGCCGCAGATCAACTCCGAAAAGCCGGGGTCGATGGGCTGGTGGTAATCGGGGGGAATGGATCGTTTACCGGGGCGCATCTCCTCTATAAGGAGCACGGCATTCCCGTGGTCGGCATACCGGGCACCATCGACAACGACCTGTTTGGCACCGATTTTACCCTTGGTTACGACAGCGCGACCAATGTGGTCGTCGACTGCATCGACAAAATCCGCGATACGGCCAGCTCGCACAATCGGTTGTTTCTGGTCGAGGTGATGGGGCGCGACTCGGGGTTTATCGCCCTGCGCACCGCGCTCGCCACCGGGGCCCTCGATGTGGTCTTGCCCGAAAAAAACAGCTCATTGGACGAACTGGTCCGCGAAGTCGGCAAGGGGTTTGCGAACAAAAAGACCTCGAACATCGTCGTGGTGGCCGAAGGCAACCGACTCGGGAACACCTTCGAAATCGCCGACAAAATCAAATCGCACTTTCCCGACATCGACACCAAGGTGACCATTCTGGGGCATTTGCAGCGCGGGGGCGCTCCGAGCTGCTCCGACCGCGTGTTGGCGGGCAAACTGGGGGTGGCGGCCGTAGAAGCCCTGCTCAACGGCAAAGCCGATGTGATGTGCGGGGTGATCGAAAACCAGACGGTATATACCTTTTTTCAGCAAGCCGTCTACAACAAAGCCCCCCTCAACCTCGAACTCCTGCGCATTGCGCGCATTTTGTCCATCTGACCTCTAACCTCCAAACGCCATGAAAAAACGCATCGCCATCAATGGCTTCGGCCGCATCGGTCGCCTCACCTTTCGCCGTTTAATAGGCCGGGACGACATCGACATCGTCGGCATCAACGACCTGACCGAACCCGCCACCCTTGCGCATTTGCTCAAATACGACTCAGCCCATGGGCGATTTAACGGAACCGTTGCCGTCGAGGGCAGCGACTTGATCGTCAACGGAGACCGGATTCGCGTTTCGGCGATCAAAGACCCCGCCCATTTGCCTTGGAAAGAACTCGGAGCCGAGGTGGTCCTCGAATGCACGGGTCGGTTTACGTCTCAGGAAGAACTCCAACTCCACCTCAACGCTGGGGCAGGGCGCGTGGTGTTGTCGGCTCCGGCCAAAGGCGGGGGGGTCAAGACCATCGTCCTCGGGGTCAACGACTCTGAGCTCAGCCCCAACGACCGCATGGTTTCGAACGCCTCGTGCACGACCAACTGCCTGGCCCCCATGGCCAAGGTGCTCAACGACCAGTTCGGGATTGTTCAGGGGTATATGACCACGGTACATGCCTTTACGGCCGACCAACGGCTGCAAGACGCCCCGCACTCGGATCTGCGCCGTGCCCGGGCCGCCTCGGTGAGCATCATACCGACTTCGACGGGTGCTGCCAAGGCCGTAGGTCTGGTCTTGCCCGAACTCCAGGGCAAGCTCGACGGCATCGCCATGCGCGTACCAACCATCACGGGTTCGGTGACCGACCTCACCGCGGTATTGGCCCAACCGGCTTCGGCTGCCGACATCAATGCTGCCATGCGGCAGGCGTCTGAGCAAGGACTCAAGGGCTTGATGGAGTACTGTGAAGACCCCATTGTTTCCGCCGATGTGGTCGGCAGCCCCTACTCCTGCATTTTTGACCCCGCTTTGACCTCGGCCAAAGGCTCTTTGGTCAAAGTAGTCGGATGGTACGACAACGAGGCCGGCTATTCCGCTCGTTTGGCCGATTTGTGCGTCCGCATGGCCTCGCTTTGATGGAGACCGGACGTTCTGGCGTCGTGAGCGATGGGATTTTCGGATCGCTCTCGGGCAAAAGGGCCTTGGTGTGCGGGAGCACCCAGGGGATCGGCAAGGCTGTAGCGGAAGCGTTGGCCCACGCTGGGGCCGGAGTGGTGTTGATGGCGCGGAATGCCGAACGCTTGGAAGCCGTGCGCCTCGGCCTGCCAGCAGCGGTCCTCGAACACCGGGTGGTGGTGGCCGATTTCAGCGTCCCGGGTGCTCCGGCCGCGGCTTTAAGCCACTGGGACTTCGAGCGAGAACCCATCCATATGCTGATCAACAACACCGGGGGTCCGGCGCCCGGCCCTGTGCATACGGCTGATCCCGAAGCGTTTAGAGCGGCGTTTGAAATGCACGTCCTCGCTGCCCACGGCTTGATGCAAGCCCTGCTCCCGGGCATGCGCGCCTCGGGCTACGGGCGCGTGGTCAACATCATCAGCACCTCGGTCAAACAGCCCTTGCCCGGCTTGGGTGTATCGAACACCGTACGGGCCGCCATGGGCAACTGGTGCAAGACCCTGGCGACCGAATTGGCCCCATGGGGCATTACCGTCAACAACGTCTTGCCTGGGGCCACCGCGACCGAACGTCTCGTGGGCATCGTCCAAAATAGGGCGGCCAAGTCGGGCGCAAGTCCAGACGACGTAGAACGCGAAATGCGGGCCGAAATCCCTCTGGGGCGCTTCGCTGAACCCTCAGAAATTGCTGCCGCGGTCGCCTTTTTGTGCAGCCCTGCCGCCGCCTACATCACAGGCATCAACCTACCCGTCGACGGAGGGCGCACGGCCTCGCTCTGAGCTCAAAACCACAAGGCAAAGGCCACACAGCCCATACTCGCCAACCAGCCCACGAGGAGCTCTATGCCGGTATGCGCCTTGAGCTCGGCCCGGGCCCAAGCCACCACAGCCGCCGCAAACATCAAACCGACCAATCCCGATATAGGGTTGAAGCTGTGCCGGGTCGATTCCACCCACCACAAGGCCTGGAGGGTGCCTACCCCCGCCATGTGTACGCTTGCCTTGAGCAAGGGCAAGAGCGCGGCAAACAAGGCCAGGCAGAGTCCTATGCCCAAAAACCAGTCGGGGATATCGCTTTGGTGGCCTTTCCAGCGCAGCAACAGAGCCACAACCACCTGGGTGGCCGCTGCCACGACCAGCGGTATGCGCCGATCGCGGGCCACGCCCATATGGATGGACTCGATGCGACCGGTCTGTTTGAGCCAGAGCATGACCGCCAGCGGAATGCCCAAACTCAGGACAAAAACCCCGGCAAACTCCCCTCCGGTCAGATTCTGATCAGACGTGGACTGCAGCTGCATCAACACCAAACAGCCGAGGAGCGGAGCCAGGACCGGATGTACGATGCCCGATATGATCAGGGCGAGTTGCTTCATAGTTCTTTCCGCATCCGGGCCGTGGAAATGCCCAGTTGTTCTCGGTATTTGGCCACGGTGCGCCGGGCGATGGGGTAGCCCTTTTCGTGCAGCAATTCCATCAGTTTTTCATCGGTGAGCGGTCGGCGTTTGTCCTCGGCCCCGATGAGTTCCTCTAAGATCGATTTTATTTCGCGCGTAGATACCTCCTCGCCTTGTTCGTTGGTCATCGACTCGCTGAACAAATCCTTGATGAGAAAACTGCCGTAGGGGGTTTGGACGTATTTGTTGCTCGCCACCCGGCTCACGGTGCTGATGTCCAGACCCGTGGCCTCGGCAATGTCCTTGAGAATCATCGGCTCCAGATCGCGTTCGTCTCCCGAGAGCAAATAAGCCTGTTGTTTCTCGACAATGGCCCCCATCACCATCAGCAGGGTTTGTTGACGCTGTTTGATGGCATCGATAAACCACCGGGCTGAATCGATTTTTTGCTTGACAAACAACACCGCTTCCTTTTGCTCGCGGCTCTTGCTCTGACTCGCCTTGTAGGTTTCGAGCATTTCGCGGTATACTCGGCTCACGTTGAGCTCGGGGGCGTTGCGCCCGTTGAGCGAGAGTTCTAAGGTTCCGTCGGTGAGTTGAATGAGAAAATCGGGCACCACCACCTGATCGGGTTGACGCCCCCCGGAGTCGGTGCTGTTTCCGGGTTTGGGGTTGAGCTTGCCAATTTCCGCCAACGCTTCGCGCAGCGCCGCTTCGTCGCAGGAGAGGCGATCCATGATGCGGTCGTAGTGTTTGCGGACAAATTCTTCGAAGTAATCCGTCAAGATGATCGAGGCCAAGGCAACGCTTTCGTTTCTCGGTTTTCGGTTGATTTGCAGCAAGAGGCACTCGCGCAAATCGCGGGCGCCAATGCCCGCCGGCTCGAGGCTCTGAATGGCCTCCAAAACCAATTCGAGTTGTTCGAGCGAGGTGTCCACATTGGCCGAAAACGCCAGGTCGTCGACCACGGCCTCGAGCTCGCGCCGCAAATAGCCGTCTTCGTCCAGATTGCCCACCAGGTACTCGGCCAGTTGCCGGCTCCGTTCGTCGAGCGAGAGCATGCCGATTTGGGAGCGCAGGGCCTCGTAAAACCCGATGCCCTCGCTGAGCGGGGATTCGTGTCCTTCGTCTTCGGCCGCGTAGTTGTTGCTCTTGACCCGGTAGTCGGGAATTTCGTCGTCGCTGAGGTACTCGTCGATGTTGATGTCGTCGGCCTCGATATGGGTGCTGTCTTCTCCGTCGAATTCGAGGGCGTTCTGCTCTTCGTCCCTCAGGTCTTCGCCTTCTTCGAGGGCCGGGTTTTCTTCGAGTTCTTCCTGGATGCGCTCTTCGAGGGCCAACGTAGGCAACTGCACCAGCTTCATCAGCTGAATTTGCTGAGGGCTGAGCCGCTGGCTGAGTTTTTGGCTGAGGGACTGCTTGAGCATGAATCCGGGTTCCGGTTCAGAATTCGGCGTTGCCGGGGGTTCTGGGGAAGGGGATAACGTCTCGGATGTTCGACATTCCACTCGCAAAGAGCACGAGCCGCTCGAACCCGAGCCCGAATCCGCTGTGCGGACAGCTTCCGTATTTGCGGGTATCGAGATACCACCAGAGCGAGGCTTCGGGAATGTGGAACTGCTCCATTTTGGCGCTCAACACCCCGAGGCGCTCCTCGCGCTGAGATCCTCCGATGATTTCCCCAATGCCCGGAAACAGAACGTCCATGGCGCGGACGGTCTTTCCGTCTTCGTTGAGCCGCATATAGAAGGCCTTGATGTTGGCCGGATAGTCATAGAGGATGACGGGTTTGCCGAAGTGCTTTTCGACCAAATAGCGCTCGTGTTCGCTCTGCAAATCGACCCCCCATCCTTCAACCGGATACTGGAATTTTCCCTTTCGATTGGGTGGCGATTGCCGGAGAATTTCGATGGCTTCGGTATAGCTCACCCGTTCGAAGTCGTTGTTGACCACGAACTTGAGCTTCTCGATCAAACCCATCGGGGCCCGTTGGTCCGCGGGTTTTTGACGGTCTTCTTCCGCCTGACGCTGGTCGAGCAGGGCCAATTCGTCTGCGCAATACTCGAGTGCATCCCGAAGGACGTATTGAACAAACTCCTGTGCCAGCCCCATCAGCTCGGGCAATTCGGCAAAGGCTACTTCGGGTTCAATCATCCAAAACTCGGCCAAATGCCGGGCGGTGTTCGAGTTTTCTGCCCGGAAGGTGGGCCCAAACGTATACACCTTGCTCAGCGCCATGGCAAACAGTTCGGCTTCGAGCTGGCCCGAAACCGTCAAATTGGTTTCGCGTTCAAAAAAGTCTTGGGAAAAGTCGGGGTGACCCTCATCCGTTTGGGCTGTATGCCCCGGGGGCAGGGTGGTGACCCGAAACATCTCGCCCGCCCCTTCGGCATCGCTGCCTGTAATAATGGGCGTATGGATCCAGAAAAAGCCGCGCTCGTCAAAAAACCGGTGCACCGCCGAGGCCAGCCGGTGGCGGAGCCGAAAAACCGCCCCAAACGTCTGGGTGCGCGGGCGCAAATGCGCAATCTCTCTGAGAAATTCCAGCGAATGTTTCTTGGGTTGAAGCGGATACTTTTCGGCATCGCTGTCGCCCAAGACCTCCAACCGATCTACCTGCAATTCGAATTTTTGACCCGAAGCGGGCGACTCGGTCAAGCGGCCTTCGACCTCCAAACACGCCCCCGTAGCGACGCGCCGCAGCAGCTCTGGATCGAATTGGGTGTGGTCTACCACGGCCTGGAGCAGCGATGCCGTGCTCCCATCGCTCAGGCTGATAAAGCGGTCGTTGCGGAAGGTGCGCACCCAGGCGCGCACAACAAGGCGCTCTCCCATAGGGGGGTCGCGGTGAATACTCCGAATGTCTGGGCTGAGAATCATAGACAGGACGTGCGTTGCAACAAAATTCAACGATTCCGAGCAAAACCCCGTCATTTTTTGAAGTTTCGTGCGAAAAATACCGGAATCATTGCGTGAGCCCGAAACACAATTTATTGATATATAGTCATATACACGGGGGGCTTTGTCCTCATCAAAAACTTTACCAAAAATAATGGAAACTATTCGCTTCAAAATAGTTTCCACCAAAGGTTGCGCTGTACTTTTGCCGCGCTTTGGAAGAAACCTCGACCCGGAAAGACTTGCTCGACAGCGCAATCGCGCTCTTTACCCGCTTTGGAATCAAGGGGGTAACCATGGACGATTTGGCCCGCGAACTGAGCATCAGCAAAAAGACAATCTACAAATTCGTCTGCAACAAAAACGAATTGGTTCAATTGTGCTGTGCGCATTCGGTCGACCGCATTTCGGCCGATGTATTTCGCATTCAAACGGAATCCGACAACGCGTTCGATGAATTGCTCCGCATCGATGGTATGGTGCGGGAACACCTCCGGATCCAGCTCCACCAGCTCGAACACCAGCTGAGCCGCTACTATCCGCGGACGCACCGCAGGCTCAACGAAGAGCGCAGGAGGATGGTGCTCGACTTTAACCGCCGCAATTTGAAACGCGGGATCGAAGAAGGACTGTACCGGGCCGACATCGACATCGAGATTGTGGCACACATCTACTTGGGCAAAATGCAAATGCTGAAAGAGGAATCGGTGCGTCAAACCGACGAATCGGCGCTGATGCACTTGCTCGACGAAGCACTCAAATACCACCTCAGAGCCATTGTGTCCGAAGCCGGGCTCCGCTTTTTAGAAGAACAACAACTCATCAAATCCCCCCACTAAACCATGCGACGCACCCTTCTTGCAGTTGCGGCACTCGCCCCGATCTGGCTTCTGGGACAGGCCGAAGAACCGATCCCGCGGAGCTTCGACCTGCTGCAGGCCCAGCAATACGCTGCCGAACACAGCTATCTGGTCCAAAACAGTGCGCTCGAAATCGAAAAGGCCCAAAAACAATTGTGGGAAATCACCTCGATCGGTCTGCCTCAGGTCAGCGCCTCGGCCGATTACTCGTACAGTCCCAAATTGGCCCAGCAGCCCATTCCGGCCGAGTTTTTCGGGGGCGAACCCGGCACCTTTCAAACCGTGGCCTTCGGTACGACCCACAGCAGCCAAGCCGGGATTCAGCTCAATCAACTCATTTTTGACGGCACCTACTTGCTCGCGGTCAAAGGATCGGCTTTGTACAAGAAGATCAAAGCCGACGAGCACAACCGCAACCGCATCGACGTGCGCGATCAGGTTGCTCAGGCCTACTACAACGTCAAGCTGTCGGACGAGGCCGAAAAAATTCTCGAAGACAACCTCGAGGCACTTACCCAGAACCTGACCGAGGTGCAGGCGCTGTTCAAGGCGGGCTTTCTCGAAGAACAAGACGCCGACCAACTCGAATACCTCGTCAACGGGTTGAGACTCGATTTGGAAAACACCCGCCGAAGCCGGGAGGTGGCGCTCAAGGCCTTTAAAGTAACCATTGGCTTCCCCATGGACAGCGCGCTGGTGCTGACCCAGACCCTCGAATCGCTGTACTACCAAAACGTCGATGGCCAACCCGTCCTCGAACAGGCGTTTCAGCCCGAGAACCACATCGACTACAGGATCATCGAAAACCAGGCGGCCGGGGCCGATCTTCAGGTCAAGCAAAAACAGTGGTCGTATGCCCCGACCATCAACGGTTTTCTCAACCACAACCAGAACAACTTTTCGAACGACAATTTCAATTTGTTCGACTACGACACCTACTGGATTCCTTCCACCATTATGGGATTCGGGGTCAAACTGCCCTTGTTCACCAGCGGAGCGCGCTGGGCTCAGGTCGGGCAGGCCAAAATTGCCCGTCAGCAGGCCGAAGTGGCCAAAACCCAGGTGGGTGAATCGCTACAGCTCGAATACGAGCAGGCCAAAAGCGAATACCTCTACGCCACCGACAAGCTCAGAAACGAAATGAGCAACCGCGATCTCACCAAGCGCATTCGCGACCGGACCATGGTGAAATACAACGAAGGCGTCGGCTCCAGCCTCGACCTGACCCAAACGCAGAATCAATATCTGCAGACCGAGGGCGAATACCTGCGCTCGGTTCTGTCTCTACTCAATGCCAAATCGCGTCTCGACAAAGTACTCGGCAACTACAATCCCTAACCCATGAACCCCACCGTGCGCATCTTCCACTCCCTCACTGCCTTTGCCCTGCTCGCCGCCTGCAGTGCCAAACAACCCACCGATGAGCTGTCTAAACTCCGCAAGGAAAAAGACTCTCTGGAAACCGTCAAAACCAAGATCAACCAAAAGCTCGCGGTCATCGACGGCAAGATTGCCAAATTGGATACCACCCGAAAATTCGCCTTGGTTACGACCCTCCAGCCCGAAAAAGGCGCCTTCAACCACTTTGTCAGTGCCTTGGGCGAAGTCAAATCCGACAAAAACGTACTTCTGCTCGCCGAGGCCAGCGGAACCATTGAATCGGTGCCGGTCAAGGTAGGTGACTACGTCCGCCAAGGGCAATTGCTCGTTTCCGTCGATGCTGCCGTGGTCGAGCGCAACATCGACGAGGTGCGCGTCCAGCTCGATTTGGCCAAGACGATCTACGCCAAGCGCGAGGCGCTCTGGAAGCAAAACATCGGCTCGGAAGTCGAATACCTCCAGGCCAAAAACAACAAAGAATCGCTCGAAACCCGGCTCAAGACCCTCGAATCTCAGTTGGCCATGAGCCGGCTCAAAGCCCCCTTTGATGGGTATGTAGACGAGCTCCAGGCGCGGGTAGGCGAAATGGCCAGCCCCGCGAGTCCTTTGGTCCGGTTGGTATCGCTTCGCGAAGTGTATATCGAGGCCGATTTGAGCGAGAGCTACCTGAAAAAAGTGCGCAAGGGCAGCCCGGTGGTGGCCAAGTTCCCCGCTCTGGGCACCCAGCTCGACGCCACGGTGAGCCAGGTGAGCAGCTTTATCAAACCCGAAAACCGCACCTTCCGCATCCGCATCGATCTGAAGAACGCCGGAGAGGAATACAAGCCCAACCTGATCGCCAATCTGGAGGTGCGCGACTACGCGAGCTCAGAGGCCATTTCCGTACCGAACAGGGTCATTCAGCAAGCCCCAGATGGCCGCAGCTACGTCTACACAGTCACCATGGCTCCCGATGGAAGCAAGGGTAGGGCCGAACGGGTCTACATCGAGATCGGACAGACCGCGAACAACTTCACCGAAGTACTGAGCGGGCTCAAGGGCGATGAGTACATCGTGGACAAGGGCGCGCGCAGCATCAAGGACCAGGAGACCGTAGCCATTCAAGCCTGAACACTTCCATGAGTTCCCCTGACAATTCCACTCAATTCAACGAATTCGGTCTGAGCAGTTGGGCCATTGCCAACCGCTCAACCGTTCTCGTACTGACCGCCATTATTCTGATCGCCGGTTTGGTATCCTACCGGAGCATGCCGGCAGAAGCCTTTCCCGAAATCGTGACCCCCGAAATCTACGTGGGCACAGCCTATCCGGGAAACAGTCCGCTGGACATGGAAAAACTCGTTACCCGTCCGCTCGAAAAAGAGATCAACGGGATTACGGGCATCGACAAAATCCTCTCGACCAGCGTTCAAGGCTATTCGACCATCCAGGTCAAGTTCAACTTCGACGTATCGCCCGAAGACGCGTTGCGCAAGGTGAAAGACAAGGTCGACATCGCGCGGAGCGACCCCGATTTTCCCAAAGACCTTCCCGCCGATCCGAATGTCTTTGAGATGAACTTCAGCGAGTTGACCCCGGTGTTGAACCTCAACCTGAGCGGGGATTTTACCTCGGATCAACTCAAAGCCTACGGGGAATACCTCGAAGACGAAATCGAAGGATTGACCGAAATCACCAAGGTGGACATTCGGGGCGTAGACGACAAGGAAGTGCGCGTTCAGCTCGATATGAACAAGATGCAGGCGCTCGAAATGAGTTTCGACGATGTGGCCGGGGCTTTGTCGTCGGAAAACGTCTCGATTTCCGGAGGCGATTTGCTCGTGGAGGGCTTCCGCCGCAACGTTCGCATCGACGGGGAGTTCAAAACGCCGGAAGAATTGGCCTCGACCATTGTGAAAAACGAAAAAGCGCAGGTGGTGTACCTCCGCGACATCGCTACGGTCGAATTTGCCGAAAAAGAGAAAGAGAGTTTTGCCCGCGAATACACCCAACCCGTGGTGATGCTCGACGTCTACAAGCGCTCGGGCGAAAACCTCATCAATGCTTCGGCCAAAATTGACCGGATTCTTGAAGACGCCAAGGAAAATGTCTTCCCAGACAACCTGAACATCTCCAAAACCAACGACCAGAGCGATCAGACGCGGAACCAAATCGGCGAGTTGGAAAACTCGATCTATTTCGGGGTCTTGTTGGTGGTGCTCGTATTGATGTTCTTCCTCGGTTTGCGCAATGCGCTGTTTGTGGGCATCGCCATCCCGCTTTCGATGCTGATGTCGTTCATCATCTTGGCCTCGATGGGGATTACGCTCAACACCATGGTGTTGTTCTCCCTCGTCATGGCGCTTGGGATGCTCGTGGACAACGGGATTGTGACGGTCGAAAACATCTACCGACTCACCGCTTCGGGGATGAATCTCAAAGACGCCGCCCGCTATGGGGTGGGCGAAATTGCCTGGCCGATTATTGCCTCAACTGCCACCACGGTGGCAGCGTTCGTGCCTTTGGCCTTTTGGCCCGGCATTTTCGGAGAATTTATGAAGTACCTGCCGCTGACGCTGATCGCCGTACTCAGCTCTTCTCTGTTTGTAGCACTGGTGATCAACCCCGTACTCGCCTCGATATACATGAAGGTGGTTGAAGAAGAGCCCAAGGTGCGCCGGGTCCACATCATCGCCATGGTTTCCATCGGTTTGGGGGTATTGCTCACGTTTGTACAGCCCGCTTTGGGCAATCTGGCCTTCGTGGTGGGCCTTTGGACCTTGCTCTACCACTATGCCATTCGGCATTGGATTCAAAGTTTCCAATACAACGTCTTGCCCCGGCTCGAAAATGCCTACGAACGGACCTTGCGCTTTGCGCTCAAAGACCGGAATGCCTCCCGCTTTTTGCTCGGAGCCGTGGGCATGCTGATGCTTTCGTTCGTACTGCTTGGGGTATTCCCACCCAAGACCCTGTTTTTCCCGGCCAACCAGCCCAATTTGGCCAACGTCTACATCGAACTCCCGATTGGGACGGACATTCTCGAAACCGACAAGGTGACCCGGGAAATGGAGCAAAAAGTGCTCAAGGCCATCGAGAAATACGAGGTTGAACAAGATGGGGTCCGGAAGAACAGCATGGTGAAGTCGGTCATCGCCCAGGTGGGTGAGGGTACCAGCGACCCAAACCAAGGCCCTTCGATGGCGCAAACCCCACACAAGGCGCGGATTGCGGTTTCTTTCGTCGAATTCAAATACCGCAATGGCATCCAAAGCCAAGATGTACTCGAGGAGATTCGCGCTGCGGTGGCCGATTATCCAGGGGCCCAAATCACCGTAGCCAAAGACGAAAACGGACCTCCGGCGGGTGCCCCGATCAACCTCGAACTCAAGGGCGAGGACTATGAACTGTTGTTGGCCGAGGCCGAAAAGATCCGCGGGTTTATCGACGAGGGCGGGATCAGCGGCATCGAAGAACTCAAACTCGATGTGGAACAGGGCAAACCCGAAATGCCCATTGTGATCGACCGGGCCAAAGCCCGTATGCTGGGGGTCTCTACGGCCCAAATCGGAGACGCTTTGCGCACCGCGCTCTTTGGCCGCGAAGTGTCGACGTACAAAGAGGGCGAAGACGACTACCCGATCAACATCCGCTTTTCCGATCAATACCGGTACGACCGGGAGGCTTTGATGAATCAACGGATCACCTTCCGCGATCAGGCCTCGGGCAAAATCAAGCAAGTTCCGATTTCGTCGGTGGCCGGATCCGAGCGCAGTTCCACGTTTAGCGCAGTCAAGCGCAACGAACTGGACCGGGTCATTACAATCTATTCCGGGGTGCTGTCTACCGCCAACCCCACCGAGGTGGTCAACGCCATCAAGCGGCGCATGGAAGACTACAACTTGCCCGCGGGGATATCGCTGAGCTATACGGGCGAACAGGAAGAACAGGCCAAGCAGATGGCATTTTTGAGCACGGCGTTTATGATTGCCGCGTTTATGGTCTTCTTGATTATGGTGGCCCAGTTCAACTCCGCTTCGGCCCCCGTAGTCATTATGGTCTCGGTGGTCTTGAGCTTGATGGGGGTCTTTCTCGGCCTCGTGATTTTCCGGATGGAATTTGTGATTATGATGACCATGATCGGCATTATATCGCTGGCCGGGGTGGTGGTGAACAACGCCATCGTTCTGATCGACTATTCAAACCAGCTCTTCGATCGGCGCAAAGCCGAACTGGGGTTGAGCGAAGACGATATGCTCTCGATTCCCGAGATCTACGAGTGCTTGGTGTTGGCGGGCAAAACCCGTTTGCGTCCGGTATTGCTCACGGCCATTACGACCGTGCTCGGTTTGATTCCGCTCGCCATTGGACTCAACATCGACTTTGTCACCCTGTTTGCAGAATACAACCCCAACATCTACATCGGAGGCGACAACGTCATCTTCTGGGGACCCATGTCGTGGGCCATTATTTTCGGTCTCACGGTGGCCACCTTCCTCACCTTGGTCATAATTCCCGCCATGTACTTGCTCATACAAAAGCTCAAACACTGGAGGTACCGCAGCCGCTTGCGCGCCGCTGCCCGCTTCGCCTCTGCGACCCCTAAACCCGACCCCGGTTTGGTGTAATGAGCGTTTGCGCTTCGATGAACCAGGATGCTGCCCCGGGCCCAAACCCGGGGCTTATCTTTCGCCCATGGCCAACGCGGTCTCTTTGCCTACCCTCGAAGACCTCCGATCTGCCTCGTTCGACACCCTGAGGGCGTGGGCGGAAGTGTTGCGCCGATTTTTGACGGAACGACAACCCGGAAAAACAGCCCACCTCGAAAGCAGTCTGGGGGTTTTGGAGCTCACTCTGGTCCTCCACCGCCTGCTCGACACCCCAAACGACGTGCTGATCTGGGATGTGGGCCACCAGTGCTACGTGCACAAACTCCTGACGGGCCGTGCCGATCGATTCGATCGCTTGCGCAAACTCGGAGGGCCGAGCGGTTTTCCGCACCCGGCCGAAAGCCCGTACGATGCCTATGCCACCGGGCATTCGGGAACCGCCTTGTCGGCCTTGGTGGGGATGGCGGCGGCGGCCCGAATCGAGGGAACATCGAAGAAGTTCGTGGCGGTGGTGGGCGATGGCGCTCTGACCGGGGGTCAGGCCATGGAGGCGCTCAACCACGCTGGGGTGCTTGGTCTCGACCTCTTGCTCGTACTCAACGACAACCGCTTTTCGATCGATCCCACCTCGGGCGCCCTGAACGAATTCGGCCGCTACGATGCGTTGTTCGATGCCTTCAACTGGACCTACCAGGGACCCGTCGATGGGCACAACCTCGAAGACCTCGAGGCTGTTTTGGGTAAAAACCTGGGGCAATCCGGGTGCAGGGTGGTGCACATCACAACCCAAAGGCCCTCTTTGGCTGCACCCGGAGCCCCTTCCTCCGATTTTACTT
Organism: bacterium; assembly: GCA_016125155.1. Lineage (GTDB taxonomy): Bacteria > Bacteroidota > Bacteroidia > Flavobacteriales > Schleiferiaceae > WGMI01. The sequence goes on from WGMI01000003.1 coordinate 73,559, forward strand.
CGGTCTATGCCCGCTATGCCGTCGAACGCCTCGAGCGCGACCCGCGGTTTGTACTGATCAGCCCGGCCATGCTCGGGCCTGCCGGACTTCTACCGCTTCAGGAGCGCTATCCCCATCGGGTCTTCGATCCCGGCATTGCCGAACAACACGCGGTGGGCTTGGCTGCGGGGCTGGCCACCGGGGGTATGCGGCCCTCGGTCCACCTCTATTCGACTTTTGCCCAAAGGGCGTTTGATCAATTGGTCGGCGATGTGGCCTTGCAAAATCTCCCCGTCCAATTTCTGATCGACCGGGCCGGGATTACAGGCGAAGACGGAGCCACGCATCAAGGTGCTTTCGATGTGGGCCTTTTACGGCTCATTCCTGGAATAGAACTATGGGATCCCATCGATGGAACAGCGCTTGAGTCCATTTTGCGCTCGACCGAAGACCGATCTGGGCCCATCGCGGTGCGCATTCCGCGCTCGGGATTGCCCCCGCACCGAGAGAACACCCCCATCGATGCCCCGGCTTATCTCGACAAAGCTCCCGATGGACAGCGGCTTTGGATTGTTCTTGGCCATGCGGTGCATTGGGCGCAACCGGGGGCACACGAGGGTCTGGCCGTTGTTCAGCGCATCAAGCCCCTTCCCGAGGCCGAACTCGAGGTGTGGAGCCGTCTGAGTACAGATTGGATGGTGCTGGAAGATGCCGCCTCCATTGGCGGACTGGGAGAGGCCTTATCGGGCTGGATTACCGGGCGGGGACTCCCCATCCGACTCGAAATGCGCGGCATTCCGGATCGGTTTATTGCCCACGGCAGCCCGGAAGAACTCCGGCGGCTGTGCGGAATGCAGCCTTAGGGGCGGGCTTTACACAATACCCAACTCCTCCCGCATCAGGGCCGACTCTTCCTCATTCAGCCCCAGGGTGCGCCTCAGCGCCAAAAAACTGTGGCCTTCTTCGAGTCCATAGCGCATTACGGCCTTTTTGATGAAGGTCTCTGCAGAAAAGGGTTCTTCGATCATCTCGGGTTCCGGTTTTGCCAAAGGTCTCCGACCCACATTAAGAAACCCTCCGCCTCGTGTTAGCTCAGCGTTAGGTATTTGAATTGTTATCCTCTTTTTGTTGAGAACTTTTTGAGCCAGCAAGTTTCGGGGGCTTGGGTTCGGCCTTGGCAATCCGATCGCGCTCCACCGTGCTCTTGATGTTGCCAAAAGTCACCGTATAGCGCCCGTTGCGCACCTGTTCAACCTGGCCTTTTTGACGGGTGCCGAGCAAAACCACTTCGTCCCCCACCGCGATGGGCAGAGCCTTGAGCCGCTCGAGCTGCTCCTCCCTGCGCTTTTGCGCTTGGGCGTGTTCCTTTTTCTTCTCTTTCTTCAGTGCCCCGCCTTGCTCGCCCAAATAGGTCAAAATGCGCTCCATTACCGCGTCTTTGTCTTTTTTGCCCCGGGCTTTCAACCATTCGGCGGCCAGCGACCCAAACCGTTTGCCCCACATCAACTGACGGCTGCTCTGCTCATTCATCGCGCCTTGGCGCTGCAATTTTTCTTCCAGCTGTCCGATGGTGCGCTCTTGGTCCCGCCTCAGTTTTCTCAGTTCGGCGAGCTCGGATTCGAGGGCCTGCCGCTGGTTCTTGATGCGTTGCCGCTCGTTTTCAATTTCGACCAACATGCGGTCCAGTTTCACCTTGTCCTTGGAAAGCCTCTGTTTCGCTGAGCGAATCAATCCCGTATCGAGACCAGACCGATGGGCTACTTCAAAGGTGTACGAGCTCCCCGGCATGCCGGTTTGGAGCTTGTAGAGCGGGCTCAAGGTAGCTTGGTCGAACTCCATGCTGCCATTCACGACCCCATCGAGTTCGTTGGCCAGCGCTTTGATGCGGTTAAAATGGGTGGTAATGACGCCCAGGGCCCCAGATTGATGGAGCCGATCGAGTACTTCTTCGGCCAGCGCACTGCCCAGTTCTGGGTCCGAACCCGAGCCGAATTCGTCGATGAGAAACACACAACCCTCCGTGGAGCGCTCGAGAATGGCCTTGGTTTTGAGCAGGCGCGAGCTGTAGGTCGAAAGTTCGTTTTCGATCGACTGGCTGTCGCCAATGTCGGCGGCTATGCCTTGAAAGACGCCAAACACCGACCGCGGATCGACGGGAACCAACAGGCCAGACTGCACCATAATCTGCAACAAGCCGACCGTTTTCAACGCCACCGATTTGCCCCCCGCGTTGGGTCCGCTCACCACGAGAATCCGCGTGTTGGGATCCAGCCGGAGGTCAACGGGAACAGTGGGCTTGCCCTTGGTCCGGTTCATCAGCCACAAAACCGGGTTGTAGGCTTGTCTCAATTCCAGTACCCCTTGTTCGACCAAGACCGGTCGGCTCGCCCCCGTTTTGTGGGCAAACCAGCCCTTGGCCCGAACAAAATCAAAGCGCACCAAAATTGACCTCCTACACTCTAAATCAGGAGAATAAATCGACAACTCGGCGGTAAGAGCCGTCAGAATCCGCTGGATTTCTTTTCGCTCCTCATCGAGGAGCAAGGCCACCTCGTTGTTGGTCTCAATGCACTCCGCGGGTTCGAGGTAATAAAGCGAGTGCCTGGACGAGCTCCCGTGGAGCAACCCAGACACCTGATTTTTGTAGGCCGCTTGAATGGCCAAAACGCGCCGATTGTCGAAGACCGTTTCGCTGATATCGCCCAAAAAACCCTTATCCAACCATTTCTGACGCGCCTTGAGAAAGAGCCGGTCGGCTAAAATCCGCTTGCGCGAAAGCTCATTGCGAATGGACTGCAGGGCACTGCTCGCGTTGCTCCGCACTTCGCCCTGGAGGTCGAACACCCGGTCGATAGCCTTGGGTACTTCGGGAAGCGGTGGAGCGTCCGAGACCATTTCTCCCAAGGCCGGCGCGGTCGCGCCGTGTTCCCGGCAATACGCGTAAATCCCGGCATAAACGCTGCACAGTTGTTTGATCTCCAGAAACTGAGAAGACTGCAGACAGGCCCCTTTGATCCCCAACAAGGACAGGGTTCCGGGCTCGAGTTCAAACGCAGGGCTCGGCAATGCAAAGCCCCGTTGAAACTGCTGCAGCGCCTGGTCGGCGATGTCGAGCGCTGCTTCTACCAACTCAGGAACCGAAAGCGGGCGCAGTTCCCGACAGCGCTGTTCGGCCTCCGATGTGGTGCAGCACTGCGCCAGGGCTTCCAAAACCTCCGAAGCGTCGAGGCTTTCGAATAGGTCGTCTGGAAAGAGGTTCATCGAGACCACCGCCCAAAGGTACAGATCGGGTAGGCCCGCTCATGGTCCCCCGAAGCCGTGTACGGTCCGATCCGTCTTTGCCGGGCCCGCGGTTGTACCAAGGACCCCAGTGCAGTGTACCCCAATTGGGGGGATTATTCCCCTTTTGGGAAGATTTGGATCGTGAAAAAAACTCTATAATTCTGAATATCAACATATAGGATCTTCGGCACAATTGTTACTATTCTGTGGAAAACAACTCATCTTACCATGAAAACGAGCATTTATGTAGTAGCCTTCGCGGCTGTCGTGCTCGGGGCGTGCAGCAAAGAAGTGAACGATGGTGTCAATCCTACCACTCCTGCTCGTTTCGAAGACCTCCAAGTCGATGCCAATTTCGACTGGAAAACCACCCAAGACGTAACCATCAACATCGAGGGCATTCCTACCCCGGTTCCGGTTCAGTCTACGTTGGTCATCATGGACGTTCAAGGTCGTGCCATCCACAAGGCCCTGCACACCATGTCGGAAACCGAAAGTCTTTCGATGACGCTCCCCGCGCACATCAAGTCTTTGGTAGTGAAGTACGGATCGAACCAGAAGGAGTTCGCCATCGAGAACGGAACCGTTCAGGTGTCTTTCCTTCCCGAAGACCGCGACCAATAATCAGCACCCCCGAAATAAGATTCTGAAATCATGAAAAAGACCCTATTGCTCAGTAGCCTTCTGGCCCTCGGCGGCATCGCTCAGGCCCAGTTTACCCAGACCTTCGAAAGCGGCTCGCGCCCAATCGAAGTCGCCAACTGCTGGTCGTTCCGCAATGTTGGTTTGACCAACCAAGCGAGCGAAATCATCACCGGCAACTACTCCTCGGAGTCGTTTGGTGCTCCCGGTACCTCCATTTTCATCAAGACCCCTTGGTTGATTTGGAACAACGGAAACGTGACGCTGAACGCCCGTTTACGCGCCCTCGGAAACGACAACCAAGGCCTCAAAGTGTACTTTATCCCCTTTGACAACAACCAGCCGAACGGCGAAGGTGCTGCTACGGGATTGGTCTACCAGTTTGACTTCGCCACCCAAGCCGTTCCGGACGTCGTTACGCCCCAGAACCTGAGCTTTGCCGTTCCCGCCGCCGTAAAGAACGGTCAGCCCTGGAAGATGTTTGTGACGTTCTATATGGACAACACCAACAAACTGATCACCGACAACTGGTCGATGCCCGCTACCTACTACAGCGATCCGCTGAATGGCTGCGCGCCTTCTACCGCCATCCTCGATGCCGACAACGACGGTGTGGCCGACAACGACGACGACTTTCCGAATGATCCCAACTTGGCCTACTTGACCTACTACCCGGTCAATGCCGCTGGTTTTGGCTCAGTAGCCTATGAAGATTTGTGGCCTGCCAAAGGCGACTTCGACTTCAACGACCTCGTCGTAGACTACCAGTTGCAGGTAAAGAGCGATGCGCAGAGCCGCGTTCGCTTTGTAGAGGCCGATTTGTATGCCCGTGCCGTAGGTGCTGGCATCAACCACGGCTTTGGTTTTGAAATCGATGGCATGTCGCCCGGTTTCATCAGCAACGTGACCGGTCAGGTTTTGACCGATGGCTACATCACCCTTGCCGCCAATGGCTTGGAAGCTGGTCAGACCAACGCGGTGATGATTCCTTGGGACAACACCGAAAGCGTGATAAATCGCGTAGGCGGTCCGTTCCACAACACCGATCCCAACTTTGGCACCGGTACAGCCGACACCGTTACTGTTGTGATTGAATTCGCTGCTCCGTATATCGCCGACGCCTACCTGTACTCGACGGCTTTGAAGCCTTTCTTGATCAAAGGCCGCAACCGGATGATGGAAATCCACCTCCCGGATCGCGCTCCCACCGATTTGGGAACCTTCAACATCTTCGGAACCGGAGACGACGACAGCAACCCTGGCATCGGTCGCTACTACAAGACCGCGAACAATCTTCCTTGGGCATTGGCTCTTCCCGTGAAGTTTGACTATCCCGTCGAAAAAGCCGACTTGCTCACCGCCCACCTGAACTTCGCTGCTTGGGCCCAAAGCGGAGGCGTCATGTTCCCGGATTGGTACCTCAACCTCCCCGGCTACCGCAACGCTGCCAACATTTACTGATCCTTTCCAACAACCAACCCCGAAAGCCCTTCTCGCGCAAGCGAGGGGGCTTTTTTCGTTACCATCGTTTGGCTGCGGTCCTCAGAGGCTCCGTAAGCCCTAGCGCTCCAGTACATACCTACATCGTATAACCGCGATGCTTCGCAGCTCCGGTAAGGGCGATTGTTACAGGTTCAGACAAACCACGCCTGCACCTCGTCGAGCAAGAGCGCGGGAACGTCCCATTTGTTCTTTTTGCGCAGCCCGTTGAGCTGCTGATGCACCTGGGTGGGCTTGAGTTCGCGCAGGGCTTCGGGGCTTCCATAGAGCTCGGTCAAAGCCCCAATCCAGCGCGGGTCCAACGCCCAGCCGTCAAATCCCGACCGTGCAGAGGATACGGCTAGGGCCTCGGGGCGCATTTGGGGGAAGAACAGCACTTCCTGAATCGAACTCTGGGCCGTGAGCAACATGGCCAGACGGTCGATCCCAATGCCCATTCCCGCCGTTGGGGGCATGCCGAATTCGAGGGCGCGTAAAAAGTCGTGATCGATGAACATGGCCTCGTCGTCCCCTTTCTGGCTCAGCCGAAGCTGCTCTTCAAACCGCTCGCGTTGATCGATGGGGTCGTTGAGCTCGGAGTAGGCATTGGCCAGCTCTTTGCCGTTGATCATGAGTTCGAACCGCTCGGTATAGTCCGGGTCGTCCCGATGTCGCTTGCAGAGCGGGCTCATCTCGATCGGATAATCGGTAATAAAGGTGGGCTGCACGTAGTGTTTTTCGCATCGCTCCCCAAACAAAGTGTCGATCAGTTTGCCCTTGCCCATCTCGGGGCCTACTTCGAGGCTTTCCTGAACACAGAACGCCCTGATTTCGTCTTCGCTTTTGCGGTGGATATCGAAGCTGGTGTGCTCGAGAATCGCGTTGCGCATGCTGACCCGGGCAAAGGGAGCCGACAGTTCAATCGTCCGGTTGTCGAGGGTCACTTCGGTGCGTCCGTTCACCGCCCGAGCCGTATGTTCGATCAGCTGTTCGGTAAACTCCATCATCCAGCGATAATCCTGAAAGGCCACATAGATTTCGAGGATGGTAAATTCCGGATTGTGGGTGCGGTCCATGCCCTCGTTGCGAAAATCGCGGGCAAATTCAAAAACGCCTTCAAACCCGCCAACAATCAATCTTTTGAGATACAGTTCGTTGGCAATGCGCAAATACAGAGGAACATCGAGTGCGTTGTGGTGGGTTATGAACGGTCGCGCAGTGGCCCCTCCGGGAATGGGCTGCAGCACGGGGGTATCGACTTCCAAGTAACCCCGCTCCAAAAAGAACTCCCGCATGGCCTGAACCATCCGGCTGCGCTTGAGGAAAACGGTCTTGACTTCGGGATTTACAATCAAATCCACATACCGCATTCGGTAGCGCAACTCGGGATCGGTAAACCCGTCGTGTACATGGCCTTCCGAATCGATTTTCACGACAGGCAATGGACGAAGCGTCTTGGCCAGAACGGTCAAATCGCGTACATGCACCGAGCGTTCCCCGGTTTGGGTGGTAAAGAGGAATCCCTCGACCCCAATCCAATCGCCAAAATCGAGCTGTTTTTTAAAGACTTCGTTGTACAAGACCCCATCGCCTGCCGTGCCGAGGTCGTCTCGATTCAAGTAGAGCTGAATCCGACCATGCGCGTCCTGCAGTTCGGCAAACGAGGCCTTGCCCATAATGCGCCGTTCCATCAAACGCCCTGCGAGCCGAACGGTCTGTTGGGGCGACAAGGTGTCGGCTTCGGCCAGGAGCGAAGCGGTGTTGTGGGTGCGCTGAAACGCAGCGGCGGGATAGGGATCGATGCCCGATTGCATCAACTGGAGCCGCGCCGCTTGGCGCAATCGTTCTTGTTCGCTGGCCATAATAAGTTCGAATGGGGAGGCAAAGATAACAGGGCCTCAAATGGACTAGATTTGGGGGAGCAAAGCCCTTTTCACGTATATCCCGATGGAGGAACTCATTCTGCATTTTCCCGATCACCTCGAAAGCGCGCTCCAAGAGGCCGATCGCACTGCCCAACACTGGAAATTTCCCGCCCGTCGCTTTGAGTCTATTGCTATCACTGGTCTGGGCGGTTCGGGCATCGGCGGAAGCATGGTGGCGGACTGGGTTCAATCCACGGCCCGGATGCCGATCGTTGTCAATAAAAACTACGACCTCCCTGCTTTTGTCAACCGAAATACCTTGGTGTTGGCGTGCAGTTATAGTGGGAATACCGAAGAAACCCTGTCGGCAGCGCGTCAGGCCGGGGCGGCCGGGGCCGAAGTAGCCGTCATCAGTTCGGGGGGCGCCTTGTTGAACATGGCTCGAGAGCACGGGTGGAATGCCTTCGAGGTGCCCGGAGGCAATCCACCCCGCAGTATGTTGGGTTGGAACCTCGGGGGATTGATGCGGTTGCTCGACTACTACGACACCGGGGTTCCGGAATACCGCGCGGCTTTTGCCCAAGCCATTGAGGGCATGAGGGCGCATCACTCTTCGATTCGGGCCGAAGCCGAGGCCAAAGCCTTGGAATTGCGAGGACGGTGTTTAGTGTTGTACGCCACCGAAGGCATGGGGGGATTGGCGATGCGGCTGCGGCAGCAGTTCAATGAAAACAGCAAAATGCTCGGGTGGTCGGCGGTCATCCCAGAAATGAACCACAACGAACTGGTGGGCTGGGCCGGCGGAAGCGATCACTACGCAGTGGTCTTTATGAGACACGGTTTTGAGCATCCGCGCAACGCCTACCGGGCGGAGCTCAATGCCGATTTGATTCGGCGCTCCACCCCCCACATTCAGCACTGGAGCGGGCAGGGCAACAGCCTGATCGCCCAATCGCTTTGGCTCAGCCACTGGGCCGACTGGGCGAGCCTGAAGCTCTCCGAACTCAACGGTGTCGACATTCTCGACATCGCGGTCATCGACGACCTCAAGACCCGTCTGGGCGCCCGGGCTGAATGAATTCAGAGCGAACCGTTCGCGTCATCGATCTGGGCACCATCGGCTTTCGCGAGGCCTGGGATCTCCAAAAAGCCCTCTTTGCCGAACTAACCGCGCGCAAATTGCGCAATCGCACTGTGGCCCATCCCGAACCGCTGGTGCACTACTTGTTGTTGTGTGAGCACCCCCCGGTCTTCACCCTGGGGCGCAGCGGCAACCCCGCGCATTTGCTCGCCCCTCCCGAACAACTCGAACGCGAGGGCATTGAGTGCATCCCGATCGATCGAGGGGGCGACATCACCTTTCACGGACCCGGTCAGATTGTCGGTTACCCCTTGCTCGATCTCGACGACTTTTTTACCGACATCCACCGCTATTTGCGCTTGTTGGAGGAGACCATCGTGCTCAGCCTGGCAGACTTTGGCATCGCCTCGGGTCGCTCTGCAGGCGAAACCGGGGTCTGGCTCGAGCCCGAAGGCCCGCGCGCCCGGAAGATCTGCGCTATGGGCATCAAGGCTTCGCGATGGGTGACCCAACACGGTTTTGCGTTCAACCATTCGGTAGATTTGAAGTATTTTAACTACATTGTGCCCTGCGGCATTCAGGGCAAAGCGGTGGCCTCGATGCACGCCGAAGTCGGCGCTCCTCCTACCAGAGCCGAAGTCGTAGACCGCATTCTGTATCACTTTCAAGCCCTTTTCGAATGCCTATGCTCAACGCCCGAAAAATCCTTCGCTTTTCGCTCTGGACCAGCCTCGTCCTGAGCCTAACCGCCTGTGTCTGGCTCTGGGCAGGCGACCGGCTGTACTTAATCAAAGGACTGAGGGCCACCTACCTCAGGGGGATCTCGAGTCCTGCCATCGACGACTATCCCCTTTGGGCGTTGCGCTCGGTGGCGGTGGGAACCCCTCAGCCACACTACCGTTCTACCCGTTTCGGTCAAACCGAACCATCTGCGGCGCTCATGGACACCTTGAGGGCCTATGGCACCACGGCCTTTTTGGTTTTTCGGGGCGACAGCCTTTTGTATGAATCGTATTGGGATGGGTATGGTCCCGATTCGGCTTCCAATCCCTTTTCGGCTTCCAAGACCATCACGGTGCTCCTCGCTCAAAAGGCCATCGAACTCGGTCATTTTGCCTCATGGGACGAGAAGGTAGTCGATGTTCTCCCCGAACTCCAAGGAGCCTATGCCCCCCAGCTCGAATTGAAACACCTCGCCACCATGTGTGCGGGTCTCAATTGGGACGAAGACTACGAAAGCCCGTTTACCATGACCGCCCGAACCTACTACACCCATCGATTGGATCGGGATATGCTTCGGTACGTCTCGGTCTCGGAGCCCCCTGGTCAGCGCTACGAGTATCAAAGCGGGAGCACCCAATTGCTCGGGATGTGCATTGCCCGCGCCACGGGACAAACCCTGAGCGACTTCGCCTCCACCCACTTTTGGAAACCCATGGGGGCCTACGAACCCGCGCTCTGGCAATTGGATCGCGAGAACGGCACCGAAATCGCCTATTGTTGTTTTAATACCAACGCTTCCGATCTGGCGCGCTTTGCGCTCTTGGCCCGCAATCGCGGTGTTTGGCGAGGACAGCGACTGCTCGATTCGGCATTTTTTGAGGTCGCCACCCGAGGGTTCCTCGCACCCCACTATGGATACTCGTATTGGATCGATGCGCCCGGTACCGATCGCGGGGTGTATTGCATGCGGGGCAAGAACGGACAATATGCCGCGGTCCTTCCCGCCCACGATCTGGTCTTTGTCCGCCTCGGCTGGTCACAAGCGCCCTCGGGCGATGCCCCCCACAGCCCGTTTTTTCTGTACGTCCGCGATCAAGTCATTGAACACTGGGGAAATGGGGGCCGCTAGCATTCAATCGATCGACCTTGGCCAGGTGCTCTTTTTGGACATCGAGACCGTTCCCTGCCACCCCACTTTTGCCGACTTGGAACCCGAGTGGCAGCAATTGTGGGCGGAAAAGACCCGCTGGCAACGCAAAGACGAAATCTCTGCCGAAGACTACTATCCGCAGCGGGCTGGGGTTATGGCCGAATTCTCCAAGGTAGTGTGCATTTGTGCCGGCTATTTTGAACGCTCGGAAGGGACGCCGCGTTCGTTCCGCATCAAGGCGTATCGGGATGAGAACGAACGGGATTTGCTGGAAGCGTTTTGTATCGATGTAGAGCGCTTTTCCGACTGGAGGCTCTGTGCCCACAATGGCAAAGAGTTCGACTTTCCGTTCCTGGCCCGCCGCATTTTGGTCCACCGCCTGCCCTTGCCCCGGGCTTTGGACGCCGCCGGACGCAAACCCTGGGAAATCCCGCACCTCGACACTTTAGAGCTCTGGAAATTTGGCGACTTCAAGCATTACACCTCGCTCAAATTGCTCGCGCGTTTGTTCGGGCTCCCTTCTCCCAAGGGCGACATCGACGGGAGTCAAGTGCAACAGGTGTATTACCAAGATAGAGATCTGGGCCGGATTGCCGATTATTGCGCCCAGGACGTATTGTGTCTGGCGCGGTTGTTTCAGGCTTTTCGAGGCGAAAAACCCCTGGAAGAAGACGAATGGACGCTGAGGTCTTGAGCCCTTTGCTTTCCGTACAAGGCCTGGTGATCGGATTTGGCCCCGGTCGCCCGGTCGCGCTCAAGGGCATCGACTTCGATATCCGACAGGGAGAGAGTTTTGCCCTCGTAGGCGAATCGGGATCGGGGAAATCCCTAACGGCCTTTGCCTGCATGGGATTATTGCCCAAAGGGAGCACCGACCGAAAAGGGCATTTGTGGTGGCAAACCGCCTCGGGACGGGTTGATTTGCTTCAACTGCCTGCTGCAGGGTTCCAGAAACTCCGCCAAACCGAGCTCGCCATGGTATTTCAAGAGCCCATGAGCGCCCTCAACCCGCTGATGCGCTGTGGGGACCAAATCGAAGAAGCCCTCCAAGCCGATCGGGTGACCCGACGCACGCGTTGTTTGGAGGTGTTGCTCGAAGTCCAACTGCGCGATGCGGAGCGCATTGCAGACTCCTTTCCGCATCAACTCTCGGGCGGGCAACGGCAAAGGGTGATGATTGCCATGGCCCTGATCCGCAATCCGAAGTTGCTCATTTGCGACGAACCAACCACGGCCCTCGACCCCGGCGTGCAGCAGGAAATTCTCGAACTGCTCCGGATGCTGCAGAAAAGCCGGGACATGTCGCTCTTGTTTATTTCGCACGACTTGGGTCTGGTCCGTCAACTGGCCGATCGGGTCGCGGTGATGCGCCAGGGACAGATCGTAGAAACCGGCGAGGTCGGGTCCGTACTCCGAGCCCCCCGAGAGGCCTATACCCAAGGGCTGATCCAATGCCGTCCCAAATTGGGAAACAGCCCCGAACGGCTCCCGACCGTTGAACACTTCGAAAGCGGAACCCGACCAGAAGTGCCCGTCGTCTCTCCAAACCGCCCCCAGGTTCCTGTGGCGCGCCTTCAATCCGTGGACTTTGGATACACTCCCAAGGCTCTGATTTTAAGCGGCATAAATCTCGAAATTCGCTCTGGAGAAATGTTCGGTCTCGTGGGCGAATCGGGGAGTGGAAAAACCACCCTCGGCAAACTGCTCTGCGGATTGTACCGCCCTTTGAGCGGACACGTCGAGATCGAAGGCCGCCTATGGGGTACGGGGACCTCGGCCGAACAAAAAAAACGCCGACGGAGTGTGCAATACGTCTTCCAAGACCCCTACAGCGCCCTCAACCCCAAGATGCGGATCGGGCAGGCGCTTACCGAAGCCTTGATCTACCACGGTATGTGCACCGCTGCCAACGCCTGGAAGCGCGCTTCTGACTGGCTGCTCCAAACGGGATTGGAGCCCGACATGCTCTGGCGGTATCCCCACGAATTTTCGGGAGGCCAGCGACAGCGCATTGTCTTGGCCAGGGCACTGATGCTGGAACCTACGGTGGTGGTATTTGACGAAAGCGTGGCCGCCCTCGATGTCTCGGTACAGGCGAAGGTGCTCAACCTGATCAAAGACCTACAGACGCAACTCGGTTTTGCCGGATTGTTTATTTCCCACGATTTGGCCGTGGTTGAATTTCTGTGCACAACCACCGCGGTCATCGAAAAAGGGGGCATCATCGAACAAGGCGAAACCAAAGCCCTGTTTTCCAATCCCCAAGAGCCGTATACCCGCCAATTAGTCCGCGCCGTTTCGGTCTGATTCGAGCCGGAAGTTGACCCCGACAAATACAATGCGGCCCATCACGGGTCCCCAGATGAGCGTGGCGTCAAAACCAGGCCCATAGGGGTCTTCTGGAGCCACAATCGGATCGCTTTGCAAAAAGTCGAAGAGGTTTTCGGCCCCTAGGTAGGTTTCCCACTGCTCGCCCCATTGCTTTTTGATCTGGGCATTGACCACGGCAAATCCGGGAGAAAAGGTGTTGAAATCCAAAGGATTCGAGGTCACGGTGCGCTGGGGTCCCCTCCATTGGAGCGCGGCGTCGAACCCCCAGCGGCTCCGGGTTTCGTAAAACCACCCCATCAAGGCCCTATGTCTTGAAACAAAAGGGGTGTGCACCTGCCCTTCGGGCCGTTCAATCCAGGGTTCGGTATACTTATATGCCCATCGTACGTCCATACGCCGCCTGATTTGCCACTCGAACTGAACCAGGGCCGAGAGGTTGCCTGCTCCCTGGAGGTTCCGCATATGCAGCGCATCCGACGCGACTTCCCGATCGGCCCACACCATCGCGTCGAACCAGGTGCCGAAGACATCGAAGGTAACCGTCGCCTTGCGGAAGTCGAGGGCAAAATCGCGCACCCAAGAACCCCCGATATTCCAGGCCGATTCGGCCTGAGAAGGGGCGGTTGGGTTCAAACTAGGGTCGTCCCAGCGCACCACCCGACTCGAAGCCAATAATTCGAATTGTTCGACCCAAGGCTGAGATGCCCTCCAGCCGCGCCCGGCGCTCAAACGGATCCAGGAGGAATCGGAAACGGCATAGCGTAGGTGGATTCTCGGGCTGAGCCTCGTACCCAAATAGTCGTGGTGGTCGGCGCGAATCCCGAGCAACAGCCCAAAGGCCTCGCTTGGATTCCACCCCCATTCTCCGAATACGCCCCAATCGGTTTCCGTACGCAAACCCGCATAGTCGACCGAATCGAAACGGTGGCTCAAGTCCCAGCGATCGAGGACAACGGTTCCTCCCAGTCGCCAATCCATTTTGCGCCTCAGATCAGCCGATTCGTAGATCAGGTTGGCATAATAGGATCCTTGTTCCGCATCGACCCGATTGTGTCCGGCAAAGGCCCATTGTTGGGTTTGGGTTCCGTTGAGCATGATACCGATACTCCGCTCCGTGCGGGCTGATTCGGGAAAGAGATAGCCCAGTTTGCCCGAAAATCCCACGAGCTGTTGTTTTCGCTCCAACCCCCACCGGTCCTGAGTCCCCGCCGATTCATCGAAATCAAAGTCGCTCTGACCCCCGCGCTGCACGTCTTGGAGGGCGCGAACAAACAGTTTCGCCTCCCAAGACCCATTGCTGTAGTTCCATCGATTGAGCATGTGGACCAGATGTCCCGAACCTTGGTCGGCAAAACGGTCTCCGTTGCGATCGACGGCCGTAGGGTTGTTCGAAGCGTGAACCAAAAAGCCTGTTTTCCAATTGTCGTCGACAGGAACAAAGGTCGCGGCATTGAACTCGGTACGTCCGGTGTGGTTGACGTACAGATTGAACCGGCTGCCTTCGGCCGTTTCGGGGTCGAGGAGTTCGATGTTCAATTGACCTGTGGTGCTTTCGTGTCCATACACCACGCTGCCCGCCCCTTTGGACAACTGCATGCTCGATACCCAAACACCGGGAATTTGAGCAAAACCCCGCTTGAGCGACAAGCCGCGAAACAGCGGGAGCAAATCGAGTTGGGTCTGCATAAAGCGACCCGATAAACCCAGGAGCTCCAATTCTCGGGTGCCGGTAACCGCATCCGTAATAGAGACGTCGATGGAGGGGTTGTTTTCAAAGCTCTCGCTCAAGTTGCAGCACGCGGCCCTGCGAAGCTCTCTGGCGTTGATCTGTTGCCGAAAATCCAGCGCTTTCGCATCGATGCGCACGGCATCGGTAGCTTCGACAATTTCGACAGCCTGCAATTCTAAAGAGGCCTGCAAGCGCAAGGCGATTTCTCGCTCCCCGCGGTGGGTAACCTCTTCCGAGCGAGAGCCCGCGAACAGCGCCTTGACTCGGTCGCCGGGCTCGGCCGTGGTCCACACAAACACCCCGCTAGCATCGGTCGCTCCAACGGCCGTATCGTTGACCACCACCATGGCCTGGGGCACCGGTCCATCGTCCTCGCTCCCCTCATAGACCTTTACCCGAACGGGCTGAGCCTGGGCGATGGCGGAGGTACAAATCAAGGCGAAAATCCCCCTGGTCCTAATGGTGCCCATGCCCGTCGTGGCTGCCATGCCCATCGTGCTCGGGCTCTTCGCGATACTTGCAACAGCCATGGACTTTGGCGTACGCTTCGTCGGAGGCTTTGCCGCAATCGGTGTCGTGACCAGCGTTCTGAACGAGCCGGTGCATTTCGGCAATTTCGATTTTCTTGGGGTTATAGACCACAAACACCTTGTGGGTTTCTTCGCTCCATTCCGCCCGGATCACCCCTTTGACGTCAAGGGCGGTCTCGATGCGCTCTTTGCACATTCCGCACACTCCTTGAACCGTAAACTGGGTTTCAGCACGGTTTTGGCCCAAAGCGGGCAGGGTACACAGCACAAACAACAGGACGCCCATAGCAAGGCGCAATTTTTCAACAACACGCATTTTGGATGATATTAAGGGTTTTTTAACATAACGACGAAAAGAGACCGGGGTTGTACGCAACCCCTGCACTCGTTCAAATCGTCCAGCGCTGCAATCGCGCCAGTCGGCGCAAGGTGCCGCCCGAAACCCTGGGGCTTTTTTGCCCCACTGCTGGGGTGGGGGCGACCCAAACCGGGTCCTTCTTGGAATCCGTCCCCTCGAGAACAGCAGGCTGCTGGCCCGTCGGGCTTTCTGAAGGCCGATCAGGGGTCCATGGAGCATCCGAACCACAGCATTGATGCCCACAACCGTGAGGCTCGCCTTCTGCGATGGGGCAACCGCAACAAGCCTCTTCGACCCCCAAACCCTTTCCCGAAAATTCGGAAACTCCGCGGGCATGCTCCGCATGGGTAGTCTGGTTTTCAAGGGTTGCCTTTTTGGCTCCATGTTCTGCCGAAGTACCACAACACCCTGACTCTGCCACCCCTTTTTGCGCACAGCACAGTGCCTTTGCGTGGGTGCCGCAGGCTTCTGCTGCGCCCGCCCATAGCGCCCCGAACAGGGTGAGCCACAACAACGCGATATACCTGTGCCGTTTCATGAGAAGACAAAGTACGGACGTTTTTCAACGTACTCAACAAGGGTCCAACTACTCCCGATCCGAACCCCACAGTGCTTCGGGGTGTTGTGTAGTTTTGAAGATGCGTTCGCTGCTCATTCGCGCCTTGGTGGTTTTGACCGTGTTTGGTGGGGCCTTGGGCTTTGCCCTGTGGAAGCTCACCCCACAACCACCGCTGCCCGTGTACAATCCCAGTCAGGTCAACGAAGAATTGGTTTCGGCCGAGTTGCGCTCCATTGGGCGAAACCATCGGATCGGACCCTATGCTTTAACCGACCAATATGGCCGTCCGTTTGGCCCGCAAACACTGGGTCGGCGCATTGCCGTGGTCGATTTTTTCTTTGCCACCTGCCCTTCCATCTGCAAGGAAATGGCCCGGGAGATGAGGCGATTGCAAGCCCATTTTGCCGACGATCCGCGAATTGCCCTGCTTTCGCACACCGTGATGCCGGAAGTCGACAGTGTTTCGGTATTGTACGCCTATTCCGAACAACAAGAGGCCGTGCGGGATCGATGGTATTTTCTCACCGCCACTCGGTCAGAAATCTACGCATTGGCACGCTCGTCCTACCTCGTGGCCAAAGAGCCCGTGGAAGGCAGCGAAGACCACAGCCTGATCCACACCGAGCGTTTCGTTCTCGTGGATCCCGATCGCCGTATTCGGGGTTATTACGACGGTACCTCCGCAGCCTCGGTCGATCAGCTCATAACAGACATCGGTCGGTTGTTGGACGAATACCCCGATTTACCCAAGCCATGAAGGCGCTCCGACTGGCCTTGGTGCAAGACTGTCCCCTTTGGGAGCAGCCCGAGGCCAATCTGGCCCGGTTGGAAACCCGAATTCGGGGGATTCGCCATGCCGACCTGATCGTTTTGCCCGAGCTGTTCAGCACAGGGTTCAGCATGCATCCGGAGCGCTTTGGGGCCGTCAACGAGACCCTAGGACTAACTTGGATGCAACGGATGTCGCTCAAAACCGGCGCTGCGCTGTGCGGCAGTCTGGCGGTTCCCGACGCTGAGGGGGGCTGGAGAAACCGTTTGTATTTCGTTGAAGGGGGCTCTGTTACGGCCTATTACGACAAACGGCACAGCTTTGGATTGGCGGGCGAACAGCGCGTCTATCGCAGTGGGAATCGGTACGTACAAGTGCGTTGGCGATCGTGGAACATTGCGCTATTCGTGTGTTATGATTTGCGCTTTCCCGCCTGGTGCCGACAAACCGATGTTGCGGGGACTCCGGCAGATATGATGGTCTTTGTCGCAAACTGGCCTCAAAAGCGCATCGAGGCTTGGACGGCTTTGCTGCGGGCCAGGGCCATCGAAAATCAGTGCTTTGTGGCGGGGGTAAACCGGGTTGGACCCGACGGGAACGACGTGGCCCACAACGGACAATCGGCCTTGGTAGACTACGCGGGGCGAACCGTTGTTTCGCTGTCGGAATCAGAAGGGGTGTTGCGTGCCGCTCTGTCCCTCGAACCCCTGCGCGCGTTTCGAGGGGCCTTGCCTTTTCTCGAAGACCGAGACCGCTTTACTTTTTCGACTTAGGCGAGGCAGGGAGCAAGGTCCCCCACTGGGGTTTCCACTCCAACTCTACTTCCCAATTGGCCTTGAGCTCAATGGCTTCCGGATTCCATACCAGGCGCTCGGGTTGCCGACGGCTCGGCCAATCGACCGGATCCCAACGCCCATTCTGATTGCGGTCTTCGATAAAGCGCATCCGGTAAGTTCCGGGGGCAATCCACCCCAAAACCAAGGTCGTATCTCCCGATACGGCCGTCGAGTACACCGGGTTGCCATCGGATTTGGTGAGTTCGAGAATCCCCGGCGCCGTCGCATCGGGGACGCGGAATTTTATTTTCAGTTCGGCGCGCTCCGAGATCGAGGGAACCATCACAGCAAACTCGAGGCTGTCGGAGGGTTCGCCCCGGGCATTTTTCAGAGCCCCGGGCCACAACCTCCACCGGTGGCTGCCCGATTCTTTGCGCGGTATTTCGAGGATGTACCGCAATGGCGATATCGGCATCCATGTTGGCGTCCACTCGAGGCTATCGCCCGTAGGGGATGTCCACAGGGTTGTGGCTTGGGTATCTGGCCAAAACGGCCCATTGGACTCCAGGATGATGCGCACGACCGGGCCAAAGGAATCCACCGGATGCACGGTGTACTTCGGGGTCAAGGTCTTGTTTGCGCGGGGCACAAACTGCACAGTATCCGCAGCCACTCCCTGGGCCGAAACGACAAATCGGATGGAATCCACACCCTCCGTCTCGTGAAAGAACCGCAGTGTATCGAGGGTTCCCACCGTATCTGTGGTCCAAAAAAACGGGCTGGACGCAGGCCAAAACTCCACATCGGCAATGCGCACTTTTTGGACAGGAACGGTGATCGGAAGGTCCAAACGCCCCTTAAACCGCTGTCGTCCTGGACGAAAAGAGGGCTTGGGGTGGGCGATGCTCATGGCCAACTGCACGTACGGAATGCTGTCTTCGGCTTCGAGTTGTACCACCTCGTCGACAAAGCCAAAAGACTCTTTTAAAGGGTCGTATTTGAAGTCAGAATTGGCATCGACCCAAGCCACAACTCGATACGTCCCAGCCGACAGAAAATCGAGGACAAAAGCCCCCTTTTCGTTGCTCAGTGCATAGGAATCGGGCAACCGATTGTACACGGCCGAGTCCGTCCAACTGCTGTCGTTTCGGTACACCATGGCACGGACGCCCGCCAAAGGCTTCTGTTCGAGCACGTCGATGGCTGCCCCCGGAATTTCGAGCGAATCGATGGCTGGCCCCGTGGAGAAAACATAGCGCAACCCCCGGTTGGCATTGCCCGCGGTAAAATCCACCACGGCATCGCCAAAGGACAAGGCGTAGGTGGTGTTTTCTTTCAGATCGGCGGGAAGCTCCACCTTCAAACGCTTTCCCCGGACCTCAGCTTTGGGTTTCTCGCGGGTGGGGGGCGACATAAAGATCTGCTGGGCCGGATTCTTCAGCGCGATATACTCGTCGAAGACCAGTTCGATTTCTGATGCAACGAACGCTGTTTGAAAGGGTTCCGGCCAAACCGAAACGACAGTAGGCGCCAAAGTGTCTTCGGGCCCGCCTTCCGGACTGCCTACAGAAGCGCAACCCGGCCCCATCATCAACAGCGCAATACCCATCAAAAAAATCCCCACTCGGGCGAAAAATCCCGCACCAAACAGTGTTAAAACGATGGTCGCATTTCGAGTGTCGGCGAATTTTTGAGCGGAATCCACTATCATTGTTCTTAAATCTGTACAAAACTCGAAAAAACGCATGCGAAAAAGGTTACTCCCCCTGTTTTTCGGATTGGCTTTGGCTCCCTTCTCGGCGGTGCACGCCCAGTATTGCGCAGCCGGACCCAGTTCCACTTTCGATTCTGAAATCGAAGATGTCATCCTGCTGGGCGACAACTTCGGCATTTCCAATCTGGGTACATGTCCCGGACAGTCGGGTGTTGCCAACTTTACGGCCACCGATTCGGCAGACGTCAGCCTCGGAAGTGCCTATAATCTGTCTGTGAAATTTACGAGCTGTTCGGGTTTTTACTACAATGGGGTAGGACAGGCCTGGATCGACTGGAACCAAAACAACACTTTTGAGGCCGGAGAATCAGTGGGACAGGCGACTTTCCCCAATACGGCTCAGCCATTTGTGGCCAATATGAGCTTCGTGGTCCCCGCCAATGCCGTGCTCGGAGAAACCCGCTTGCGCATCATGGACTGGGAAGGCGGCGTATTGCCTCTGAACCCCTGTGGAACCTACACTTGGGGTGCCGTAGAGGACTATAAGATTGTCGTAACCAACACTCCTCCCCCCTGCCCCAACCCGCCCTTCCCGGTGGTCATCAACCTCACCTCGACCTCGGCTACCTTTTACATTGGGGGCTCGGGCACGGCCTTCAACTTTGAATGGGGTCCCGGCGGATTCACCCAGGGCACGGGCACGACCTTTAGCGCAACCAACGATACCGTAAGCCTAACAGGTCTGACTCCGAACACGACCTATTCTATTTACGCTCAAAACAACTGCGGCACCCTGGGCACCTCTTTGTTTGCCGGCCCTACGACGTTCACCACGCTCTGTGCGCCCTACAACGCTCCTTTTGTGGAAGGATTCGATGCACTTCCTACCAACCAGCCCGCGAACTGCTGGGAGGTGTTTTCCAACGGGGGGGCTACCCAGCTCGTCACCTCGAACAGCTTTAGCGTTTCTCCCGCCAGTGCCCCGAACCACCTTGAATTCTACAATCAATTTGCCAACCATGCGTTTTTGGTCGGGCCCGAATTGAGCGGTCTGGCGAGCAACCTCTATCAGGTGACGTTCAAACTCGCGGGACAGTTCGGCACCTACGACATCACACTCGGTTCGACCAACTCTTTGGGCGACACCACGACGTTCTTCCCCTTGGGAACCTTTGTGGCCGCCAACGGGCAGTACAACACCTACACCGTCTATTTGGCCAACATCCCCACGGGACACACGCGTTTGGCCTTCAAGCACGACGATCAATTTACCTTTTCAACGGTCTACATCGACGATTTCGACTATCAGTTGGCTCCGGCCTGTATTCCACCGGTGGGCGTGACCATCAACCCCGGTGCGTTTAGCGCGGACATTTCGTATGTTTTCAACGGGGGCAGCCAGGTGTCGTTTGAGTGGGGTCCGGTGGGCTTTACGCAAGGCACGGGAACCACGGGCACTTCGGGTATGTCGCCGATCAGCTTGACCGGTCTCAGTGCAAATACGACTTATTCGATCTATTTGCAAGGCAACTGCGGAGCCAATGGCATCAGTCCGTGGGTAGGGCCGTTCACATTTACGACGAATTGCGCCCCGTTTACAGCGCCCTATTTTGAAAACTTTGACGCGGCGACGGTCTTCCAGCCCATCAACTGTTGGGATGTGGTGAGCAACGGCACCGGGTTTAACGTGGCCACGCAACAAGTGGACAACGCTTCGTTCAGCGTGACGCCGGTTTCGACCCCGAACCACCTGAATTTCTACAACAGTTTTTCGAGCCAGGCTTATTTGCTGTCTCCCGAATTGCAAGGGCTTTCGAACAACCTCTATCAAGTCAGTTTCTCGATTGCGGGTCAGTTTTCTTCGGCCACCATCGAGGTGGGTACCGTCGATGCCTCTGGCGACACCGCCGGATTCCACTCGTTGGGGAACATTCAGGTGTTGAACAATGCCTACACGGCTCACACCTTCTATGTCGTCGGCATCCCCGCAAACCACAGCCGATTTGCCTTCAAACACGATGCGTCCAACCTGTTCACCACGGTCTACATCGACAACTTCGCGTACGACTTGGCGCCTTCGTGCATTCCGCCTGTGGGCATCAACATTGCCCCATCTGCGACTTCCGCTCAGGTGGCCTACAATTTTGTGGGGGGCACCACCGTCAGTTTCGAATGGGGCCCCATTGGGTTTACCCAGGGCACGGGTACCACGGGTAGCTCGACTTCCAGCCCCATGATGATCGGCGGTTTGACCTCCAACACCGGCTACGACGTCTATCTCCAAGGCAACTGCGGCGCCAATGGCCTGAGTCCTTGGGTCGGTCCGTTCACGTTCTACACCACGTGCTTGCCCTTTACCGCACCCTACACGGACAACTTCGATGGGGGTACTTGGGTCAGTGGCACCTTGTTTAGCGCAGAAGACTCTCAGATTGACCAATGCTGGTCGGCCAACCCGGAACCCGATCCCAACAGCTTCGACTACGGATGGCGTGTGCGCCAAGGACAAACGGGTTCCGGAGCAACGGGCCCGAACGGGGACCACACCACGGGCAGTGCCAATTACCTCTATGCCGAAGCTTCGGGAGGGGCCTCTGGTAACGTGGCGATGCTGACGTCTCCCCAAATCGACATCACTGCGCTGACGGCTGCGCCTCAATTGTCGTTCTGGTACCACTTCTACGGAAGCCAGATTGGAACCATGAACGTGCAAATCTCGAACGACTTTGGACTGACGTGGACCAATTTGATCAACATTACAGGGCAGCAGCAAACCTCTTCGGCGGCTCCTTGGCTCGAGCAAACCCTCGATTTGACCGCCTACCAGAACGACAGCATCCTGATGTTCCGCTTTGTGGCGACCAGTCTGGGCTGCTGCGCGGGCGACTTGGCCATCGACGATTTTAAAGTCGACAACCTCCCAGCCTGCCCGAATCCCTTCTCGCTGGCGACCTACAATGTGTTGAGCACCCAAGCCGGTTTGACGTGGACGAGCAGCGGAAGCGCATTTAACGTCGAGTACGGTTCTCAGGGCTTTGGACAGGGCTCGGGCACGTCGATTTCGAGCACCAACGACAGTTTGGTCTTGACAGGACTGATGCCCAACACCTGCTACAGCTACTACGTGCAGAACAACTGCGGCGCTCAGGGCACTTCGGCATGGGTAGGCCCGTTCAATTTCTGCACGCCTTGCGTAACTGCGGCCATTCCGTATTTGCGCGACTTCAACACCTGGCCTCCGTCGTGCTGGGACTTGACTGGCGGAACGCAAACACCGACCCAAAACAGCAGCGCGCTCTACTTCAACTTCTGGAGTTGGACGAGCGGCAACTGGGGCCGGGCGCGCACAGAGCCGATTTTGATCAGCCAAGATGCGTTCGTGAGCTTCAAGTGGTCTCACCAGTACCAAACGTTCTACCCCAACGACCAACTCTTGTTGATGGTGCGGAATGTAGCCACCAATGTTACCGACACCTTGGTCAACTTGATAGGTACGACGTTTAACTCTCCGGGTTCCAGCACCACCACTTTGGGCTCGTACATCACCGAAAGCGTCACGCTCAATCCGGCCACTTACACTGGTCAAACCGTGGTCTTTGAACTCCGAGGCAACTCGGGCTTCGGTCCATCGGTATTTGTAGACGACTTCAAAGTCGACTTTGTCCCGGCTTGTCCCGATCCGACGCAGGTCAGTGTGAGCGGGGTTACGAGCAACTCGGCCAACATGGCATGGACCAACGGCACGGCCGGTGCAACGGCTTGGGTCATCGAATATGGGCCGGTTGGCTTCCAGCCAGGAACGGGAACCCAAGTAGGTTCGAGCACCAATCCCGCTGCCCTGACCGGGTTGATGCCGTCGACCGCCTACAGCGCCTTTGTGTACGAGATCTGCGCCAATGGCATCGACACCAGCAACGCTGCAGGTCCGGTATCCTTCACGACTTTGTGCGCACCCTACACCACGCCTTATCTACAGGACTTTACGGGCACTGCACCGGGTGTCATTGGTACCCAACCCACCCCGGTCACTTTGCCCAACTGTTGGCAGCTTGGTGCATCGAGCGGGGGCGTGCGCTGGGAAACGGAAGACGCCACAGGCGCCAACGAAAACTCCTCGGCCACGGGGCCTTTCTACGACAATACCAGCCCGAGCAGCCCGGGCGGCATGTATCTGTACTTGGAAACCTCCTTTGGGTTGCCGGGCGAAAGGGCTTTTGTCACCTCTCCAGAATTCAATCTGGCCGGGTTGACGGCCCCTGAGCTGACGTTCTACTACCATATGTACGGGGCCACCATCGACTCGTTGCGGGTGGATGTGTTCAACAATGGCGTATGGGATTTGAATGTGTGGTCGCTGTTCGGACAGCAACAAACCGCCGGATCGGCTCCGTGGACCCAGGCCTCTGTGTCGCTAGCCAACTATACCGGCAATGTGGTGATTCGCTTTATGGGCCGCCGAGGTACCTCGTTTACGGGCGACATTTCGCTCGACGACATCCGCGTCGACAATGCCCCTGCCTGTCCGGCTCCGAGCATGCTGACCGCGAGCAACATCACCACGAACTCAGCCAACCTCGGTTGGACGGTGGGTACGGCGGGAGCCCCTGGTTGGATTGTCGAATACGGAGCACCCGGGTTTGCGCTGGGCAGTGGAACGACCGTTTCTTCGACCACCAACAGCCTGGCGTTGACTGGTTTGAATGCGTCGAGCAACTATTGCTATTACGTGTACGAAATCTGCGTGGGGGGTCAGGATACGAGTTTGGCCACGGGGCCCTTCTGTTTCGCCACAGCGTGCGGCTCTGCCACCATTCCGTATACCCGAGACTTCAACACCTGGCCGCCCAACTGCTGGAACATGACTGGAGGCACTTATGGCTGGTCGCACTACGGAGGGCAATACGCAGAGTCGCAATTCTGGAACCAGACCTCGGGCAACTACTCGATCATGACTTCCGAGCCCATCCTGATCAGCCAGGCCGCGGAACTCGGATTTGACTGGTCGCACCAGTACAACGCGACGTACCCGAACGACCAGTTATTGGTCATGGTGCGCACTTTGGGCGCGGCCAACTGGGATACGCTGTACAACCTGATTGGCAGCACCTTCAATACCCCGGGCGCTGGCCCAACGACCCCTGGATCCTTTGCCTCCGAAGACACCCTATTGCCCGCGGTCTATGTGGGTCAAACCATCGAGGTACAATTCCGCGGCAATTCAAACTTTGGACCCAATGTGTTTGTCGACAACTTCCGCATCGACACCACGAGCGGAGGTCCGGCCATCTGTTTGCCTGCCACTGCTTTGAATGCCACATCTCAAGTATGCTCTACGGCGGTAGCCACCTGGACGAGCACGGCGGGAGCCAGCAGCAGCATTCAATACGGCCCCGCGGGATTCACCCCCGGCACGGGCACCATTATGGCCAATGTGAACAGTCCATATAACTTGAGTGGTTTGAGCCCAAACACGGCCTACGACTTCTGGATTTTGGACAGCTGCTCGAACGGTGCGGTGAGCTCTTGGGCCGGTCCGCACACGTTCACGACGGCTGCGGGACCGCTTCCCCACATTGTGGTAAGCGCTACCCAATCGTTTACGGGTCCGACTTCGGCCGAAGTCACCTTGAGCACAGCCGGAAGCACGGGTGCAACGAGCTACCTCTGGGACCTCGGAAACGGCAACAGTTCAACACAACCAAACCCCGTAGCGACCTACCAACAAAATGGCCAATACACCATTACGGTGCAGTTGACCAATGGTTGCGGCAGCAGCGACACCACCTTCACCATCACAGTTGCGGGCATCAGCTTGGGCGAACTGGCCGTGGGCCGCAGCCTGAGTCTGTTCCCCAACCCGACCTCGGGCGATCTACAGGTGTCGTTTGAAGACCCCACCGGGGCCACTTACGAGCTGCAACTGCTGGATGCCACCGGTCGGGTGGTCGAATACCGCGACCTCGGCTTCCGCCAAGGCTTGGTTCGCGAACAGTTCGATTTGGAGTCCTTGTCTAAGGGCATGTATTTGCTCCGGCTCAGCTCCGATGGAAAACACGCCACCCGGCGCGTTGTCCGCGAGTAATCGCCGTCCAACACTGCACAAAAACCAGGGGGCTTCGGCCCCCTTTTTTTTATAGGTCAATCTCGCAGGCCAAAGACACCGCCGAAATGCGTACAGCCCCGGCTTCGCGCAGCGCTCGGGCACAGGACTCGAGCGTAGCACCCGTGGTAATCATATCGTCGACCAAAATCCAGTGCACACAAGGATCGGCGTCTCTGGTGCAACTGAATTGCTGCAGAGCATTGCGCTGGCGTTCTTGTACAGTCAACCGGGTCTGAGACCCGGCTTCATGGACTCTATGAAGCAGTTCGGTATCCACGCTCCACGAAAGCACCGATTCCATTCCCCGAGCAATCCACTCGCTTTGATTATAACCCCTTTTTTTCAGTTTGTTCGGATGCAACGGCACGGGAACCAAGCATCCAGGGGCCAAACCCAAGGCCTCGCAACCCCGTCCCAAAGCCCGCCCCAAACCCCAAGCGAGCCGATAACCGCCGAGATACTTGATTTCGTGCAGCATCTTTTGAACCCGTCCCCCAAGGCAGAACTTGGCCAGAGCCAGGGCGGACTCGAGCGGAAAACGCTGCCCCAGCAGGGCTTCAAGCCTTTGTTGTTGAACAGGTGTCAGGGCCGAGGGAAAATGAAGTCTGCACCACGGACAGGGCCCATCCAGGGTTTCGGAATAAGGCGAACCACATCCGGGACAGCCTTTTGGTGAAAAAACGGTTGAGAAACCGCTCAGGAAGGAAGGGAGCCGCATCGGAACAAAAAATTATATTTGTAAGTAAATCAATTCGAGCCACAAAATGCAAGAAAATTCGCCCAAAAAAGACAACCGCGGACTCATTCTCATCCTGCTTTTGCTCTTGGCCGTCGCCGTTTTGGGATGGTTTTATGCGAATTCTCGAAAGGATCAGGAGATCCTCGAGAAGGGAAAGGAGCAACTGGTAGCCGAATTGCGCGACTTGATGGGTCAGTACGACCAGCTTGAATTGGCCAACGACAGCCTGATTGACATTGCCGAAGCGGAGCGCGCAAAGCTCAATGCCGCCATCGACTCGATTATGTCGCTGCGCAGCGGAGACCTGAAAAAACTGGATCAGTATAAAAACCAAGTCTACCAGCTCAAGGTCGAAAACAAAAAGCTCATGGGTCGCCTCGACTCCATGTCCACCCGCATTTCGAGTCTGGAAAAAGAAGTTGAGGTGGTTACGGAATCGCTTCAACAAGAAAAGGCCCGTGGTCAGAGCCTCGACAAAGACAACCAAGTGCTTCGTCAAGAGGTGGCCAAGGGGAGCACCCTAACTGCGAGCGGAATTAAGGCGGGTGCCATCAAGCGCTGGAAGAGCGGGAAGGAAACCGATACCGAAAAGTCCCGTAGGGCTGACGAAATTCGTGTGTGTTTCACGCTCAATAAGAATGTATTAGCCCCCAAAGGTGAGCGCACTATTTTCATGCGCGTCATCACTCCCGTCAACACCGTGGTTTCCATTCCAGATGGGGCTCAAAACTCATTCGACGCCAACGGCAGTCCCTTGCTTTATTCGACCAAGAAAGTGGTGTGGTTTGAAAACGAGGCTCAGGAAATCTGCATGTATGTGAGCCGAGACGATTTTGAAGACGGCACCTATTCGGTAGAACTCTTTACCGAAGGCTACAGCCTCGGCACTGCTTCGTTTACGCTCGACTAAAAGACTGCCTTGATCTGAACAGTCCCGGTGTGAATCGCTTGGACCTGTTGGGCCTTTCTTCCTTCGTACCTCAAATCAAGTTGAAGGAAGTCTAGAATCCTTCGGCTCCACGTGCACGACCACAGCGCATTACCCCCCGGTTGCAGCCCGTCGAGCATAGCGTAGCCCAAGGGAGAGGTAGCCGGACCGGAAAATCGATTGTCGATCCACGACGCCTCCGCCCGGAAACTGCTGCGCTCGCTTCGGTTGTGGAGCACCTCTAAACCCGCGCTGCCAGCATCGAGTTGAGCCGACTCTTCTCTAGACGACAGAGACGAACGGTATCCCAATTTGATCAGGCTC
The DNA here is from genome assembly GCA_016125155.1 of bacterium. Classification (GTDB taxonomy): domain Bacteria; phylum Bacteroidota; class Bacteroidia; order Flavobacteriales; family Schleiferiaceae; genus WGMI01. Next base: position 100,620 of record WGMI01000003.1, read on the forward strand.
TTCCATTGCTCGTTGAATTGATAGGCTGGCGTCAGCTCAACCCTCGGTCCCTCAAACTCGTAGTTGCGCCCCGGGAAGTCGGGATTCCAGCGACTTCTGCGCGTCCATAACCCTTGGCCAAGCACGCTCCACTGGGTGTTTTGCCCCCACCTTAGGTTGAATTCGTGCTGCTTTAGGCCCGAACGCTCGAGTCCCACATTGAGCAGAGATTGCTCGGAGGTGGTTTGGTAGTGGTAGTCGCACCCGAAGTCGAGGCGGCTCCGATTGTAGAACACGCTCCACCGATTGTTGCGGTTGCGGCCCAACAAGGTGCTGTCCGGACTGTTGCGAAACGGATTCAGCGCATTGAGCCCGGAGCGCGCAATTTCCCGTTCATTCCACCCTGCATTCCACCGAAAATCAAAACGGGCCCAAAGCGGCTTGTGGGTTCCCGAGACCCAATTGCCAGGAGAAAACTGCACGCTGTGCGACCACAGCGTCTGACCCGATCGAACCAGGGCCTCTGCGGGTGTAAACAGCCGGGCATAATCGGCTTCGTCGGGAAAACGCGCCGGTTCAAATTCGTCCAACTCCTCCAATCCATTCGCGTTGTAATCTATCCAGGTATGGGTCCCTGTTCCATCCGGAACCCGCACATACACAACTTCTCGCACGGGCTCGCTCCCCGTAGAAACTTCGTACAGCACATTGACATCGATCGCCCGCCTCCAAAAACGGTCGGACCAGTTCACCCTTCCCGTTGCCGTCGCTATTCGCGCCCGATCGACCGGCTCTACAACCCTGTATTGGGCGCTCCACTGCCAGCGGCTGTCAGCAGGCGAAAAAAGCATTCCCTGGGCGCCGAAACCGTAGGAAACCGAGCGGGGCTGCAGCGAACCCGAAACCACGCTGTCTTCGGTCCGAACAAACGATCGCCACTGTATGTACCGGTCAATCGAGTCGCCCCAAGCAGTAAACCCCTCCGCTTCGTGAAATCCATAACTCGACCCCACTCTTGCCCCAGAAACCGACCGTCGGTTGGCTTCACCCAGCCCCCGAATTCCGGAACTCCAATGAGCCCGATGGGCAAACTTCCACAGGGCCGAATAGCGCGCAAACACAGCTCTGGCCGTGGTGTCTCGGTTCATCAAAACCGAGCCTGACGCCTTCCACTGGGAGGGCCCGGATCGAAGATCGAGGGTTGCGGAGGGCTTAATGCCCGAGTAGGACGACCCAGAACGCAAAGCGTCTACCCGCAGCCCCACCCGATCGGACTGGGCTTTTCCGTACCCGACCTCCACTCCTGCCAAGCCCAGTTCCCGATCGGCCGGATTCAGGTTCCAATCGCGGGCAAACTCCACATTTCGAATGCGTTCCACTGTGCGAAATCGCGCATCATTCCACTGAACTTCGGTGCTCAGCACCCAATCTGGCCCCCAATTCCGCTCCCAAAAACCCGTAAGCCCCATGCCTATGTCGTTGTCCCGATCGAGCTCCGAATACCGATTGAGGACCTTCCGACTCATGGCCCCCTCCAAACCAAAGCGGTTGACCCGATCTTGAGACGACCGATAACCCAAATCGACCACCTGCAGCAGCCCTGGAGTGGCCACCACCCGAATGGGCTCATGGGTCCCGGTAGGCACACCCCCTAACGGAGGAACCCATCGATACACAGCCCCCGACGCAAGCTGACGGTCAAAGACATAGTGTCCCTTGCCGGCGCCCACCTCGAGAAACTGAGCCGTATACCCCCCCGGATCGCCCCCTTCGAGAAAAACCAATACGGAATCTTGTCCCAGGCTGTCGATCAGCGCATAGCGAATTTCCCCAACGGCTCCAGTGGCCGGACGGATGCTGCTCAGACCAGTGACCGAAGCGGCGTCGCCTGCCAGGGAAAGCGCCAACCGATCGGCATCGCTCAAGTCAAGGCTCAGCGGTCGGTCCGGATCGTCTTGCTCGGAAAAGGCGGACACCTCCCAGCGACCTTGGGCCGATTCCCGATAACCTTTGCCGTAAAAAGCAGAGCGCACATAATTTTGATCCGTGTATTGGAATTCCACCACGATCCGATTTTCTCGCCGAATGGGTCTGAGGTTGGTAAACCGCAGTTCGCCGGTCAAGGGATCGAGCAAATAGTCCCGATCGGCTCCCCGCTCGAGCAAAACCCCATCGATGTACACGCGCTCTGAACCCGAAATCACGCGAATCGAGCGCTCTCCATTCGAACCGGTCAACGCATAGGGCCCCTGATTTCCCTCCGCCCCAAAAAAAGAAAGCCGATGAAATTGGCCCCGGGCCAGGGCTCCGGACACCAGTACTCCTGAAGTGGCCCCTCCCCTTTTCCATTGTGTTTCGACCAAACCACCGGTGACCCGCTTTTCGAAGCTCAAAAAACGATTCTGAGAACGGGCCAAATCCAAGTCGCCCGCCCGAATGCGCCCAAAGTCCGGATTGCGAAGTTCGATGTAGAGCTGGTCGTATTCACGAAGCGTTTGAGAAACCCCTGAGCCCGGATTGGGCAAACTGCTTTCGGCAATCGCTGCCTCGAGCTCGGTCCCCGCTCCAATGTTGCCCCGCAACTGTAGGTTCAGACTCGAGTTGAGCACCGCACTTTGGGCATTGCCCAAACTCAAACTCCTTCCGATGGAACCACTCCGCTGCAACCCTTCCAGCGGGTCTGCGCTCGTGCCGTCTGACGGATCTTCGATGGTTTTAGGCAATTCCCGCGTGCCATAGAGGGTCCGGGGGCGCAAAAAAATGGGGGCGCTCAAGTCGACGCTCAACGACCGGAAATAGACGAATCCCGCCATTGGAGCGGGCGGGTCGAAGACGATCCCCTTGGCATTGGGCGTGGCAAAGTAGTTCCCCGCCTCCACCGTATCCGTTCCCATCACCACGATCAATTCGGGCCAAAACACCGTGCGCTCGCTCAGCCAGACCGTATCCGATCCTGCTGCAAACGGCTGCACTTCTTGGGCGCACAGCGCCGCAGGCCCCAAGACGAGTGCCCAACCCCATCGCAAAAGCCGGCTCAAGGTGTCCAAGTGTGTCAAACTAACCCCAAATGGGCGGTATTCGTATGCATGTGTACCTTCGGCTGCGTGAAGATTGCCTCCTACAACGTAAACGGAATACGCTCTGCCTTGTCCAAAGGTCTGGGCATTTGGCTCGAACGCGAACAACCCGATGTGCTCTGTCTCCAGGAGATCAAGGCTGAACAATCTCAAGTCGACACGGCCTTGTTCGAGCATTTGGGCTATCGGCATTTTTGGCATTCGGCCGAAAAAAAGGGATACAGCGGGGTGGCCTTGCTCACGCGCTTCGAACCCGCTCGGGTCGTAGTGGGCACCGGTATCGACTACATCGATCGAGAAGGCCGGGTGATTCGCGCCGATTATGGAGACCGAAGCTATCTAAGCATCTACTTCCCATCTGGGAGCAGCGGAGACGAACGGCAAGCGGTCAAAATGCGCTTTCTGGACGACATCGGCGATTTTCTAAACCGGCTGCGCGCAGAGCGACCCCATTTGGTGGTCTGCGGAGACTTCAACATCTGCCATAGACCGATTGACATCCACGATCCGGTGCGCAACGCAACCGTCTCAGGATTTTTGCCCGAAGAACGCGCCTGGATGGATCGCTTTTTCTCGACTGGCTTTGCCGACGGCTTCCGGCTGGTGGTTCAAGAACCCCACCACTATTCGTGGTGGACCTTCCGCGCCAATGCGCGCGCCAACAACAAGGGTTGGCGGATCGATTACACCGCCGTGAGCGATCCTCTGGTTTCCAGCGTTCGGGCGGCCTCTATCCAACCCCAGGCCGTGCATTCCGACCACTGTCCCGTGATCCTCGAGTTGAACGCCTCGAGTTGAACGCCTCGAGTTGAACGATTGAACAGACCCTATTTTGGCCCCTGTTTTTTGACCCTGTAATTCTGTCCGTCTTATGCGACTCCGGTTCCTCCTCATCCCCCTTGCTGCTATGGCCCTCGGCACGACGTCTTGTGTCAGCAGCCAGGTCCACAAAGACCTGCAGTCTCGCTACGACGCCCTCGAAGCCTCCCACCTCGAAGCCCTTCGGCTCAAGCAAGACTGCAAAGATGCCCTCGAGTTGGCCGAACGCCAGCGCACGGAATGCTCTGAGGAGCGCACGGCTTTGATGGCCGATACTGTGTCGCTGGGCCGAAGCGTGCGCCGACTGGAAAAAAACTACGCCGACCTCAACAAGTCCTACGATTTTCTCCTCGAGAACAACAACAGCTTGCTCGCGAGCAATGCGCGAGAAAATCGGGCCATGCTCGAGCGACTCCGCGATTTGGACGAGGCCATGCAAGACAAACAAGACTCGCTTCAACTCGAGCGCGAGGCCTTGGAACAGACCAAAACGCGGCTGTCGGACCGCGAACGGCGCATCGACGAACTCGAGCGGCTCATCGATCGGCAAGATTCGGCCAATCGCGCGGTTTTTCAACGTGTAGCCTCGGCGCTCAAAGCCTACGAGGGCAAGGGCCTGAGCGTTGAAGAGCGCGGGGGAAAGGTATATGTATCGATGCAAAACAGCCTGCTGTTTCCCTCGGGCAGTTGGACCGTGAACGCAGAAGGCAAAGCGGCTCTGGCCGAACTGGCCACGGTGCTGCGCACCCAACCCGAATTGCGCATTTTGGTCGAAGGGCATACCGACAACGACCCCTATCTGGTCAAGGGTACGGTGGCCGACAACTGGGATCTATCGGTAATGCGGGCTACTGCCATCATACGCGTGTTGACGCAAAGTGGCGGGGTAGAGCCCGCGCGTTTTACAGCTTCGGGGCGGGGAGAATTCGACCCGGTTCGACCCAACGATTCCGCTCAAAACAAAGCCTTCAATCGAAGAACCGAAATTATTCTGGCCCCGGACTTCGAAGAACTCTCTCGACTGCTCGAGGAAATGGGAAGCGGAGCAACTGAGGCTAAAGCGCCCTAAAGTTCGGACTGCGTCCAATCCCTTCGAACTTCGAATGCCACTCTTCGGGAAGGGCACTGAGCTTGCGCTCCTGAAGATTCAGCCAAGCCCCTTCTACTTCGAGTTCGGCGCACAAGGTTTCTCCCCGCCAAAAGCGATGGACAAACGCAAAACGGGCTCCACCATCGCGCATACCCGAGAGCTCCATATCGATGCGCACCGTATCGCCAAAGTGGAGTTCGCGCTTGAACAGGCATTGTTCGCGGAATAAAACGGGGGCTACTCCGGCCGCCTGCATGGCCTTGATGTCAATTCCCAAGGCGTTCATGGCACGGGTGCGCAGACTGGCGCACAGGTCGTAATAGACGGTGTGTCGCACATGGCCCAACACATCGAGGTCCGACCAGCGAAATTGAACTTCGGTCTCCATCGCAGTGAATTCAGGAGCGTGCGACATGGTCAATCGATTCGAAGGCCTCGCACCAAAACCTCGTCATTGTGCAGGAGGCGAACCTCCGCGCGGGAAAAGTCGATCCGGTTTACCGTACCCAAAGCCTCGAAAAACTCCTGTTCGAGTTCGAGTTGATCGCAGGCTATTTCAGTATGCGTCAGGGCCCCAACGGAAATTCCTTTGTAGTGCGAATCGTAGAGCCTGAAGGGTGCGCTAAAATGATTACAGCCCCCTCGACCCATCATACTCCCAGTTCGTTGGTTGATTTCGAAGAACACATTCTCGGTTTTCTGCAGCGGACGCCCATTGAGTTCCACCACCCCCCAGGCATCGTTGATGACCCCATCGAGTTTTTGAACCTTGTGCCGAGCGACTTCGCGCACTTGGATGTACCGAATCGAAGATCCGTCGGCGGGGGGATTGTCGACCCGTTCGGTGCGCACTTCCAGTTCAACGGCATAGTTCGGATCGTAGGCAAAGCCCTCAATCCCACTGTACAACATCGACCACAATCCCGTTTCTGCGTTGCGATAGACCAAACACTCCATGGGTCCTACGCCTGTGCAGGTCTGACGCAAATCGGAGATCAACCAACGAACCGCTCCGTCGGCAGCACTGCTCGATGGTGAAACTCCACCCTCTGACCCAGATCGGGGACGAGGCGCGCATTGATTCAACCCGAGGGCTATGGGCACTACGGCAAAAATGGTCAGGAATCTCATCCGTGTTGACTGAGTTCAAACAATTGGGCCGGCTTGTGGAGGACGCCGGTTTGCTTTTCGGGCAATGGGGTAATTAAGTTCTCTTTCAACACCTTTTTGCGAAAGTTCCGCTTGTCGAGCTTTCGATCCAAAATGCATTCGTACAGCGACTGCAACTGGCTCAGGGTGAATTTTTCCGGCAGCAGCTCAAATCCCGCTTTTCGGTTTTCGAAATCCGCGCGCAGCACTTCAATGGCCTCTTCGGTGATCTGATTGTGGTCGAAGGCCAGATTTGGAATCGAATGAATGTCTTGCCAAAAGACCCGGCTCGCAAACGACGACGCTTCCGGTTCAAAATCGGACATGCGGATAAACGCGTAGTAGCCGATGGTGATGACCCGAGCCTGCGGTTGCTCGCGGAACGAACTCAACCAGTCCAAGTCCTTGACATCCCGAACCCGGTTGGGATCGCCAAAGGCCCTGAACTGTTTCAAAAAAATACCCTCGAGCGAAGTGAGCTCTTTGAGGACCCGGCTGGCCGCCTCGTCCAGGCTTTCGTCTTCCCAGACCAAATCGCCGGGCAGAGCGGTCTTGATGCGCAAATCGCCTTGCTCCCGTTTGCGCTCGATGAGCAACACATGGAGGGCGGAACGGTCGAATCCGAAGACCACACAGTCGACGGATACATGGGGATTGAGCGTATGTAACACGGGTTGAATATAGTCGTCTGCGGTCAACCTTTCACAGTCCAATGCAGAAGAGACCCGCCGCCTCGCAGTCGAAGTCTTAACTTTGTCCCGTGACCATCGAAGTTCTCAAATCCAAAATACACCGCGTTCGGGTAACCGACGCGGAACTCCACTACATCGGGAGCATCACCATCGACGAAGCCTTGATGGACGCCTGCGGGTTGGTAGCCGGAGAAAAAGTGAGCGTGGTGAATATCCACAATGGCGAACGGCTCGACACCTACGCCATTCCCGGCGTGCGGGGCAAAGGCGAAATCGTGCTGAACGGACCGGCGGCGCGCAAAGTGCAAAAAGGCGACTTGGTCATCATTTTGTCGTACGCCCGCATGACCGTAGACGAAGCCAAACAACACCAGCCTTCGATCATTTTCCCGGACGAGCACACCAACCTCCTCTGATTGGCGTGAACACTCAGGTTAAAAGCGGATTGCGCTATGCCTTATTCGCGGGAATCGGATTGGGACTCTTGTATCTCGCCTTTGGTGAAACCGATCCCAAAGCCCTTTTGGCGGTCCTGCAAAAGGCGGACTATCGCTTCATCCTACTGTCGATGGCCATGGGCTTTGTAGCCTACGTCGCCCGCGGCCTGCGCTGGTTGATGTTGCTCAAAACACTCGGGTATACCGCCAAGCCCTGGTCGTCTATCCACAGCGTTTCGATTGGGTATTTTGCGAATATGGCCGTTCCCAGGGCCGGAGAAGTGGCGCGCTGCACCACGTTGAGTGGTTTGGAGAACATCCCCGTGACCAAACTGCTGGGAACGGTCATCGTAGAGCGCGCGCTCGATTTGGTCATGTTGCTCTCGATGTTGGCGCTGGCCTTTGGGACTTCGTTCAACAAGATGCAGGCCTTTTTCGATCGGGCCCTGAACAGTGCAGATCCCACCCCTGAATCGAACGGGATTCCCTGGACAAGAGTCGCCCTGGGCGGAGTGGCCGTTTTGTTGATCGGGGTCTTTATCTTGAGAAAGCGGCTAGGAAAACTGCCCTTCTTCGACAAAATCCGGCACCTGGTCCGCGAAGTAGGCGAGGGCATTGGCTCGATCCTAAAAATGCCCAACAAGGGACTCTTCGTATTGTATACCCTGACCATTTGGGCCATGTACTACTTCATGGTCCACATCTGCATTTATGCGCTTCCGGAAACCGCCGGATTGAGCATGGCCGATACCTTGTTTGTCATGGTAGCCGCGGGCATGGGCATGGTCGTCCCGGTTCCCGGTGGGGTGGGTGCGTACCACTATTTGGTCGTATTGAGCATGGGCTTGCTCGGCATCGAGGCCTCGCTGTCGTTGGGCTTTGCCACCTTGGTACACAGCGGACAGGCCTTGATGGGGATTGTCGCCGGACTTGTTGCATTGCTCTATATTTCTCTTTCCAAACGCAGACTAGCCGCCGTGTCATGAACGCCACAGAAATCATCGATCAAAAAATCATGGACCACGGTACGTTGCGGTATCGCCGGGCCATTTGGGAGTTCCAGCGCCATCCGGTGGGGCTGGCCATTGTGGGCGAAGAGGGCCTCCAACACGCGATGGTGGCTTCGCTCAACGCCATGGCCGAACACGCTGACCGGTTGATTGTTTTGTGCACGAGTAGCTCCGAAATGGCGCACAGTCTGGCTTCGCTCCACCATGTCGATGGGGTCCATTTGCTCGCTCCCAAGGAGGTCGCGGACCTGATGTTTGAGCTCAAACCCGAAGTGGTCTACAGCGCCCCGGGATTCGTCGATCCGGAGCTTCCGGAAGACGCAGTGCGCATCCGCATCCTTTAATCGAGACACCCATGGCCAAGCCGCGCACGCGCTTTGTGTGCCAGCACTGCGGCAGTGCACAGAGCCAATGGATGGGTCAGTGCCCCCGCTGCGCGACCTGGAACAGTTTGGTCGAAGAAACCGTGCCCGTGCCGAGTGCCCGGAACGGTTTGGGACGGACGGCCGGAGCCAGCCCCGGAGCCGCCATTCGACTGGATTCCGTGCACTCGGCCCAAAATGACCGCATTCGGCTCTCCGATTCCGAACTCAATCGGGTCTTCGGAGGCGGATTGGTGGCAGGGAGCGCGGTCTTGCTCGGGGGCGAACCCGGAATCGGCAAGTCGACTTTGATGTTGCAGTTGGCGCTCGATATGGGGGCGCAAACGGTCTTGTACGTCTGTGGAGAAGAAAGCCCTGAACAGGTCAAAATGCGGGCCGAGCGACTCGATGGCCAAGGATTGGAGCTCCATTTGCTGCCCGAAACCGATACTTCGATCATCCTCGGGCAAACCGAACTGCTCAAACCGGGATTGCTGATTGTGGACTCCATCCAAACTTTATTCAACCCCCATCTCGAATCGGCCCCCGGAACGGTCGGGCAAATTCGAGAGTCGGCCCACGAGCTCATTCGACACTGCAAGAGCCGGGGCATTCCATTGATTTTAATCGGGCACATCACCAAGGAAGGCACCCTGGCCGGACCCAAGCTGCTCGAGCATATGGTCGATGTGGTGCTCCAGTTCGAGGGCGACCGCAACCATGTGTACCGCTTGCTGCGCGCCCAGAAAAACCGATTCGGGTCAACGGCCGAAATTGGCATCTACGAAATGAACGAAACAGGGCTGCAGTCGGTGCAAGACCCCTCTCAATGGCTGGTGGGACAGCGCGAAGACCGCCTGAGCGGGGCGGCCGTGGGGGTGATTGCCGAAGGGGCCCGACCCTTGCTCATCGAGGCCCAGGCATTGGTGAGCAGCGCCGTGTACGGGACCCCTCAGCGGAGTTCCACGGGCTTCGACGGCCGCCGGTTGAATATGCTGCTCGCCGTGCTCGAAAAGCGCTGTGGCTTCAGGCTTGGCGCCAAAGACGTCTTCCTCAACATTACCGGAGGGCTCCGCATCGACGACCCGGCGGCCGATTTGGCTGTGGCGGCGGCCATTCTCAGCTCAAACGAAGACCTGCCCATCCACCCCCGATTTGCATTGATCGGCGAAGTGGGTTTGGGAGGAGAGGTTCGGGCGGTCAGCCATTTGGGTCAACGGTTGGGCGAATTGGAACGGCTGGGGTATCAAAAGGTCTTTTTATCGGCCCAAAACAAAAGCGAGGGACTTCGAACCAAAATCGAGCTCGTAGCGGCCCGGCGGATCGACCAGATGCTGGATGTTTTATTCGCATAGCAGAAACGCCCTACTTTCGCGGCTTCGAACAAAAGGCGAACGAGCATGATCATCCGCTTACTTTTTTTATCGGTTTTGGTAGGATTGGGCACCTTGGTTCGCGCCCAAGATGTCACCAAAGAGGCCAAGCGTCTTCAAGACTCGTCCAAAGTAGCTCTTGCGCGGTTGGGCACTGTTGAGAAGCCTTTTTGGGACAAAGGGGCCTCGGGCAGTTTGCTCATGAATCAATCGTCGCTGTCCAATTGGCAAGCCGGTGGGCAGAGTTCGATCAGCGGCGCAGTCAATCTGACTTTCTTTGCCAATCATTACACCAAGCATTGGCGCTGGGCCAATCGACTCGATTTGGGCTATGGGCGCCAGTGGCAATCCGGATTGGACGTCAAAACCGACGACCGCATCGAGCTCAATTCCCGACTCGACCGGGTGTTGAGCAAGAACTGGAGCGTTTCTGCCAACCTGACGTTTCGGACCCAGTTTACCGAGGGTTTTGAAAAGCCTGAAGACACACTGCCCATCTCTGACTTCCTCGCTCCGGCCTATACTTTGGTCGGGGTTGGTTTTACCTACAGCCCCAGCACCTATTTCAGCGCATTTTTATCGCCGGCAACGCTGAAACACACTTATGTCAACGATCAACGCTTGGCCGACCAAGGCGCTTATGGCCTGGACGGGGCCGACCTCGATGCCGAAGGCAATCTGATTGCAGGAACGGGAACCTTGACCCGTTTAGAAATTGGGGCCTACATCAATGCTTTCTACAAGCGGGAAATCCTCAAAAACATCGAGTTTCAATCTCGCTTGGATTTGTATTCCAACTACTTAAACAATCCCCAAAACATCGACGTGAACTGGGAAAACCAGTTCTTGATGAAGGTCAACAAATACGTCACCGTCAACTTGGTGCTGCATGTGATCTACGACGACGACATCCTGTTTACCGATTCCGAGGGCACCGGACCCCGCACCCAGTTCAGGCAATCGCTGGGCGTGGGTTTGAGCTATTCGCTCTAATCGATTAAGGCTTCGGTAAGCAAAGCGCGCAGCGAAGCAGTAGCCCTGTGATGCGCGATGACCGCTTCGATGCCGTCCTCGCCCAAACTCTGCTCGGGCGGTAGTTCTGCCCACCAATACCACTTCTTCTTCCACACGAGCGGCTCGGTCTGGGCCATGTTTTCGAAGCCCGGGGGCAATCGCTTCCAGTCTTCTCCGATGATCCCCTCGGGATAAAGCGTTTGAAACTCCGGATTCGACAGCGCCTTTTTCCAACGAGAATGCGCATCGCGGATGTGTGCCCGAACCCGTTCCTGATCGGGTCGCTCGAGGAAGTAGGCCCCACCCCCGATGTTGAACCCACCAGGGCCGACTTCAAAATACAATCCGGGCCAGCGACTTACCTTCTCTCCTCCCGGATTGATCGAGGCCCCCATTTGGGTTTTGTACGGGGTCTTGTCCTTGGAAAACCGAATGTCGCGGTTGATGCGGAAAATGGCCTTTTTGGGATCGACATCGTACGCCGGCTCTTCCGCCTTGATCCGCTCCACCACTTCCGAGACAAACCCTTCAAACGGGCGTTTTACGACGGTTTCGTAGCGCTTGCGGTGGGCATCGAACCACTCCTTGTGGTTGTTGCCCGCCAATTCGATAAAAAAACTCATGAAATCCGGGGTAATCCTGGACATAGCGGTGGGGATTTTAACGGTACAAAGGGTTTTCGAAAATACCCAGATCTCGGTATTGCAAGATGATTTGGGTCGGGGGATTTTGCGGCCATCATAAACCGGTATTCGTTGCTCTGAGGTTCGTTCTTTTTTTTTCCCTTTTTATTCGCCGGCGCAATACCGACGTGTGGATGGGGTGCTTCGGCATCCTTGATTTGACCCGGGCTCCTTGTTCAGAGTCCGGGTTTTTTTTGCCCGTACTCGTGGCTCAGGGCCTCGGGGGGAACGCTACTTTTGTCCGCCAACCCAATAACGGAGGCGAACTATGGACGATTTGTTTAAAAACGTGGTTTCGCACAGCAAGGAATACGGGTATGTATTCCAAAGCAGCGAGATCTACGACGGACTTTCGGCGGTGTACGACTTTGGTCCTTATGGGGTCGAGCTCAAAAACAATTTGCGCATGTATTGGTGGAAGTCGATGGTCCAGCTCAGGCCGGACATTGTCGGAATCGACAGCGCCATTTTTATGCACCCTACGATCTGGAAGGCGTCCGGGCACATCGACGCCTTCAACGATCCGCTCATCGACAACAAGGACTCCAAAAAGCGCTATCGCGCGGATGTGCTGATTGAAGAACGCATTGCCTCCTACGAGCAAAAAATCGAAAAAGAAGTCGAAAAAGCGGCTAAGCGCTTCGGCGATTCCTTTGATTCCGCCCTGTTTGTACAGACCAATCCGAGGGTGGTTGAATGGGCCGATAAAAAACAGGCCCTACACCAGCGCTTTGCCACAGCCCTCGAGCAGTCCGATTTGGATGGGCTGAGGAACATCATCCTAGAAGAGGAAATCGCCTGTCCCGTATCGGGAACGCGCAACTGGACCGAAGTGCGCCAATTCAATCTGATGTTTGGCACCAAGCTGGGCTCGGTGGCTGAGGACTCTCTGGACCTCTATTTGCGCCCCGAGACCGCCCAAGGCATTTTTGTCAATTTTCTGAACGTACAGAAAACGGCCCGAATGCGCATTCCCTTTGGGATTGCCCAAACTGGAAAGGCCTTTCGCAACGAAATTGTGGCTCGGCAGTTCATTTTCCGCATGCGGGAGTTCGAACAGATGGAAATGCAGTACTTCGTGCGCCCCGGTAGCGAAATGGAGTGGTACGAGCACTGGAAAGAAGCCCGTATGCGTTGGCACCGAAGTTTGGGATTGGGCGACGCCAACTATCGCTTTCACGACCACGAAAAGCTGGCGCACTACGCCAATGCGGCCTGCGACATCGAATTCAAGTTTCCCTTCGGCTTTAAAGAGCTCGAAGGCATCCATTCCCGAACCGATTTCGATCTATCGCAGCACCAAAAGTTTTCGGGCAAGAAGCTGCAGTTCTTCGACCCTGAGCTGAATGAAAACTATGTGCCTTATGTGGTCGAAACCTCGGTGGGACTCGACCGATTGTTTTTGGCCGTTTTAAGCGCCGCTTATCGCGAAGAGACGTTAGAGGACGGAAGCCAACGGGTCTTGCTCAAAATTCCCGCACCTTTGGCTCCGGTAAAGGCCGCCGTACTCCCGCTCATCAAAAAAGACGGGCTCCCCGAAAAAGCACTCGAAGTATTCCGCGAACTGTCGGTTGATTGGTCGGTCCAATACGACGATAAAGACGCCGTAGGTCGCCGATATCGACGCCAAGACGCCATCGGCACCCCCTTCTGCATCACGGTCGATCACCAAACGCTCCAAGACGGAACCGTTACCCTTCGCGACCGGGATACCATGGAACAGATCCGGCTGCATCAAAGCGAACTCTTGGACAACCTCCGCGAACGCTGCCATTTTTCAACTTGGTTGAAAGCGATTTAACAGTTTTCGAGGGGTCTTGTTTTGTATTGGTTTTTGGTTATAATTTCGCGCCCTGTTTAACACCACTCACACCACATGAAAAAGTTCAACCTGTTCTTGCTCGTTGCCAGCCTCGGTTTCACCGTTGCTTGCGGCAATGCTGCCCACGATGCCGAAGCCGCTGCTCAAGCCACTGCAGACTCTTTGGCTGCTGTTGCTAAGGCCGATTCCATCGCTGCTCACGAAGCTGCTGCTGCTGCCGCTGCCGCTGCTATGGACAGCACCGCTATGGATTCTGCCGCTGCCGTTGTTGAAGAAGCCGCTCACAGCGCCGGACACTAAGAGATAAGTTCAGACGGATCTTGAAACCCGCTCGGCACTCGTCGAGCGGGTTTTTTTTGACCCCCAACCCCGTTTTTTTACGGGGTTTTGTTTTTCAACAATTCGAGTGCTTTTTGAACATCCGGATCGGCATCAAAGACCCACGGGCGGCGTTCTGATTCCGCAAAAGCCACATCGAAAACTTCAAAGCGAAACAGGCTCCACAGCGTTTGGCGATCGGTCTCCGAATTCAGGCGAGCCCACCATCTCCAGGGCACTTTTCGAAACACCCCCAATCGGTCCAGCTCCGACGTCATCCATCGGCCGGGGCCTTCTGCCGCAAGTTGATTTCGATTGGCCTCCCAAAACACCAAGGCCGCATCCGCCAAACTGTCGATTGGGACGCGTCTGTATACTTCCTTTTCCGAATCGCTCAGGGTATCAGAGACAAAGTAATCTGGCTGAAGCCCGCCCTGGGCGTCTTTGTCAATCGCAAAACGATCTTCTTCCGCTCGATGCAGATAAGTGTCCTCGTCCTCCTCATAGGGTCGTTGAATGCTCTTTCCTGAAGGCGTAAACAACTTGAGTTGGGTCAAGCGAACCACCGCCCCTCCTTGCAGACGAATCTCTCCCTGGGCGATGCCCTTCCCAAAACTGCGCCGTCCCACCAACCGTGCCCTGTCGTGTTCTTGTAAGGCAGCAGCCACGGCTTCGCTGGCCGAAGCCGAGCCTTGGTCAATGAGCACCACCATATCGCCCACCTCGAAGAATCCGTATCCCGTGGCTTCGTGAGTCCTGCGCACTCCTTCACGGTTCTCGCTCGTATAAATCAGCACGTCATCTCCGAGAAATTCATCGGCCACCCCTTCGGCCGCACTCATCAATCCCCCCTTGTTGCCCCTTAAATCGAGAACGAGCGACTTCATTCCCTTGTGGAGCAACTGTTCCAGCGCCATCCGGAGTTCCTGGTGCGTCTCTTCGTCAAACCATTCAATCCGAACATAAGCGACGCTGGGTTCGATCATAATAAAGGTCGAAACACTCGGCTGTTCGATGCGTGTCCGCCATACGGCGATCCAAATCGGCCTCTTCGCTCCTCGCCTTTGTAGCTCGAGATTCACCGGCTTACCCTCCTCTCCGGATAACGCGTCCATCAAGGTGGACTCATCGACCCCTGGGCCGGAGACCAAACTGTCGTCGATGCGTACAATGCGATCTCCGCGCCTTATCTCGGTTTCTTTGGCCGAACCCCCTTCGAGAAAATCGAGTACTACGGCCGTATCCCGGTGCATGCGAAAAACAATCCCGATGCCGTTGAACGACCTTTCCTCAGCCCATTGATCGCTTTCAATCCTGTCCTTGCTCCAAAAGACGCTGTGCGGATCGAGGCGAGATACGAGATCTCCGAGCACTTCGTCGAGCAAACTGTCCGAGTCTACATGGGTCAAATACTCGCTTTCGATCAAATGCATCAACTCGCTCAAACGCCCTTCGCGATCTGCTGAAAACGGAGTCATCGCATTGTTCGCCGCCCGCTCTACGGCCATACCCGCGATCATCCCGAGCGCCAATGCCAAGAAAAACAAGGGCACCGCATAGTGACGGTTCATTCGAGCTCGACTTTATCGATCTGAACCCCTGCTTTTATGAGAAACTCCAGACCCGAAGTGTCTTTATAGGCATGGAGATAAACGAGGCGCACAATGCCCGCCTGATGGATCAACTTGCTGCAGTCCCGACAAGGGGAAAGGGTTAGATACAGCGTGGCCCCTCTACAACTGTGCGTACTGCCCGCCACCTTCAAGATGGCGTTCGCTTCGGCGTGCAACACGTACCACCGCGTCAGCCCTTCTTCGTCTTCGCAATCGTTTTCGAACCCCGAAGGCGTGCCGTTGTAGCCATCACTGATGATCATCCGATCCTTCACAATCAAGGAACCCACTTGTCTGCGCCGGCAATAGGAGAGCTTGGACCATTCGAGGGCCATGCGCAAATACGCCCGATCGTATTGCTGTTGTTTTTCGACCGATGCCGTGGAATCCGAGAGGGGGGTCTCTTCGGGCTTCATCGAATCAACTTCATCACGAACCGCCTTCCCGTTCTGTCGGTGCCCGACAATACATAGACCCCGACGGGCAAATCGCTCGCCTCGATCCAACACGATGGCTGACCGCGTTCTGAGGCTTCGGAAGATCTCCGCACCGCACCAGACACATCGCTCAGCACCCAAGAAGTAATCGGAGCGGAAAACTGCACCCGCCAACCCTGAAGGACGCTGTCAAAAACAGCCACTTCGCCCTGCTGTTTTGGTGCTTCCGGAGACCCCATGGCGGAGCCAAACAACCAGTCAAACGCCGGGCCAAATTCCCGGGCCCAATACCACTCGCTGTGTTGACCATCGGCGTGGATTTGGGAAAAGACCTGAGCGGAGGCATGACCTGCCCCCGTGAGCGATTGTACCATTTGCTGCACATCGGCGGCCACCGATCCCTGGCCTTCCGATTGTCCGGCAATGAGGTAAAAGCGTTGGGAAACTGCTGCTGTACCTGCCTGTTGCACATAGTTGTAGATACTAGGATTGAGCCAGTAGGCCGGGGAAAACAAACCGATTTTGCCGTACACCGAGCCGTCTCGGGCCCCTGCATACGAAGAAATCAGAGCGCCCATCGAGCTACCCATCATTCCCGTATACTCGGGTTCGGGTCGGGTGCGGTAGTTGGAGTCGATATAGGGCTTGAGATAGTCTTTTACGAAATCGAGGTATTCATCGCCCTCACCGGCAACGGCGGTTCCCTGGTAATTCCAGGCCCAGGGCGCGTATTCGCTCATGCGGTAGACCCCTCCATTTTCGATGCCGACCACGATGGCCAACGATTGCCCCAAGGCCTCGCGCTGATCCATGGTTTCGTCGACCTCCCACTCCCCGGCGAAGGAGGTGTATTGATCGAAGAGATTTTGCCCGTCGTGCATGTAGAGCACCGGATAGCGATCGGTGGTTTGGGCATACTGCGCAGGCAGCCACAACCAGATGCGTCGGGTGCGGCTGAGCGGGGGCATGGCGAACTGTTCGATTTTGACCACCTGAGCCGACGCGGTCGTTTGAGGGCCACTGCCTTCCCAGGCTAAAATGCTCAAGCGAAGCGTGTCTCCAGGCACATTGGGGTGCACCCGATTCGGCAAAAACTGCCCGTTGGCATTGCCTTCCACGGTGGCCCAGGATCCCCGGGTAAATTTGAATTCGAGCGGATTCAGCGCACTGGTCACCCCGACCCGATACACTTGAGCGGCGGCGTCCCATGCCAGGGCATCGGCTGCATTGCCGGGATTCCAAGTGTTGAAGTTGCCCGCCACATAAATCGGGTCGCCAAGAGGCGTATTGGCCGGTATCGACTCGACCTCGAGGTACAACTGGGCTTGACCCCAAGCGGGCGCCATGAGCCCCGTGGACAGGACGACCCAACGGCACAAGGTGGCAGAGGTGAGGCGGAAATGTGATTTCATGGTCAGTACAGGGGAAGATATAAAGATAAAACCCCCGCCGGCGTTCAACGAACACACAACGGGGGATTTTCTGTGAAAGTACCCAGGACCGGGGTCGAACCGGTACGAGTTGCCTCACTGGTGTTTGAGACCAGCGCGTCTACCAATTCCGCCACCTGGGCGCTCTGTAAAGAGGGGGCAAATTTAAGCGCAGAACCCGCTCGTTGTACATCATCCTGATAAAATACCCCCCAATCGCCTGAAATCGAACAGAAATTTCATTAGATTTGCAGCCCTTTTGGCGGACGAGAAACGCGTCCTCCATTGGCCGTCTAACTCGATTCAACCCATCGCTTCTCGCCCGGATTGTTCCATGGAGCCACAAGCCAAGATTTTTGCCGGTAGGGGTTCTGAAGATCTCGCACAGCGCATTGCAGCGGCCTATGGGCTTCCGCTGGGCAAGGTGGTGATGACGGACTTCTCCGATGGAGAATTTCAACCTTCGTTTGAGGAAACGGTTCGCGGTGGTCGGGTTTTTTTGATTGCCAGCACCCATCAGCCCACCTCGAATTTGATGGAGCTGTTGTTGATGTGCGATGCCGCCAAAAGAGCTTCTGCCAAGCACATCACCGCGGTGATTCCCTACTTTGGCTGGGCGCGTCAGGACCGAAAAGACAAGAGCCGTGTGCCCATTGGGGCCAAGCTCGTCGCCAATTTGTTGACGGCCGCCGGAGCGACCCGGGTGATGACCATGGATTTGCACGCCGATCAGATCCAGGGCTTCTTTGAAGTGCCCGTCGACCACCTCTTTGTTTCTTCTCTGTTCGTTCCCCACATCAAGGAGCGGAACATTCCAAACCTCACCATCGGTTCTCCGGACATCGGGGGCTCGAAGCGTGCCAATACGTACGCCAAGATGCTGGGTTCAGAAATGATCATCTGCTACAAGCAGCGCAAAGAAGCCAACGTCATCGACAAGATGACAGCCATCGGCGATGTACGCGGTCGGAACGTGATTTTGGTGGACGATATGATCGACACCGCCGGCACCCTGACCAAAGCAGCCGATATGCTGATGGAAGAAGGCGCCCAAAGTGTGATGGCCTATTGCACCCACCCCGTCCTTTCGGGCAAAGCGTATGACCGAATCGAGCAATCCCAACTCACCGAATTGGTCGTGACCGATACCATTCCCCTGAAAAAAGCGAGCCCTAAAATCAGCGTGATTTCGGTGGCCCGTCATTTTGCCGAAGTGATGCAAAAGGTTCATCGCCATGAATCGATTAGCTCCCACTTCATTCTGTAAGTTCCCTCGTATCTCCCTGAAATCCTTCCGTCTCCATGAAATCGCTCCACATTCAAGGCCAAATCCGCGAAGAACTCGGTACCAAGGAAGCGGTGCGCCTGCGCCGCATCGACAAGGTTCCCTGTGTCATCTACGGCGATGGCGAAGCCATTCACTTTACCACCGACGCCAGCAGCTTCAGAACCTTGGCCTATACGCCCGATGTATATGAAGTGCACATTGCCATCGGCGATCAAACCCACCGGGCTGTTTTGCAAGACTTGCAGTTCGATCCGGTCCGCGACCACATCCTGCACGCCGACTTCGTCCGCCTGGTCGATGACAAGCCCGTAAGCCTCGACATTCCGATCCATTTGGTCGGCAATGCCCGCGGGGTTCGCTCAGGGGGTAAGCTCAAGCAAAACTTGCGCAAATTGACCGTGCGCGCCTTGCCGGCCAACCTGCCCGACGGCATTTCGATCGACATCTCGAATCTGCGCATTGGTCAAAGCATCAAGGTAGAAGAAGTCAAGACCGAAGGATATGAAATCCGCAACTCTGGTGGTGCGGTGATTGTAAGCATCAAGACCTCTCGGAACGTCGTCGCCGACGAAGAAGACGAAGCCGCTGAGGCCACTGCTGCAGAAGCTTCGGCCGAAGCCTGAGGTCAATGGAGCGATTCTTGGTCGTAGGACTCGGCAATCCGGGTTCGGAATACGAGGATACGCGCCACAATATCGGATTCAAAGTGCTGGAGGCCTTTGCGGAGGCTTCCGGCCTTTTTTTTGCCACGACCCGTCACGGCTGGGCCGCCGAGGCCCGGCTCAAAGGGCGATCGATTCGGCTGCAGAAGCCCAACACCTTTATGAATTTGAGTGGGAAAGCGGTGCGCCATCACCTCCAGGACCTCAAACTGTCCAACGACCGACTCTTAATTGTCACCGACGACCTCGCCTTGCCCTTTGGAAAGCTGCGGTTGAAGCCCCGGGGGAGCGATGGAGGCCACAATGGGCTCAAGAGCATCGAAGCTGAGTTGGGCACAGCCGAATACCCCCGTTTGCGCGTGGGCATCGGCTCCGATTTTCGCAAAGGTGGTCAGGTTGATTACGTCTTAGGATCTTGGAATGCCGAGGAATTGGCCGGTATGAATCCCTTGCTCGAGCGGAGTGTTCAGTGCATTCAGAGCTGGATTCTGGAGGGCGTGGAGCGCACCATGACGCGGTTTAATGGTTAGGAAGGCAGCTGCGCGTTTTGTACGCATGCGTTGACAACTTTTCCTTGTTTTTTCTTTGGCGTTTTTCGAACTTTGCTGTGGCGGTGGGGGCGGGATTGTGAGGGCCCACCCAGTCGGGAAAAATCTGAACTCCTGCAAATTTTAGAATATAAGATTTTTCTTATTTTTTAACAAGCCTCGGCGAATTCCGACCTTCTGCGATCACCACGACTTCCAGAAACTCCCCATAGCCTTATTCGTCTTTGGTTCTTGGATCCTGTTCCGAAGATCAGACTCCTTCGTCTCTCCCTTCAATCTCCGGTCTTTTGGGTTCTCCAACCGGCGAAAGACCGAGACAAACCCAATATTGGCCACAGTGGACTTAAGTCCAAAGACCCAAATTCAAATTGTCGGAAAAATCAAGGCTTTTCTACTTCCGCAGTCAACTGCCTTGGCAGCTCTCATTCGTGCAACCCTTCGTTTTCCACTCCCAACACGCACTAACCGCCATTTGCAAACCAGCGCTTCGCTCCTATTCCTAAAACCGTATCAGAATGCTCAAATTCCGGTCGACTTATGGTTTTAGAGTTGAAACCGCTATAATGCTCCTTTCGCTCTTTGATTCCCTCGTTCCGCAGCACAATCCCCGATTCGGATTGCGGATAAGGGATGAGGTTTATATCAGTGACTAAAACTTTCTATTTCAACTTGTTCTAACCTCTTATATTACAGCATTATCCCATATTCGGATTGCGGGTATGAGATGAAGTCAGACTCCGAAAAATGGACGGCATCATATCAACGAAGTTCCCCCCCCAATTCACTGCTTTTGGCATTGTCCTATCTTCGGATTGCGGATAATAGACGAACGGAAATCCACTCGATGCATCCGCTTCCGCGAACTCAAGGTTCAGCATTCAACATCCTCCATGTCGATTGGAAATCAGGGTGGGGCTTACCCCCCCATCCTGTCCTGACCATCAGGTCGTCGATTCTTCTACCGTAATCCTTGATCCCCATTGGGCGACATGCCCCGTTCAACAGGGTATATCGCACGTCAAAAGCTACACATACCCCGCGCTTCCCTTCACTCTGCGACCTCTAACTTCCCCTACTGTGTACTACAATCGCTAAACATCGCCAACCTGTTCCACAGCCGTTTGGGTCAAGCATCTTCATCTTAGGCCTCCCAGAACCCGCCCTTTACAACACCCTAGGCACCCTGAAATAGCCCCCGTCCGAGTTCTCCGAATTCCGCAAGGCCTCGGCCGGTTCCATGGGTTCTGAAGGTCGGTCTTCGCGCAGCGGTTGCCCTTCTTCGTTCAAATAGACCAGGGGTTCGATCCCTTCGAGATCGAGGGTCTGAATGCGCTGCACAAACCCGAGCATCTTGTCGAAGTCGTTCACCATGGCGTCCAATTCGGCCCCGGTAAATTCCAACCGGGCCAAGTGGGCCAATTTCTCTACGTCTTCTTTTTCGATCCTCATTCTGCCGCCTCGAGATGATGTTCTATGATACTCCGAATGCGCTGTTTCATTTCCCGAACGGCCTCCGCTTCAGCACCCAACGGCCACTCGAGCCGTCCAATTCGAGCCCGGAGACGCATGGGGCGCCCTTCGTACAGCGCATACGGAAAGGCGCGTTTGTTGTCGACAAAGGTAATAGGCAAAATAGGGATGCCATTGCGAACCGAGAGCCGAAACGCCCCCTCTTTAAAGGGTGCCAGTCGAATGTGTGGGTCGGGCACGCCCCCCTCGGGATAAATGCATACGCCCAAACCCGCGGACAGGCGTCGGTCCGCTTCGAGAAACGAGCGATGACTCGAAGCCCTGGAGCTGCGATCGACCAAAATATTGGTGCGGCGATAAAAAAACCCGAACAAAGGGATGCGGGCCAATTCTATTTTACCGATGAATAAAAACGGGGCGTCGACGAGCAAAAATGTACACAAGATGTCGATCATCGAGGTGTGGTTGGCCACCACGATACACGGTTCTTTGCGGTCTTCCGGAGCTTCGTACACCGCGCGAAGCCGGAATCCCATGGACCATAGGACGCAACGCGCCCACGCCCGACACAAGCGGAAAAACCAGGGATAGTCGCGTTCTCGCAAGGTCGATGCCAACAAAAACGGGAACAATACGGCAATGACCAGCGCGTTGACGACAACGAACCAGGCCTTCCAACACAGCACTCCCAGCCGTTGTATGCGCTTCACACGGCAAAATTAGGGGGTACAACCCCCCAAAACTACTTTTGGCCGCAAACCCGCCCATCTCCATGAAGCGCATTCTCACCGGCATTCAAAGTACTGGCCGCCCCCATTTGGGCAACTTGCTCGGGGCCATCTTGCCTGCCATTGAAGAGAGCCGACTTCCGAATCGGTCTTCGTTCTTTTTTGTGGCCGATTTGCATTCGGTGACCACCATCAAACAAGCCGAGCTGCGCAGCATCAACGGACATGCGGTGGCGGCCGCCTGGTTGGGCTGCGGTTTCGACCCCGATCGAAATACCTTTTACCGACAAAGCGATGTGCCCGAGGTCGCCGAATTTGCCTGGTATTTGGGCTGTTTTACCCCCTTTCCCATGCTCGCCAATGCGCATTCGTTTAAAGACAAGAGCGAGCGGCTCAGCGATGTCAATGCAGGTCTTTTTACCTATCCTGTATTGATGGCTGCAGATATTCTGATGTACGATGCCGATCAGGTTCCCGTGGGCAAGGACCAGATTCAACACCTTGAAATGACCCGGGACATCGCCCAGACCGTCAATCGGGTCCTCGGGACCGATGTACTCAGGCTGCCCGAAGCCCAATTGCGCGAATCCACCAAAACGGTTCCCGGTACCGACGGGCAAAAAATGAGCAAGAGCTATGGCAACATGATCGATGTGTTTGCCTCCGAAAAAGAACTCAAAAAACAAATCGGTTCCATCGTAACCGACAGCACCCCGCTCGAAGACCCCAAAAACCCAGACCAAGACACTGTTTTTGCGCTCTACGCGCTCTTGGCCACCCCCGAACAAACCGCCTATCTCCGCACTCGATACGAAGCGGGAAACTTTGGATATGGACACGCCAAAAGCGAACTGCTCGGTCTCATTCTCGACCGGTTTGCCCAAGAACGTTCGGAATTCGATCGCTGGATGAACGCCCCCTCCGATTTGGAAGCCGTGCTCAAAACCGGGGCGCAAAAAGCCAGAGTTGTGGCCAAAGAAGTCCGTGAACGGTTGCGTAGCGCGCTAGGTTTCTGAAACTTGCGCTCATTGTTCCGCGTGGAACCTCGACGCGGGGCGCAACATTTCTCGATGCAGAATGCCGTCTTCCCAAACGTACGGCCCTTCGGCCTCAAAGCCGTATTGGGCATAGAAATGCAACAGATAGGCCTGGGCCAAAATGCGCACAGATACGGGTCCGAATCGGCGGTATACTTCCTGTAAAGCCGAAGTGGTAAGCCGATGCGCCAACCCCCCTCCCCGGGCTTCTGTGGCCACCGCAATGCGCCCAATCGAGGCCTCGGCGTATTGGGTGCCTGGCGGAAGAACCCGCACACAGCCCGAGGGAGGCTGGCCGATCCAAGCGTGAAAAGCCACCGGATCGTACACATCCGCGTCGACGTATGCGCTGTTTTGGTACAGGACGAACACCTGCTGTCTCAGGCGATAATAGGCGTGGATTTCGCCCGGACTCAAGTCATCCCAGGCTCGAAACTCCAGCTTGGGTTCGGTGGATTTCATGGGTTAAAAGTAAAATCCCCAGGGCGGTACGCTCCCGGGGATCTGTACCTCCTTATAGGAATGCCCTAGAACGACCAGCCTACCGTGAGCGCCAAATTCCGGTACTCAGGCGCCTTATCCATGTCAAAGAAGGGGTTGAGGTCGTACTGAGCCGTGATCTTGAAACTGTTGAACCCGACCTGGGCCAACAAGCCATAACGCCATGGGTTGGCATAGAAATCACCCCTCAATTCTTCTCGGGCATCGTCATTCTGGGCATCAGAGAATTTGATTTCGCGCTTGAAGTAGGTGCACAACCCCCCATAGCCCCCGAGTCCGAGGGTAAAAGCCTTGTCCATTCCCCCATCGCTCAGATCGAGTTGGAACATGACAGGGATGTTCAGATAACCGTTGCGGTACTCCGTATGCTTGACGTTGTATTCCGCATCAGCCTCGGTAAAATAGACGCTGTCCTGGGCCTTGGCAATGATGTTCTTTCCGCGGAGCGTGAAGTCGTGCCAGGTATAAGACAGGCCATATTTGATGTAGAACTTGCTTTCGGGACTGCCCAAACGCGTTTTCCAATGCACCCCGAATTCGTAGATGTTCGATTTCCACACATCGAGTTCCCCCTTGCCCCCAATGGGTTTGAAATCGGAGTCGTAGAGATTGTTGATGCCGAGGTGAAAGTCAACCAGTACATTGGTCTTTCTGGGGCTGTTCTTTTTATCATACCAGTCCCACTCAAAATCGTCTTCGTCCATATCGAAGTCAAAAATCTCGACGTCATTGGTGTCGGATTGATCGTAACGGCGGGCCTCTTCTTCCCAACGGCGCGCCCAGGCCTCCGATTCGCCTTCGCCCATTTGATCGGCTTTCTGGCTCATTTCCTCTGCATCGCGCTCCATTTGCTCTTCGATGCGTTCGAGCTCTTTTTCGGTTTCTTCGACAATTTGAGCGCGCGCCTTTTGGGCTGCTTCCAAAGTCATTTGGCCTTCCGCCAATTGGCGGTTTACTTCCGCCATTTTTTCGTTTTGGCGCTGTACGGCCTTTTGCATTTCGAGCGCCGACTCCTTCATGCGCTCCGCGAGGAGTTCAAGCTCTTTGGCGTCTTTCGACATCAGGGTGATTTCCTTTTCCTCCCCGGCGTGTTCGCTCTGGGTCGTGTCTACCTGGGCGCGGGAGCTCAAGCCCGTGGCTGTAAGCAAAGTACCGCACAACAGGGCTTTGATCGCTGCATTCTTCATGGTTCCGGGGTTGTTTGAGGTTGATCCGCTCTGGGGCGGGGTTGGTTGAAACGCTTGCTGAGATCGCGCTGCATGGCGAACAATTCGCGGACGGGCTTTCGCAGTTCTTCGAGCGGCAGTTGGGGCTTGGGGGCCGTTTCGATCGGCTCGCCCCGCAGCAACTGAACAATACTGCGAGCCGCATAGGTCTTGAGCTGTTCGTCGTAGGGCTCGACTTCTTCAATTTCAAGAGGGGCAATCACATCTTCCGCGTTCGGCAATATCAGCTTAAAGCGAATGGGGGATTCGGGTACAGTCAAAGGCGGAAGTCCCAGCGCGTTCAAGGCCAACCGCTCCATAGGCGCAGAGGTTCCCTCTGTTGGGGGGTCTGTCTGGGCCGTCTTACTTCCTGTCCTTTTCGGGGCAGCTCTCCAGCCCCGGGGGTCCGGAGAGCTGAGGACGGGTTGAACCGGGAGGGCTTTTGGCACCGAGGAGGGTTCTTTGGCGGTCGGCGCTTCGGTCGTAGAAAGGGCTGGACGCGCTGCCGGAATCCCCGCTTCTTGAACCACGTTCAACACGGGTCGGTCCGAATAAAAACCGTACTGAGCCAGCCATCCCCCGAGGCCGATCATCAGTAAAAAACCCGCAACTCGGGTCCAAGACATCCGCGCTGGTGCAGATTTCTCGGCCTCCAAACGGGCCCAAAACTCGGGACTCGGTGCGGTGCGGTGCTCCTCGAGCCCCCGGCGGAAATAGGCATCGATGGGGTGCTCGGGGTCTTGGGGTACTTTTTTCATCACATTTCGTTTTAATCGCGTTAGCGCATTTGCAGTCTTTGGTGCTCGAGCTGAGATTGGAGCAGTTTGCGGGCCTTGTGCAGTTGCGACCGAGAGGTGGCCGGGTCGATGTTGAGGAGTTCCGCGATTTCGCTGTGATCGTAGCCCTCGATGGCGTAGAGGTTGAACACCACCCTGTAGCCCGTGGGCAGGGCGTTGACGAGTCTCAGGAGCTCTTCGGCTTCTAATCCGTTCGGCGCCTCAAAACCCGAAGGCGCTTGGGCTTCGTCGACTTCGTCGAGGGCCACAAACACATTCTGGCGATAGCGAATAAAGTTGAGCGATTCGTTGGCGGCAATTCTCCTCAACCAAGGTTCAATCGACTTGACTTCCTCCAAATCCGACAGTTTGTCGAGGGCTTTCAGCAGGGCGTTTTGAAGCACCTCCTCGGCATCCTCCAACGACCGCACATAGCGTCGGCACACCGCCAACATGGCGGGAGCAAAACGCTCACAAAAGGCGCGCTGAGCCCTTCGATCGCCGCGGCGGCAGCGTTCTAAGAGATCGGGCGTATGCGTGGGCAATCGAAGAATGCGCATTGGGGCCTTGGGTTACCAGGTCTACTCTCTTAAGACACCCCAAAACCCCTTCGGCGTTGCCTCGGCGGTGAAAAAACCCCAATCAGATGCATAAAGTGCTCAATATCAACAATTTTAATTTCCAGCTTCCGAAACAGGGCTTCGTACCTTCGTGAAATATGCCGAAAAAACGAAAGCTGCCGCATCTGCCACGCAAGAAAGGATCGTCCAGCAACGCCTTCAAACACGATGTGCTGAGTGCGCTCGGAAGGCTCAAAGACCATACCGCCCAACTCGATCAACTCGCCCAAGCGCTTGGACACGACGATCCCGGAAGCCGACACAAAATCCTGACCGCCCTCGAAGCCTTGGTGGCCGAAAACCGGGTGCGCAAACTCCCGGAAGGCCGCTATCAGCTTATCACCGTCGATCAGCACCTGCTGGGTCGGGTCGAAATGACCTCTACAGGAGCTGCTTATGTAGTGTGCGAAGGCAGCGCCGAAGACATCTACATCCCCCCCAGAAGGGTGCGCCACGCCCTGCACGGAGATACGGTTCGCGTGATGCTCTACGCCCGGCGCAAAGGACACAAACCCGAAGGAGAAATCGTCGAAATCGTGACGCGCAAGCGCATGGAGTTTGTCGGTGTGCTGCAAATGAGCGGGCATTTTGGCTTTCTGGTGCCGGACAACCGCAAGATGATGGTGGATTTGTACATCCCCAAAGAAGCGCTCAATGGAGCGGTGGATGGCCAAAAGTGTTTAGCCCGCATCACCGATTGGCCCGAAAAAGCCAGCTCGCCCTTTGGAGAAATCGTCGAGATCCTCGGTCAGCCGGGCGAACACCACGTCGAGATTCACTCCATTTTGGCCGAATACGGCTTGCCGTATCGCTTTACCGACGAGATTGAGGCCGAGGCCCTGGCCATTCCGCGGGAAATCACCGACAGAGATGTGGCAGCGCGCCGCGATTTTCGGCAGGTAACCACCTTTACCATAGACCCCTTCGACGCCAAAGACTTCGACGACGCCCTGTCGATTCGGAAGCTCGAAAACGGTCGGGTAGAAGTCGGGGTCCACATTGCCGATGTAACCCACTACCTCAAAGCGGGCAGCGCGCTCGATCGGGAGGCCGAGCAACGCGCCACATCGGTCTATTTGGTGGATCGGGTCGTTCCCATGTTGCCTGAGGTCCTCAGCAACGATTTGTGCTCTCTCCGCCCCAACGAAGACAAGTGCTGTTTTTCCGCGGTGTTCGAACTCGATCATCGGGCAGTGGTTCACGAGCGTTGGTTTGGGCGCACCCTGATCCACTCCGACCATCGCTTTGCTTACGAAGACGCCCAGGCCATTATCGAAGGAGGCGAACACGCTTTGAAAGATGAAGTCCTCGAACTTCACAAACTGGCCCGTCAGCTTCGAGAACGCCGCATTCAAAAGGGCGCCTTGTTGTTTGACCGAGAGGAGGTCAAGTTCACCCTAGACGAAAACGGCAACCCTTTGGGCATCTATTTCAAGGTATCCAAAGAAGCCAACCACCTTATCGAGGAGTTTATGTTGCTCGCCAACCGCGAGGTGGCTGAGTTTGTGGGAAAAAAGCGAGACGGAGGACCTACCGGCAAAACCTTTGTCTACCGGGTCCACGACGATCCGGACCCTGGCAAGCTTCTCGACCTCAACAACTTCGTCAAACAGTTTGGCTATCAACTCCACTTGGGCAGTAGAAAGAGTGTGACCGACAGTCTGAACCAGATGTTGGCCGAAGTCAAGGGCAAAGGAGAGGCGCGGATGATTGAAACCCTTGCTTTGCGCAGCATGGCCAAGGCCGAGTACAGCACCCGCAACGTGGGGCACTACGGGCTGGCGTTCGACTACTATTCGCATTTTACCTCGCCCATTCGGCGGTATCCCGATGTCATGGCGCACCGCTTGCTCCAGCACTACCTCGACGAAGGGCAGAGCGTTCCTTCTGATGTTTGGGAGGCCCAGTGCAAGCACAGTTCCGAACGGGAAAAGCTGGCGGCCGAGGCCGAGCGCGCTTCGATTAAATACATGCAGGCCAAGTTCATGGCCGACCGGGAAGGCCAGAGTTTTGACGGTATCATCTCCGGGGTTACCGACTGGGGCGTCTATGTAGAGATTACCGAAACCCACTGCGAAGGCATGGTCCGCATCCGCGATTTCCGCGACGACTACTACGTCTTTGACGAAAAGAACTACCAGATTGTGGGCGATGCCACCGGTCGTCGGTACCGCCTTGGAGATCCGCTCCGCGTCAAGGTCCGGAAAGTCGATGTTGAGAAAAAACAGATCGACCTCGAGCTCGACGATCCCTATGGGCGCAAGCGCGGCCGTGAACAAGACGATTAAGGCTTGACCCAGCGGTTGTTTTCGAGGTGGAGGTCCGCAGTGTATTCGAGGGGATCG
The DNA here is from genome assembly GCA_016125155.1 of bacterium. GTDB lineage: Bacteria > Bacteroidota > Bacteroidia > Flavobacteriales > Schleiferiaceae > WGMI01. The sequence continues at coordinate 129,105 of WGMI01000003.1, forward strand.
AGCTGTACCTCATCGAGCGCGTTGAAGTCGGCGCGTACCGTGCATTCGTATCGAGGGGCGTAGCCATTCCAAAACGGAAGCGGCTGAGCCGATCCCGGGGCGGCTTCGAAACACCAATCGAGCGGTACTTTCAGCGAACGTCGGGTTCCGTCCTCAAAGACCAACACCAGCTCCAGAGGCATGGGAATGCTGCCTTTTCGTTCGAGGACAATCCGAATTTGGTCTCGTCCCACGGCCCGAACCTCGACAATACCGTGATCGATGGTCTGGGTGGTCCCTGTCCACAGATCGCTATACCACTGCAGTTGCATGCCCGAACGACGCTCTAGTATGCGCACCAGATCTGAAGGCTCCGGATGGGTAAACGCGTACTTTCGGTAGAATTCGCGTAGACCCGCTCTAAAAACGGGGGTGCCGACCATCCCCTCCAACTGCCATAAAAACAACTCGCCCATCACATATGCTCCCATTCCATAGGACTTGTTGCGGGTATAGAAATCCGCGGGGGTGCTGAGAGGCTCCACCAGACCGGCTAGCGCAGCCTTTCGATAACTGTGCACAGCCGAGCGATGCGGATTCGGGTCGCCCGTGGGAAACAAGCCCTCCATGACCACGGCCTCGGCATAGCTCGTAAAGCCCTCATCCATCCAAGGATAGCGCTGTTCGTCGGTGGCGATGATGCCATAGAACCAATTGTGCGCGGCCTCGTGCACCATCAACCCGACAAAGCCTTCAATTTGATCGGGTTTGGCGGCTCCCAGCACCATAGTGCACATCGGGTATTCCATTCCCCCGTCACCACCCTGAATCACCGTAAACCGCGGATAGGGATAGCCACCAATCAAGGTGTCCATCGTGTTAAAAAATCGCACCGTATAGTCTTGTAGTGCCTTCCAGCTGGCCGCTTCTGACCTGGGGCCCCGGGCGAAGTACAGATCGGTTCCCCTGCCGCTTTGGGTCGCAGAAATGCGGTAGTCGCGGTCGGCGGCCCAGGCAAAGTCGTGGACATTTTCGGCCGAAAAGTGCCATTCTGCCCATTCCGCTTTCGGTCCTTTGGCTTCGGGGCAATACGCCTGTGCCAAGGCCGCAGGGAGGGCACACGCATTGACCAACACCCCTGTACCCGCCAAAACAAAAGCACTCCGGGCCCGGATGCGTACGTCAAAATTGCCAAAAATCCCAAAGAACTCGCGATTGACATAAGGCAAGGTTTTCCAACCATGGCGATCGTATTGCGCCAGCTTGGGATACCACTGCGTACAGGTATAGTCGATGCTTTCATTGTTGTCCCTGCCCGACCGACGAATTTGCACCGGAACCTGGGCTTCGAATTCAGTATCGATGCGCACCCGACCTCCGGGTGGTATCGGTTTGTCGAGATAGACCTTGAGGGTGGTTTCCCGGGTCTCGGTGCGCTGTGCGACCCCGTTTACTTTCAGCGAACGCACTTTGTTCCACCCCTGCTCCGAGGCAGACATTGATTCAAAACGCCCTTTCATGCGGCCGTCGGGGTCGGGCAGGGCGGCCGTGCGTTCCGCCATGGCCGTTCCAGGTTGAAAAGCGTTGAAATAGAGATGGAAGAACAATTCGTGCAGCGTATCAGCAGCCCCCGATTGAAAGGCGATTTCCTGAGTGCCTTTGATGCGGTGCTTCGAGTCGTCGAGCTCTACCTGCATCCGATAATCGGCCCGAGAAAGACCCGCGGTAGTTTGGGCCTCTGCCGCCTCAACGCTACAGAGGAGGAAGATCCAACGGACTGCATTGATTCTTTTCACCGGTTTTTCTTGATTAATAATAAACGGTTTACCACAAATCGACCAGCGCACCCGCGGTTTGCAGCCGTATGCCCTTTTCGGTTTGGGCCAACCGGGCACATTCAAGGGCAGGATCGTGCTCAAAAAAGAGCAACCATTCCCCAGCGACAGCTTGTTGGAGCAAAGCCGCTTTCTCTTCGAGGGTCAGCAACGGGCGGGTATCGTAGCCCATCACCCAAGCCAGCGGTATATGGGCTGCCGACGGAATGAGGTCGGCCAAATACACTACGGTTCTTCCTTCCACCTCCAACAACGGCAGCATCATGGATTCCGTATGCCCGCTTACGCGCAAACAATCAAAACCCAAGGGTGTCGAGACCCGATCCAAAACCCCCGCAGTTTCCGGAAGCGCTATCCATTCGAGTTGACCCGATTCCTGGATGGGGAGAATGTTCTCGGCCAAGAAACTGGCCTTTTCTCTCGGGTTGGGTCGCGTGGCCCAGCCCCAGTGCGCTTCGTTTGACCAAAAACGCGCCTTGGGAAAAGCCGGCGCCCAGTGGTCTCCCGAGCGTTCGATGGCCCCCCCGCAATGGTCAAAATGCAAATGGGTCAAAAACACATCGGTGATGTCCGCCCGTTCAAATCCCCTGGAGCGCAATTGATCGTCGAGGTTGTCCGGACCGTGGAGGTGATAGTGACCAAAGAACTTGTCGTCCTGTTTGTTGCCAATGCCGGTGTCGATCAAAATCAAACGGTCGCCGTGTTCGACCAACATGCTCCGCATGGCCCAGGAACACAAATTCAAATCGTCGGCGGGCTGGCTCTTTTGCCAAAGCGTTTTGGGCACTACGCCGAACATGGCGCCCCCGTCCAATTTAAAATGTCCTGTGTTGAGGCTGTGGAGTTTCATGGTTCGATTGTCCGTTTTATAAGGGGTTTATGCCACCTTTGCAGCAAGCCACCAAGATAAATGAAGCCCGCCCGTTTCGTTCCCCCCGCATTGCTCCTGTTCGCTGGGGTGCTGTCGACCCCTTCGTGTACCTCGTGTCAACCGGAATCTGATCCTGTCGATGCCTCTGATACCTTGGTCTACACGATCAAAACCCTCGACAAAGTCATGGGGACCTGCGATTCGCTCAGTACCGAACCCTGTGCCAAGGTGCACATCGAGTATTTTGAACCCACAGAGGGTGTGCCCGATTCTGTGCTCCGGCGCATCCAATCGATCGTTCAAGGCGACCTGGGTCAATACGACAGTCCAGAGAGCCCCGGGGCCTCAGGCATGTTTGACCACCTTTCAGGACCCGAACGCACAGCGGCGCTTTTTATCGAAGAATACAGCGCCATGGTGAAGGAATTGCCCGAGTTCATTACGCCCTGGGAGCTCGACATCACGGCTTCGATTCACTTCAACCAAAGCGATTTTTTGGGTTATACCATTCTCGTATACGCCTATACCGGCGGTGCCCACGGCAATTCGGGCAGTCGGCATCGCTGCATTCACCTTCCTAGCGGGGATACGCTCGGTTATGTCGATCTACTGGTTCCAGATCAAGTCGAAGCCTTTACCCAAATTGCAGAACAACAGTTTCGCACCCAAAACGAGATCGCGGACCCCAGTCTCAACGCTGCGGGGTTTTGGTTTGATGAAGATCGATTCTACGTCAGTAAGAATTTCTTCTTATCGAAAGATGGGGTTCATTTTCAGTATTCTCAATACGAAATTGCCCCCTATTCTATGGGTCAACCCGAGTTTGTGGTCGATTGGAAAACCATAGCTCCCTACCTCGGTGCCCGATTTCAGCCTTTGGCCTCGACCCTTCAGAATACTCCAGAAAGCTGAACAGATCCCTTAGAGTTCGATTTTCTCCACCCGTCCTTGATGCCGGCCGCCTTCGAATTCTGTTTGAACAAACACGTCAAACACCTGGGTGGCTTCGTCCAAATCCATGTAGCGCCCAGGTAAACTGAGCACGTTGGCATCGTTGTGCCGGCGCCCCATTTCGGCCATCATCCGGTTCCACGCCAAAATAGCGCGAATGCCTCGGTGCCTGTTGAGCGCAATGTTGATTCCGTTGCCCGAACCGCATACCGCTACACCCAAATCAGCCTCCCGGTTCAATACGGTTTTGGACAGGGCATGCGCAAAATCGGGATAATCGACACTTTGGTCGCTGTCGGTTCCTAAATCAATCACCTCGTGTCCCTGATCGAGTGCATAGTGCACCAGGTGCTGTTTCATCTCATAGCCAGCGTGGTCAGAGGATAGTGCGATTTTCATGCGTTCGGATTAAGAAAGTCCAAAGGTCGTATTCCGGTGAATAGGGTGTTGATGATTTTCGTTGCGTACTGATCATCAAGTTGTACTTGTTCACAATGGAATAACAATAGCGGGTCAATTGCGCTGAAAACCGCTCATAAAAAGCGCTTGCACCCAACCCTCTTTCCTCCTAAGCAGAACAGCAAGGGGTCGTGTCAAGGAAAACTCTTCCTTTTTTATCGGCTCTTTGTCCACGAATCAGGGTGGGTTTTCGAACAAGTTCCAACAGCCGAGTTACGCACTTTGGCATTTATCCACGGTTCTTGAACGTCTGTTGGAAAGCGGGCTATACCTTTGTTAGCGTGGCAACTTCAACGGCCGAACGCGTTCATAATTTGTTCATCTGAACACAGAACCCGTTCAAGTCAAGCAATGCAAAGAGAAGGTTTCCACAGTATGAACCGAACATGAATACCATCATACCCTATTTTTTTAAAAAAAGAAGAATACTGTATAGTGTTCTCTGGGCCTGGCTGATTTCGGGTGGAGAGATCGCCGGTCAATCCGATACCGTGCGCTATTACCATGAAAATGGTCGATTGAGTGCCAAAGGGCTGCTCAAAGACGGACAACCCGATGGATACTGGAAGAGCTATCACCTCAACGGTCAGCTCAAGACCGAGGGCAACCGTGTGGGTATGGAATTGGACGGGCCGTGGAGGTTTTACGACGAAGAGGGAAATCTGACGGTGCAAATCGAATATGAGAGGGGAAAAAAGCAGGGCAACCGATCCACCTATACCAAGGGTATTTTGATTCGTTCTGAGCCGTTTGTACTGGATCAGAAACAAGGGATTATGACCGAATACGACAGCACGGGAACCTTGATCCGCGAAGTGCCCTTTGTCGAAGACCGCGAGCAGGGTTTGGGATATGAATGGTCCGGAGGGCTCATTCAGACCTTGTTGACGTTTAAATCGGGTGTTTTGGTGCGCAAGCAGCCCATCAACCGCACCGATCGGTTGGGGCGCAAACAGGGAACATGGATGGAATTCCGCGCCGACCGCTCGATCGCCATTGAAGGCACGTATCAGAACGACCTCAAGCATGGGTTTTGGAAATACTACCGGGCCAATGGCAATTTGATCCGCACAGAACGCTGGGAAAATGGGGTGTTGATGGAAGATGTCCCCGAGACGGCCAAGGTGGAGATTCGGCGCGAGATCGATCCCAATACAGGCAAGCTTAAATCCGTAGGATCCTATTTAGACGGCAAACCCAATGGAATTCACCGCTTGTACAATGCCCAGGGAGAACCGCAACAATCGATGGTATATCTCAAAGGACAGTTGATCGAAGAAGGGGGAATTGTGGACGAACAAGGTCGGCGGCAGGGCCATTGGAAGCGCTATTATCCATCGATGGCCGTAATGCACGAAGGCGATTACGTGGACGATTTGCGCACCGGGGTGTGGAAATACTACTTCGAAAATGGAGCCCTGGAGCAAACCGGTACCTATCGGATGGATCAACCAGAGAATGAATGGGTGTGGTATTATCCAAGCGGTTCGATTTGGAGAGAGGAGGAATATGTCGGGGGTTTAGAAGACGGTCCTTCGGTCGAATATGCCGAGGATGGAACGGTGATTACCCAAGGCGAATACATCGAAGGACTCAAAGAAGGCCCCTGGGTCTTGATGTACGGAGACCAGCGCGAAGAAGGCAGCTATTTCGAGGGAGAGCGTCAGGGAGAATGGAAGCATTGGTACCGCGATTTAGACCGTCTGAACTTCAAAGGCTCGTTTCTCAATGGGCAGCCAGATGGGGTCCACGAGTATTATCATTCCAATGGAACCCTACAACGAAGAGAGCGATGGTCGAATGGCATCAAGCGGGGTATTTGGGAGTACTTCAATTCCGATGGAATGCGCTATTTAACGGTTGAATACGACAACAGCGGTCGAGAAATCCGCTACAATGGTGTTAAGCTGAAATATGGAAGACGAATTGACCGCGAATCCGTGGACCGTGAAACAACGGACAACAGCCTATGAGAATCCCTGGATTCGCGTAGAACACAACGAGGTGCTCAACCCGTCAGGTAGAGACGGTATATACGGCGTGGTACGGTTTAAGAATTGGGCCATCGGAATTTTGCCCATCGACGATGAAGGCTATACCTGGGTGGTCGGGCAATATCGATTTCCGCTGGGCGAATACAGCTGGGAAATTCCCGAAGGAGGGGGAAAGCTCGGGGTAGATCCACTGGCATCGGCCCAAAGAGAATTGCTCGAAGAATGTGGCTTAAAAGCCGAGCGTTGGACGTTGATTCAGACGATGAGTCTGAGCAACAGCGTTTCCGATGAGCGGGCTTTGATTTATTTGGCCGAAGGACTCAGCCAGCACGAGGCCGAACCCGAGGAAACGGAACAACTACAGATCCGCAGAATTCCCTTTTCTGAACTCTATGCTGGCGTCCTCGAGGGTAGCGTCCACGACAGCCTTACGGTTGCCGCCGCCCTCCGCTACCGACTGCTGCAATTGGAGGCCGTTCAAGGCCCAGAAAAGGTCTAGAGATTGAACTCAATGCCCTGGGCCAAGGGCAGGGAAGTACCGTAATTGAGCGTATTGGTTTGACGGCGCATATAGGCTTTCCAGGCGTCGGAACCCGATTCGCGCCCACCGCCCGTTTCCTTTTCGCCTCCAAAAGCCCCTCCAATTTCAGCCCCCGAAGTGCCGATGTTCACATTGGCAATGCCGCAGTCCGATCCCGAAGCCGAAATAAAGCGTTGGGCAGTGCGCAAATCGGCGGTCATGATGGCGGAACTCAACCCTTGCGGAACCCCGTTCTGCAGGGCAATGGCCTCGTCCAAGGTCGTGTAGCGAACGAGGTACAAAATCGGGGCGAAAGTTTCTGACTGAACGGTTTCCATATGGTTTTCCGCCTCTACAATCGCAGGGCGCACATAACAACCGCTTTCGAATCCATCGCCTTTGAGCACTCCTCCGGGTACAACAATCTTTCCGCCCTCTGCCTGAATGCGGTCCAGGGCATTCAAATAGAGTTGAACTGCATCCCGATCGATCAAGGGACCCACGTGATTTTGGGCATGGAGTGGATTGCCAATGCGCAACTGGGCATAGGCGTGCACCAAGGTGTCGCGGACTTTGTCAAAAATGGAGTCGTGCACAATGAGTCTGCGCGTGCTGGTGCACCGTTGACCAGCCGTACCCACTGCGCCGAAAACGACCGCGAGGGTGGTCATGGCCAGATCGGCCTCTGGGGTAACGATGATGGCGTTGTTTCCGCCCAATTCGAGAATGCTCTTCCCAAAGCGCTCGGCTACGGCCACACCTACAGCCCGGCCCATGCGAACCGAGCCCGTGGCCGAAATCAGGGGCAGGCGCGCGTCTTTGCTCAACCATTGTCCGACTTTGTAGTCGCCATTGATCAGGCCCGAGAGTGCTTTGGGATAACCGTTGCGCTCCAAGACACGGTGGATGATTCGCTGGCAGGCAATGCCGCACAAAGGGACTTTTTCGCTGGGTTTCCAAATCGTCGCATCTCCGCACACCCAGGCAATGGCCGTGTTCCAGGCCCAAACGGCCACGGGAAAATTGAAGGCAGAAATGATGCCCACCACTCCGAGCGGATGCCATTGTTCGCGCATCATGTGTTCGGGTCGTTCTGAAGGCATCGTCAACCCATAGAGCTGGCGAGACAGACCCACAGCATAATCGCAGATGTCGATCATTTCTTGCACCTCGCCCAGTCCCTCCTGGAGCGATTTGCCCATTTCGTACGATACCAAAGCACCCAATTCGGCTTTGAGTCCCCGCAATTCGTCTCCGAACTGCCGAACCAATTCGCCCCGCTTGGGAGCGGGAACCGTTCTCCAAAAGGCGAAGGCCTCGAGCGCTTCCGATACCACCCGGTCGTAGCCCTCTCGGGAAGTAGCCCGAACCCGGGCAATGTCTTGGCCATCGACCGGAGACCGACTCACAAGCGTATCGGCGATATCCAACGACCAGTGTTGGCCAGAGGTTCCGGGATTTTCGGGAGCGATTTCAAGTTTGGCCAAAACCGACGCCATATCAATCGATGGAGCGGAGAGGGTAGAAGTGCTCATGCGAGGACAGATTTTGTGCAAAGAAAAGGGCCAAAGTCGTAGGGGAGTGTGACCTGGGTCATCTCTTTTCTCTCCTGTTCCGGGCTTATTTTTGTCGATTCTAAATAAGCCAAAAAGTTTTGATCGCTGTACTTCGTCGTTGGGCCGTGCTGGGACTCGGGTTGTTGATGGGATGTGCTCCATCCGCGGATCCCAAAGACATTGATCGCTCAGGGAAAATCCACGTCTTGGCCACCACCAGTCTGGCCGCGGACTTGGCGCAAGCGGTGTTGCCCGATGTTTTTCAAGTGGAGGGATTGATGGGGCCCGGAACCGACCCCCACCTCTACAAGTCGACCCAAGGCGATCTCACGGCTTTGCGAAGGGCGGATGCTTTGGTGCATACAGGGTTGCAGTTGGAAGGGAAGCTGGGTCAAATATTCGAGAAGCAGCGCTCTGACAAACCCGTATGCCGGCTGAGCGACGGTTTGGATTCTACCTCTCTGATCAAGAGCAGCGGATTTGCCGATGGGTACGATCCGCATTTTTGGATGGATCCCCGTTTGTGGATGTCTGCGGCTGTACAGCTTTCGGCCGATTTTCAAAAAGCCTATCCGCAGCACGCTCAGGACATTGAAGCTGCTTTTCGGCGCTACAAAGCCGAATTGGATGTTCTGGATGGGGAAGTCGAACAGGCGGTCGCGCAACTGCCGGATTCGGCACGGTGGATTGTGACGACCCACGATGCCTTTAATTATTTCGGTCGCCGGTACGGAATGCAGGTGCGCAGTTTGCAGGGATTTTCAACAGCCGCCGATTTTGGCGTTAAGGACGTGCGCGATTTGGTGGATTTTGTGATTGCACACAAGATTGCGGCGGTTTTTGTCGAGAATATCGTCTCTTCGCGTTCCTTGGATGCCGTTGTGGAAGGTTGTAAGAGCAAAGGGTTTATGTTGAATTTGGGTCCCTCGCTCTATACCGATGCGCTCGGCCCAACCGGAGGAGAGGCCGATACCTACCTCAAGATGATTCGGGTCAATACGCGGTCTATCGTGCAATCACTTCAATCACCTCCGCTCGAATCCTAGGGTTCTAGAGCGCTCCCAAACCTATGGACTCCAATTTTCTATACGTTCTGACCGGGTCGGTGCTCTTGGGAGCCGCGGCCGGAGCCGTGGGCGTCTTTGGATTGTTGCGCAAGAACAGTTTGGTGGGCGAAACCGTAGCGCACAGTATGCTGCCCGGCATCGGGATGGCTTTTTTGTTGTCGGGACTCAAGAATTCCTGGATTTTGCTTTTGGGGTCGGTGGTGTCTGGGGCGTTGAGTTTGGTTTTCGTCCGCTGGGTGCGCCGTTTTTCGGGTCCCCGGCCCGATGCAGCCCTCGCGATAGCGCTGAGCGGGTTTTACGGGGTAGGCATTGTATTGCTCACGTTTATTCAGAATAGGGGTACAGGGGATTTTAGCGGACTGGATCACGTCCTCTTTGGTCGGGCTGCGGCCATGGTCGAAGAAGACGTATGGGTCTTTGGTGGATTGGCCTTGGTCGTTCTCATCATGGCGCTGGTGGGCCACCGATCGATGGGTCTGGTCGCGTTCAATCCAGATTTTGCGCGGAGCATTGGTTGGCCGGTTCGTTTGTACGAGGCGGTCATGGCGGCCCTGGGCATTCTCGCCATCGCGGCGGGCATTCGGGCTGTGGGCATCGTATTGATGGCCGCACTGCTCGTCATTCCAGCGGCTACGGCTCGGTATTGGACCCATCGCTTGGGCCCGACCTTGGTGTTGTCGGCGGTGTTTGGAGCGCTGGGCGGGGCTTTGGGGACCGCTCTGAGCAGCACGTCGGCATCCATGCCAACGGGGCCCTTGACGGTGTTGTCGCTCTGCGGGCTGGCGTTGTTGGGAATTGTTCTGGCGCCCCAGCGGGGATTGTTGAGCAAGATGCTCAAGAAGCACCGCAAGCGATTGCAGAGCGAGCGAGAGAACTTTATCAAAGTCATGGTTCTGTGTTTGGAAGAGCGACCGGGGACCCAGACGGTTCCGGGTTCGGTGTTGAGAAAGCGGATGGGCTTGAGCGCCCGGGAATACTACCGCAATGTGCGGCGCACCGTGGCGGCAGGTTGGATTCTGCCCGTCGTGGGGGGGCTTAAGCCAACTGAATCGGGATGGACCGAAGGCCGCCGCATCAATCGCCTCCATCGTCTGTGGGAGGTGTATTTGAACCGCAAAGCCGGGGTTCCGATCGATCGGGTACACGAGTCTGCGGAGGTGATAGAGCACCTGCTTACGCCGGAGCTCGAACGCGATATTTTGGCTGAATTGGGGTTGTGCGAGCACTATGCCCCTACGGTTGAAATCCACGTCAACGCAGCAACGGGCGCATGAGTACAGACGGGTGGTGGGTAATCGGTATGGGCGCCTTGGTCGCCTTGCTCTGCGCTGCGCTCGGCAGTTTTCTGTACTTGCGCCGGCTGAGCATGTTGGGCGACGCCATTTCGCACGCCGTCCTTCCCGGCATTGTGCTGGCGTATTTTGTTTCCGGAGCACGGGAAAGCCTGGGGCTGCTGGTCGGGGCCGCCGTTTTTGGGCTCTTGGTCACGTATCTCATCGATTGGCTCACCCACAAGGCGGGTATGCAGCAGGATGCCTCCATCGGGTTGAGTTTTACACTTTTGTTCAGCCTGGGCATTGTGATGGTATCGCTATGGGCGAGTCGGGTCGATATCGATGCAGATTGCGTGTTGTATGGCGATATCGCGCTGCTGCCCTTCGATACGTGGTCTTGGGGAGGGCGTCCGATGGGGCCGAGGCACTTTGCCATGCTCTTGGGCCTCGATGTCTTGATCGGGCTGCTGCTCTGGAGGGGCTACAAGGGCATGCAGCTGCTGGCCTTCGACCGTGTCTTTGCGGCCTCAACGGGCATGGCTGTTGGGCTATGGCACTGGTTACTCATGGGGGGCGTTTCGCTGGCCACCGTGTTTTCGTTCGAAGCAGTCGGCGCCATTTTGGTGGTGGCATTCTTGGTCATTCCACCGGCCATAGGCCATTTGTGGTCATTCGGGAGTTTGCCTCGAATGTTGGCGGTCGCCATGCTCTCGGGCGTGGCTTCGAGTGTATTGGGGTATGGTCTCGCAGTATGGCTCGATAGTTCGATCGCCGCCTGTATGAGCACCGCCGCTTTGTTGTTATACGGCATGAGCTGGATTTTTCATCCTCAGAGAGGGGGCTTGGCCCTCTTGCTCAAAAAGAAGCGCGTACCACATGCACCCATGATGGGGCGAATGCGCTGAGGGATTCCGATAGTGAGGGTTCGCTCAAGTAAGGGAGACCATTGCGCCTCCCGTTTGAGGTCCCGAGCGGATTCGAACCGCTGTACGAGGTTTTGCAGACCTCTGCCTAGCCACTCGGCCACGGGACCCATTATTGCCTGCCCAAAAGGTCAGGAGGGCAAAGATAATGCGATTGAGCCACCCTAACTACCTTGCTCTGGAACCTGAGACACAGCAGTGTGTGGACGATCTCGCTCGAGCACAATAGCCACATAGTCTACGTCCCCGTCTATGGGCGGATTGATTTTGCGAAGCTCAAGGCGGAGCCAAAGGATCCGAGGTTCTTCGGCAAAGAGGCGTTGAACCATCCGTCCGGCGACGTGTTCGATCAACGCGCTGCGTTGCAAGAGTTCTTCGCGAAGACAGCGTTGCAGCAGACTGTAATCGACGGTATCGGCCAAATGGTCGGACCGCCGGCTGGGTCCCATATCCAAGTGTACATCGAGGTCGACTTCGTAGGTCCCCCCCACGACCGCCTCCTCGGGAAGACAACCGTGAAAAGCATGCGCGCGGAGTCCACGGAGCAATATGGTTCCGGGTTCCATTATGCGGGCAGTTCGTCGAGGGCCCTTTGCAGGCGGCGAAGGGTTTCGGTTTTGCCCAAAAGATGGGCGATGGCAAAGGCCGAGGGTCCTGTAAAGGTTCCCGTAAGCGCGATGCGGAGTACAGGACCCAGAAGTCCAAATCCAACGCCTTGTTGGGCCAGGATCTCTTTGAAGACAGTTTCGAGCCGCTCGGGTTCGAATTCGTGAGGCTCCACGGTGGCATAGGCAGTTCGCAAAGCGTCCAAGTGCAAGGCCACCCCCGGCTTCCATTTCGATTGAACCGCAGCGTCGTCAAAGACGGGATCTTGCTCAAAAAAGTACCGCCCTTCCTCCAAGAGATCGCTGCTCAAATGTGCGCGCTCTTTGACCAGTCCACAAATGTCGTCGAGGCGATCGGGAATCGAGAGATGCTCTTTCGCCAACCAAGGCTGGATGTCTTGGGCGAGTTGTTGGTTGGTCCGCATCCGCAAATGCTGTTGGTTGAACCAACGGGCCTTTTCAAAGTCAAAGCGAGCCCCAGATTTGCTGACGCGGTCGAGGTCAAACTGATCGGCAAGTTCGTCGAGCGAGAAGATTTCTTGTTCACCCCCTGGATTCCACCCGAGAAACGCGATCATATTGACAAATCCCTCGGGATAGAAACCCATCTCTCGGTATCCCTGGGCGGTTTCTCCGGTGTCGGGATGGCTCCAGAACAGCGGAAACACCGGAAAGCCGAGTCGATCCCCGTCGCGTTTGCTCAGTTTGCCGTGTCCATCGGGGCGCAGCAACAAGGGCAAATGCGCCCACTCGGGCATGGTGTCTTCCCAACCAAAGGCGCGATACAAAAGGACGTGCAAGGGAGCAGAAGGCAGCCACTCTTCTCCGCGGATCACGTGAGAGATGTTCATCAGGTGATCGTCCACCACATTGGCGAGGTGGTAAGTAGGCATCCCGTCGCTTTTGAACAGGACTTTGTCGTCCATGTTCTGGGTATTGACCGTTACCCAGCCCCGGATTCGATCAAAGAAACGAACCTCTTCGTTGCGCTCGAGTTTGAGCCGAACCACGTAGGGCTCACCATTGTTCAGGCGGCTTTGAACTTCTGCAGAGGGCAGGGATAGGCTGTTTTTGAGCGAACCCCGGGTGATTTGGTTGTATTGAAAATTGGGATGTCCGGCTGCGGCAGCGCGGTCGCGTAGCGATTCGAGCTCGGCTTCGGTGTCAAAGGCCATATAGGCCTTGCCGTTTTCGAGCAGTTGATCGACCACAGGCCGGTAGAGCGCTTTGCGTTCCGATTGGCGATAGGGGGCAAAAGGGCCCCCAGACCAGGGCGATTCCGCGGGCTCTAAACCGCACCAGGCCAAAGAGCGTTGAATGTAATCTTCCGCTCCGGGCACAAATCGCGTTTGATCCGTATCTTCAATCCGCAGCAAAAAGGTTCCTCCGTGCTTACGGGCAAAGAGGTAGTTGTACAGGGCTGTTCGTACGCCTCCCATATGCAATGGGCCCGTGGGGCTCGGGGCAAAGCGCACGCGAACGGGTCGTTCAGAAGATGAAGTCATGGAGATGGTTTCGTCGGGGTCGGCAAAGATAAACCCATGGACAGCACGGAATCTTGGGCCACAGCTGTGGTACTTTTGAAGAACAATGGAACAGTGGAAACAGGCTCTTCGTGAGGTTGGGCACAGACGGACCCGTCAGCGGTTGGTGCGGGCGGTGTTGCGCTTCGTTTGGATGGGTGCCACGCTTTGGCTGATGTTGGCCGTTATGGGGTACGCGGGCGTAGAGAACTTGCCATGGCGTAAGGGGCTCTTTGTTACGGCTATCGTCAGCGGCGTGGCGCTGTTGTCTGGGGTATTGGCTCCTTCGTTTTGGCAATGGCTCAGTCACCGGATGCGGGCGTCTTGGAGGGAATGGGCCGGATGGGCCGGAGAGCGAAACCTCGATTTGGCAGAGACCAGTCAGAATCTGATGGATTTGGACGCTTTGACGCAAAGAGACGGGCTGGTAGAACAGGCCATTGCGGAGCGGGGACAGCAACTGTCTTCTCACCCCTGGAAGCGAGAGTTCCGTCTGTCCGAGCTAAGACGGGAGGCGCTGTGGTTGGCCTTGCCCTTTGGAATTGTCTTGACTTTGGTGGTGAGCGGGAAAGGGGAAGTGTTGCGCAAGGGCTCCGAGAGCGTAGTGGCCTACAATCGGGTGTTGGCGCCTCCGCCTTTTGTTTTTGAGTCTATTGAAGTGGACAAGGATTTGGTTGAAGGTGTTTCGACAGAGGTGAAGGTCGCATTGGCGGGCCGAGCGCTACCAGATCGATTGTGGATGTCGGTAGACGGGGTAGGCAAGGTGCCGCTAAAGCGAATCGACCGGGAGCATTTTTCGGCTGACTGGACGCCCATTCAAGGGGTGCACGCCATCCGGGTTTATTCGGAGTCGGTAGAGTCAGAAGCCTTGGAGGTCGATGTCTTTGGCGCTTCGGGTTTGTGGGTGGATGCCGTAGAACTTCGGTTTCCCTCGTACACGGGTATTGGGTCGCGGAAGAGCAGCTTCGAGAATCAGATGGTGGTTCCACGTGGAACCATGATCCGTTGGAGAGTACAATCTCGGAACACAGAGGGTGTGCGGGTCGTGTTTGACGCGGGGGAAGAGCGCAAGGCCGTAAACCCAGAATCTTGGTTTGCGGGGCAGTCTGGACGGGTGGTCTTTGAATGGAAGAACCGCGAGGGCGGGTGGGTCGAGGCCGCATTCCAAGATGTTGAAGTGGTTCCCGATGTGCGGCCCCGTCTGGAAGTGGAAGAACTGCGCAATAGGGACAGTGCACGTTACAATATGCGGTTTGTCGACGACTACGGCTTTCGAGGTGTTTATGTCGAGTACGAGACCGAACAAGGTATAAACGAACGGATTTTGTTGGCTCAACCCAAGGGTACCGAAGGTGGATTGGTGTGGACCGCATTGTTGGAGGATCTCTCAGTACGCGGAATTCGGGCGCTTCAGTTTGTGGCAGCCGACAACGATGCCTTGTCAGGATACAAGGAAACGCGGAGTGCTCGGTTTGCATTTGAGGCCGTCGAAGACCTCGAGCGATTGGAGCAAGCTTCTACGGCCCTGGGATCTTGGTCGGGCGCGGCCCGAAAGAGCGAAAAGACGCTTTCTGAAGCCGAACGGGTGGAGGAGGGCTTAAAGATGGAGCGTGCCAGTGCCCTCGACTGGAAGCAACGCAATGCCGTAGAGCAACAGCGCAAATCGATAGAGCAGGATAGAAAGGCGAGATCCGAACGCGTGTCGGAAATGGCCAAAGCCCTGGAAGAAATCGACAAGACACGCGACCCCTCAGAGCGGGACGAAGCGCTGAGAAAGGAGCTCAACGAAGCCGCCCAACGCATGGACGCCCAGCTGAAGAAAGAAGAAATGGAACGGGCCAAGGAAAGGGCTTCCGAATTGCTGAAGAAATTGAGTGAAGAGCGGACTAAGGCTGCCGAAGAGCGCATGACAGAGGAAAGACTGCTCGAATTGCTCAAGCGCGAGGCCGTCGATGCGCAGTTTGGTGCGCTTCGAGAAGAGTACAGGGCGCTGGCCGAGGCCCAAGAAAAGTTGGCACAGGAGCATTCAGAAGGCGAAGCAGAACGGCAGGCGGTGTTGGAGGAGCAATTGGATGCGCTCAATCAGGCATACGACAAGATGCTCGAAGAGAATCGGTCACTGGAACAGCCCTTTGCCATGGACGAGATGAAGTCGTCGCGGAGCGAGGCGGAAGCCAAGATGAACAAGGCGAAAGAGCAGACCGGCAAGCAGCCCGAGATGGAGCAAAAAGCCCAAAAGGAGAGCGCGGAGAGCCTACAGAAATTGGCGGAGGAAATGGACGCTATGTCGGCCGAGATGGAATCACAAGGGCAGGCGGAGAACATCGAAGATGTCGTGCAAATCCTCGACAACCTGCTCTACTACAGTCGGGGGCAAGAGGCTTTGTCGTATCAGTTGGCGGCCATGAACCCGGCCGATCCGGGACTCAGCGCGCTGATGGTCGAGCTTCAGAAACTCATCGAAGGGTCGGCCATCATTCAAGACAGCTTACAAGCCCTGGCCAAAAGGACACCATTGGTGGGGCAGAAAATCTTTGACGAGTTGAAGAAGATGGACCGGGCCGGTAACAGGGCGTCGGGCGAAATGGCCGAGCGGGAGTTGGGCAAAGCCTCGTCGAGTACGCGCTATGCGATGACGGCGGCCAACGAATTGGCGGTATTGCTGGATCAGAGTCTACAGAACATGCAAAGCATGATGATGTCGAGCTCGGGCAAGGGGAGCTGCAACAAGCCGGGGGGTTCCAAGCCGAGCCCTGGTCAGTCGAACAAGCCCAGCCCTGCCAAGATGAGCGAATTGCAAAAGGAGTTGATGAAAGGCATGGAAGGGGTCAAAGGAAAGGAGGGCGAAAAGGGCAAGAAAGAAGGCGAAAAAGGGCAGGGCGGAAAGGAGGGAAAGAACGGTCGGGAAGGCATTTCTCGAAGGGGTGGACAGGAACAGGCCCGGGAATTTGCCGAGTTGTTGCGGCAGCAGGAGGAACTCCGACGCATGCTCGAGTCGTTGATGGAGTCGGAAGAGGCCGGAATGAGCGGTTCCCAGGGTCAAAAAATGCTCGAAATGATGAAGGAAAGCGAACGGGAGTTGGCGGAACAATTGCTGAGCCCCCGCGCCTTGATCCGGCAACAGGAAATTCAATCGCGGCTGTTGGAAAGCGAACGGGCCGAACGCAGCCGGGGCGAGGACGATCGACGCGAGAGCGAATCCGGAGGTCAGCGTCAGGAGCAGTCGGGGCCCTGGAGTCCGCAAGAGCGCGTCAAGTTGGAAGAGATAGAACGGCTACAACTCGACCCCATTCGGTTCAGTCCCTATTACCAACAGCGGATTCTACAGTGGCAATCGGGCACTTGAGCAAAGGCCGGATTCAATGGGCGCCCCCAGAGGCGTGGGGAAAACGGCCTTTAGAGCGCTATGAAGCGTGGATACGAACCTTGTGTGGGGAGGAATCGTTTCGGCTCAGGCATGTGCTCTATGTGGGGGTGGACGACGGCGGATTGGCCGAGCGCAATGCCGCTTTTTTAGACCACCACGATTGGACAGATGTACTGACCTTTGCCTACGGAAACGGCCCCGAGCGCATCGAGGGAGAGGTTTGGATGAGTCTGGAGCGGATTGCGGAAAACGCCCGCAAACGCGATCTTCCTGAAGAGGAGGAGCTGCTCCGGGTTCTGGCGCATGGGCTGTACCACCTCAGTGGCATGACTGACCACTCGTTGGAAGAGCGACAGGCCATGCGCGAAAAAGAAGACGGGGCGATTCGAACGTATAGGGCAATGTTTCACGTGGAACAATGAGGGAAGAACACTTTGATGTAATCGTTGTCGGTGCCGGCCACGCGGGGTGCGAAGCCGCTGCGGCCTCGGCTCGCATGGGGTCCGAAACCCTGATGATCACCATGAATTTGCAAACCATCGGTCAGATGAGTTGCAACCCCGCCATGGGTGGAGTGGCCAAAGGACAAATTGTCCGCGAAATCGATGCCCTCGGAGGGCTGTCGGGCATTATTGCCGACCGAACCGCGGTTCAGTTTCGCATGCTCAACCGCTCCAAGGGCCCTGCGATGTGGTCGCCCCGGACCCAAAACGACCGATGGCGTTTTGCCGAGGAGTGGAGGCTCGAATTGGAAAAACTCCCCTTGCTTTCGTTCTATCAGGACACGGTCGTCTCGATCTTGCTCGAGGGCGATCGGGTAGTCGGGGTAACGACATCCACTGGGCGTCGTTATCGGGCCAAAGCCGTCGTGTTGACCAACGGGACCTTTCTCAACGGGCTCATGCACATCGGCGATCGGAATTTCAAAGGCGGAAGAGCCGCCGAGCGACCCGCCACAGGACTCACCGAACAGCTCAATGCGCTGGGTTTTGAATCTGGGCGCATGAAGACGGGAACCCCCCCTCGGATCGACGGGCGCAGCCTCGACTACAGTCGGTTTGAGGAGCAAAAAGGCGATGATGAGCCTGGGCGGTTCTCGTTTATGCCCGGCACACTTCCCGAACGCCAGCTCAGTTGTTGGATCGCCTACACGGGCCCCGAAGTTCACGAAGTGTTGCGCACAGGGTTCGACCGTTCGCCCATGTTTACAGGACGCATCCAGGGGCTCGGTCCCCGTTATTGTCCGAGCATAGAAGACAAGATTGATCGGTTTGCCGACAAAGACCGCCACCAGTTGTTTGTGGAACCTGAAGGTTGGCAAACCATCGAGATTTATCTGAATGGATTTTCGACCAGTCTACCCCAAGAAGTTCAAATCGAAGCTCTGCAGAAAATTCCGGGCTTTGAACGCGTTCGGTTGTTTCGTCCGGGCTACGCCATCGAATACGACTACTTTCCACCCATTCAGCTCAGTCCGACCCTCGAGACCAAAAGGGTGGAGGGGTTGTTTTTGGCGGGGCAGATCAACGGAACCACGGGCTATGAAGAAGCCGCGGGGCAGGGGTTGCTCGCGGGCATCAACGCCCACCGAAAAGTCGTTGGACTCGGGCCGATTCAGCTCGGCCGCGATCAGGCATACATCGGGGTTTTGATCGACGACCTCATCACCAAAGGCACCGAAGAGCCTTATCGGATGTTCACGTCCCGGGCCGAATACCGCATATTGCTTCGCCAAGACAACGCCGACCGGCGCCTGACCGAGTTGGGTCATTCCATCGGTTTGGCGAGCAACGACCGGGTGGAGCGGCTTCGAAAAAAAGAGGCGGGTTTGGACGTCTTGGAGCGGAGCATGGGGAGCCTCGGTCTGGAGCCCGAACAGATCAATCCCATCTTGGGCGAAATCGACAGCGCAGCGGTCGATCAGAAAACCAAGGCCCTCGGTTTGTTGGGTCGGCCGGGCATGGGCTGGAAGGAGCTGAGCCGAGCCGATCCTGTAGCGCGTTTGATTCGGGATTGGAAGCGCGACTTTAGAGCAGACGAAGCCTTGGAGACCGAAGTACTCGAGCAGTTGGAGATCGGCTACAAATACGCGGGCTACATCGAGCGGGAGCGCAACAATGCCGAGCGGGTTCAGGCCCTGGAAAACCTTTCTATCCCCGATCGCTTTGACTTCGATTCGGTTTCGGCTCTGAGCATCGAAGCCCGTCAAAAACTCGGACGCATTCGTCCTTCTACCCTCGGTCAGGCTTCGAGAATCAGCGGGGTGTCTCCGGCCGATGTGCAGGTGTTGATGGTGCGCCTCGGGCGTTGATGTGGTCTGGCGAGTTTGTCGAACTTTGGAGCGTGATTACGGTAGAAGAATGTCCCTGTTGTGGAGCCCGCGAATTTGAAGCCTGGACCGAAGCCACCGATTTTAGGGGCTCGAACGAGACCTTCGGCATAGCCCGTTGTCGGCGCTGCGGTTTGGGGGCAACGCGCCCAAGGCCCAACGATGCCGACTTGGGGCGTTATTATCCTAAGGGCAACTACGTATCCCATCAGAACAAGGCCCAGAGTCTGTTTGACAGGGTGTATTTCGAAGTACAAAAGCGCAACCTCGCGTTCAAGAATAGGGTGGTATCCGCCAAGGTCCGCACAGGTCGTCTGCTCGACTACGGTTGTGGGGCGGGGAGTTTTGCGGGCTATATGCGCGACAAGGGGTGGAGTGTATCCGGAGTCGAAATCGATCCGGAGGCTGCGCGCTTGGCTTCCGAGCGCATCGGTCAAACCGTACACTCACCCGACGTCTGGGTTCCAGAACAGGGTTCTCAGGACCTCATTACGCTTTGGCACGTTCTCGAGCATTTGCCCGATCCCGAGGCCCGGCTCCGCGATTTTTACCATGCGCTCCGCCCCGGAGGACATTTGCTCATCGCCGTGCCGAATACCGCCTCTCGCGATCGCGCTCAGTACCATCGCCACTGGGCGGCTTGGGACGTTCCGATTCACTTGTGGCATTTTCAGCGGGTCAGCCTCCGCGCCCTGTTTGAGCGAACGGGGTTTGAAAGTGCCGGTTCTGAGCCCATGCCTTTTGATGCTTACTACATCGCGCTGTTGAGCGAGCAAAATCGAAAGAACCCGCTTTGGTGGTTTTCGGGGGTTTGGCACGGATGGAGAAGCACGGTACACGCGCGCAAGACGGGGGAGGGATCCAGTGTGATATGGTGGGCCAGAAAGCCCGAAACGGGCGTTTAGGCGAACGAACCCCCCTCTCTGGTGGCGTACCCCTCCAGACGAGAGATCGGGGCGTGAAGACCCCGAAGACGAGGTCAAAAAATAGAAGAGAGAGACTACAAGATTTATTTGTTCCCTCCGGAATTCCTCAACAGTTCGCCCATCGTCAGACTGAGATCGAACACGACCATTTTGAGGTACAGATTTCGCTCAATGTCGTGCAGCGCTTTTTCGATAGCCACAAAGAGAGCTTCGGTGCGCACGTGATCAAAAAACCCGACAAAACGCGTCCATTGTAGCCCCGAGTCGTTCAATTCTGGGGGCGGACTCGCGGAACCAAAGAGCGAAGCCCGCAAGGCGGCGCGGAACCAGTGCGTACACTGTACCAAAAATGCCTTGACCTCCTCCCGACCCCAGGTGGCCATGGCTTCCGAAGTCCGGTGCATTTCGGCCAAATTGCGGGTGGCACAAAACCGCATCCACTGGGCAAAGACTTGAGCGTGTTCCGGATTACCAAACTGGCCGGAATACAGTTCGAGGGCACGGGCCGGAGAACCCTCTGCCCACTGAGACAACCCGGGTTTGTAGCGGTCGATTTTGTGCAACCACCGATCGAGAATGCCGTCTTCTACAGGACCGAGCACATGGATTTGGCAGCGGCTCAACACCGTGGGCAAAACCGATTCTACCGCGCCCCCGGCGAGCAAGAACACCAGCCCAGGCTCGGGTTCTTCGAGGAGTTTCAGCAACTTGTTTGAAGCGCTGGCGTTCATCTTGTCGGGCATCCACATCAGCACCACCCGCATTGCGCCCGAAAACGATTTGAGCGAAGCGATCGACTGAATGCGCTCGGCTTCTGAAGCCCCAATCAATCCTTGTTTGTTCCCCAGTTCGGCCCGGTGCAAGAAGTCCGACAAGTCCATCCACGGATTCTCGCGCAAAGCCGTCCGCCACAAGCCCTCCCAATCGGCCGATTTGCGCTCTTTTTCGTTCCCGGCCATGGGATACACCCAGTGCACATCGGGGTGACCCAGGGAATTCATCAGCGTACAAGAAGGGCACTGCCCACAGGCATCGTCTTCTCCGGGCTGTGTGCAGACCAGATAGCGCGCAAAGGCCAGCGCAAGCGGAAGGGCTCCATACGAGGATCGCTCGGAAAAGAAATGCGCATGCCCCAACCGCTCCATTCGGCGGCTTTGGCGCAAGGCGGCGTGCAGGGCAGGGGCTTCGGGGAGATCGCGGAAAAACATCGTGGGCCCAAAAGTCCGAAGAAACGCCGGGCTTGAGGTTAATTTAGAGGCAAAATACCGCACCGTATGCGTACTCCTGAAACCTTTGACTGGCAGGGCCTTCGAGCGCTCATCCGCGTTGACTACAACGTCCCCCTCGACGAATCGCTCCATATTACCGACGACACCCGCATTCGCGCTACACTTCCGACCCTCCATGCGGTCCTGGCCGGTGGGGGCAGCGTTGTGTTGATGTCGCATTTGGGGCGGCCCAAATCGGGTCCCGAGGACAAATTCTCGCTCAAGCATTTGGTTCCCGCGCTCGAAGCCATGCTGCAGCGCCCGGTTCGCTTTGCCTCGAATTGCATCGGGCCCGAAGCCGAATCCCTTTGCGCACGAATGGATCCGGGTACGGTGGTCTTGTTGGAAAACCTGCGCTTCCACCCCGAAGAAGAAGCCGGCGATGCCGCTTTTGCCCAGCAATTGGCGCAATGGGGCGATGTGTACCTCAACGATGCCTTTGGAACGGCGCACCGCGCCCATGCCTCAACTGCGGTTGTGGCCGAGTATTTTCCAGGGCGTTGTGGCTTTGGGTATGTGATGTCTGCCGAAATCGAGAATGTGAGCAAGGTGCTTGAAAGTCAGGAACATCCAGTTGTAGCCATCATCGGTGGCGCCAAGGTGTCGTCCAAAATTTCGATTTTGGAAAACCTCTTGGGTCGTGTAGACGCTTTGCTGATTGGGGGCGGAATGGCGTTTACGTTTCTCCGGGCCCAAGGCGGGCATACCGGGGCTTCGCTGATCGAGGAGGAGCACATCGCAACCGCCAAGTCGATTTTGGAAAAAGCCCGGGAACGTGGCGTGGCCATTCACCTTCCCCACGACAGTCTCAACGCCAATCGCTTTGCCAACGAAGCTGAGCGCAGCGTCAGTGAGGCCAACGCGATTCCCGAAGGTTGGATGGGGTTGGACATCGGACCCAAAACCATAGCGCACTATGCGCAGATCGTGGAATCGAGCAAGGTCATCCTGTGGAATGGCCCACTCGGGGTCTTTGAAATGCCCGCTTTTGCCGGAGGAACGCTTGCAATTGGTCAGGCCATTGTGCGGGCTACCCAGGCCGGTGCGTTTAGCCTGGTAGGGGGAGGTGATTCCGTCGCCGCGGCCAAGCAATTCGGACTCGAAAGCGGGGTGAGCTACGTAAGTACTGGCGGAGGCGCTATGCTCGAGTACCTCGAAGGACGCGGATTGCCGGGCATTGACGCCGTACTGGCCCATTCGGGTACGGCTTCCTGAAGGCGTTCCTGGGCTTCGTCTGGCGTGCGCTCTATCAAGAAATTGCCAAGGGCTTCCATCGGATAGAACAAGGCCGATTCTTCGAAGAAATGGCGATTGGGCCAATCGAGTTTGCGTTGAAAAAGGCCCAAACCCACTACGAGAAAAGCCATGAGCAGCGCCCATTTCGAAAGCCCAAAAAGGCCGCCCAATATCGCGTTCGATGAGCCCAAGTCGACGTTTTTGGCCAGCTTAGACAGCAGTCGAGCCAAGACGTTCAGCACCACCACGCAGCCCACGAAACACAATCCGTAGGCGACCGAAGAATGGGTGTAGATCGCATCGCCCAGCGACTCCACCAACCAAAGGCGGACATCGGCATTAAACCGATTGGCGACCCAAAAGGCCACGGCCACGGCGACGAGCGACATCAATTCGCGAATCAAGCCCCGGTGCCAACCGTGGACCGCCCCATAGACCAAGGGCAAGACGAGAAAAACATCAAGCACATTCACCGTTGAGCGAAAATACGAAAGAGCGCTGGGAGGAATTGGTCGAGCGGCTGAGCGCGCAGTTCGGCCAAGGAGAAGTGTTGGACGTTACGGCCATTCTCTTTTTGATCGGCGTTCAGGAATCGGGCCAAGGGCCGAGAAAGTTCAGAAAAGACGAGAAACTCGACCTAATGCACATCGCTTTGTGCAAAGTGCTCGAACCATTCGGTTTTTACGCGTTTGAAGGCTACGACGAACAGGGCTGGCCCCACTTTAAACTGGTCGAGGAACTCCCCCCCCTAAAGCCAGGGGAACAGAGCTACCTCGTCAAACAAGGCATCATGCACTATTTCGAACAGGGGGGGTGGATTTCGCCTCAGCAGCCGCCCACGTTGGGGTCGTAGGGCTGAATGACAATCACCTTGCGGACTTCGGTGTTGTTCTCGAGCCGGACAAATCCGCAGCCGATCCAGCTCGCAGGATTGCCCCGGGTTGCCTGCACCTTGAGCACGGCTTCGTAGCGGTATTCAAATCGAATTTCTCCGAACATGTCGGTCACCCCGATAAAGTCGGGAATCGAGTTGGGCACGTCGGCATTGGCGTGAACCAAAACGTTTTGTGCCGGGCGACCATCTTCAGTGAGCACCTGAATGACAAACGGATAGCTGCGCTCGTCCTCCTTGGTGCACCCCAAAGCCAGAACGGTACACAGCAGCGCAAAAACAGGCCATTTTTTCATCGGTATCCGAAGGAGATTTGCGGAAGTTACTGTGGGGGACAACCGTTATTGGGATCAGAGAAAGGCTTGATGACAATGGTGGTTTCGACCAGATTGACATCGCGCAGTTCGGCAAAACCACATCCTTTCCAACTGCCCTTTACGGCATCGAGCTGCAAATAAGCTGGATAAGCGTATTCAAAACGGGCGATTCCATCAAACCCCGTTGTGGCATAAGCATTGATCGTGCCATCCGCACCCACAGGGGCATACATCCGAATCAGACAGTTTTGGATGGGGAGACCGTTGTCGTTGACCACGAGCACCTGAATGTCGTACGGACCTTGGTTCTTTTTTTCACAGGACAGCCCGAGGCCCAACAGCCCGAGGGCCCCCATCCAAAGGAGCGGCCGGAGAACCTGAACAGGTAAAAAAGCAAATGGGATTTTCATCGGGGGGAATTCTCCAAATTTGCTCAAAATTAACCGAACTGTGCACAGCAACGGTTCGCAACCAGTCCCCAAGCATGAGTTTTAGCGAACGCATCGATCGATTGAGCCGAGAAATTCAAGAGGCCCAGCCCCAGAATGCCGCAGAGGCTGAGGGTTTTCGTCTTTCTTGGCTGGGCCGAAAAGGAGCCTTTGCCGAGGTGTTCGAACAGTTCAAAACGGTCAGTCCTGAAGAAAAAAGAGCCTTCGGGCAGGTCATCAATGAGCTAAAGCGGGCTGCTGAGGAGCGCATTGCGTCGTTCAAAATTACTTTCACGCCGGAATCGCGCACCAATGCACCCCGGGTCGACCTGACCCGCCCTGTGGCCTTGGGTTTTGGGGGCAGCCGTCACCCAGTGTCGCTGACCATGGAGCGCATCACAGGCATTTTCCGTTCGATGGGATTCGGCATCTCCGAGGGTCCCGAAATCGAAGACGACTGGCACAATTTCAGCGCACTGAATTTTCCCGAAGAGCACCCGGCCCGCGATATGCAGGATACGTTCTTTGTGGCCACCGATCCCATGCTCGCGCTCCGAACCCATACCAGCAGCGTCCAAGTGCGGGCCATGGAATCTCAGACGCTTCCTATTCGGACCATCTCTCCGGGTCGGGTGTTTCGCAACGAAGCCATCTCGTCCCGATCGCATTGCATTTTTCACCAAGTAGAGGGGCTCTACATTGACAAGGACGTGTCTTTTGCCGATCTCAAGCAGACCCTGCTCACGTTTGCCCGCGAACTCTTTGGGGCCAACACCGAAATCCGACTTCGACCGTCTTATTTCCCCTTTACCGAACCCAGCGCGGAAATGGATGTATGGTGGGGCCTCGAAACCGAGGCGGACCATCGGATTACCAAGGGAACGGGTTGGCTTGAAATTTTGGGGTGTGGAATGCTCGATCCCCAGGTGCTGCTCAATTGCGGCATCGATCCGGAGGTATACAGCGGATTCGCGTTCGGCATCGGCATTGAGCGGATAGCGATGAATCTCTTCGGGGTCACTGATTTGCGCTGGTTTTTCGAAAGCGATGTGCGCTTTGTCGGCCAGTTTGGCGTGTGAGCGGCCTTCGGACTACAATGCCTTGAACCGGGCGATGGCCTGACGCGTAAAATCGGAAAGCACGAGCCGACCCGAAATGGCCGCGCGCTCGTACAACAGGGTTTCCCAATGTTCGGTTCCGAACCACAACGCCTTTTTGAGCGCGCTCATGGCCTCGGGATTCGACTGGTTTAAGGTCCTGGTCAGGCGCGTTACTTCGGCTTCTAGCTCGTCCCGGGTAGAAAACAGAGCGTTGAACAGCCCCCGGTTTCTCGCCCATTCGGCGTCGCGCCACGAAGCGGCATCGATGGCGAGCTCGGAGAACCCGGAGACTCCGACCTTGCGTTCTACGGCGGGTCCTACGACAAAAGGACCAATGCCCACGGCCAATTCGCTCAATTTGACCGAGGCGGTCTGCAAGGCGAGGCAGTAGTCTGCCGAGGCGGCCAAACCCACACCCCCTCCGACACAACGTCCTTGCACTGCGGCCACCACGAATTTGGGGCAACGGCGCATGGCCAAAATGACCCGGGCAAAACCGCTAAAAAACGCGAGGCCTTGGACCTCGTCGGCAATGGCGGTCAGTTCATCGAAGCTGGCCCCCCCGCAAAAGGCTCTATCTCCTGCACTCCGGAGCACCACGACCCGCACCGAAGGGTCGGCTCCGAGTTCGTCGAAGGCCTCTGCCAAGCGCTGCAACTGAGCACTCGGCATGCTGTTGCTTTGGGGGTGGAAGAATTCGATGGTACCGATGTCAGCATTGCGCTCTACGCGTACATAAGGTTGATCTGGACTCATGGGGTAAGGGGTTGAGGGGTTTGGGTTCCACCCAGAGAATGCGATTCAATACGGGCCAATTGGGAGACATAGCGCCGATACCACTGGGCCTTTCCCAAATCTTTGGCGCGCAGGTGCAGTCCGTGCATCCTCCAGGCTTCGATGGCCTCAGGATTCTGCCAATATGAGATAAACATGCCCACATCGCCTTGTTTCAAACTGGCATAGCCCAAATAGCCCGGAATGCTCGAGGCGGCGTCGATGGTGGCTTGGTCCATGGCGGCATAGCCTTCGAGCTGAGAAGAGCGCTCCGACAAAAAAACCGCAGCCCAATAGGGGGGGTCGGGCAATTGGGATGGAAAATGCGGAAAAAAGACAGAGTCCATAACGCTTGTTTTACATCAATTGCGCTTGCGAACCTGGGTTAAAATGGTGGCCAAGGCCACGGTGTCTCCAGTTTCGTCGTATACGTCGACCAGAAACTTCACAATGCCGCGGGGAATGTCTTCTTCGCTCCTCTGCTCTTGATCGATTTTCTCCTTGACCGTAAACCGAACGCCCAGAGTGGCTCCGGGGTAGACGGGCTTGGTAAACCGAGCTTCTTCGATGCCGTAGTTGAGCAGAACCGGCCCTTTGGCGGGATCCACAAACAAACCAGCGGCTTTGCTCAAAACAAAATACCCGTGGGCTACGCGCCCCGTAAACACCGTTCCCTCGAGCGAGGTGGCGTCCATATGCGCATAGAAGTTGTCTCCGCTCACATTGGCAAAGTTGACAATGTCGGCTTCGGTTACGGTGTGCTTGTGGGTGTACACCGTATCGCCAAGGCGCAAGTCTTCAAAGTGTTGACGGAAAACGTGCGGCTGGGCCTCAGGCTGATCGGCCCCTTTTTGAAACACCCCGGTAAGGTGGGTAATGGTATTGGGATGCCCTTGAATGGCAGTGCGGTGCAGGTAGTGTTTCACCCCCCGGACGCCGCCCATTTCTTCGCCCCCGCCCGCGCGCCCTGGCCCTCCGTGGGTGAGGAGCGGCATGGGCGATCCGTGCCCTGTGCTCTCTTTGGCACAGTGGGCGTCGAGGACCAAAATCCGCCCGTGCAGGGGGGCGGCCTCGAGGACAAATTCTCGGGCGTGGTCGTGGTCGGTGGTTACGATCGAACTGACCAAAGAACCCTTGCCCAAAGCGGCAATGGCCGCCGCCTCGCCCAGAGCGTCGTAGGGCATGATTGTAGCCACCGGGCCAAACGCCTCCAGTTCGTGGGCGAGCAATCGTCCAAACGGCCGGTCGTTGCGGAACAAGACCGGGGCAAAAAAGCAGCCTCGATTTTTGTCCGCCCCCACGGTTTCAAAATCGCGGGCGGAATAAACGGTTTCAAGCTCGGCCGATAGTGCATCGACCCGTTCGGCTACGCGCTCTACTTGCAGGCGGTGGGCCAGGGCCCCCATGCGAACCCCTTCGACCGCTGGATCGCCAATTCGGGTTTGGGCCAAACGGTCGATGAGGGCTTCTTGAACCGCGTCCATGCGGTTTCGGGGCACGAGGATCCTGCGCACGGCGGTACACTTTTGCCCAGCCTTGACGACAATCTCTTTGTGTACCTCTTTGACAAACAGGTCAAATTCGGGCATGCCAGGGGCCACATCGGGACCCAAGACGGCGGCGTTGAGCGAATCCGCTTCGAGGTTGAAGGGAACGCTTTCCGCATTCAGCACGGGCAAGGCGCGGAGTTTTTGTCCCGTGGCCGCCGACCCGGTAAACGTCACCACATCGCCGCTGCGCACCTGTTCGACATACCCCCTTCCCAATCCACAGACCAACTGCAACGCTCCTTCGGGGAGGATGCCGGACGCGATAATCGAGCGCACCACCGCTTCGGTCAAAAAGCAGGTGGCTTCGGCGGGTTTGACGACAGCCGGAACCCCTGCCAACAGATTGACCGCAATTTTTTCGAGCATCCCCCAAACTGGGAAGTTGAAGGCGTTGATGTGGAGCGCGACCCCGCGCCGGGGAACGAGCAAATGGTGCCCAATAAAGCTTCCCCCTTTGGACAAGGGCACCGTTTCGCCTTCATAGGCATACGGCAAATTCGGAAACTGCTTTCGGAGCGAGGCGTTGGCGAACAAATTTCCGATGCCGCCTTCGATGTCGATCCACGAATCCACCCGCGTGGCCCCTGTGGCGGCGCTCAAGGCATAGAATTCCTCTTTATGGGCGCTGAGGTGCAGGGCGAGGGCCTTGAGCATGCGTCCGCGCTCGTGAAAGGTCATGGAGCGCAGGGCAGGCCCACCTACCCGGCGTCCGTATTCCAACACCGCCCCCGGGTCGAGGCCCGCCGAAGAGGCCGAGCCAAATACCTCGCCGGTAATGGCGTGTACAAACTCCACCTCGGTGCCCGTTCCGCTCACCCAGGAGCCCAGCACATAATTTTGAAAATCGCGCATCGCATCAGGGATTTTAAGATTCGATCAGCCCATCGCGCATCCGCACGACTCTGCGGGCCAAGGCAGCGATGTCTTCTTCGTGGGTTACGACAATAATGGTATTGCCCGCTTCGTGGATTTCGCGCACCAGACCCATAATTTCGATCGAGGTCTTGGTGTCCAAGTTGCCCGTGGGTTCGTCGGCGAGGATAATCGAAGGGTTGTTGACCAAGGCCCGGGCCACGGCCACTCTTTGGCGCTGCCCCCCGCTCAATTGATTGGGTCGGTGGTCGGTCCTGTCCGAAAGACCCACCATGCCGAGCATGTTCCGGGCCCGCTCGAGTCGCTCCTCTTTGCCGACCCCTGCATAGACCAGCGGAAGGGCCACATTTTCGAGCGCCGTCGAGCGCGGAAGCAGGTTGAAGGTCTGAAAGACAAATCCGATTTCGCGGTTGCGGACTTCGGCCAGTTCGTTGTCGCTCATAGCGCTGACGTCCTGACCATTGAGCACATAGCGCCCCGAAGTAGGGGTGTCGAGACAGCCGAGGAGGTTCATCAGGGTGCTTTTGCCGCTTCCCGAAGGCCCCATCAGCGCGATGTACTCGTTTCGGACTATGTCGAGATCGATGCCCTTGAGCACCTCGAGCATTTCCCCCCCCATGGGAAAGCTCCTTCTGATGCCCCTCAAAGCGATGAGCGGATTGTTGTGTTCCATCACATTAACGGGATTCTGCACGTTGAAATCCGGGGTGGACAGGGTCGGTTTCGATGTTGCCCTGAAACACTTTGAGCTCGAGCACACCGTTTTCCAAAACAGCGTAGGTGCGGTAGCGCAACCAATCGCCCAGATTGAGATATCGGCTGTTGGGTGCCAAAGCGAGGTCGATGGGCAAGTGCCGGTGTCCGAAGATAAACGCATCGAGGGCTCGGTGCTGCAATTGCTCCTGGGCATATTGCACCAGCCATTCGCGATCGGCCCCGAGGTATTCGGCGTCGGAAAGCCCCGTATGCGACCGGCTCAACCGACTCGATCGGTCTGCCAAACCGATGCCAAGATTCGGATGCAGCCGGGCGAAGCACCATTGAAAAAAGGGATTTTCGAAAATGCGCTTCAAGAACTTGTACCCGTGATCGCCCGGACCCAGACCGTCTCCGTGACCGATGAGCAAATCGAGCCCCTGAAGGTGCCTCTGCACGGGGGCACGATGTATATCGCAGCCCAATTCAGAGGGCAAATAATCAAATATCCACAAATCATGGTTGCCCGTAAAGAGCTCGATGGGTAGCCCACGGTCGGAGAGTTCGGCGAGTTTGCCGAGGGCTCTCACCCCACCGCGGGGCACGACCGTTTTGTACTCAAACCAAAAATCGAAGAGGTCGCCCACCAAAAAAAGGCGCTCTGCCTTAGGCGCAATCTGGTCGAGCCAACCCACAAAGGCCCTTTCGCGATCAAGGCTGGATGCCCTGTCGGGGGCCCCGAGGTGCAAATCGGAAATGAAGTAGACGGCTGCCAAGGTGAAAGGAACCCCCGGACGGACTCAGGTTCAACCGAGCACCGATCCGGGGCGTTTTTGCGGGTGCGAAAGGGTGGCGTTGTGCTCAGCGACCAGCGGCGTAGCGCTCGGCTACGGCCTTCCAGTTCACCACGTTCCAGAATGCGGCAATGTAGTCGGGACGGCGGTTTTGGTAGAGCAGGTAATAGGCGTGCTCCCAAACGTCCAAGCCCAAGATGGGCAGACCAGTACAGCCCACATTGGGCATGAGTGGATTGTCCTGGTTCGGGGTGCTGCACACCTCGACTTTTCCACCTTTGTGGACGCACAACCAGGCCCATCCAGAACCGAAGCGCGTTGCAGCGGCCTTGGCGAAGCTCTCCTTGAACGCGTCAAAACCGCCCAAGTCGCGATCGATGGCCGCGGCCAAATCGCCTTCGGGCTTTCCGCCGGCACCGGGTGCCATGATGCTCCAGAATAAATTATGGTTATAAAAACCACCGCCGTTGTTGCGCACCGCCGCAACATCGCTGTGCTCGGCCAAAAGGGCTTCGATGGATTTGCCTTCCATCGGGCCACCCGCAATGGCGTTGTTCAAATTGGTGGTGTAGGCCGCGTGGTGTTTGGTGTGGTGAATTTCCATAGTGCGCGCATCGATATGAGGTTCGAGCGCATTGTAGGCGTAGGGAAGAGCGGGGAGTTCAAAGGCCATAGCGGGACGTTGTTTTGGGTTTGGTGTTCAAAGTTAAGCCACCCATTCGGGCTCAAGGGCGAAAGACAGATATTTGACCCCCATGCGCCGCAAACCACGTTTTAAGGTTTTCCAGAGGCTGAGGAACAAATACCGCCTCGTGGTTTTGAACGATGAGACGTTCGAGGAAAAACTCTCGTTCAAGCTCAGCCGACTCAATGTGTTTGTCGCAGGGGGCATCTTGTCTTTTGTGCTCATTGCCGGCACGACGCTGCTGATTGCCTATACTCCTCTGCGCGAGTACATTCCGGGCTACTCATCGGCCGCACTCAAAAGGACCGCCCGCGCGCTCGCCCTGCGCACCGATTCGCTTGAACTGCATTATCAGCAAACCGAACAGTACCTTAATACCCTCAAGCGCATCATTGAACAAAAGCCCTTGGATACCGTGCCGGCTCTGGTTGTCGTACCCCCGAGCCCTCCGTCGGAAGGCAGTCTAATGCCCGGTGCCCGAGATTCGAACCTCAGGGCCTATGTGGAAAGGGAGGAGCGCTACACCATCAGCGCGAAGACGGCCACGCGCGCCATCGAAAATCTCTCGTTCTTCAGCCCGGTCAAGGGCATCGTTTCCCGAAAATTCGAACACGGGCGCAAACATGTCGGCATCGACAT
This sequence comes from bacterium, assembly GCA_016125155.1. GTDB lineage: Bacteria > Bacteroidota > Bacteroidia > Flavobacteriales > Schleiferiaceae > WGMI01. Next base: position 160,536 of record WGMI01000003.1, read on the forward strand.
TCTCTCGGAAAAAAACGCCCCGGTCAAGTCGTGTTTGGATGGGGTGGTGGTGTTTGCAGAGTGGACCACCGAAACCGGCTATGTCCTGATTGTCCAACATGAAAATGAGTTAATGAGCGCGTACAAACACAACAGTGCGCTGCTCAAAAGGCAGGGCGATCCGGTCCGGGCGGGAGAACCCGTCGCCATTATCGGCAATTCCGGAGAGCAGTCGAATGGACCGCATTTGCACTTCGAGCTCTGGCACAAAGGCTACGCGCTCGATCCAGAAACCTTGATGCGTTTTTGACCATGGGATGGATGAGAAGAGCCTTGGCCCGGGCCTATGCGGACCTCAACCACCGCCGTACCCAAGAATGGAAAAGTCGGGCCGTTGAAACCCAAGCCGCTTGGAGACAGCGATTGCTGCGCGAAGCAGCCTCTACCGAATTTGGGCAAGAACACGGTTTTGACCGCATTCGAATGGCTTCGGCTTTCGCCGAGCGCATTCCGAGACGCGACTACGAGGCCCTGAAGCCCTGGGTCGATCGAATGGTCCAAGGGGCCCCCTCGGTATTGTGGCCGGGGCGACCGCTGTACTACGCCAAAACCTCGGGAACCACCTCGGGCACCAAATACATCCCCATTTCAAGGGAAAGTATGCCTTATCACATTCGTTCGGCCCGAGAAGCGCTGCTCGAGTACATACACCACAGCGGGAATGCGCGTTTTACCGAGGGCAAGATGATTTTTCTGCAGGGAAGCCCCGAGATGTACCCCACCGAGGGGGTACTCACCGGTCGCCTTTCGGGCATTGTGGCCCACCACGTGCCTTCTTATCTCCAAAAAAACCGGCTGCCGAGTTGGGAGACCAATTGCATCGACGATTGGGAAACCAAGGTGGACGCCATTGTGCGCGAAACCAAAGGCCAAGACATGCGGCTTATTTCGGGCATTCCGCCCTGGGTGCAGATGTATTTCGAACGCCTGCTCGATGCCACGGGCAAACAGACGGTGCGCGAAGTGTTTCCGCATTTTTCGCTGTTCGTTACGGGCGGGGTGGCCTACGAGCCCTACCGGGCTACCATGGAGCGGCTCATCGGCGGCCCGATCGACAAAGTAGAGACCTATCCGGCCTCGGAGGGATTTATCGCCTACGACGATTCCAGCGGGGCCCCGGGACTTCAGCTGCTCACCGACCACGGCATTTACTTTGAATTTGTGCCCGCCGACAAGGTGTTTGAACCCGATGCACCCCGATTGGGTCTGGAGGAAGTGGAATTGGGCGTGAACTACGCAGTGGTGATGAGCACCAACGCGGGTTTGTGGGCCTACGAAATCGGGGATACGGTCGAGTTCGTCTCGCTCCATCCCTTTCGCATTGTGGTGAGTGGGCGCACCAAGCACTTTATTTCGGCTTTTGGAGAGCACGTCATCGGGAGCGAAGTGGAGGCGGCTCTTCAGGCGGCTTGTGCGCACAGCGGAGCCCGGGTGCTCGAGTTTACCGTGGCCCCTCAGGTGGCTCCAGCCGAAGGGTTGCCCTACCACGAATGGTTTGTTGCCTTCGACCAACTCCCCTCCGACCCCGCCCTGTTCAACCGCGTTCTCGATGAAACGCTTCAGGCCAAAAACACCTACTATCAGGATTTAATCCAGGGGGGCATTTTGCGCCAGGCCGTGGTTCGATCGCTGGGCCGAGAGGCGTTTAACGACTATATGCGCAGCCAGGGAAAACTCGGAGGACAAAACAAACTGCCCCGGCTTTCGAACGACCGCCGAATCGTGGATGCGTTGAAATACTAATGCCCTCCGGGAACGGGGTGATCGCGTTCGTACCCCAGGTCGATTGAATGAGGGCCTTGTTGCGCGGCCTGGACGGCGAGCCGATCGCATCGTTCGTTGTACGGGTGGCCGTTGTGCCCGCGGATCCAGCGAAAGCGGATGTTCAAACTGCGGTGAATCTTTAAATAGCGCTGCCACAAATCAGCATTGGCCTTGCCCGCAAATTGCTTGCGCTCCCACCCAAAGACCCAGTTTTTGACAATGGCGTCGATTACGTAACGCGAATCGCTTACCACTTCAATCGGCAAATCGGGGCGTTTGATCGCTTCGAGTCCCGCGATGATGGCCATAAGCTCCATGCGGTTGTTGGTGGTATAGCGATAGGCGCCCACCAACGCCTTTTCCTGGCCTTCGTAAGTCAAAATGGCGGCAAATCCGCCCGGACCCGGATTCCCCAGCGCGCTGCCGTCCGTGTAGAGTACAATCAATCTTCGGAGTCCAGTTCGCTCACCACCCACTCGATGACCGAAGGGTAATGGCGGTGCTCGAGTTCCTGCACTTTGTAGGCCACATCTTCCGGACTGTCTTCCAAATCGACCTCGACCGAGTCCTGAAAAATAACTTCGCCTTCGTCGTAGTCCTCGTTGACAAAGTGAATGGTGATGCCGGTTTCCTCCTCTTCGTTTTCCACTACTGCCCGGTGCACATGCATCCCATACATGCCCTCGCCCCCGTAGTCGGGGAGCAGCGCCGGATGAATGTTGACCACCCGATTCGGAAATTCGGAGAGCAAATCGGCGGGAATCTTCTTGAGGAAGCCCGCGAGCACAATCAAGTCGATGGCACTGGCCTTGAGCTTCGACAACACCGTGCCGTTGTTGAGCTCGTCGATGCTGAAGAACATGCCCGGAATCGAATGCTCTTTGGCCCGTTTCAAAATGCCGGCATCCTTGCGGTTGCTCAGCACCAAGGTGACCCTCGCCACATCGCTGTCCGAGAAGTGCTGAATGATGTTTTCGGCATTGGTTCCCTTGCCCGAGCCGAAGATGGCGATGCGCTTCATTTCTTTAAGTCAGGTGGCCTTGTCGGCTATCACGGCTCAAAAATAGTCGAAGCATCGAATGCAAAACATTGGGCGATGCGCGCCGATTCGCTTTCTTTGTCGGCTGTAATAACCAATTCCTGAAAAGGCATGTCTGATATCGCATCGCGCGTAAAGGCCATCATCGTTGAAAAACTCGGCGTAGACGAGAACGAAGTGACCATCGAAGCCAGCTTCACCAACGACCTCGGAGCCGATTCTCTCGACACGGTCGAGCTGATTATGGAGTTCGAAAAAGAATTTGACATTCAAATTCCGGACGACCAAGCGGAAAACATTGCTTCGGTCGGCCAGGCCATTTCGTATATCGAGGAGGCCACTAAAGGCTAATCGCGATGTCTTTGAAGCGCGTGGTTGTTACCGGAATGGGGATGATAAGCCCCATCGGGAACTCGCTCGACACTTTTTGGAGTGCGATGGTGGCGGGCACCAGTGGAGCCGCCCCGATTACCCTATTCGATTCCACGCACTTCAAGACCCGATTCGCCTGCGAGGTCAAGGGGTTTGACCCCCTTGAGTATGTCGATAAGAAAGAGGTCCGCAAAATGGATCGCTTTACGCAGTTTGCCATTGCCGCCAGCGACGAAGCCATGCGAGATGCTGGCATCGAAGAAAGCAAGGTAGACAAAGACCGGGTAGGGGTTATTTGGGGCGCCGGCATTGGCGGTCTGGATACTTTTTTAACGGAAGCACGCGGGTACACCGAAGGGGGACAAATTCCTCGGTTCAATCCCTTCTTTATTCCCAAGGTTATTTCCGACATCGCACCGGGCATGATCAGCATTCGCCATGGATTGCGCGGAATGAATTTCGCCACGGTTTCGGCCTGCGCTTCTAGCACCAATGCACTGATTGACGCCATGAACTACATCCGTCTGGGCAAGGCGGAAGTGATTGTGGCGGGTGGATCGGAGGCCACGGTGACGGAAGCCGGTGTGGGTGGATTCAACGCCATGCATGCCTTGTCTACCCGAAACGACGATCCCCTGAGGGCTTCGAGGCCCTTTGACAAAGAGCGGGACGGATTTGTACTCGCTGAGGGAGCGGCCTGTTTGATCATCGAAGAATTGGAGCATGCCAAAGCCCGAGGCGCCAAAATTTATGCGGAGCTGGTTGGAGGCGGAATGTCTGCAGATGCCCATCACCTGACCGCACCCCATCCCGAGGGCCTTGGGGCCAAATTGGTCATGCAGCGGGTGTTGGAAGACGCCCAGATGAGGCCAGAAGACATCGACTACATCAATGTGCACGGAACCAGTACACCGCTGGGAGACATCGCCGAAATCAAGGCGATTCTCAATGTGTTTGGAGAAGAGGCCTACCGGGTTAACATCAGCAGCACCAAATCCATGACGGGGCATTTGCTCGGAGCCGCAGGGGCGCTCGAAGCCTCGGCAGCGGTGCTTTCGATTGTGCACGGTGTGGTGCCACCGACCATCAACCACAGCACGCCCGATCCCGACATCGATCCCCGCCTCAATTTGACCTTGAATGTGGCCCAAAAGCGCGAGGTACGGGCGGCGATCAGCAATACGTTCGGATTCGGAGGGCACAACGCCTCGGTCTTGTTTAAGAAGTACGAAGCCTAGTGAATCTCAAAAGGCTGTGGAACGCCATCTTCTCCACGGCTCCCCATCCCAAACACCCTGCTCGCCCCTCTCGTCGCCCACCAAAGGGCACAAGGGGCGCAAAGGGCGGCGGAAATCGGATTCCGAACGCCCCCAAAGCCGATAAACCTCCACTCGCGCAATTGCTCGGTTTCCGCCCCGGCAAACCCGAGATTTATGAAATCGCCTTTCGGCACAGTTCGTCTACCGATCCTGCGGCCAAGGCGTTGAACAACCAGCGGTTGGAGTACTTGGGCGACGCCATTCTCGGTGCTGCCGTGGCCGACTATCTCTATCAGCGGTTGCCCGGGCGCAACGAGGGCTATTTGACCCAAATGCGCTCAAAAATTGTTAGCCGCAGGAGTCTGAACGAAATCGGGTCCAAAATGCAGCTGCACCGCTTTATCGAGAGCCGGTTGCGCCGTCCGGAAAAGGGAGAGTCCGTGCTGGGCGATGCGCTCGAGGCGCTGATTGGGGCCGTCTACATCGACAAAGGCTTTGACGGGGCGCGAAAGTTTGTCGTAGAACGCATCATCGAGCGCTTTATCAACTTCGAAGAGCTCGATCAGCAGGTGATCAGCTATAAGGGAAAGCTCATCGAATGGGCGCAAAAGCACAAAAAGCGGTTTCAGATCAAGGTCGCCCAAGAAGAAGGTGTTCGCCCCGATCGTCCCAAGTTTGTCTGCGAAATTTGGGTAGACGACCAATTGGTGTCGACCTCGAACGCCGGATCCAAGAAAAAGGCGGAGGAAAAAACGGCCGCAATGGCGTATTCCAAACTCGGATTGGGTTGAAAAAGCACCGCTTAGATTGGGCCCCAGAGGCGGGATCGATGCGGTATTTGGCTTTGCGCAGCCCCCTTGAAAACTTCACCCTGGCATTTCGACTCCATCAAGTGAGTGGTGCGGCATTTGCGCGGAATCAAGAGGACCACACCATCGAAGAACGGGGTCAAACCGCTTGCTTTGCGCTGTTTCGAGGCTTCGATCCCCATAGTGGGGCGGCGGTGGTCTTGGTCGAGACCCAAGGCTGGTATACGAGCCCCCCTGAAACGACCGAGAACCCCGGGCTCTTTGGTCCCGAAACCCTGCTCCAAACGCGGGAAGCCACCTTGCTCAAGGACGGAGGCTCGGCCGATTTTTTGCTCTGTCTCGAAGAGGCCGAACCCGAGGCCGTCGATCGCTGGGCCGCTTGGGCCAAAGGCTGCCAAGGGGTCGAGGCGGTTTTTCACTTTGCACCCGCACATTCTCGCGATCAAGAGCGTTTGATGTTCGACTTTTGACCCGACAAACGACCGTTTAAAACACCCCCCGCCCCATGCACTTCAACAAGACCAAAATAGTCGCCACCATTGGACCCGCCAGCGATTCCGTCGAAAAGCTGCGCGAGCTGGCACTGGCTGGGGTCAATGTGTTTCGCATCAACTTTTCGCACGGTTCGCACGATGAGGCCCGGGAAATTGTGCGCCGCATTCGTAAGGTAGACGCCGAAACCCAAAAACACCTCGCCATTCTGGCCGATTTGCAGGGGCCCAAACTCCGAATCGGGGTCGTAGAAGAAGGGGCCTTGCTGCAGGTAGGCGATCGGTTGAGTTTTACGAATACGCCGGGCGTGGGTACGAACAAGCGGGTGTACATGACCTACGAGCGGTTTCCCCAGGACGTCAAGGTGGGCGAAACCGTCTTGCTGGACGATGGCAAACTGCTGCTCAAGGTGGTGGAAACCAACGGGGTCGACGAAGTGGTCGGGGAGGTAGTTCAAGGAGGCCCTCTCAAAAGCAAAAAAGGGGTCAACTTGCCCAATACGCGCATTTCGCTTCCGTGTTTGACCGAAAAGGACCTTGCCGACCTGGAAGTGGCGCTCGAAATGGAAGTGGAGTGGATTGGGCTTTCGTTTGTGCGCAATGCCCAGGACGTTTACGAATTGCGTCAACGCATCGAAGAGAAAGGGTCGCATTCGCGCATCATCGCCAAAATTGAAAAGCCCGAAGCCGTAGTCGACATCGACAACATTATCGAAGCTACCGATGGGGTGATGGTGGCCCGGGGCGATTTGGGGGTCGAAGTCCCCATGCAGGGGGTTCCGCTCATCCAGAAAATGATTGTGAGCAAATGCCACAAGGCCGCCAAGCCGGTGATTATCGCCACCCAGATGATGGAGACCATGATTACCAGCATGACGCCTACGCGGGCCGAGGTCAACGATGTGGCCAACTCGGTCCTCGATGGGGCCGACGCTATGATGTTGAGCGGAGAGACCTCGGTGGGTCAGTATCCGGTCGAGGTGGTCAAGACCATGCACAAAATCATTGCGCACATCGAGGAGACGAGCGAATCGAAAAACCGGGTCGAGAATGTGCCCCGCTACCGGAACGAGCGCTTTATCACAGATTCGATTTGCTACAACGCCGCCAAGATTGCGGATCAGATTGGGGCGGCAGGCATCTTAACCATGACGCATTCGGGCTATACAGCGTTCCGAATTTCGTCCCACCGTCCGAGGACCAACATCCTGGTTTTTACAGCCAACCGCACCATTTTGAACACGTTGAGTCTGATTTGGGGGGTACGCGGCTTTTACTACGACAACCACGCCTCTACCGATCAAACCTTTAGCGAGATCCTCCAAATGGTGGTCGACAAGTCGATTGTCCGCAAAGGCGATTTGGTGGTCAAAATTGCCTCGATGCCGATTGGCGAAATGGGAATGACCAATACGCTGAAAATCGGACAGGTACATTAACCGCGCTTCGGGTTTGTCCCATTGAGAAACCCACCGACTTCCATCGAAGGATGCTTTTGCATGACAGAGATTGCCTGGGCACTACCGGATGGGTCTGAACCGATCATAGGTTAGGATCGGGACTGGAGGACTGGGCGCTATCGTTCGGCAAGGTGCCGGAAAGTGTCCGTTTTTTTGGATGAGCCGCTATGTAACCGACAGTACGGACTATCCTAAACTCTTCGAAAATCCAATATCCCTTTCCATGAGCGATCCACTTGACCGAGGCGCAATCGGTACCATTGAGTTGTTTTTTTTTGCGCCCCGAGGATTATGTTGATATGAAAGAGGCCATGCAGGAGGCCTATCCGCAGATGTCTGGAGCCATTTGGCAAGAGCGTCATCTGCGTACCCTGAACGAGCAGTTCCCAGAAGGTCAGATCGGAGTTCGGGTCAACGGAGAACTGGCAGGTTGTGCCTTGTCCATCATTGTTGACTATACCGCGTTTGACGAAAAGCACACCTATCGTGAGATCACGGGCGACTTTACCTTCCGAACCCACACACCTTCAGGAAACAAGCTCTACGGAATTGACATTTTTTTTCGACCTAAATACCGGGGACTGCGGTTGGGCAGGCGGTTGTATGATTACCGAAAAGAGCTGGCAGAAAAGCTGAATTTGCGCGGTATTGTCTTTGGGGGCCGCATCCCCAATTACCACCAATACGCCGAGGAAATGAGCCCGAGAGAATACATCGATGCCGTGCGCCGCAAAGAGATTCACGATCCGGTGCTCGATTTTCAGCTTTCGAACGACTTCCATCCAGCCAAGGTCATCAAAGGTTATTTGGAAGGTGATAAGGAGTCTCAGGAATACGCCGTTTTGCTCGAATGGGACAATGTGTACTACGAGCGACAAGAGGCGCGTACGGCGCTGAAAAAGTCTGTGGTGCGCTTGGGGTTGGTGCAGTGGCAAATGCGGTTGTATCGCGACCTCGACGAACTGATGCAGCAAGTCGAGTTCTTTGTCGATGCCGTTTCGGGCTATCGGGCCGATTTTGCGCTGTTTCCCGAATTCTTCAACGCACCCTTGATGTCCGAATTCAACCATTTGTCCGAATCGGAGGCCATTCGGATGCTGGCTGGGCATACGGACGAAATCGCCCGGCGCTTTGCAGAGCTGGCCATCTCCTACAACATCAACATCATTACGGGCAGTATGCCCGAACTCGTCGAAGGAACCTTGTTCAAAGTGGGCTATTTGTGCCGCCGAGATGGAGGGGTAGAGCGGTTTGTCAAACTCCACGTCACCCCAGACGAAGCCCGTGTTTGGGGGTTGCAAGGAGGCAGCGGACTCAAAGCCTTCGATACAGATTGCGGCCGCATTGGCATTTTGATTTGCTACGATGTGGAATTCCCCGAGCTCAGCCGCCTGCTGGCCCAGGATGGCATCGACATTTTATTTGTCCCCTTTTTGACCGATACCCAAAACGGATATTCGCGGGTGCGCCACTGTGCCCAGGCAAGGGCCATTGAAAATGAGTGTTATGTAGCCATTGCCGGAAGCGTAGGCAACCTGCCCAAGGTGCACAATATGGACATACAATACGCTCAGTCGGTGGTTTTTACCCCTTGCGACTTTTCGTTTCCCACCAACGGCATTAAGGCAGAAGCCACGCCGAACACTGAAATGATCCTCATTGCAGACGTCGACATCGATTTGTTGCGCGAGCTCAATCAGTTAGGGAGCGTTCGCAATTTAAAAGACCGACGAACCGACCTGTATCAGGTGGTGAGAAAAGACTGAAACGGCCTCGGTCGTTCAGAATCAGGGCCGCAGGAAACAGCTCAGCAGTATTCCTCGAACGCCTGTACGAGGTTTTCCGCAATCATTTGGGCGGGACGTCCTTCGATGTGGTGGCGTTCGATCATGTGCACGAGTTCGCCGTTGCGAAACAGCGCCATCGAAGGAGACGAAGGAGGGAAGGGGGCCATCAATTCGCGGGCTTTATTGACCGCTTCTACGTCGTTTCCGGCAAAGGCCGTGACCAACCGAACGGGCTTTTTGGCGGTTGCCTGGAGCGCCAAGCGAACGGCGGGTCGGGCATTGGCCGCGGCGCATCCGCAGACCGAATTGATCACCACGAGGGTGGTGCCGTCGGGCGCCTTAATGGCGGTTTCTGCCGAAGAGGCATCTTTTATTTCGTTGAAGCCCAGCGTTGTAAGTTCGCTGCGCATCGGGGCAATCAAATCTTCTGGATACATGGTCCGTTTTTTGCAAAATTAGACAATCGAAGCAGGGGGTAGAACGTCCGTTCTGCGAATGCCTGCTTTTTCCTGTTATGAAAAACACCACTCGACACTCCTTGGTTCTGTCTGCGTTCAGCGCCCTGATGCTAAGCGCATTGCTCACAGGTACCGCCTGCAAATCGAAGCCGGTCGCCGAAGACCCCCACGCCAAAATCGACAAGGCCCACCAAGAGCATATGGATCACAACAAGGAGGAGTACAAGAAGGATCCGCAATAGCCCGAAATCAGGCAAAGCGATGCAATAGGGCCTCGGTCAAGGCATCCTGATGGGCGGTCCACAAAAGGCGCTCTTACGGCCCTGCGTAGGTCGTCTATCCGACCTCATTGTGGAAAGGAGCCGCTGTATTTTTGCAGGACCAAACCCCGCGGATGAGCGATTACTTAACCCACGAATGTGGCATCGCGATGGTGCGGCTCCTCAAGCCGCTCTCGCACTACCTCGACAAATACGGAACCGCGCTCTACGGCCTCCACAAGATGTACCTCTTGATGGAGAAGCAGCACAACCGAGGTCAGGACGGTGCCGGGTTGGCGAACATCAAATTCGATGTAGAGCCCGGACAGCGCTACATCAGCCGCTATCGCTCCGTCGAGAGTCAACCGATTCAGGACATCTTTGGGCGGATTCAACACCGCATCGAGGAGCGGGTCAAAGACCAGCCCGAAAAGCTCAACGATCCCGCCTGGCTCAAGGCGAATTTGCCCTTTACCGGCGAGCTGTATCTGGGTCATTTGCGCTACGGGACCTACGGGGGCAATTCGATCGAAAACTGCCATCCTTTTTTGCGCCAGAACAACTGGATGACGCGCAATCTCGTGCTCGCGGGCAACTTCAACATGACCAACGTCGACTTGCTGTTTCAGCAGTTGGTCGATTTGGGGCAACACCCCAAGGAAAAGGCCGACACCGTGACGATCCTCGAGCGGATTGGGCACTTTTTAGACGAAGAAAACGAAGACATCTACAAAGAGCTCAAGCGCAAGGGTTTGGGCAAGGCTGAGAGCAGTCAGGAAATTGCCCGTAAAATCAACGTAGGCCGCATTTTGCGCAAGTCGGCCAAGAAGTGGGACGGGGGCTATGCGATGGCGGGTTTGTTCGGGCACGGCGATGCGTTTGTGCTCCGCGATCCTTCGGGGATTCGCCCTGCGTTTTACTACACCGACGACGAGGTGGTGGTGGTGGCCTCCGAGCGCCCGGTCATTCAGACGGCGTTTAACGTGCCCTACGATGCTGTGCACGAAATCGAACCCGGTCAGGCCTTGATTGTCAAAAAGAGCGGCAAAATCAAGCATACGGTCATCAAAGAGCCGCTCGAGCGGACTTCGTGCTCGTTTGAGCGCATTTATTTTTCCCGGGGCAGCGATGCCGATGTGTACCGGGAGCGGATCGAGTTGGGGCGCCGCTTGGTGCCTTCGGTGCTGAAGACCGTAGAAAACGATCTGGAAAACACAGTGTTCAGCTTTATTCCGAACACGGCCGAGGTGGCGTTTTACGGAATGGTGAAGGGCATTGAAGATTGGTTAGACCGCTGGAAAGCGGAGCGGATCCGGGCGTTGCCCGCGGTGGGCAGCGAGGACGAATTGGTGCGAATCTTGGCCCAGCGCCCCCGGGCGGAAAAAGTGGCGTGGAAGGATGTGAAGATGCGGACGTTTATCAGCTCTGATCAAGGCCGGGACGATTTGGTGAGCCATGTGTACGACATCACCTATGGCTCGGTACGGCCGAACGACCGCTTGGTTGTGATCGACGACAGCATTGTGCGGGGCACGACCCTGCGCAAGAGCATTTTGCGCATTCTGGCCCGGCTGGAGCCGCGCTCGATTGCGATCGTGTCTTCGGCTCCACAGATTCGCTATCCGGATTGCTACGGCATCGATATGGCGCGCATCGGGGATTTGGTGGCCTTTCAGGCAGCCGAGTCGCTCCACCGCGAGCGGGGCACGCGCGATGCGCTGTTTGACGCGGTGTATCGGGATGCGAAGCGGGTGGTCGAGGACGAGAGCACGGAGCGGATCAACCATGTGCAGCGCATCTATGCGGACTTTACCGATGCGGAGCTGTCCCAGCGCATTGCGGAGTTGCTGACGCCCGAGGATTTCCGCCCCAAGCTGGACATTTTGTTTCAAACAGTCGACGATTTGCACGCAGCCTGCCCTCAGCATACGGGCGATTGGTATTTTACGGGCAACTATCCGACCCCGGGCGGCACGCGGGTAGCGAACAAGGCGTTTGTGTACTATATGGAAGGCCGGAAAGAGCGGGCTTATTAATCGCTTAACTGAGATTCGATGAAAATCTACACCCGCACGGGCGATGGGGGAGAAACCGGGTTGTTTGGGGGCAAACGGGTACCGAAGTACGATTTGCGGATCGAGGCGTACGGGTCTTTGGATGAATTGAATGCGTGGATGGGGATGATCCGCTCGGCGGGAGGCGATGCCTTGGACCCTGAGTTGCCGGGCATTCAGTCGGTGTTGTTTACGCTGGGGTCGCATTTGGCAACAGAGGACGCAGGGCTGCGCGAAAAGCTGCCCCCGTTGAGCCCGGAGCCGGAGGCGCGGTTGGAGGGAGCGATGGACCGGATGGACGAAGAGCTGGAGCCCCTGCGCAACTTTATTTTGCCGAGTGGGGCGCCGTTGGTGGCGCATTGCCATGTAGCGCGGACGGTGTGCCGCCGTGCGGAGCGAAGGGTTGCGGCCTTGGCGGCGGAGGTGGAGGTAGATGCGCTCATTGTGCGCTACCTGAACCGGCTGTCGGATTACCTCTTTGTGCTGTCGCGTAGGGCGGCAAAACAGACCGATTCGACGGAAGAGATTTGGAAACCTTGATTTACAGAGTATTAGGTTTTCGGTTGGTCTTGATTCGAATCTTACTTTTGCGAAAATCTGAAACCGCCTGCCCATGTACTGGACTTTGGAACTTGCTTCCTATTTGAGTGATGCCCCCTGGCCGGCCACCAGAGACGAATTGGTCGACTATGCCATCCGCACCGGAGCTCCGCTCGAAGTGGTGGAGAACCTACAGGCCATTGAAGACGACGATGGAGAGGCCTACGAGTCGATTGAAGAAATTTGGCCGGACTATCCGAGCGAGGAGGACTTTCTCTGGAACGAGGACGAGTATTAATCCACACGGCTAGATCCTCATCCCGCTTCGGCGGGATTTCTTGTTAAAGGGGGATATGGCGATGTGTTGCAGGGCTTCTGGGACGGGTTTGGGCGTATGGGGGATCGGAATGGGAACGTTGATAGAGATACGACAATGACACGGTTAGACGCTGTCTATCGCTTGTGTTTTTCGGAAATTCAATAATCTACCCATCATCACTCGGCAAGAACCGAAGCGACTGGGGAATCTTCACCCCACCCCCTTTAACGGAAGCAGAACCCCCTTGTTTCGCACGATTTCGGCATAGTTCCACTGCAGGTTCCACGCCTTGTCGAGCCAGCGGGCGGTTTGAACGGGATCGAGAATCGAATCGGGTTGAAGAAAAACCGAGGCGTCTTTAAAACGGCCGTTGCCCGGAATCAAGTCGGGCTCATCAAAGCTCTTCCCGCTCCAAAACATCCACCGCAGTCCGGCTTTTTGGAGACTAAAACCCGTCAAAGGATTCTTTCCATCGAACCACACTGGATGCCTGTGCCAGATTTTGGCGGTGGAATTCAGTAGATGGCCAAATAGGATTCGGCTTAGTTCAAGCGCTTTGGGTTGCCATTCAGGAGACAAGCCCTCGATATAGGCATGAATCTCGGCATGAGCGTCTGGCGGCAGTGCTTCAGTGGAGGAACAAGCACTCATTCCACCGTCACACTCTTCGCCAAATTCCGGGGCTGGTCGACGTTGCAACCGCGCATCACCGCGATGTGGTAGGCGAGGAGCTGGAGCGGAATGGTGGTCAACAAAGGTGTAAACACATCCAGGGTGTCTTCGACCTCGATGACGTGCTCGGCCAGTTTGCGGATTTCGGTATCGCCCTTGTTGACAATACAAATCACCCGCCCATTGCGCGCCTTGACCTCTTGGACATTGCTGACAATCTTCTCGTAGTGCGTATTGAGCGGGGCGATGACCACCACCGGCATATTCTCGTCGATGAGCGCAATAGGACCGTGCTTCATCTCAGCAGCGGGATACCCTTCGGCATGGATGTAGCTAATCTCCTTGAGTTTGAGGGCACCCTCCAACGCCACGGGGAAGTTGTAGCTCCTGCCGAGGTACAAAAAGTGTTGGGCGTCTTTGAACTTTCGCGAAATCTCGAGCACTTGGGCGTCGCTTTCGAGCATCTTTTCAATCTTGGCCGGAATCGCATCCAACTCCTGGAGCAAGCGGTGGTAGTCCGACTCCTTGATGGCCCCGCGGTCGTGGGCAATGCGGAGCGCAATCAGACTGAGCACGGCCACCTGGGCGGTAAACGCCTTGGTGCTTGCCACCCCAATTTCCGGTCCGGCGTGGGTATAGGCCCCTGCATGCGTCTCGCGGGCAATCGAAGAACCCACTACATTGCAGATCCCAAAAATGGTTGCCCCCTTGCTCTTGGCCAACTTGATTGCCGCAAGGGTATCGGCCGTTTCGCCCGACTGCGAAATCGCAATCACTACGTCTTTTTCACTGATGATCGGGTTGCGGTAGCGGAATTCTGAAGCGTATTCCACCTCGACCGGAATGCGCGCCAACTCCTCAAAGATGTATTCGGCCACCAAACCCGCATGCCAGCTCGTGCCACAGCCGACAATAATGATGCGCTCGGCCTTATTGAACTTCTCGATGTACTCATTGACCCCCCCCATTTTCACCAATCCCTTATCGGGCTGCAAACGACCGCGGAGCGAGTCGCGAATCGAACGGGGTTGCTCGTAGATCTCCTTGAGCATAAAGTGCTCGTAGCCTCCCTTTTCAATCGACTCCAAATCCATCTGGAGCTTCTGGATGTACGGGTCGACCATGCGGTTTGACGCAATCGAGCGGATTTCGAGGCTGCGTCCCGGCTGCACCACCGCCATCTCCTCTTCCTCGAGATAAACGACGTTCTTGGTAAACTCCAAAAACGGGGTGGCATCGGAAGCGATAAAATATTCGCCCTCTCCAATGCCGATCACCAACGGGCTACCCTTTTTGGCCACCACGATCCGATCGGGCTGCTCCCGGTCAATCACACAAATCGCATAGGCCCCAATCACCTGGTTCAGCGCTATCCGCACCGCCTGATCCAAGGGCAACGACTCTTCTTTCATGATGTCCTCGATCAGATTGACCAAGACCTCGGTATCGGTTTCGCTTTTAAAGGAAAAACCCCGGTCAATCAAGGCTTCTTTGAGCGCGCTGAAGTTCTCGATAATACCATTGTGAATCAAAGCCAAACGACCGCTCTGACTCAGGTGCGGGTGGCTGTTGACATCGTTGGGTATGCCGTGGGTGGCCCATCGCGTGTGCCCGATGGCCAGCGCAGCCCCAATATCGCTCTGGGTCGCCAGCGCATCCAGTTCGGCCACCTTGCCCTTGCGCTTGTAGAGTTTGAACGCCCCTGCATCGAGCAGGGCAATACCCGCGCTGTCGTAGCCGCGGTATTCCAGCCTCTTCAGGCCGTTGATCACAATGGGATAAGCCTGTTTGCTACCGATGTAGCCGACGATACCGCACATAGCTCGGAAATTTTAAGGCGACTGGCTGACGTACAAATCGAGCGTTAAGGGATTTCCGGGGTGTCGGTTTCCATTCAGCACTACCCGGTTCATCGAGGAGGCTCCGCTGCCGCTCACCAGAAACACCCGCGTTTTCCCACCACGCTCATACAACGTCTCAAAAATATGTCGGGTAATGTTAAAGGAATATTTCTTCTGTCGGTAGTCATCCTTGATGACCTCCTCGGAAAACCGGACCGAAGTATAGTCCTTGATCAACACTTTTCCCGAATCGTTCTGTTCCAGGATGAGCATAAACCGAGGCACTTCAAACCCCGCATCGCTGCCAATCTCGATGGTCAGGTTCAGCTCCGCCTTGTTGATCAGGTAATTGGAGTCGATGATTTCGGGCAGGGTCGGGAACTCCAAGGCCGTGATGCACCCCCCCATGGCTTGAACGAAGGTGTATTCGGACCCCAAAACCGTATCCGGAGCCTCGGGATCAAACGCCGCCAGGGCATAGTCGTGTTCAAAGTGGTTGGCCCCCTCGGTGCTTGCATCGGTGCGCAAATCGAACGTGCCCGTATCGGTATCGTTGCGATAGAACAGCTGTATCCGACTGATCCCCGAGCTGATGTCGAATTGGAACATGGATCCGTCTTCGCCCCCCGAACGGACCACAATCCCGTTGAAATAGCGAATAAAGGCGTCGTTGTTCGCAAAGTCGGCGCTGTTGCCCGCGGAGGCGTCGATGATGGTCTGTTGCAGATAATTGACATCGAGTGGAATGACCAAACGCGGACTCAGGGTATCGCCTCCTTCCACAAAAGCCCTGCGCGGCTGGAATTCGGTGTAACTGTCCTGTCCGATCAGGTCGCCAATCGCCCAGTTTCGATTGGAATAATAGCCCTCGGTGGCGTCGGGATCGAGGTATTCGTCGAGCCGATAGACCGAAAAGCTCATGGGTTTGTTGGTGTCTCCGTAGGCACCCTGATAGCGCAATACCAAGCGAGCCGAGTCGAGGATGGGATTGGTACCGAAGTTGGGCTGAGCCGCCTGGAGCAGCACCTGGGTCACAAAATAGGACGAATGGAATCCGGTCAGAGGATCTTGGTACGAACCGGCGATACCATAGGTGGGATTCCGGGAAAGAACACTGTCGTCCTCCACGGTGTAGGCCACCACGGGAAACTTCAACAAGACCCCGACCCCCGCCTTTTCTTCGTCGAGCAAGTCGAGGCCGAGCAATCCGCCGTCTTTTTCACAACTCCACAGCACGGACAAGGTCAGGGCCATGGAAATTCCGGCCCAAAGCCGAGGCTTCAACAAAAAATTCATAGAGTTCTATCGATGCGTTCTCACAGCGCGAGCGCCCGCTCCCCCACCGAAGCATACAGCTCTTCGATGGCGGGCATCTGCTCCTTCAGGTCTGTAACGTGCATCGAGTCGGGATGGTGTGCTTCCACCCATTGATTCAAATCCGCCGAGAGATTTCCGTGCCGCAACACGGCGTCGCTGTACAATACCCCGAGCTTGTTCATACAGCCCACGTCTCCATCGGACAAATGCGCGATGTCCTCGGAGGGAATGCCGTCAAACGCCAAACTCTTGAGCAATTTATCGCTGAACCGTTCACAGTAGTCAAAGTGATGGACACTGGTCACCACCCTGGTTTCGCTGAACAGCGGATCGTCGGCGTAGAAGCGGCGCAAATACAAGGGCAACAAGGCGGTCATCCAGCCGTGGCAATGGATAATATCTGGAGCCCAACCCAATTTGCGCACCGTTTCTACCACACCCCGGCAAAAGAACAAGGCCCTTTCGTCGTTGTCGGTAAAAAACTGTCCCCGGTCGTCGAAAAAGACGGCTTTGCGCTTGAAATACTCATCGTTGTCGATGAAGTACACCTGAAGTCGCGCCGAGGGAACCGAGGCCACCTTAATGATGAGCGGCTGATCCATATCGTTGACGATAATGTTGATGCCGCTGAGCCGAATGACCTCGTGAAGCTGGTGCCTGCGCTCGTTGATCACCCCAAATCGAGGCATGAACACGCGAATTTCGTGTCCACGCTCATTCATTTTTTTTGGTAAGGCGAGAGAGGCGCGCGCGATTTCAGAATCTTCGAGATAGGGGTTGATTTCCTGGGAGACGTAGAGGATACGTTTCTTGGCCATCTTTGCTGCGCGTTGGAAGATTGTGTCTAAAAACAGACAGTTCAACAAAGATACGGCTTTTCTGCGAGCCTAGAACCCGTGCATTAGCTTTAGCGCTGTATTTCAATGACTCCAATGCACATACTGAGAAGTTGGGAAGAGCTCCGCAAATGGAGGAATACACCGAGCGAACGCGGGCTGAGCCTCGGTTTTGTGCCCACCATGGGCGCCTTGCACGCGGGGCATTTGTCCTTGGTGGCCCTGGCCTCTGAAGAGTGTGCCCGGGTGCTGACGAGCATTTTTGTCAACCCCACTCAGTTCAACCGCGCTGAAGATTTGGCGCTTTATCCACGGACCGAAGACGCTGATTTCGACCTGCTCCGAACCACATCGTGCGATGCCGTTTTTATCCCTTCTGTGCAGGAAATCTACGGGGCATCCGAACCGGGTCCCGCCCCCAGGCACTACGATTTGGGCGAGCTCGAAAGCGTGTTGGAAGGCGCCCATAGACCCGGTCATTTTCAAGGTGTGGCGCGCATTCTCGACGTGTTTTTTCGGCGCATCGAACCCCAATCTGCCTTTTTCGGCGAAAAAGACTTTCAGCAATTGGCGGTCGTACGGCGGCTCGTAGAGACCGAATCGCTCGGAGTGCGCATCGTCGAGGGTCCGACCCACCGCGAGCCCGATGGTTTGGCGATGAGTTCGAGAAATCTCCGGCTTACCCCCCAAGCCCGAGCCGAAGCCCCCGCTATTTACCGCGAACTCCACCGCCTCTCAAAGACCCTAACCCCCTACAATTGGCCGGCCGAATTGGAACGCTCTGTGGATGTCTTGAACCGTTGCTCGACGCTCGAGGTGGAATATCTCGAAATTGCCCACCGCGACCGGTTCAGTCCCTACGACGGGTCAACCGATCTGCGCTTGGGACCTTGGCGGCTCTTTGCCGCCGTACACGCCTCTGGGGTGCGCCTGATCGACAACTGCTCCATCGAATAAAGCCCTCGATACGAGGCATAGGGACAATTTTGGCCCAAGCGATCGAACAATGCGTTCTAATTTTCGGGCATGAAACACGCCGAGACCCTCGACGCAACGCTTCTGCGAAAGGCCTACTCCCTGATGTGCACTTCGGCCGCTATGGCCGCGCTGTACGAGGCCAACAAAGAGGTCACGGCCAAATACGTCCACGCGAGTTCGAGGGGGCACGAGGCCGTTCAATTGGCGCTGAGTTTACAGCTCCGTCCCCAAGACTGGGTCTCGCCCTACTACCGGGACGATTCTATTTTACTCGGTATTGGGATGAGTCCTTACGAGCTCATGCTCCAATTGCTCGCCAAAAAAGACGACCCTTTTTCGGGGGGACGCACCTATTATTCGCATCCCAGTTTGAATCGGGAAGGGACGCCGCGCATCATTCACCAGAGCTCGGCCACGGGCATGCAAGCCATTCCCACGGCGGGATTGGCCATGGGGGTTCAATACCGCATCGATCAAGGACTGGACCTATGGGAACCGGGGTCAGCACCGGTGGTGGTTTGTTCGATTGGGGATGCAGCCATGACCGAAGGGGAGGTGTCTGAGGCGCTGCAAATGGCCGTTTTACGCAAACTGCCTTTGCTGTTTTTGGTTCAGGACAATGGATGGGATATTTCAGCCAACGCAGCGGAGACCCGGGCCCAGAATGCTGCCGAGTTTGCCTCGGGCTTTAAAGGACTCGGTGTGCTCGAGCTCGATGGAAGCGATTTCGAGGCCTGTTACTCCGGTTTGAGCGGGGTATTGGAGGCGATTCGCGCCGGGTCGGGCCCTGTTTTGGTGCGGGCCGACGTGCCCTTGCTTGGCCATCATACTTCCGGGGTTCGCAAAGAATGGTACCGGGACGATCTAGACGAACACGCCCAGCGCGATCCGCTTCCGAGGTTGCGACAAACGCTCGTTGAACGAGGCGTGGCCGTCGAGGACCTCGACGCTATAGCCATCGAGGCCGAACACACGGTGCAGGGAGACTACCAACAAGCGCTCGCGGCGGAGGACCCCAGTCCGGAATCGATTTCCGACCACGTTTGGGCACCGACCCCTATCACCGAAGAGCAAGGCGAGCGCGAACCCCAGGGTCGGGAACGCACTGTGATGGTCGATTCGGCCCTGTTTGCCATTCGGGAATTGCTCGAGGCGCACCCCGAAGCCCTGCTCTATGGACAAGACGTAGGCCGTCGCTTGGGTGGGGTGTTTCGCGAGGCAGCCACCCTGGCCGAGCAATTCGGAGACGGAAGGGTGTTCAATACGCCCATTCAGGAGGCCTTTATCATCGGGAGCACCGTGGGCATGAGTGCCGCGGGTCTAAAACCGATTGTCGAGGTCCAATTTGCCGATTATCTGTGGCCTGGCCTCAACCAGTTGTTTACCGAATTGAGCCGCTCGCTCTATCTGAGCAACGGCAAATGGCCAGTATCGGCGGTTATACGGGTGCCGATTGGGGCCTATGGTTCCGGAGGGCCCTACCACAGCTCGTCGATCGAAACCGTGGTGTGCAACATCAAAGGCATCAAGGTGGTCTATCCGAGCACTGGCGCCGACCTCAAAGGGTTGCTCAAAGCCGCCTTTTACGATCCGAATCCAGTGGTAGTCTTGGAGCACAAAGGACTGTATTGGAGCAAGATCAAAGGAACCGAAGCCGCTCGAACCCTCGAGCCCTCTTCGGATTATGTGGTGCCCATCGGCAAGGCCCGAACGGTATTGAGCGCTGAACCTTCCGTGAATCAGAGCACGGCCGTGGTGGTGGCCTATGGGATGGGGATTTACTGGGCCCTTGAAGCCGCCAAAACCTTTGAGGGACGAATTGAAATTCTCGACTTGCGGAGTTTGTCGCCTATCGACGAGCGGGCCATCGAAGAGGTGGTGCGCAAGCACGGAAGGGTGTTGGTGGTCACGGAAGAACCGGTGCTCAACAGCTTTGGTCGCAATGTGGCCGGATGGATTCAGGAAACCTGTTTCCGGGCTTTGGACGCTCCAGTTCTCGTATTGGGTTCAGAAAACGTCCCGGCCATTCCGCTCAACTCGACCCTGGAAGCCGCGGTATTGCCGAATCCGGACAAGCTGCGTTCCAAACTCGAGCAACTGTTGAATTACTAACGAAGGCGTATCGATTTAAACCTCATCCCGATCTGATCGTCTCACACTCAAAATCGCTCGACATGAAAAAGACCCTTTTGGCCGCATTCTTCTCAATCGGCCTCGGGTTGTCTCTGCAACCCCTCTGCGCCCAAAATTCGGGTCAGCCTCCGCGCAATCCCGAAACCATGGCGGCCAAACAAACCGAACAAATGGCCACTCGGCTTCAGTTGACCGAAGAACAAAAAGCCCAGGCGCTCGAAATCAACACCCGTTATGCGCATCAATTCATGGCCCTTCGCGAACAAGGCCAACCCCAGCGCGATGCCATGATGGATTTGGCCAAGCGCCAAGGCGAAGAAATGAAGGCGGTGTTGACCGAAGATCAATTCGCCGAATACCAGAAAATGCGCAAGGAGAACGCCAAAAAGATGAAGGGCAGACGAGGCGGCAAAGGCCAACCCGGTGGTGGAAACCCGGAAGGGGGCATGGAATTCTGAGGCGACTTAGCCGTTCATTCCCACTGCGAAGCCTCGGTACGCCGGGGCTTTTTGGTGTTCGACCGACCGGGTTACTGCTGCTCTTCCGGCGTGTGCGCAGAAAAGATCAATTCCGTCGAATCATTCTTGAGCTCCAATTGATCCCCGACAAAACCCACCCCGAAAGGCCCTCTCTGGGTCAGGGCATCGAGATAGCGCTTAGGCGATTCCAAATCGGGGCAGGCCATCATCGTACTCCCCAAATTCGGACCGATGTAGGCCTGTGTTCCCCGAACTTCGCCCGAACCAAAGAAGTTGTTACATCCGTCTTGGCCGGAGACCAAGGCTTTGGAAGGATCCCACTGCAGCGAGAACGGTCGGAGCCCGTTTTTGGTAGACCAATCTTCTCCGTTGAGCGAAGCCAGTTTCCACGCATGGGCAAAGACTCGGGAATCGGCCGTAAAATGACCGCAACCCGTATAGGTCTTGCCGCGAATGTTGGCCACGACCCGATAGGGCGATTGGGCCTCTGACATATCGTCCGTACAGGGTTCCAAAACAATTTCGACATCGAGCACCCCCGACTCCACCTCGGCATGGTACTTCCACCCGCGCGGATTTTTCAGCGCTTCGGGTTCTACATAAGGCGTATTCAAGGGCTCGCCGCTCATGGGAACAAAGCGCAGCGCCTGCCCGGGAACGACCTCAAAAGACCAAAACGGCTCGTTGCCCGTGGCAAAAAAGGAGATGCCTTTGGCCAAGCGTTCGGCATCGGGTCCTTGAAACGAGTTAGGGTCCATCGCCGTGTTTTCCATCAGGGGTTGTGCCGTTGAATCAACAGCGGTGTGTTCGGGAGGTGCAGTTTGGCAAGCGCTGATACACAGAGAGCTGAGCAGGGCGCAGAAGGCTTGTCTCACGGTTCCTATTTTTTGGACAACCAAGGTACTGGGTTCTGGACTTTGTCGTTTTCCCATACTTCAAAATGCAGTCGGGTGCTGCCGTCCGCAGGGTCTGTAAACACCTTGCCGATCGCTTGACGCGCTTTGACTTTGTCTCCGTTTTTCACGTACACCTCCGCCAGATTGTCGTAGACCGTAAAGAAATTGCCGTGTTTGATCAACACCGCCTTGTTGCCGTAGGGCACCTGGATCACAATAGCCTCTCCCTCATAGACCGACTTGGCATCGATGCCCGATTCGGTGGCGATGTCGATTCCATTGTTGTTGACCACCACGTTTTTCGCGATGGGGTGGGGGTGACTGCCGAAGTTTGAAACGACCAATCCCCTTTCGACCGGCCAGGGCAACGCCCCTTTGTTTTTGGAAAAGCCCGCTGCGACAATCTTTCCTTCAGGAGTCAACGCCATCACATTCGAAGCTGGTTTTTCGGCGGGTTTGGCGGGGGTCGGGGCCACGGTTCCGGTTTCGGCCTTTTTCAACCGAGCAGCAATGAGCTTTTCGAGTTGGGCATTCGAGGTTTTGGCCGAGAAATCCTTGCCCTTTTTGAGCCCTGATGCCAAGGCGTGGTCTTCAATTTCCTTGCGCTCTGCAGCCGCTTTGGCCTTGCGGATTTCGGCCGCAATCGCTTTCTGAATTTCCTTTTCGAGTTTTTGTTGCTGGGCTTTCTTTTCCGAGATCTGCCGCTGCAGTTCTTTTTCTTTCTGCGTGAGTTGTTGCAGGGCCTTTTCAGACTGGGCCCGGTCCAACTCGAGCGCTGCCAGTTCTTTGCCCCTTTGGTTGCGAAGTCGCTGTTTGAGGGCGACCTGCTCTTCCAATTGCCGTTTGTTGGTTTCAAGCGCCTTGCGCTCGGTTTCGATCAGTTCGATTTGCCGCTTGCGCGCCCGGCTCAGTTCCTTCATGTATTCCATGCGGCGGTAGGCCTGGGCGAAGCTTTCGGCAGAGAGCAGAAAGAGCAGACGGGTATCGGGGGAACGGCTGCGCTCGGCGTG
This sequence comes from bacterium, assembly GCA_016125155.1. Lineage (GTDB taxonomy): Bacteria > Bacteroidota > Bacteroidia > Flavobacteriales > Schleiferiaceae > WGMI01. The sequence continues at coordinate 183,349 of WGMI01000003.1, forward strand.
CTGAATCATATCCGCGTATTCGGCTTTGCGCAGTTCGAGGATTTTTTCGCGCTCCGAAATAGCCTTCTGGCTTTCTTCGATTTCGCCTTCCAATAGGTCAATTTCCCGCTCCATGGTGGCCACCAGCCGTTCGCGCAAATCGATCTTTTGCGCCAGCGCTTCTACCTGCCCGGAATTGGTCTGCACATTGGCCCGGGTTTCTTTGAGAATCCGGTTGGCCAACTCGATCTCGCTCTGAATCTTGCTCTTTTGTTCGAGGAGCTTTTTTTTGTTCTGGGCCGACACCTCGCCTGTAAGCCCCAGCGCCAAAACGCCCGATAGCAAGAGGGACGACAGACGATTCATGGCGCTCTTCGGAAGTTCTGGGGAATGGAGAAGGGGAAGTTCGGAACCGTCGAGAGGGTTTCTTGCACGTTGATTTTCAACGATGTCCTGTAAGGAAGTCCCAGGGCGTATTCGAGCGTTTTCGGAAAAGAAGCGGGTCGCAGATTGGGGTCAAATCCATAGCGGCAATCGAGTTCCACCGGAGGGTTGGAGAGCCGGAGAGACACCAGGGTTGGCCGATAATCGAGGGGGCTCACTTCCGAGCGGTGCACCACCGGGCCCGATGTCAGCGCATACCGACCCCGCGCAGAATCGAGCGTCCATGCATGCCGGGGGTCTTCGATCCAATGGGCTTCAGGTTGGGTTTGGGGCACATTGGCCAAGAGCAAATCCTGTACATCGGCAAACGAAAAAGTCAGCCCCCAACGGCGGGTTAAGGCTTCGGGCGTAGTCGCCGTATAGGTTTGATCGAGGCGGTTGTACATCAAAGCCGTGTCTGGTGTAAGGAGCAAGCGCGCCACCGAGATGCCCATCAAGGGGTCGGACACATTGATCCAGATTTGCTTGTCGCGCTCAAAGCGCATCTCGACCTTAAACGAAGTTTCTCTTCCGTTTTGCACCAAGGTGGCCCCCGCCTTGTAGCCAAAGCGTTCCGGGCTGAACCGGGCTCGTTCGATTTGATCGGAAACCATGGCCGCGCTCGGCGAAATGGAGGGCTTGGGTGCCTCAACTGCGGGCGCTTCGGCTTTCCGAAACAATCCGCAGCCGGTAGTCAGGGTCATCAACCCAACCCATCCCGAGAGGGACACTGCATGACGAATGTTCAAAGTCCTCATGGTTGGAGCGCTTTGAGCCGTTCGACAACGACAGTAGTGGGCTCTTGACCCCGAGAACGCGTCAGTTCCAGGGCTTTTTGATAGCTGCTCAACGCTTCTGAACGGCGACCGAGCGCCTCTAAAATGACCCCTTTATGCTCCCAATACACCGGATCAGCGGCCAAGCCCACCGCTCTGTCGATCTGTACCAATGCCTCGTCGTTTCGCCCCATTTTGTGCAATACCCACGCATAGGTATCGAGCGAATTCGGGTTGTTCGGATCGAGCTGATTCGAGCGCTGGGTAAACCTGAGCGCATCGTTGAGTCGGGTAGATCGCTCGGCCAATACCCAGGCGTAGTTGTTGAGAAACAAAGGATTGTCTGGTTCGAGTTGGAGGGCTTTGCCAAAGTGCTTGTCCGAGGTGGCGAAGTCTTTGAGCGCATCGCACACCATGCCGAGCGAGGCTTCGAACTGAGCGAGGAGACTCGTTTGCCCAAAGGCCAAATCGCGACCCGTTTCAAAGGCCTTGCGGGCCTCGGAGGTGCGCTCGGTGCGCTCGGCTCCATAGCCCATAAACAACCAGACCATGGGTTGGTTGGGATGGGTCTGAACGGCCGCCACAGCTTCGGAATACAACCGATCCCATTGCCGCAATTCGAGGTCGATGGAGAGCAACTGTTGCCAAATGGGCCAGAGCGAACCCCCGGGAAGCGAAACGGCATTGCGATAGGCAGTTTGGGCCTCACCTTTTCGGTTGTCGCGCAGCAAAAAATCGCCTTTCATGGCCTGCACTTTGGCTTCGGTGGGGTGGACCTGTTCGGCGATTTCGAGCAGTTCGTACGATTGTGTTTTGAGCGCGGGAGACTGCTCTGAAGCCTGATAAAAACTCAACAAAACGGCAATTTTGGCGTCGATGTCCAATTCTGGGCTTTGGAGGGCGGTCTTGAGCAATTGATACGACTCTTCGTATTGGCCCTGCTGCTGATAATAGGCCGACATGCCCAAACTCGCATGGGGGTTGGCGGTATCCTCTTTCAACAGTCCCTTCCAAATCTTGATGGCCTTGGTGGATTGCCCATTGGCCGCATATAGGTCGGCCTGCTGGAGGGCGTAGATCCGACCCTGCGGAAAGGCTTTGTCGAGGTCATTCAGCGCTTGGGCGGCGGCTTCAACATCGCCGGATATCAAATAGAGACGCTTTTTCTCCAATCCGACTTCGGCGGTGAGACCTTCTTTGGCCTCAATGCGCTGTAAGGTAGACAGGGCCGCTTCGTTGAGCCGGGCGTCAATCTGTACCGTGGCCAGCGCATACATCAATTCCAAATCGTCCGGGCGCAGCGCGCTGGCGCGTTCGAGCAGGCCTGCGGCCGATCGGGTCAACCCCAACTCGGCATGGATTTCGGCCAGCACTTCGAGTTCTTGGGCGTCGATGTCGGGCAGGGCTTCGGCTTTGCTGCTGTATTCCAGCGCTTTGTCGTTTCGGCCTTTTTCGAAATACAACTTGGCGAGTTCCACCTTGGACAAGGAGCCCTCTGGTTTGAGCGCATCGCAGCGTTCAAAAGCCGCAATGGCCTCGTCGGGGCGTTCGGTGAGTTTGTATTTCTGCGCCTCCCAAAAAGCCGCTTCAAACGCGGCATCGGGATGGGTTTGGGGGTCTGCTTGGGGTTGCGCTAAAGCCACGCCATACCCCAGGGCGCTTACCCCAAAAAGCGTTGTGGCCTTGGCCAGTCGGTGTATCAATCCCGATTTACGATTCGAGTGTGCTATAGTCCCCAAGACTGATGTGTGTAAAACCACCATCGAAGCGCACATGGCTGCCCACCATGGAATTGTGCAGGGTGAGCCCTTTGAGCGTCGAGTGGTCGCGCATCAAAACGCGTTCCAGGCGGCAGTCTTCGACGGTGCTGTGGTCGCCTATGGAAACGCCCGGACCGATCTTGGAATTGCGCACCACCGCGCCCTTGCCCAAAAAACAGGGCTCGACGATTTCCGAATTCTCGACCACGGCGTCGGGGGCCCTGAGCGGAAGTCCCTTGGCGTAGACATACTGCAACACCTTAGCGTTGGTATCGACTGTGATGTCTTTGTTGCCGCAGTCCATCCAGTCTTCGACCGTGCCACTCGTAAAGCGAAGCCCTTGGTCTTTCATATTTTCCAGCGCATTGGTGAGCTGGTATTCGCCCTTGTCTTTGATGTCGTTGTCGAGCAAGTACTGGAGTTCCGACTTGAGCTTGTCTCCGTCGCGGAAGTAATAAATCCCGATGATGGCCTCGTCGGAAACGAATTCCTGAGGTTTTTCGACAAAATCGGTGATGCGGCCGTCGGGGGCTTTTTTCACGACCCCAAAAGCCCGGGGGTCATCGACCACCTTGGTCCAAATAACACCGTCGCTCTCGGGATCGAGGACGAAGTCGGCCACGAAGAGCGTATCGGCAAAGGCCACGACCAAGGGGCCTTCCAGACTGGGACCGGCGCACAAAATGGCGTGGGCGGTTCCGAGCGGATCGTGTTGGTAGTAGATGCTGCCGCGCGCGCCCTGAGACTCGGCAATGGCGATCAGATCGCGCTCTACATCGGCTCCAAAATCGCCGATTATGAACGCCACTTCTTCGACTTTCTGGTGACAAATGGCCACGATGTCTTCGACCAAGCGCTGCACAATGGGCTTACCCGCAATGGGGATGAGGGGCTTGGGGGTGCTGAGCGTATGCGGGCGCATCCGCTTGCCTTTGCCCGCCATAGGGACAATGATTCTCATGGAATAGGTGGGTTGTTGGGTTCTGTGGAAACCGGACGACCGTGGGTTCCGGTGCTGCCGAATCCGCCCTGACCGCGATCGCTGGGGCTCAGATGATCCGAGACCTGCCACTGAACCGTGGCGTAGCGGGCCACGACCAACTGGGCAATGCGCTCTCCGGGGGCAATCTCGAGGGGGGTGTTCGACAGGTTGACGACCAATACGCCGATCTCGCCTCGGTAGTCGGCGTCGATGGTCCCTGGGCTGTTCACCAACCCCAGTCCTTTTTTGAGCGCCAAACCGCTGCGGGGGCGCACCTGAGCCTCGAAGCCGATGGGCAATTCGACATGCAGCCCCGTGGGAATCAGGGTGCGTTCCAAGGGACCGAGCACGATGGGAGCAGAGAGGTTGGCATAGAGGTCCATGCCCGCGCTTTGGGGGGTGGCATAGGCGGGAAGGGGCTGCCCTCCCTGATTGACGATGCGCACAATTACGTTTTCCATCGGCTCAGGATCGATCGCAAGGCGGTGCGTTCCGAGCGGTAAGCCAGCACTGCATAGGGAATCAAAACGCCCAAGGCAAGCACGCCAAACCGCTGCTGAACGACCCAGCCAAGGTAGCCCAAAAGGGTGCAGAGCCCAAGGATGAGGCCGAGTTTGGGCCAGTTGTAGGAAACCGGATAGTGCCGTTGTCCGAGGTACAGGTTCAAGACCAACATGGTGGCGTAGGACAGGAGCGTGGCCCAGGCCGCGGCGCGAATTCCGTAGTGTGGAATGAGCGCGAGATTGACCCCCAGCGTGACTACCAGTCCAGCCAAGGTGATGTAGAGCCCGAAGTGGGTCTGCCCGGAGAGTTTGTACCACATCGAGGCGAGGGCGTGGAGTCCGAGCAGCCAATTGGCGAGAAAGAGGATCCAGACTATGTCGAGCCCTTCCCAGAACTTGGCATCGATAAAGTGTTTGAGGATCGGCATCCCGGCGCAAAGACCGACAAAAACGCCTCCGAGGAGGAGGGCGTAGAGGTTCATGCTCCGGGCCAAGATGCTGCGGTTGCCGGTGTCTCGGGCAAGCCTGAAGAAAAAGGGCTCGGCGGCATAGCGAAAGGCCTGGACAAAAAGGACCAAGAAAATCGAGAGTTTGTAGACGGCTCCGTAGACCCCGAGTTGTTCAAAGGCCGTGTCTGCCGGGAGCAAATACTTGAGAAACTGCCGGTCGACCAGTTCGTTGGCAATGCCAGCCAAACCGGCGAGCATGAGCGGGAAGCCATAGCCGGCCATCGCGGTCCAAAGCGTCCAGCGAAACCGGGCGCCTTTCGGGAATCGATATTCGGGCAGGAGCAGCAGCAGCATCAGCGCAGAGGCGACCAAATTGGCGAGCAAGATCTTGGTGGGGCCGTCAAGGGTTTGGAGGAGGGGGAACCAACGCGCGCTGTAGCCCCAGAGAAAGAGGTCGAGGTTCAAGAGAATGTTGGCGCCGATCAGCGCCATTTTGATCGAGACAAAGCGGACGGCCCGAGATTCTCGCCTCAGTTTGGCAAAGGGGATGGCGCTGAGGACGTCGAGGATGAGGATCCACGCGGTCATGCGCAGATAGTGCGGCTGCGCAGTGTAACGCAAGGAGCTGCTGAGCGGGGCAAAAAAGACTTCGAAGAGGAGGGCGAACAACAGGGTGCTGCCCACCAGACCGATGAGCGCGGTCGAGAGCACCTCTGCGCCTTGGTCTTTGTGGTGCTCAGAAAAGTGGAAAAACGCGGTTTCCATGCCGTAGGTCAATACGACGATGGCGAAGGCGATAAGGGTATAGAGGTCGGTGTTGACGCCGTATTCCCCTTTGGCCAGCGCCATGGTGTGCAGGGGGACGAGCAGAAAGTTGAGCACCCTTCCGAGAATGCTGCTCAGTCCATAAAGGGCCGTTTGTCGAACGAGCTGGCGGAGGTTGGCCATCGCGCAAAGTTAGGAGGATGGGGAGCAGACCGTAGAGTTCGATCAGAGACCGTGGTATGCTTTGCAGAGGAATGGGGTGGGTGCAATGGACTGGCCCAAGACCCATTCCCAATGGATGCCAAGTTCTGCCAACGCGGCGATTGGGATTTTCTGTTGAAGGGTCACACAGTTCCTTACTCCACCAAGCACTTCAAACGAAAGCTCCTGCGGCCGTCAGTGAGGTGGAGGAGGTAGAATCCCGGGGCACAGGGGAGGAGTTAGAGGGTTTCGAGGGGTTGGGGTCGGGATAGGATTCCGGATTATAGCCGTGCGCCTTTGAGGTCGATCAGGGTCCATTCGAGGGGGCTGTTGACCTGGGCCTGGCGCAGGTCCAGATGCACCACACCGTCGTGAATGGGGTTGGGATAGAGCCGTATGGGGCTGTTTCCCGCGCTGCTCCAACCGGGGTCTTCCTCGAGACCGATCGAGCAATCGACTGTATCGCAGCCGTACTGGTCGAAGCGGACCGGCCAGCCTCTAGGTGCCTATTTCAGCCATGACGAAGGAGAAGTCCCTTTGCGCTTTTAAGATACGTCATGCCCCCTTACCCCTTTCGCCACCGCATGCGGTCGTATTTTTGAGGATTCCAGAACCCAACAGCATGAAATTGAAGCGCGCGGAAAGACCATGGTGGATCGGTTTGGGCCTCAGTGCCCTCGCTGTTTCAACCGCACTCCAAGCCCAAGACTGCCCCCAACTCGGCCCCAAAGCCCTCAACGGCCTCGCCGAGCACATCCGATACCTCTCGAGCGACGACCTTGCAGGGCGATCGCCCGGAACCAAAGGAGAGCAACTGGCGGCCGAATACATCAGCCGAGAATTTGCCGAAATCGGGTTGGTCCCCGCCGGGGTCGACCATTGGTACGAACCCTTTCAAGTGGCCGACTGGGCGGTCGTGGGACAAGGCAACAAACTCGTCGTGGGCGGAGTCGAACAGACCCGAATGGAACAATACTACCCCACCCCCTTTACGCACAACGGCCGGGCCGAAGGGCAAACCGTGTACGTTAAATACGGCATGGTGCTCGAAGCCAAAAAGCGCAACGACTTGAAAGGCAAAAACCTTCAAGGTAAAATTGCCGTAATGGACGCCGGAGCCCCCGACGGCATTCACCCCCACTCCGAGTATGCCGCCGAACACGACCTGCTCCTCCGCGTGCAACGACTGGCCGAGGCGGGAGCAACAGCGGTATTGATCGTCAACAAAGAAGGCGATCAAATTCCCCCCAAAAAATTCAAAAAACTCCGCCGGAGCAGCGTCCCGGTACACTTTGTAGCAGACCCAGCCGTGGCCAAAAAGCTCAAGAAAAAACAAACGGTTCAGCTTTCGGCCAAGGTCGAAGAGCGGTTTTTGGACGCGGTCAACATCGTTGGGCAGATCGACAATGGGGCAGAATATACCGTGGTGATCGGTGCCCACTACGATCATTTGGGTTGGGGAGACGAGGGCTCGCTCCACAAAGGCGAACCCGCCATCCACAACGGTGCGGACGACAACGCCAGCGGAACCGCCGGGGTCATCGAATTGGCGCGCTGGTTGAAAGCGCTGCCCAGTCCCAACCATAACTATCTGTTCGTCTGCTTTTCGGCCGAAGAAATGGGGCTATTGGGATCGAACTACTTCGTCAAAAACCTCAGACTGCCGACTCAGAACATCAGCTACATGATCAATATGGACATGATCGGGCGGCTTTCGGAAGACAAAGGCCTCGCCATCAGCGGAGTCGGAACCAGCCCTGCCTTTGCCGATTTGGCCGAAAAACACGCCTGTTTCGAATATCCCGTCAAAACTTCCGCCAGCGGTACGGGTCCATCCGACCATACCAGTTTTTACAACCAACAAGTCCCTGTGCTCCATTTCTTTACGGGGACTCATGCCGATTATCACAAGCCTACCGACGATTTCGAGTTCATCAACCTCGAAGGAACCCAGCGTGTTTTGGAACACATTGCGTTTTGGATTGCTGCGCTGGAAGAAACCCCCCGGCTCGAATTTACCCCCACCAAAGACGCCTCTTCCGACAAAGCCCCGCGCTTTAGCGTCACCCTGGGCGTAGTGCCCGACTACCTCTTTTCAGGAGAAGGCATGCGCATCGACGGAGTCACCGAAGGAAAGCCCGCGTCCAAAGCCGGACTCAAAACAGGCGACGTCGTTCTCCAAATTGGAGACCACAAAGTCGTCGATATGATGAGCTATATGAACGCCCTCAGTGCTTTTAAGGCAGGCGACCATGCCGAGCTCACCTACGAGCGTTCGGGGGAGGCACAGAAGACCACCGTGCGCTTCTGATGGGCGCTTTTCCGAAAGTAGCCGTCATTGGAGGCGGGAGCTGGGCCACCGCCTTGGTCAAAGTGCTGTCCGAAAACCTCGACTACGTGGGCTGGTGGATGCGCTCTGAAGAAAGCGTGCTGTACATCAAGCGCTACCACAACAATCCGCGCTATTTGCCCGGATTGGAACTGGCCACCGAAAACATCGATCTCTCGACCGACCTCAACCACCTGGTCGAAGAGGCCGAACTCCTGTTGTTTGCCATCCCCTCGGCCTTTCTCAAAGACGCCCTATTGGGCTTGAACCCCGACGCGCTCGAAGGCAAATTCATCGCCAGCGCCATCAAAGGCATTGTGCCCGACGAACGGCTGATTGTGGGCGAGTTTTTCCTGACCCACTACCGGATTCCTGAAGACCAGATTGCGGTCATTACGGGTCCCTGTCACGCAGAAGAAGTCGCGCTGGAACGACTGAGTTATCTCACCATTGCCTCGACCAACCCCGCTTTGGCGCGGCATTTGGCCGAAATGCTCAAACGCCCCTACATCAAGACGCTGGTGAGCGACGACATCTACGGAACCGAATATTCGGCCGTGCTCAAAAACATCTATGCCGTGGCCGCGGGAATTTGCCACGGTCTGGGCTATGGAGACAATTTTCAGGCCGTGTTGGTCAGCAGTGCCGTACGCGAAATCAAACGGTTCATCAAGTCGGTGCACCCCATCAAGCGCAACATTCTCGGCTCGGCCTACTTGGGCGATTTGCTTGTGACGGCTTATTCTCAGTTCAGCCGCAATCGGTTGTTTGGCACCATGATCGGCAAGGGATATTCCGTGCGCAGTGCTCAGCTCGAAATGAACATGATCGCCGAGGGATATTATGCCGCGCGGCTGGTGGAGGAAATTCGCCGCGAACACGAAATCAAAATGCCCGTGGCCCAGGCCGTGTATCGGGTGTTGTTTGAAGGCCGCAGCCCTAAAAAAGAAATGGCCAAATTGTCGACCAAATTGCACTGAACGCGTGGAGTCGTTTTCGCACATCCCTTTTCAGGCCCCGCCCCGTCCCGAAGAAGGGCCGCTCGAGGCCGTACGGGACTTTCGGCAATGGCTCGACAAGAGGCGCAGTTTGCGGTTTTTTTCGAGCGAACCTGTGGAACGCGCGGTGATTGAAGAATTGATTTTGGCTGCGGGCACGGCCCCTTCGGGGGCGCATAAACAGCCCTGGACCTTTGTAGCGGTCTCTGATCCCCACCTGAAAACGCGGATTCGAGAGGCGGCAGAAACCGAAGAAAGAGCCTTTTACGCGGGCCGGGCGAGCGAGTCTTGGCTGCGCGATTTAGCGCCCCTGGGAACCGATTGGCAAAAGCCTTTTTTGGAAGACGCTCCTTGGTTGATCGTGGTGTTCCGGCAAGCGCACGCCCCCGATGGATCCAAGCACTACTACACCCAGGAATCGGTCGGCATGGCCTGCGGCCTTCTGATTGCGGCCATCCACAAGGCCGGTTTGGTCACGTTGACCCATACCCCCAGCCCCATGCAGTTCCTCTCGGAGGTGCTTGGGCGCCCCGCGAACGAAAAACCCTATGTACTGCTGCCCATTGGCTACCCCGCCCCCCAGGCTACCGTACCCGATTTGGTGCGCAAACCACTCGATGAATTGGCGGTGTTTTTTGAGGCCGGCGCTCAATAAGCCAAGGCCGATTGGTGTAGGGCCTTAAGATCGGGGATGCGAATGCGCTTGCGGTCAAAGTCGAGCAGGCCTTCTTTCCGGAGTTCGTTGAGCATGCTCGTCACCGTCTGTCGGCTGGTTCCGATCAAACTGGCGATGTCCTTGTGCGTCAGATTCAGATCTACCACTAAATCTCCCGCTTGTTGTTCGCCCCGTTCTTCGGCCAGTTCGCCGATGAATTCCACGAGCCTTTGCCGGACGTCTTTGAACACCAAGGCTTCGACCCTTCGCTCTAATTTGCTCAATTTGAGGCCAATAAACCTGAACACTTTAAAGGAAAACTCCGCATTGTCCTTCATGAGCTCGTGAACCTCGTCAATGCGCACAGGGCAGATCACCGTCCCTTCGACCATGGATTCGGCGATCTCGTCTCGGGTGCTCTCGCCGAGCAGCGCTCGCTCGCCGAATAGCTCGCCCCGTCCGAGGATGTGGCGCACGGCCTCTTCGCCCGACTCGGTATAAGAGAGCAACTTGACCTTGCCGTTTGCGATCAGATACAGGGTGTTGGCCGGGTCTTCGCTGAAATAGATGACCTCGCCTTTTTTGTATTCCTTAAAGTGCCCCTCCTCTCGAAAAACTTTGATTTTGTGCGGACACATCACCTCGAACAGGTTGACGTCGTCAAAAAACCAAAACCCTTTAGCCATGCTCCAAGATACGATTCAAAACCAAAAACCGAGATTGACATAGGTATACACCCAGGGATGGTTGGTCGAACCGTGCACACTGAACTGCAAAGGGCCGACCGGGCTCAGATACGCGTAGGAAAACGCATAGCCATCGAGCAATGCATTCGATACGCTCAAGCGTTGGAGGTTGTTTTCGAGCTTGCCAATGTTGCCTTTGGCAATCAGCAAATGGTCTTTGTAGAATTCGTAGTGCACATCGAGCCCCGCCGTAATCATGTTCCGCCCGGTCAATTCCATAAACTGATAGCCCGCGAAAGGGCGGCTGTATTGAATGTAGTTCTGCCCCAACCCGCCCAAAAACAAACTGTATTCGTAGTTCAGGTCGGGTCCGATGGTCGTGGCCAGTTCGGCTCGGGCGTGCGCAAACCACCGCTTGCCGAAGTGCAAGGCTTGGAGAAATGATAGGTCGAGTACAGAACCCGGCTCAAAAAGTTCGGAATAGTCTTGAGACTCGGTGATCATCCTAAAATCGGACTTAAACAAAAATCCCCGCCTCGGAAAGCTGATGCGGTCCAGGAAGTCGATTTTCAATTCGCCGTAGTAGTTCAGGTAGTTGTTTTGATAGTTGGTTGGGAATACGACATCCAACGGATCATCGATCCAGATATTTTCGTACTGCACCCCAGCTTCCAAGGAGAGACGATTGGCCACGAGGGTAAGGAAAAACACGTTGGCGGATACATCCCAGTAATCGAACGATAAAAACGACTTTCCCTGTGCATACAGCTGGGGTTCGAGGCGATGGGCGCGGAGCTTAAACCCGATGCTTGGTATGTAGTCTCGGTCGAGGCGGTAGTCAATCCACAACCGCGGCATGGTGCCAACGGCCACGTCGAACTTGAGACGGTCGTAGTCCATCAGGAAATCGCGTCGGGTAAAATTGACCAAAAGGGCGGTTTGAAAGTCGATGTCGTAGTGCAACCCAAAGCGCAAAATAGCGTTGGGGTTGCGTTCCTTGGGTCTGATCTTCAGCTCGACAGAATCCCCTTGCACCGTGAGCAAACGGTAGTCGACTGTTCGATACACCCCCCGTCCATACAGCCGGTTCATCCCGACTTCGATGTCCTCGAGCGTTAATGAGTCGGGCAACTTGAGCCCCAGCTTGTGTTTGAGATAGTGGTCGGGAATGCCCTCTTCGCGCTCGAGCGAGGCCTCGGTTACATACCAAGTACGATCGTTCTCCGGAAAAGGCAAACTCGTCCAAATGGCGCTGTTTTGGCGCTGAGCCAACGCCCGGATGGCCAACCGATGTTGTTCCGCAGCGCGGTAGCCCGAACGCACTATGGAATCAAACAGATTAAAGGTCGTAATACCCGCTCCGGGAACGTAGGGCCGAACCAGGACTTCGGCCATGGCCGTGTCCCTATGATAAGACGCTGCATTGACGAAACTCGAAATCTGCTCGAGCACTTTGAGGATGGAATTCAGGTCTTCGGCTTTGTAGGCTTCGTCCTGAACGTCGCTCCCAATAATGACATCGACCGAATCGGACACCAAGGAACTCGGGAAATTGCTCACCAACCCCCCATCGACCAAGATGCGGTTCCCAATGCGGTACGGGCTGTAGAGCGTCGGAAAAGACGTGCTGGCGCGCAGGGCATCGGCCAAACGCCCCGTATCGAGGACCACGGGTGCCCCGGTTTCGAGATCGGTCGCCATGCAGCTGAACGGAATCGGGAGCTGGGAAAAATCGCGAATGTCGTGGGCGGGCAGTGTGAGGCGCGCCAAATTGATCAAAATGCTCTGACCATAGTTGATCCCGTTCGGGAGCTTGAGCTGACCGTCTTCGATCGGAAAACTGATCAAATAGCGCTCTTCGGCCCCTTTGTCGATCAAGGGCAAATAAGCCGAGGGCCGCTCGTTGGTCAAAACGCTTTCCCAATCGATGGAGCGCAGTTCGGCTTCGATTCGGCTGGCCGAATACCCCATGGCAAACAAGGCTCCCACTACAGAGCCCATGCTCGTGCCCGCAATGCGGTCTGGGCGCAGCCCTTCTTCTTCCATCACCTTGAGCAACCCGATGTGCGCCATGGCTTTTGCCCCCCCTCCGCTCAAAACCAGACCCACTTTGATCGGTTGGATGGAGCGGTTTGTATCCGATATCGAGCTGGTTTGAGCCCTGAGCTCGGACAAGCCGCAGAGCACCATCCCCATCCCCCCGACAAAAGCGCTAAGTCGCGTCCACATCTCCGTGAAAGTACGCATGGACAAGCTGTGCTTTCGACTTTCCCAGCACTTCCTCCAATTCGGCCAAAGAAGCGGCCTCTGCCTTTTTGGCGCTCTTGAAGTGCGCGAGCAAACGCTCGATCGTCTTGATCCCCACACCCTCGATGCCTTCGAGCGTAGTACCCAAACTGGTCTTGCTGCGGCGCTTGCGGTGGTGGGTCAACCCAAAGCGGTGCGCCTCGTCGCGCATTTGCTGAATGACCCTTAGGGTTTCCGAGCGCTTGTCGAGGTAGAGCGGAATCGGGTCGTTGGGAAAATAGAGTTCTTCGAGCCGTTTCGCGATGCCCAACAAAGCGACTTTTCCGCGGATTCCGAGCGCGTCGAAGCTCTTGAGTGCCGCCGAAAGCTGCCCTTTGCCCCCGTCGACCACCACGAGCTGAGGGAGCGCGGCGCCCTCTTTGATTAAGCGATCGTAGCGCCGAAACACGGCTTGCTCCATGCTGGCAAAGTCGTCTGGACCTTCGATGTCGCGCACATTGAAGTGGCGATATTCGGACTTGCTCGGCTTGCCATCGCGGAACACTACACAGGCCGATACGGGGTCGCTGCCCTGGGTATTCGAGTTGTCGAAGCACTCGATGTGCCGGGGCTCTTCGGTCAAGCGCAAATCGACCTTCATTTGCTCCATAATTCGGCGCACATGCCGCTCGGGATCGACGATCTGGATGTTCTTGAGTTTCTCGACCCGGAACGATCGCGCGTTTTTCAAACTGAGCTCGATCAACGCCTTTTTTTCGCCTCGCAAAGGCTGGTGAATCCAAACGCCTTCCAAGGGAAGTTCGAGCGCATGGCTCACCAGCACTTCCTTCGACTGGCTCCGAAACAGTCCGCGGATTTCGGCAATCGAAAGCCCGAGCAACTCTTCGGCGCTTTCGTCGAGCTTGCGGCGGTATTCGGTGGTATGGCTGTGGACCACGGCTCCGTCGATCACCTTCAGGTAGTTGATATACCCAAACTGGGCATCGATCAGGGCCGAAAACACATCGAGTTCGTCGAGCGTATTGCTGACCACGGTGCTCTTGGCCTGATAGCGCTCGAGCCACTCAATCCGCTGTTTGAGCCGCTGGGCCTCTTCAAACCGCAGGGCTTCCGCTTCGGCCAGCATACGCTCGTGCAGCCGCTTTTTGACCTGCCCCAACCGCCCCCCGATCAAGGCCCGGGCAAGGGCAATTTCATGCTCGTATTCGGCCCGGCTCTGCAGCCCTTCGCAGGGCCCTAGGCAATTCCCGAGATGGTATTCAAGGCACTTCTGAAACCGCCCGGCGGCAATCGACTCCTCTTTGAGCGCCAGGGTGCAGGTTCGCAGTGGGTGGATTTGCCGAATCAGCTCGAGCACGGCCTTCATCGAACGCACCGAGGCATAAGGCCCGAAATATTCCGAGCCGTCGTTGATCTTTTTCCGGGTGTAAAAAATGCGCGGAAACGGCTCTTTTTTGATGACAATCCAGGGGTAGGTCTTGTCGTCTTTCAGACTGACGTTGTAGCGGGGCTGGTGCTGTTTGATCAGGGTATTCTCGAGCAACAAGGCCTCGTATTCGGTCTCGGTTACGATGGTCTTGATGTCGGCGATCTTCTTCACCATCAGCCCAATCCGCGCAGTTTCGTGGGACTTGGAGAAATAGGACGACACCCTTTTTTTGAGGTTTTTGGCCTTGCCGATGTACAAAATCTTGCCCTCTTTATCGAGGTGGTGATACACCCCGGGCTTTTCGGGCAGGGTTTTGAGCAGGCGGGTCAGGGTTTCGCTGGGGATCATACCAAAAGGGGCGGGAGCTTGGCTGTACACAAAGTTCGCAAGCCCGGGCCATACGGCATCAAACCAATCCCAACCACTCGAGCGCGGCTCCACCCAGCAGCAGTCGCTGGGTTTCCGCATCCAAACCCGATTCGCGAATCAGCTTGCCGGGTTCCAATTCGCCCAACGGAAAGGGATAGTCGGTGCCCAAGGCCACCCGATGGGCCCCGAACATCCGGACCACCTGATGCAACACCGCGGGGTCGTGGACCAGGCTGTCGATCCAAAACCGACCGAGGTACTGAGATGGTGGGTAGGGATTGTCGACCGCGCACAAGTCGGGGCGCACTTCAAAACCGTGCTGAATGCGGCCAAACGTAGACGGGAACGATCCGCCCCCATGTGCCACGGCCACGCGCAGCTTGGGCAAGCGCTCCAAGACTCCGCCAAAAATCAACGAGCAGATGGCCAGCGAGCTTTCCGCGGGCATCCCCACCAGCCAAGGCAGCCAATATTTGGCCATCTTTTCCTTGCCCATCATATCCCAGGGGTGCAGAAAAACCGCCATATCGAGCGCGACGCAGGCGGCAAAAAAGGGAAACAAGGGCGGGGCGTCGAGGTTCCAGTCGTTGACATGGGTTCCGATTTGCACCCCTTTTAGCCCGATCTGTTTGCAGCGTTCGAGTTCGCGGATGGCCAATTCTGGGCTCTGGAGCGGAACGGTGCCCAAACCGTAGAAGCGATCGGGAAAATCGGCGCAGACCCCAGCGATGTGGTCGTTGAGAAACTGGCTGAGCTCGAGTGCGTGCGCGGGTTCGGCCCAATACGAGAACATCACGGGTACGGTGCTCAACACCTGTACATCGACCGAGTGCCGGCCAAATTCCTCGATGCGCACCTGCGGATCCCAACAATTCGATTCGATTTCGCGAAAAAAGCGGTCGTCGACCATCATCCGCGCCCGGCACGGAGCGTGGTGGTCGAGGTGAACGAACCCCCCATACCCAAACCGCGCCCGGAAATTCGGGATGTGCTCGGGCAAAATATGCGTATGGATGTCGATGGTCAGCCCATCGCGCCCTCCATCACACATAGCGCGGATCGGCGTCCATCACGGTGCCGCAGTTCGAGCAGGTCCGCAACTTCAGCGACCCGTAGAACGCTTTGAAACGCGGCAAAAAGTCCTGTTCGATGTTGTTGAGCGGAAAGTAAACCTCGTGGAGCTTGTGGTTGCATTGGGCGCAAAACCACAGCAACCCGTCTTGGGCGTTGGGGCGCACGCACTCGATGACGAGGCCCACGCTGCCTGCGGGCCGGATCGGGCTGTGCGGGGTCTTGGCGGGCAGCAAGAACAGTTCTCCAGCCTTGATCGGCATCTCGACCGCCTTCCCGTCGACCTGCACCTTCACGACAATATCGCCTTCGAGCTGGTAAAACAGCTCTTCGGTTTCGTTGTAGTGATAATCTTGGCGGGCATTGGGACCCCCGACGACCATGACGATGTAGTCTGACCCTTCGGGATACAAATTCTTGTTGCCAACGGGGGGTTTGAGCAGATCGCGGTTTTCCTCGATCCAGCGGCTCAGGTTGAACGGGGCTTTCATGAGGCCAAGATAGCGAACCTCCTCAGCCCCACCGATGCGTCAAAACCCCCTCGGGGCTCATTAACTTCGCCCCTTGGGCAATGTGTGGTGCGGGCCCCTCGTTTTGGGAGGGGACAGAGGCGGGAGCCGGGTAAGGAAAGCGTTATAAGACCGATTAGAGACCGTTTACGGACACGAATATTATGGGGTGCAGCAGTTGTGGCAGCGGGGGAGGCCTTCCCAAAGGGTGCAAAAACAATGGGGCTTGTGGAGCCGGAGGGTGTAGTCCTTATCCGGTGTTCGACTGGCTTTCGAATATGCGGATGCCCGAAGGGCAAAAACCGTTCGATGCAGCCGAGGTGCGCTTCAAAAACGGGCGCAAGGAGTTTTACCGGATACCCGAAAACCTCAAAATCTATTTGGGCGATTGCGTGGCCGTAGAAAGCAGCCCCGGACACGACATCGGCTCGGTGAGTTTGAGCGGCGAATTGGTGCGTTTGCAAATGCGCAAAAAGGGGGTGTCTCAAGACGAGGTACTGCCCAAAATCTACCGCAAGGCCACCGAACGCGATGTGGAAATCTGGGAAAAGGCCCGGGCGCGAGAGCATGATTTGTTGGTGCAATCGCGTGCCCTAGTCGCCGCCAGCGGACTCGATATGAAGATGACCGATGTCGAAATGCAGGGCGACGGTCAAAAGGCTTGGTTTTACTACACTGCCGACGAGCGCATCGATTTTCGACTGTTGCTGCGCGAATTGTCTCAGAAGTTCGGCCTCAAGGTCGAAATGCGGCAAATTGGTGCCCGACAAGAAGCCTCGCGGCTCGGGGGGATTGGAAGCTGCGGACGGGAATTGTGCTGCAGCTCTTGGCTGAGCGATTTCCGCTCGGTGAGCACCAGCGCGGCCCGGTATCAGCAGTTGGCGCTCAATCCGCAAAAGCTCGCCGGGCAGTGCGGCAAACTCAAGTGCTGTCTCAACTACGAACTCGACAGCTACATCGATGCGCTCAAGGTATTTCCCGAGTCGAACAAGCGCATCAAAACCCAAAAAGGCGATGCGTTTTTGATGAAGATGGACATTTTCGGGGGCTTTTTGTGGTACGCGTACAAGCACGACACCGTCAATTGGATCAAAATTTCCGCGGCCGATGCGCGCAAGATGTTTGAGCAGGCCCAAAAGGGAACCGTCCCGGAGGCACTCGAATCCTTTGCCACGGCTGATGCACCCGTCGAAAAGCCGGTGATGGCGGCCATCGAGGTCGAAGATGTTTCGCGTTTCGACCATCAGAAAAAGAACAAACGGCGCAAGAAAAAAGGCCCCCGCAAACCCGGCAACCGACCGACCGATGCGGCGCGTTAGCAGGCGTTTGGGAGTGGGGCTCGCTTTCCTGCTGTGGGTGGGCTGTACGGACGCCGACATTGCCTGGAGCGGTTTTCAACCGGTCGATCCCCAAGGATGGTCGCTCGACAGCACATTGGTTCTCGATGTCGAGCCCGAAGAGGCCAACCGGGGCTATGCGCTCGAAATGGCCGTCCACCATACCGTCGACTATCCCTACTCGAATCTGTTTTTGTTTCGGAACATCGTTTTGGAGCAAGACACCCTTTATTCAGATACCCTCGAACTCAGTCTGGCCGACGAATACGGGGAGTGGCATGGCAAAGGGAGCGGAATGGTGCGCGAAATGGTCTTTCCCTATCGCCAAAACCTGCTCCGGTTTGAGGAGTCGGGGGCGTATCACTTTACTTTTGCCCATGGGATGCGCGACACTCAGTTGACGGGCATTGAGCGCATTGGACTAAGATTGATCCGCATTGAAGAAGACAGCACGCATCGACCATAGTCCCTATGTTCGGGGTTTTTGGAAAGGGTTGTTCGCCGCGGTGGGCAGTGTGGTGTTGATGGTGCTCTTGGCGGCCATAGGCGCGTTCGGCCCCCTTCCCTCGTTTGAAGAAATCGAAGACCCGCGCTCGAATTCGGCTTCCCAGATTTTTTCGAGCGACGGAGAATTGCTCGGGAAGTTCTACACCGAAAACCGCGTCCACATCCGGTACGAACAGTTGTCGCCCACCTTGGTCAACGCCTTGGTGGCCACAGAAGACGAGCGCTTTTTTCGCCACAGCGGGGTCGATTCCAAGGCGTTAGCGCGATCCGTGCTGAGCCTGGGTCGGGCCGGAGGGGGAAGCACCCTGACCCAGCAACTCGCCAAAATGATGTTTCACCGCCCGCCTTCGAATTTCTTTTTGCGGGTGCTCCAAAAGTTCAAGGAATGGGTCATTGCGGCCCGTCTTGAGCGACAGTACACCAAAGAGGAGATCATTGCGATGTACCTCAATCAGTTCGACTTTTTGTATCAGGCCGTGGGCATTCACAGCGCGGCTCGGATCTACTTCGGCTCCAACCCCGATCAACTCCGGGTGGAACAGGCAGCGGTGTTGGTGGGCATGGCCAAGAACCCGTCATTGTTCAATCCGGTGCGCTTTCCCGAGCAGGCCCAGAGCCGACGGAATGTGGTCTTTGCCCAAATGGAGCGCAATGGCTTTTTGACAAAACAAGAGCGCGATTCGCTCTCGGCCTTGCCGCTTGAAATTCAATTTAGCCGAGAGGGGCACGACGAGGGCATTGCGCCCTATTTCCGGGAGTATTTGCGGGCCGAACTCAAGAAGTGGATCGACGCCAACCCCAAGCCCGACGGCTCCAAGTACAATCTGTATACCGATGGGCTGCGGATTTATTCCACCGTAGATGCGCGCATGCAGCGGGCGGCCGAAGAAGCTGTTCGCAGCCACGTCTCGAATCTGCAATCGGTATACGAAAAAACCGAGGGCAAGCGGGCTGGCGCCCCGTTCAACCGGCTCTCCAAGCAACAAATCGAGGATTTGCTCGACCAAGCCGAAAAGCGCACCCCGCGCTACAAGACCTTGAGCAAGCTCAAAGTGAGCAAAGACAGCATTCGCAAGGCCTTTGACACGCCCATCCCGATGCGCGTCTTCCATTGGGCAGGCGACCGGGACACCCTGATGAGTCCCCGCGATTCGATTCGGTATTACAAGCGATTCTACCAAACGGGGTTGATTTCGGTCGATCCCCAAACTGGGTTCATCAAGGCCTGGGTGGGGGGCATCGACTTCAAGCACTTTAAATACGACCACGTCAAAACGGGAAAACGGCAGGTGGGGTCTACGTTTAAGCCCTTTGTGTACGCCACAGCCATCCGGCAAAAGCACTATTCGCCTTGCATGCGGGTGCCCAACGTTCGGGTATGCATCGAAAAAGGGATGTTCGGATTGTTGGAGCCTTGGTGTCCCGAAAATTCGGAGAACAAATATGGGGGGGCCGTAACGCTCAAACAGGGATTGGCGCAGTCGCTCAATACCATCACTGCTTATTTGATGAGGCAAATCGGCCCCGAGGCCGTGGTGCGCTTGGCCCGCGATTTGGGGGTCGAAAGCGAAATCCCAAAACAGCCTTCGATAGCGCTGGGGTCGGTCGATATGTCGGTCTACGAATTGGCTGGGGCCTATACCGCATTTGCGAACCAAGGGGTGTACACGCAGCCGATCGCGATTACGCGCATCGAAGACCGCGACGGGGTGGTGCTCGAGAGTTTTGATCCCGAAACCCGTGAAGTAATGAGCGCAGAAGACGCCTATGTGATTACGAGTCTGCTCAAAGGCGTCACCGAATCGGGTACGGGAGGTCGTTTGCGGTATACGGGAGGTGGTTATGCCAACAATGTGGTGACAGGCTATCCCTATGGGTTTAAGAACCCGATTGCAGGCAAGACGGGGACGACGCAAAACAACTCCGATGGGTGGTTTATCGGGATGGTGCCGAATCTGATTACAGCAGTTTGGACGGGCTGCGAAGACCGCTCGGCCCACTTCCGGAACACGTATTATGGTCAAGGAGCCACGACGGCGTTGCCGATTTGGGCGCTCTTTATGCGGGGTTGTTATGCGGACCCAAAGATCGGGTTGAGCCAAGGCGACTTTGCCCGCCCGGACAAGCCCATCAGCATCCATTTGGACTGCTCGACCTACGTCGACCCCGAAACCACGGGTACCGACGAGATTGATTTTTAAGAACGCCTAGTTTTCAGCCCTTATGATTCAGAAAACGGTTTCGGACGCCGAAGAAGCCATCCGCGGTTTGCGCGATGGGATGACGGCCATGTTTGGGGGTTTTGGACTGTGCGGTATCCCAGAAAACGCAATCGCCGCCATCCGAGCCCTTGGTATCAAGAACTTGGTGTGTATTTCTAACAATGCCGGCGTCGATGGTTTTGGGCTCGGTTTGCTGCTCGAAACCCGCCAAATTCGGAAGATGATTTCGAGCTATGTGGGCGAAAACGACGAGTTCGAGCGCCAAATGCTGAGCGGCGAGCTCGAGGTCGAGTTGGTACCCCAGGGTACGCTGGCCGAACGGTGTCGGGCCGCGGGGGCCGGCATTCCAGCGTTTTACACCCCAGCAGGCTATGGTACCGAGGTGGCCGAGGGCAAAGAAGTCCGCGTTTTTGGCGGCAAACCGCACATCCTCGAACACGCGTTTGAGGCCGATTTCGCTTTTGTCAAAGCGTGGAAGGGCGACGAGGCGGGGAATTTGATCTACAAAGGCACGGCGCGGAATTTCAATCCGATGATGGCCATGGCGGGCAAGATTACGGTGGCCGAGGTGGAGGAGTTGGTGCCGGCGGGTGCGCTCGACCCGAACGAGATCCACACGCCGGGCATTTTTGTCCAGCGCATTTTCCTGGGTGCGCATTTCGAGAAGCGTATCGAACAGCGCACGGTACGTTCCAAAACGGCTCAATTCTAAGGTATGCTCGACAAAAATGGCATTGCGCGCCGCATTGCGCAGGAACTTCAGGATGGGTTCTATGTGAACCTGGGCATCGGGATCCCGACGTTGGTGGCGAATTATGTGTCCGAGGGGATTTCGGTGGAGTTTCAAAGTGAGAATGGCATTCTTGGAATGGGCCCTTTTCCCTTCGAGGGAGAAGAGGATGCAGATTTAATCAATGCGGGAAAGCAAACCATTACGGCATTGCCAGGCGCTTCGTTTTTTGATTCGGCGACGAGTTTTGGGATGATTCGGGGCCAGCATGTGCAGATGACGGTGTTGGGGGCCATGGAGGTGAGCGAGTCGGGCGACATTGCGAATTGGAAGATTCCGGGCAAAATGGTGAAAGGGATGGGGGGCGCCATGGATTTGGTGGCCTCGGCGGAGAATATTATCGTAGCGATGATGCACACCAACAAGGCGGGGGAATCCAAATTGCTCAAGCAGTGCAGCCTGCCGTTAACGGGGGTAGGGTGCGTGCGCAAGGTGGTGACCGAGCTGGGTGTTCTCGAGATCAAGGATGGGGCCTTCCACTTGCTCGAGCGGGCGCCGGGGGTGTCGGTAAAGGAGATTGTCGCTAAAACCGAGGGGAAGTTGGTGGTGCCGGACTTTGTGCCGGAGATGGCGCTTTAGCCTTTTCCAAGGTTACAGGATGCTTCAGACTTGCGTTGTTCTTTTGAATTACTCCTGGCATTTTTTTCGAACTGCAAGAGGCCAAATTCACACATTGAACGACAGGCCTTCGCGGTTTATCTGGGTCTTCGGGTCGAATTTTCCGGCTACGCCGATGATGCTTTAAAGTTGCCCTGCGCTGTTCATTCCCTCTCTACGACTCGGCAGGTGCCCCGCACAATCGTGCGGGGCTACGTGTCCGTTGGTGAAAAAAAAGCGCGGGGGGCTTTTTTTTTGCTGCTCCAAAGAAAGAAGGAAAGAAACGAGCTTTTTTAAACGGAACTTATTGGTTGACGGCCTTAGGCCGAGGGCCAGTCACAATAACTACAGCAGTGTCATTTTTGTACACTTTTCTTGAAACCCAAAGTATCGCAGTTGAACAGTGCTTTAGTGGCTAGGTGAGACTCGGCGTCGCTTGGACCTGAAGTAGAATGGCCTTGAACACCTATACGGCCGGACTATTCGGTGATCTTTAGAATTTAACTCGACACCAAAAACGGGGATGGCATAAACTTCAGGCAATACCTAGAAATTCATCATAGGCTCTTTTCCCTTTAGCGTTTGTAGTTGCGCTCGTAGTGCCCGATCCAATCGTCTGGGCTCATTTTCTCGAAAAGAGTCCCGATGAGTTCGAGCGGGACGTGTTCGGGTTTCTTGTACCGGATGCAGCTTTTGCCCATGTCGATCTTCTGCGGAACCTGTCGGGCGTGCTCCTCGACAAACCACTTGCACAATGCCGGGTCGGCATACAGCCCCATATGGTAAATCGCAATGTGGTTCTTCTGGGACGCAAGGTTCGCGAAGGGCAAGGGCAACTTCGGGTCGCAGTGGTAACCCGCTGGATACTTGGCATGCGGCACCACCCAACCGATCATCCCATAGCTCATCGTTTGCTCAAACCCCTCTGGAATTCGCTCTTCGATCAACTGACTCAAGGTGGTTATGATGGGCTTCCGCTCTTCGGGAAGCTGGCCGAGGTATTCGGCGATGGTGGGGGTGGGCATGGTGCATTGAACTGAGAACTGCTCACGCCAAAATACGAGCTCCAAACCGGAAACTGCACACGATAATCATTGGAATAAAATGTGTCCTTCCGAGATCTGCATTAGCCCAATTCTAATAATGCCAGACTATAATATATGCACTTATGTATGACATAGAGGAGTATTGTTCGGATAAAGGAGGTTTCTGAATGGGTCGCGGTGCTGACGGGCGATGTAGTCGATAGCCGGAAACTGGGGCCGTTGTTTTCTCTGGAATCCGAATGGGAGCGAGCTTTTGCAAAACGGATTCCCTTTTCGCCCGAGGTTCTGGTTCGTAGGGAAGTGTTTCGAGGCGATTCTTTCCAGGCGCTGATTATCCCGGAGTATGCGTTCCGGGTTGCCTTGTACTTGAGGGCTTGGATGTGGGCTCGGACATTCGGGCATCCTACGCATGTTCGAATTGGAATGGGGCTGGGTTCCATTGATGTTGGCTATACCCGCATGGCGCATGGGCGGGGAGCGGCGTTTGAGGGTTCGGGACAGGCCCCGGACAACTTGGGTAAAGGGAGATTGGCTTTTGATATGGGCGCTGATGCGCTCAGTCTTTGGTTTTCACAACTCGGAACTGCGGTCGACGCCTTTGTTCGGAAATGGGACGCCCTCGATGCGCAACTTTGGCTGGGTCGCTGGCCGTACGTCCACACGCAAACCTCTTTGGCAGAAGAACTGGGCATTACCCAGAGCGCGGTGTCTCAACGTATGTTATCTGCCCAATTCGATGGCCTTGAGGCCCTTTGCGCGCTTTATCCGCCTATGCTGCGGTGCTATCTTGCCATTCCATGAGCGACGCGGGGATTTGTGTGGGACTTTTGTTGGGGCACCGTCAAGGAAACCGATACCCGGCGGTTTGGAGGGTCGAATAGCGGAATACCCTTCAATTTCGATCTCCGGCACTGTGTTTTCATGGATTGATCCATGGCCTGCTTGCGGCATTGGTCATGGCTTCATCGCATTCCCTCTGGGCCTTGCCGGTGGTATGGATTACCCATGTGTTGATCGATGGTGCCAAATCCTCCTTCGCACCTCGAGGGGGTTTCTTCGTTTGTGGTTGATCAGTTGCTTCATTTAGGCATCCTGATCGGCGTGGGATTGCGGCCGAATTGCGGGTTCTTCAACTGATCCCTTTGGATTTCTCGCCCGAAATCGCGATGCTGTACGTTTTCTTCGGCTACTTCTTGACCCGCCCTTCAGGATTCTTGATTCAGGAATTACTCGATTCGTTGGGTACCGTCGACAAAGCCCCCGAGGAATCGCTCCGGAGAACGGGTTTTTGGATTGGGGCTCTTGAACGGCTGTTGATCTTTTTCTTTGTTACCTCTGGGTCTTTGGCCTCTATAGGGTTTCTGCTGGCGGCCAAAAGCGTTTTTCGCTTTGGCGATCTGCGCGCATCCCAAGACCGCATGCGGACAGAATATGTCTTGCTCGGCACACTGCTCCGTTTTGGGCTGGCGTTGGGTGCGTCTGCACTATGTCTCTATCTCAGCTCCTTGTGGAATACAGTCGTTTGACGCCGAGGGTATGCTCTTTGGGACAGCAGAAATTTCGGGGGACCGGGGGAATTCGTGTACAGTGCGTTGTTTGGAGAGGATGATGGAAATTTCTGGGAATCGGTTGAACGACATGGCACCCTTCGCCGAGTACAACACAGGGCTTGGTCATGGCTGCGCACTTTTCAATCGCCTTAAATCGACCCATCATTGGGGAAGCGCATCGTTTTTCGAGGTGGACTCTTTTCGAAATCAAGTCTGCATTTTCACCCATACGGCTCGTTGCCCAGTGGGTATCACAAAACCCTTGGCCAGCCGTCCTTCAGAGTGCTTCGAGTAGGGCCAAGGCGAGTTTTTCTCGGTAGCCCGGGTCCGAGAGCCGAGCGCGGCCTTCGGATTGGCTCACCGAGCCGATTTCGACCAAAATGGCTGAAGCCGGGTAGTATTTAAGTGCGTAAAATTTGTCGGAAGTCTTGGTGTTTACGGGTCCAAAACGCTCGAGCGATGCGGCCAAACGCGCCGCGGTTTCGGCTCCGGCCGCATCGTTGGGCTGCGATAAAAACCCGAACTGGTTGGGGTGATCCGCTTGGCCACGGCTGTCGAGGTGGAGTGACAACACCCTGTCTGGGGCGATTTCGGCAATGCGCGCCCCCCGCTCCTTCAAGCCCATATACACATCGCCTTCGCGCAGCAACACCACCTTGAGATTGCTCCGGGTGTTCAACTCCCGCATCATCAGCGCGAGGTCGAGGATGATGTCCTTTTCCGCAAACCCGTCGACAATCCAACCCGGGTCTTTGCCGCCATGTCCCGGGGATCGATGGCCAGGACGAAAGGCTCCATAGCGCCCCTTTCCGGTCGCGAATGGCCCCCGGTCAAAAGCAGCAGCAACACAGAGGCGGGCAGGAAACGGAAGTTCATAACCCCATCAGATCTATCGTGAAGTACGACAAAAAAAACGCCAAGACGTCTCGCAGAGAACGCCGAGTTATGCACCGCATTGTGCGCAACCTGAACCCCGAAGGTGTCTGACTAGTCTTCTACCACCCAGGCACCGCTGTTCAACAAAGGCTCCGCGACCTTGTATTTGGCCGAGCGTTGCTCCCCCGTTTGAATGTTCCGAAGCGTCACCATATCGTTGCGACCGTACTTCTTGCCTGTATTGACCACGGGTGCGGTGCGCACAGGTTGAGGACGGGGCGCCACAGGGCGCGAACCCCGTTGGGCCGCCGAATCCGGGGCACCCGGTCCACTGGTTTGCAGGGCTTCAGGACGCCGAATGGGGCCTGGAGCCGCTGGCCTGGCCGGGTTTTGCTGAATCGGAATCGAAGACTTGAACAAGAAGCTCAAGATCTCCGCATTCAGCTTGGTCACCATCGCCTTAAACAGCTCAAACGACTCGAATTTGTAGATCAACAGCGGGTCCTTTTGCTCGTAGACCGCGCCCTGAACGTACTGCCGCAAATCGTCGAGTTTGCGCAGGTGTTCTTTCCACGCCTCGTCGATCAACAAAAGCGTAATGTTTTTCTCAAAATCGCGCACCAACTGCTTGCCCTTGCTCGAATAAGCGGTTTCGATGTTCGTCACCACCTGGAGCATTTTGACCCCATCGGTAAAGGGCACCACGATGTTTTGGTACTGGCCTTTTTGGTTCTCGTAGACATCCTTAATGACCGGAAAGGCCGAGCTCGCCATGCGCTCCGATTTATCTTCGTAGTGTTTGCGGGCCTCGGCATAGAACCGCTCCGCCAACTCCGATTCGCTCGGTTTTTTCAGATCGATATCGGAAGGCAGCTCGAGGCCAAAGACGCGAAACAGCTCGAATTTGAGTTCCTCTTCGTTCTTGGTTGTCACGAACTGGGCGGCCAGCGCGGAGGCGGTATCGTAGAGAATATTGGCCAAGTCGGTCGCCAATTTGTCTCCGAACAGGGCGTTTCGGCGCCGGGCATAGATCACCTCGCGCTGGCTGTTCATTACGTCGTCGTATTCCAACAGCCGCTTTCGTACCCCGAAGTTGTTTTCCTCCACCTTGCGCTGGGCCCGCTCAATGCTCTTGGTCACCATGCTGTGCTGGATCACCTCCCCTTCCTTGAGCCCCATTTTGTCCATCAACCCCGCGATGCGTTCTGAGCCAAAGAGCCGCATCAAATTGTCTTCGAGCGACACAAAAAACTGAGAACTGCCCGGATCGCCTTGGCGTCCTGAACGACCCCGCAACTGTCGGTCGACCCGGCGAGAGTCGTGGCGCTCGGTACCGATAATGGCCAAACCGCCCGCGGCCTTCGACTCTGGCGTCAGTTTGATGTCCGTGCCCCGACCCGCCATATTGGTGGCAATGGTCACGGTGCTTGGCTTGCCCGCCTCTTGAACAATTTCCGCTTCCTTTTGGTGCAGCTTGGCGTTCAATACGTTGTGGTTGATTTTCCGCAACTTAAGCGAACGGCTCAAGAGTTCTGAAATCTCGACCGAAGTGGTTCCCACCAAGACCGGGCGACCGGCCAGCGTCAACTTTTCGATTTCTTCGATCACCGCATTGTACTTCTCCCGCTTGGTTTTGTACACCAAATCCTCCTCGTCCTCGCGGACAATCGGGCGGTTGGTCGGAATGACCACCACTTCGAGTTTGTAGATGTTCCAGAATTCCTGGGCTTCGGTTTCGGCCGTACCCGTCATGCCCGCCAGCTTGGCGTACATACGGAAGTAATTCTGGAGCGTAATGGTCGCGTAGGTCTGGGTAGCTGCCTCAATTTTAACGCTTTCCTTGGCTTCGATCGCTTGGTGAAGCCCGTCGGAATAACGACGGCCCTCCATGATCCGGCCTGTTTGCTCGTCGACAATTTTCACCTTGTTCTCCATCACCACATACTCCACATCGCGCTCGAATAAGGTATAGGCCTTGAGCAGCTGATTCATGGTGTGGATGCGCTCGCTCTTTTGCTCGAAATCGCGGAGCAAGGCCTCTTTGCGCTCGGCCCGGTCCTTGATGTCCGCGATCTCGCGATCGATGCGGGCAACCTCGATGCTCAAATCAGGCAAGATGAAGAACTGGGGGTCGGTATCGCCCGAGAGCAATTCAATGCCCTTTTCGGTGAGTTCGACTTGGTTCTGTTTTTCGTCGATGACGAAGAACAAATCCTGATCGATTTTCCACATCTCCTTGCCCTGCTCCTGGAGATAGTAATTCTCGGTTTTCTGAAGCAGGGTTTTGCGACCTTCTTCGGACAAGAACTTGATGAGCGCCTTGTTTTTCGGCAACCCGCGATGGGCGCGCAACAACCGTACTCCGCCTTCCTTGTCGTCACCCTGATCGATCAACCGCTTGGCCTCGATCAATTCCTGCTGCACCACGGCTCTTTGCGCCTGAAACAGCTTGACGACAAAAGGCTTGAGTTGATCGAAGTCCTGGTCTTCGCCTTTGGGCGTCGGACCGCTGATAATCAAGGGTGTACGGGCATCATCGATCAAGACCGAGTCCACCTCGTCCACGATGGCAAAATTGTGCTTGCGCTGCACCATGTCCTCAGGAGACCGGGCCATATTGTCGCGCAGATAGTCGAATCCAAACTCGTTGTTGGTGCCGTAGGTGATGTCGGCCTGGTAGGCGGTGCGGCGCTCGGGCGAATTCGGCTGATGTCGGTCGATGCAGTCCACCGTAAGCCCGTGGAACTGGTATAAAGGGCCCATCCACTCCGAGTCTCGGCGCGCGAGGTAGTCGTTGACCGTTACCAAGTGTACCCCGCGTCCGGTGAGGGCGTTGAGGTAGACTGCGAGCGTGGCCATCAGGGTTTTACCCTCTCCCGTGGCCATCTCGGCAATTTTGCCCTGGTGGAGCACGGTGCCCCCGATCAACTGCACATCGTAGTGCACCATGTCCCAGACAATCTCGTTTCCAGCAGCCTTCCAGCGATTGGGCCAAATGGCTTTATCGCCCTCAATGTGTACGAAGTCTCGCTGGCTCAAACTCCGGTCGATCGGTCCTGCCTCGACTTCCAGTTGACCGTTCTTGGCCCAGCGTCGGGCGGTTTCCACCACCACTGCAAAAGCCTCAGGACGAATGGCTTCCAGTTCTTTTTCGAGCTGTTCTCCGAGTTCTTTGTCGCGTTTTTCGCGCTCGGCAAACAGTTGCTCACGTTCTTCGAGGGCCTCGGTTTGGGTCAGCCGTTCCTGGATGGCGTCAATTTCGGTTTGGATATCCCGAACCGCCTCCGACAAGCGCTGGCGAAACAAAGCGGTCTGAGTGCGCAAACCGTCGTCGCTGAGCGCTTCTATGCGCGGATAGTGTTCCCGAACTTGATCGATATAGGGCTGCAGCGTCTTGAGGTCGCGCTGAGTCTTGGTGCCAAATACTTTGGCGAGGAGATTGCCGAACATAAAATGGCCTCTTTAGAGGGGGGCGTAAAGGTAAGCCGAAGCAGAACTTCGGTCGGACATGGAGGCCAGAAAGCCAAGGAGCGCGCGCCAAAAAAACCGCGATCCCACACCAATAGGACCGCGGTTTAGTCGCTTTATGAAGGCTTTAGTTCAGCAGGACCCGTTCGCGGATTAGTTCTTTTCCAAATTGTTCGAGCTGAAGAACATACATTCCCCGGGGAAGGGTATAGGCTTCGAGTTTGACCCCTTCGGTGGCCGAAGCGACGCGCTCCAAGCGGTCGAGCGCCACCCGACCCGAAAGATCGAAGAGCCGAACCCGTGCCGGACCCGGAACCAGTTTGGAATCAACGGCCGTAAAGGCCCCGGGCGAGGGGTTCGGGTAAATCGAACGGAAAGACTCCTCTTCGGTCAAGCCGATGGAGGGGTCGAGGGCAAACGAAGAACTGACCGCGCGGATTACATCCCCGCCCGTTGAACCCGTTCCGTCGGCAAAATTGCCTGCTACATAAATCTTGATTTGGGCCGGGGGATTGGCGCTGGGCGCTGTCCATTGAAAGGAGTAGCGACGTCCGCCATTGGGCAAGGTGTTGGACGCCGAGCGGTGGGTAACATACTTGCTTTGACCGTTGGAACTGACGGTGCCCGGGTCGCTTACAACCAATGTACCCACGTGGTTCCCAAATCCGTCTTCCACGCTCGCGCTGAATCCGCATACAGGCCGTGCGTTTTGTAGATCATCCAAATCCACGTCAATCGCGTAGGTAAATCCCGGCGCATATCCGTTGATGGGAATGTTGGTCAAAATGGTCAGTTGGTGATCGGCCGTGGGCGCGGGCCCATTGTGACAACCTGCGGCTGCGCAGGTCAGATTGTTGCTGGCTTCGGAGCCCGTCCGACCCGCGGGGGCACCCGAGGAATTGGCCAGCAAATGCAGCGCACAACCAAAGATAAAGGCAGCAGAGACGAGCAGTAGCGCGTTTTTCATGAAAGGAATCTTTTCGGGTTTATTGAGATGACCAATTTAACCAGAGGTCCCTATTGAATTGCGGTTCGCGAGACAAGCCACACTCATTGTACGGCGGACATCAAGCGGTCGGGGGCAACAGCACTCGGGAAACAGGAGGCGGTACGGGCATTTTTCTGGGGCCAAGGGACAATGATCATAGTGCTGCCCTGTGAAAATTAGTACATTACCCTGCTTATTCTCTGCCTAAGATAAATCCGTTCTGCCATGGAATGTTGTTTCTGCATGTCGCTGAGGAAGTTCTTGTCGGTTGCCGCCATCGGTTGTGGACTTTCGGGGTCTGTGCTGGCCCAAAACGCTCGTCTGCATCTGCGACCCGGGGTGCTGGAAGTTCCTCGCTCCGCTCATATTGAGTTCAATGCTTCCACGATCGATGCGCTCGATGGGCGATGTAGGGGCATTTTGGTCTTTACGGAAATTCCCGATCAAGAAGCCCAAAAACAATGGCAAACTCTGGGTTTGCGCTTCGATGCCTACCTTCCCGACAGGGCTTATCAGGTGTCGTTTGCGCCCGAGTTGGTCTCGGAACTCCAAAGGCGCTCTGCGGAGTGGGTGGCGTTTGTCGCCTTGTCGCCAGAATTCAAAATTCAGCCCGAACTCAGTGCGGGCGATGTGCATCCCGATGCGCGGTCTGTGGAGGGCCACCTTCGGGTTTGGGTACATGTTGATCGGGCGCTCGGTGCCCGAGGAGCCCTTGAGGCCATTCAAGCCGTTGGAGGGCGCCCTGATCCGCTTCCCGGCAGCGAACCGCATTGCATGTCGGCATGGATTCCTTCGGCCCAGCTCCGCGCCTTGGCGGCTTTGCCCCGAGTGCGTTTTATCGAGGCCTTTGACCCGGTTCAGGAAGCCGAGAACCTCAATGGCCGCGCCATGCACAGGGTGTCTTCCGTTCAGCCCGGGGTCGGGCTCGGCTACGACGGCAGCACGGTGCGCGTCGGTTTGGGAGACGACGGTGCCATAGGCCCCCACCCCGATTATCAAGGGCGGATTGTATACGATCGCAGCAGCGCGAGCAGCGGCGACCACGGCGATCACGTGGCCGGAACCATTTTTGGCGCGGGCAATGTCGATCCCGACGGGATGGGGATGGCACCCGGGGCAGAAATGGTCTATTCGAGTTTTCCGGGCAACTACAACAACATCGATGCGGACTACGTCAACTACAATGTGCGCATTACCTCCTCGAGCTATGGATCCACCTGCAACGGGGGCTATACCAGTACTTCTCAGCAACTCGATCAGGACATCGTATCGAATCCAAAGCTGATGCACGTGTTTTCGGCGGGCAATTCGGGCAGTTCGGATTGTGGTTATGGGGCCGGAGCGGGATGGGGCAATATCACCGGTGGGCACAAAGCGGGAAAGAACGTGATCGCCGTGGCCAATTTGACCTCGAGCGATGTGGTGAGTTCGAGTTCGAGCCGGGGCCCCTCGGCCGACGGTCGGATCAAGCCGGATGTCAGTGCGTTGGGGACCAGCGTATACTCTAGTGTGACCCCTCAGACCTATGCTTCCTACTCGGGAACCTCGATGGCCTGCCCAGGGGTTTCAGGCAGTTTGGCTGTTTTGGCCCAAGCGTTTAAAGTCACCCAAGGGAGCGAACCCGATGGGGGTTTGCTCAAGGCGATTTTGATGAATACCGCCCAAGATCTGGGCAACGCCGGCCCCGACTTTATCCACGGCTACGGTCGTATCGACGTTCGCAAGGCCATAGAACTGATCGAAAACGGACAATATCTGACCGGGAGCATCGGTCAGGGAGGGAACCAGACCCACAACATTCCTTTGCCTGCGGGCGTCGCGCGGTTAAAAGTGATGGTCTATTGGACAGACCCTGCCGGAAATCCGCTGAGCGCTAAGGCTTTAGTCAACGACCTCAATACCTCGCTCAGCAACGGTGGCGGAGCTCCGCTCTTGCCGTGGGTGCTCAACCCCACGCCCAATGCGGTCAGTTTGGCCGCTCCGGCGGTACGGGCGGTTGACAGCCTCAACAATGCCGAGCAAATCACAGTCGACAATCCCGGAGTGGGAACTCGCACTTTGACCGTTTTGGGGAGCAGCATTCCCGTGGGACCTCAGACCTACTATGTCGTGTACGGTTACGAATACGACGCAGTCCATCTCGACTATCCTGCGACGGGCACGGTGCTGGAACCGGGTCAAACTACCCAAATTCGCTGGAGTGCCTCGAGCAGCAGCACCGCTTTCAGCATTCAGTATTCGACCAACGACGGATCGAGTTGGACCACCCTTTTTATCCCTGTATCGGGCAGCCGCATGCAAAGTTGGACCGTGCCTGCCACGGCCACGTCCAAAGCGCGTTTGCGAATTACCCGTGGGGCGCAAACCCATACCACCGAACCTTTTGTGGTATTGGGTCAGCCCACAGTATCGCTTCAATGGGCTTGTCAAGACAGTGTGAGTTTGAGCTGGACCAGCGTTTCCGGAGCCGTTGCCTACGATGTGTTGCGGCTGGGCACCCGCTATATGGACTCCCTCGTTCGGGTAACGGGCACCACCTTGGTACTCAACGGTCAACCGAGTTCCGAGCAGTGGTATAGCGTTCGTCCGGTGATGGCCGATGGAACCCAAGGCAAGCGGGCTTATTCGGTACGCCGCCCTTCTGGCAACTTCAACTGTCTGGCAATCTGCCCAGTAGCCAATTTGCCCTACCAATGCGACTTTGAAGCCAACGAATTCGACTGCTGGCAATCGAGCAACAGCACTTTTGCCTACCTCAAAACCGATTGCCCTGCGGCCGGAAACAACGAAATCACCGTCTACGGTCAGGCGGGACTCTATCTGCAGAGCCCGCAACTCAACGGCAGTGGACAGGGCAATGTATGGATCAGGTATCGCTATTACGACCCCACCGCTTCGGCCTGTGGAGAAAACGCCGATGCCGGAGACCAAGTTCAATTGGGCTGGGTCAATGCCTCAGGCGTATTTGCAGCATTAAAGACCTACGATGGCGCTTCGGGTCCGGCCAGTCCGACATGGGACAGCGTTCAGGTGAATGTGTCCGGGAATGCCACGTTCCGCGTGCGGGTTCAGATGCTGACCGGCAGCGGGTCGAGCTTTGACAACTGGTCGTTCGACGATTTCGGGGTACGCTCCAATGCACCCATTGTGCCTGTGGTGGCCCACGATTCGGTCGTGGCTGTCAGCGCTAATATGGTGATGGCCTATGGCCAGCTCTCGGTGCCGGGCACGGGTCTTACCCAGTTGGGCTTCTGTTGGAACACCGCTCCTGCGCCCACTACGGTCAATTCGACCGCGCTGGCCAACCCGGTCGCGGGTCCGTTTGCACTGCAACTTTTGGCGCTTCAGCCCAGTACGACCTATTACGTCCGTCCTTTTGCGGTCTACAGCGGGGGCGTGGTCTATGGAACCGAGCGCTCGGTTACGACCTGGTGCACCCATCCCATCAACGTGCAAGTGATCGAAGTCGAAAGCCCCTTCTGCGCAGGAGACGAAGCCGTAGTGCGCGCGAGCTACAGTGGAGGTCAGGGTGCTAAGAGCATTTTGTGGAGCAACGGGGTCACCACCCGATTCAACACCTACACGGCGGGCAGCCATTGGGTGGAAGTCACGGATACGGCAGGATGCACCGGGCGGCGCACTTTTGTCGTCAGCGATCCCCCCGGCACCGCTCAGGCAACGACCCTGTATCAGGTGTACAAAATGAGCCCGCAAAGCTATTTGCTCAATTGGCAGCCGGTTAGTTTGCCTGTAGGGTCGAGTTTGATTGGCTATCGGGTGGCCTACCGTCTCCGCGGAACCCAGGCGTTTAACCAACTTCCGCTCACCACGCTGACGAGTGCCATTGTCGATTTTACGGGTTTGGGATTGTGCAGCGGCAACTACGATTTCACGGTCTACGTGCGCTACAGCGAAGCGGGGACCCCAAAGACCTCGGCTCCGGCCTGTTTCTTGTCCAAGGGGTACAATGCGGGCAGTTGCAAATCGGAAGGGGTAGACTTCATTGCCGACGAGGTCTTCCATAGAGCCGAACTGTTTCCAAATCCGAGCACCGGACCCGTGGTTTTGACTGGGGCCATGGGCGAAGAAGTGCGCATTCTCGACGCGGGCGGACGCCTGCTCTGGCGCGGCATTCCGGAATCTGCTGTGCTGGAATGGGATTGGAGTCACTGGGCTCGAGGGGTATACGTGGTACAGGTAGAGGGCTCCAACGGACCCCAATCGCTCCGGATGATTCTTCAATAAGGTATTTCCCGAACTCGACCTCCGTTTCTTAGCTTCGCCCAACGGCGGAATTCCGCTGTGGACCCAACGACCGACCCACCACTGATGCAACAACCGCATGCCAAGCCAAAACCGCGTTTGGGTTTTTGGCAAATCTGGAATTTGAGCTTTGGCTTTCTCGGAATCCAATTTGGGTTCGCGCTTCAAAACGCCAATGTGAGCCGCATCTTCGAGACCCTTGGGGCGCGTCCGGAAGAGATTCCGATTCTGTGGTTGGCGGCGCCGGTTACGGGGCTCATTGTGCAGCCCATCATCGGGTTTATGAGCGATCGCACCTGGCATCCTTATTGGGGAAGGCGCAGACCGTTTTTCCTGATCGGGGCCATTTTGGCCTCATTGGCCCTCGTGGTGATGCCCAATTCGGCGGTGCTTTGGGTGGCTGCGGGCACTTTGTGGATGATGGACGCCTCGATCAACATCAGCATGGAGCCTTTTCGGGCTTTTGTAGGCGATATGCTGCCCGAAGAGCAGACCACCCGGGGCTTTGCCATGCAGAGTTTCTTTATCGGGATTGGGGCCGTGGTGGCGTCCATGCTGCCCTATGTGCTGAGCAATGTGCTCGGGGTCGCGAATACCGCCCCGGAGGGTGAAGTGCCCCCCTCGGTCAAATGGTCCTTTTACCTGGGAGCCATCGCATTTTTGACCGCAGTGGCTTGGACGGTGTTTACCACCAGAGAGTACCCCCCGGAAGGAGACGAACCCAAGCCGGGGGAGGAACCCCTCGTGATTCGCTATTCGCCCCGATTCTACGCTTCGGTGGGTCTTGGCCTCCTAGTCTTGGCCGTTGTTTTGGCGTATGTATTCCACCTGAGGGGATACAAACAAGAACTCTACGTGCTGTCGGGCATTCTCGGGTTGTTTGGCCTGGCCTATGCCGTGTCTTCGATTTGGATGAGCCGGGGGTTGTACCGCAATGGCTTCGTGCAGATTGTCCGCGATTTTCAGAACATGCCCCGCACCATGATCGACCTGGCCTTTGTTCAGTTCTTTTCGTGGTTTGCACTTTTTGCCATGTGGATTTATACCACGAGCGCGGTCACCCTCCACGTTTTTGGCAGCAACGATCCCAGCTCCAAGGCCTACAACGAAGGAGCTGACTGGGTGGGCGTGTGTTTTGCGGTCTACAATGGGGTGGCCGCTGCGGTGGCCCTGCTATTGCCCGAGTTGGCCAAGCGCACCAGTCGGCGGTTTACGCATATGCTCGCCTTGATGAGTGGAGGCTTGGGCTTGGTGTCGATCTACTTTATTAAAGAACCGAATATGCTGCTGCTCAGCATGGTCGGTGTAGGCATTGCCTGGGCCTCGATTTTGTCGATTCCCTACGCGATGTTGGCCGGATGTTTGCCCGCCAACAAAATGGGCTACTATATGGGCATTTTCAACTTTTTTATTGTGATTCCCCAAATCGTAGCGGCCAGTTTGCTCGGTTTTATGGTCGAGCGGTGGTTCGCCGGGTCTACGGTCCACGCCTTGATTGCGGGCGGGGTGTGCATGGGGATTGCGGGGTTGCTCACGCTTCGGGTCCACGACCGGGCCGATGTGCGCCTGCCGATTTAATAGGGTGTGTTTCCGAAGCTAAGGCTTTATCGCCCTTCGCTTTCGTCCAGCCAACCCCCGCCCAAGGCTTTGTAGAGGTTGACATAGGCCTTGAGCCGCTGGGCTTTGACCTGTTGCTGTTCGAGTTCGGCATCAAACGCCTGGCGCTGGCTTTCGAGGTATTCGAGATAGCTGGTAACACCCTGATCGTATCTGCGTTGCGATAAAAATTGGGCGTGGAGTGCGGCTTCTACCCGCCGGTTGACAATGGCCAGTTGGTCGTCAAGGGTGCGGAGTTCGGCCTTGAGGTCTTCGACTTCGCGCAAGGCGTTGAATACCCCGAGTTGGTAGTCAAGCCGAGCCTGTTCTGCCTGGCTCCGCTCGATGTCGACCTGTCGTTTGAGCTGGTTGAAGTAGTCGATCCTGCTGAATGTCAATTTTTGGAAATAAGGAGGAAGGATAGTTGATGAGAAAGGGGACGAGGTCTTTTTGGGAGGGCGTTGAGCAGATTTTGTAGCCTTCGGATCAGGTGTAAAAAAGACCTTGGCCCCTGTT
>WGMI01000001.1 GCA_016125155.1 bacterium
ATCCTTTTTTTAGTCCCTTTTTAGACACGCATCGACTGATTCTAGAAACCAACAGACTCATTCGCATCGTCGAACTCTAAGTCGCTGAGAAAACCATATAAAACAAAAAAACCGCCTCGATATCCCTATCGAGACGGCTTCCTCTTGGTTCGAGTCCGAAACAAAATCGAAGGTCGCGTACCGCTTTAATGCCCCTTCGGTTCTCCCGCTTGGAGCGGAACGGTCTGGGGCACAAAGTCTTCGTCCATTCCGGGCTTGCTGTAGTCGTAGGCCCAACGGTGCACTTCCGGTATTTCGCCCGGCCAGTTGCCGTGGATGTGTTCCACCGGCGTCGTCCACTCGAGCGTATTGGATTTCCACGGATTTTGAACCGACCTGGGTCCGCGGAACATGCTGTAGAAGAAATTAAAGAAGAACAACACCTGTGCTATGGCACCCAAAATGGCGAAGTTGCTGATCAAGACATTGATGTCGGCCAAATCGTCGAACATCGGGAAAGCCGTGTTGGTGTAATAACGGCGCGGAAGACCTGCCATTCCAAGGAAGTGCATGGGGAAAAACACCCCGTAGGCACTGATGAACGTCAACCAGAAGTGCATATAACCCAAGCTCTTGTTCAAGCGGCGGCCATACATCTTGGGGAACCAGTGGTAGATGCCCGCAAACATTCCGAAAATAGCGCTCAGTCCCATCACGATGTGGAAGTGAGCCACCACGAAATAGGTGTCGTGGACGTTGATGTCAAGGGCCGAGTCTCCGAGGATGATCCCTGTCAAACCGCCCGTAATAAAGGTGCTCACCAAGGCAATCGAAAACAACATGGCTGGGGTAAACCGGATATTGCCCTTCCACAGGGTGGTGATGTAGTTAAAGGCCTTGACCGCCGAAGGAATGGCAATCAACAGCGTCGTAAACGTAAAGACCGATCCGAGGAAGGGGTTCATCCCTGTCACGAACATATGGTGTCCCCAAACGATAAAGCTCAAAAACGCGATGGCGAGGATCGAGCCCACCATGGCGCGGTAGCCGAAAATGGGTTTGCGGGCGTTGGTGGCAATTACCTCCGAGGTAATGCCCAAGGCAGGCAACAGAATGATGTACACTTCGGGGTGGCCGAGGAACCAGAACAAATGCTGGAACAAGACCGGGCTTCCACCTGAATGCTCGAGGACCTGACCGCCGATAAAGATGTCGCTCAGGTAAAAACTCGTTCCCATGCTGCGGTCAAAAACCAACAACAAAGCCGCCGACAGCAAAACCGGGAAACTCAAAACGCCGAGAATGGCGGTCACCATAAATGCCCAAATGGTGAGCGGTAAACGGGTCATGGACATGCCCTTGGTCCGCAGGTTGAGTACTGTAACGATATAGTTCAACCCCCCGAGCAACGAGCTCACGATAAACAACGTCATGCTGACCAACCACAGCGTCATCCCCAATCCAGAGCCGGGAATGGCCTGGGGCAGGGCGCTGAGCGGCGGATACACCGTCCACCCCGCCGAAGCCGGGCCGCTGGTGACGAACAGCGAAATCACCATAATCACGCTGCTCACAAAGAAGAACCAATAAGACAACATATTGAGGAAGCCCGACGCCATATCGCGCGCCCCGATTTGCAGCGGAATGAGCAAATTCGAGAAGGTTCCGCTCAAACCGGCGGTCAAGACGAAAAACACCATGATGGTTCCGTGGATGGTCACCAAAGCCAGGTAAATGCTCGGATCCATCACCCCGTCTGGAGCCCATTTGCCCAAAAGGCGCTCGAGGATGGGGAACCCTTGTTCGGGCCACGCCAATTGAAGGCGAAACAGCACCGACATCACCATCCCGATCAAGCCCATCGTCATCCCGGTAATCAGGAATTGCTTGGCGATCATTTTGTGGTCCATCGAGAACACATAGGTGTTCCAGAAGGTTGGTTTGGGGTGATGATGGTCGTGGTCGCCGGAGGCGTGGTCGCCGGAGGTGTGGTCGCCATGGTCACCGGAAGCGTGGGCATGATGCAGTTCGTGACCCTTCTCGTGGGTTGGGTGCGGAGCTTCGGCAGAATGCGCCTGTTCAGCTGGATGGGCGAATTCCGGATTTTCGTTGTGTATATCGGACATACCGCTGGCGGTTAAAGGGTTTGTGCGAAGGTCTTTTGCTCCCTCATCCAATTGTTGTACTCTTCTTCGGTCTCGACCACAATCTTCATTTGCATATTGTAGTGAGCCGAACCACAGATCTTATTGCAGAGTAAAACGTAATCGAAGGTGTAGGGTTCATCGCCCCGCCCATTTCGAATGGCATTGATGTTTTCCACTTTGGCCTGCAAATGCGGATCCTGACGCATTTCGGCCGTAGTAACGGTCGGCGTAAAACCAAATTGGGTGACCGAGCCGGGAACGCAGTTCATTTGAAGGCGGAAGTGCGGCATATAGGCCGAGTGAATCACATCTTGGGCGCGGAACTTAAACAGCACCGGTTTGCCAACCGGCAAGTGGAGCTCGGTGGTGACGACATCGTCCATCGACTTGCTGTCGTTTTGATCGACTCCGAGGATGTTGGCCCCGGCAATATTCCGCACACCGGCATCGCCCAACTGATTGTCGTTTCCGGCATAACGGGCGTTCCAGCCAAACTGCTTGGCATAAATTTCCACGACGATCGGGTCCTCGGCGGGCGCCTTGAACATAATCGTGTTCCAGGTACTCAATCCATACAGGATCAGCCCGGCCAAAACCACGGCAGGCACCGAAGTCCAAAGCAATTCCAGCTTGTTGTCGTGCTCGACGTAGGTGGCCTTGCGCTGAGAATTTCCACGGTATTTAAACGAGAAATAGAACAGCAAGGGCTGGGTAACAAAAAACACCAGCACAATGGTGACCATCGAAATGGCCATCAACTTGTCGATCTCGGCTCCGTGTACCGAAGCCGATTTGGGCAAGAGCGTTCCCCATGCATCGTAGGTATTCCAGAGAAAGAAGGCCAACATGCCTACGAGGAAAATCATCATGTACCATCCCTGGCGGTTGTTGTCGGCGTCGGTCACCGCATTGGGGTCTTTACCCGACACGGAAGAGGAAAGCTCGAGAACCCGCACCACCTGACCAATGGCAACGGCCGCGAGAATGACTACGAGGACAACTAAAAAGGTATTCATCGGGAATCGAGGCGTTTAATCAGCTTCAGATGTGGTGCAACTTGCTCTCTGTCAACATGGGGTGGTGCGCCGGGACCAGCGGAGCCTTTGCCAATTGGCGGAAGACCACCTGAATAAACACCCCGGCATACAAGGCGACCAATCCGAGGTCGATTAGTCCAAAGCTCCATTCGGTTCCTACGCTGCCGGGCATAATCATCACAAAGTGGTCGAGGAAGTGCCCTAGGAGAATGATGGTTCCGGCCACCATGACAAAATACATATTGCGCTTCGAGTCTCTACTCATCAAAACCAACAAGGGAGCGAGGAAGTTCAAAACGAGGAAGGTCAACATAGGGGCTTTGTATTCTCGGAAGCGGACCATATAATAGGTCACTTCTTCGGGGATGTTGGCGTACCAAATGAGCATGTATTGAGAGAACCACAAATAGGTCCAGAAAATGCTGAAGGCAAACATGAACTTGCCCAAATCGTGCAGATGGTTCTGGTTGAGCTCGGGCAGATAGCCATTCATCTTGAGGTATATCGCAATCATGGTGATCACCGTAACCGCGCTGACAAACATCCCGGCAAAAGTGTACCAACCAAACAGCGTGCTAAACCAGTGGGTATCGATCGACATAATCCAGTCCCAAGCCATGGTCGAGCTCGTCACTGCGAAGAAGACCAGAAATCCGGCGGACACTTGACGCGCCTTTTTCCAAATCCGCGTTCCGTCTTCGGCAGTGCCTGCATCGGCCTTGAGCGAAGCGCTGCGCAGCCAGCGCGCGGCCAAAATCCATCCGATCGCGTAAATCACAGCGCGTCCAATAAAGAAGGGGGCGTTGAGATAAGGCGTTTTGCCCGCGATAATGGCGTCGTAGTGCGGATTACTCGGATCGCTGATGCCCGGGGCCATCCAGTGCCAAATGTGGTGGACATTGACCACGCCCAACACGATGAGCAACAACATCACTGCGAGCGGAATGGGCAAAAACGAAGCCATGGCCTCCATAATGCGCAACACCACCACCGACCAACCGGCTTGTGCGGCGTACTGAATGGCGAGGAAAAACAGGGCACCGAGCGCAATGGCCACAAAAAAGAAGGTCGCTACCAGGAGCCGTGACCAAGGCTTGTTGTGCGCGAAAGACGCGTGGTGGCCCTCGTCTCCATGACCTTCTACTGCGTGTCCCGCCTCGCCATGGGCCTCCGGTGAACCATGTCCCGCTTGGGCGGCATGCGCATCGTGGCCGGCCTGATCCCCAGCTTGGGCATCGGGGGTGGCCCCGTGGTCAGAATGCGCCTCGGTGGCGTGGGTCGCTTCTTCGCCGTGCGCGCCGCCGAAGGATACAAAGTTGAATACCAACGCAATCAGTCCAATCCCAATCAGGATCCAACTAAAACGCTTGGCTTTGTCGCTGAATTGAAACATCGGTCAGGCTTCGGTTTGGGTACTGTCAGAAGGCGCTGCAGCGGGTTTGGGCGCCAAATCGGCACGCAGCTTCAATACATAGTGGACGATCTTCCAGCGCTCCTCGGCCGTAATTTGAGAAGCGTGAGAGCCCATCAGGTTCTTGCCGTGGGTGATGACATGGTAGATGCTCCCCTCGGTAATGTTGGGCAAGCGATCTGCGCCGTACGAGGGGACGCCGAGGAATTTTTCATTTTGCACCAAGGTGCCGTTTCCGTCGCCCTTTTCGCCGTGGCAATGGGTGCAGAAGATGGCATACAATTCCTTGCCTTCGGCCAATCTCAGCGAGTCGGCGGCGAGGTTGCGGAGCGAATCGACCAACACCGTGTGTGGAGAACGCAAATAGGCCAACGCTGAATCATAGCCCGCCTGCGAATTGGTGTAGCCATAGGGCTCGTAACCGCGCGGTACCGAACCTTGAGGTGGCAAGAGCGCGCTCTGGGCGTTGCTCAGATATTCCGCAGGGCCCGCAGAATAGGCCTCGAGCGCCGGACCGCGATACATATTGGGCATGTATTCGAGCGCGGTCTGGGTCTTGTCCCGTTTGCACCCCATCGCCATCGCAACCGTGGCGAGCAAGGGCAGTCCAAAACGGAGGAGAGTATGCTTCATCGGGGTAGACTTCAATGCAGTTCTATGGCGCCGTTTTGCTTCATCAAGGCCTCGAGGGGAGCCCGATCGCCTTTGATTTCAACTTCGAGCAAAAAGTGATCGTCGGTGGTGCGGGGATCGGGATTCTGAGCCTTTCCCCCGGGATACAAACCGTTGCGCACAAAAAAGGTCCACACCATGAGGTGGGCCGCAAAAAACACCGTCAATTCGAACAGAATCGGAACAAAGGCGGGCATATTGAGCGCCCACGTAAAACTGGGTTTTCCGCCGATGTTCTGAGGCCAATCCACGATCATCATGTAGTAGGTGATGGCAATGGCTGTGCTCAAACCCAGCGCTCCATACATAAAAGCCGCAATCGCGATACGGGTTTCTTTGAGCCCCATGGCCTTGTCTAAACCGTGGACCGGAAAAGGCGTATAGGCTTCGGCAATGGTATAGCCTTTGGCGCGGGCCGCTTTAACCGCAGCCATCAAATCGTCGTCGTCGCGAAAAAGCGCAGAAAGCACCGGGGTTTCTGCCGCGTGGGCCGCATGGGCTTCGGCCTGTGCCGAACCCACTTGAACGTGCTTAGTGGTGTCCATCGTGCTCGCTGTGGTGTTTCTTTTGTTCTTCGCCCGAAGATTTCAGGATGGTCTTGAGTTCCGCTTGTGCAATAACCGGGAAGGTGCGCGCATAGAGCAGGAACAGCACAAAGAAGAATCCGATGGTGCCCAGATAGATGGCGATGTCCACGGAGGTGGGGGCAAACATGGTCCAGCTCGAGGGCAGGTAGTCGCGGTGCAGCGAGGTAACGATGATCACAAAGCGCTCAAACCACATTCCGATGTTCACCACAATCGAAATGATAAAGGTGAAGATCAAGTTGGTCCGCAACTTTTTGAACCACATAAACTGCGGGCTGAACACGTTGCAGGTCATCATGGACCAATAGGCCCACCAATACGGTCCGGTGGCCCGGTTGAGGAAGGCGTATTGTTCGTATTCGACTCCCGAATACCAAGCGATGAAAAGCTCGGTGATGTAGGCCACACCCACGATCGAACCCGTCACCATAATGATGATGTTCATCATCTCGATGTGCTGGATGGTGATATAGTGCTCCATCTTGAACATCTTCCGCATGATGATCAGCAGCGTCTGCACCATCGCAAAGCCCGAGAAAATGGCCCCGGCTACGAAATAGGGGGGAAAAATGGTCGTGTGCCAACCTGGGATGACCGAGGTCGCAAAGTCCATGGATACGATGGTGTGTACGGACAATACGAGGGGGGTTGCCAATCCAGCCAACACCAGCGATACTTCTTCAAAACGCTGCCAGTGCTTGGCCTTTCCGCCCCATCCAAAGCTCAAAATGCCGTAGATGTGCTTTTGAACCGGACGCACCGCGCGATCGCGGAGCATAGCGAAGTCGGGAATCAGCCCCGTATACCAGAAGACCAGCGATACGCTGAAGTAGGTAGAGATGGCGAACACGTCCCACAGCAGCGGGCTGTTGAAGTTGACCCACAGCGAACCGAACTGGTTGGGAATCGGGAATACAAAATAGGCGAGCCAGATCCGACCCATGTGGATGCCCGGAAACAAGGCCGCCTGGATGACCGAGAAAATGGTCATGGCCTCGGCCGATCGGTTGATGGCCATCCGCCACTTCTGGCGAAACAGCAACAACACCGCCGAAATCAGCGTACCCGCGTGGCCGATGCCAACCCACCAAACAAAGTTGGTGATGTCCCAGGCCCACCCTACGGTTTTGTTCAAACCCCAGGTACCAATGCCGTAGCCAATGGTGTAGAGAATGTTGCCCACGCCCCACAAAAAGAGGAGGAGCGAAATGCTGAACGCTATC
This sequence comes from bacterium, assembly GCA_016125155.1. Lineage (GTDB taxonomy): Bacteria > Bacteroidota > Bacteroidia > Flavobacteriales > Schleiferiaceae > WGMI01. The sequence goes on from WGMI01000001.1 coordinate 7,057, forward strand.
CACCACGAACGCGGTGGAGCGGTTTCGATGGGCTTGGCGACCTCGACGGTGACATCGTGGTAGCTCTTATTGCCAAGAACCAAGGGTTCCCTTACGGGTGCTTCGTAGTGCATGTTGGGTTCCTTGCCGGGTTTAAGCGTTGTTGCGGACTTTGACCTGATAAAACACCGAAGGCTGGGTGCCCACTTCGTCGAGCAGGTAGTACATCCGATCGTTCTTTTTGGCAGCGGCGATTTTGCTCTCTGCGTCGTTGGCATCGCCAAAGACCAAGGCACCGGTATCGCACGCCTGAGCACAGGCGGTTACCGCATCGCCGTCCTTGAGCATGCGCCCTGCCTTCTTGGCTTCGAGTTTGGCGTATTGGGTGCGCTGCACACACATGCTGCACTTCTCCATGACCCCGCGAGAGCGAACGGTCACATCGGGGTTCAACACCATGCGACCCAAATCGTCGTTCATGGCGTAGTTGATGTCGAACTGCTCTTGGTTGTCATGGTACAAGAACCAGTTGAAGCGACGCACTTTATAAGGACAGTTGTTCGCGCAATAACGGGTTCCGATACAGCGGTTGTAGGCCATGTGGTTGAGGCCTTCGGCACTGTGGCTGGTGGCGGCCACGGGGCAGACCGTCTCGCAAGGTGCGTGGTTGCAGTGCTGACACATGACGGGTTGGAACACCACCTGCGGATTTTCCGAAGGGTCTTCCATGAGGCGGAACTTCTCGATGGCGCCCAACGATTGCTCTTCGGCCACCTCCTCCGTCATTTCGCTGCTGAAATAGCGGTCGATGCGCAACCAGTGCATATCGCGGCTGCGGCGAATTTCATCCTTGCCGACCACGGGAACGTTGTTCTCGGCGTGGCAGGCGATGACGCACGCCCCACAGCCAATGCAGCTGTTGAGGTCGATGCTCAGGTTCCAAAAGTGTCCCGTGGTATGGTCAAAGTCCTTCCAGAGGTTGACCTTGTCGGCGTTCATGGGGCCGGCATAGGTCTCGAACTCGGTGCGTTCATTCCAACCCAAACCCCCGTCTTTGGCAGGCTTGTTCAAGAAGTCGCCGAGGCTCACTTCGCGCACAATATCGCGCCCCATCATGGTGTGGTGCAGCTGTACGCAAGCAAACTCGTGCTCGCCCTCTACGGGTTCAATCTTAACTCCGGACAAAAACTGTTGTTGGGCTTCAGCACCCGTCAACAAGGCAAAGGCGTTGACCCCTACCCCATCTCCAACCTTGCCGGCTTTGGTCCGCCCATAACCGACCGCCAAACCGACCGAACCTTTGGCCTGACCGGGCTGGATCAACACCGGAACCATGTCCAACACCTTGCCTTGGGCTGTGGTGATGCGCACCCGGCTGCCGTTCAAGGCTCCATTGCTCTGGGTGGTGTTCTCCAACCCGATCTCTTTAGCGTCGGAAGCGCTAATGGTGAGGTAGTTATCCCAAGAGGTCCGCGTAATGGGATCGGGGAATTCCTGCAACCAGGGGTTGTTGGCCAAGCGACCCGTTCCCATACCGGCCTTGGTATACACCGCCAATTCTAAACCTTGAGCGCCTGCCGAAGAAAAGGTCAATCCGTCCATCAGGGTCGGATCGGTCGAAGCGCTCGGTTCGGCGAGGGCCATTATTTCGTCGAAAGCCACAAAAACTCCGTCGTGAACAAATTCGTTCCAGCGATCCACATTGCCGGCAAAACGCCCATTCAGCCAATGGTCTTTGACCCGGCCCAAGGCGCTCTTTCCACCCAGACCAAACCAGCGATCGACCGACTCCAGCGTAGAGCGGGTGTCGAAGAGCGGGCGAATGACCGGCTGTTGCATGGCGAAATAGCCCTGCACCGGTTGATGATCGCACCAATCTTCGAGGAAGTGGTGGGCCGGTGCAACGGCTCCCGCCATGGAGGCACTCTCGTCGAGGTGTTCGGACAGACTGACCAACAGACCCGCCTTAGACAGGGCTTCGGCCATTTCGGGTCGATCGTAGACCGGATTGCAGCGGTCGAGGATAAGCACTCCTACGCTGCCTGCCTTGAGATCGTTGACCAGTCCTTGCAGTGCTGATTCGTCTCCGGTGCGGAGTTGGTTTCGGTACTTGAACGTCAAGGTGCTTCCAAAATTCTCGAGCAAGCGACTGATGCCGAGCGCGAGCATTTCTGAAGTGTAGTCTCCCCCCCCGGCCAACACCAACGAGCGACCGCGGTGGTTCCAGAGCTCCTCGGCGGTCTTGGCCACAGACTTGGCGAGTTCGGCCTCGAGAGCGGTCTCTTTGACACCTTGTTGACCCGCCCTCCTGGCAATGGCATTGTACAGTGCAGACAACACCGCCGCCCGCTGACTCGGAAGAATCCGGAACCGCTTGTCGGCGTTGGCTCCGGTCAAACTCATCACGCTTTCAAACTGCACATGCCGGAGCATTTCCGCCGAAGGCTTGCGGCCCTTGCCGTAGTCGGCGGTCAGACTCTGACCGTTCGCTTCATTGAGGAAATCGGCATCGACGCCCACGATCATTTGGGCATCGGCCAGCGAATACACAGGCAACGCGCGCATTCCGGTCATTTTTTCGCAGGCATCGAGCTTGCCCGAAACGCTCAGAGCGTCATAGGAGACGTGGCGAAAATTGGCCACAGTACTGCGAATCTCTTCGAGCATGGCCAAATAGGTCGGGCTGTTGACTGTCGAAGACAACAACACCACCGACTTGCCCGAAGCCGTAGCCGAGCGAATGGAGTCGGACACCTTGCGGTCCAAAGCAGACCAATCGGCCTCTGCCCCGTCGACCAACGGCTTCTTCAGCCTTTGGGTGTCGTAGAGCGAAAGCACGCTGGCCTGAATCCGGGCATTGGTCGAGCCGTTGATCAGCGCCTGCGCATTGGGTTCGATTTTGATGGGTCGGCCTTCGCGCGACTTGACGAGAATCGAAGCAAAATCGACCCCGTCAAAATAGGTCGAGGCATAGTAGCTCGGAACCCCAGGAACCAGGTTGTCTGGCTTGACGACATAGGGAATCGATTCCACCACTGGAGCTTCGCAGGCCGCCAAGGCCGCCGCTGCCGTAGAAAAACCCAGGAATTTCAAAAAGTCCCTCCGCGACGTCGCCGAGGAGTTCATGCTTTTGTCGTCCGCCAGAAAGCGGTCTACCGGCAATTCCGAGGCGAACTCGTTTTCACGCAGCACCTGAACTACCGGGCTATCGCTCAGTTCTTCAAGTCCTTTCCAGTACTTCTTCGTTTCAGCCATAGCGAGAAATCAGCCTAGGGAATAGATTAATAATGGCACTTGCCACACTCGAGACCTCCGATGGCTTCCACGGTAATGGGTCCATCGCCGTGCTTGGCCTTGAGCTTGTCGTGCAGCTCGGCATAATAGCCATTGCTTTCGGTCTTAACCTCAGTCTGGCGGTGGCAGTCGATGCACCAACCCATCGTGAGGGGAGAATACTGATAGACCTCCTCCATTTCTTCTATCGGACCGTGGCAGGTCTGACATTCGATTTGACCAGCCGTTACGTGCTGCGCATGGTTGAAATAGGCCAAATCAGGCAGATTGTGAATCCGCACCCAGCGCACAGGCTTTTGCTCGTAATTGGGGGTATACTTGCCCTCGTCGGGGTTCCAGCCCACGGCGGCATAGATCTTGGCGATTTCGGGCGAGCGCTCTCCGGCGTATTTCAGTTCTCCGCTTTCGGTCTTGATTTCGCTGCCGTCGATGTACATATGGCAATTCATACACACATTGGTGGAAGGAATGCCCGAATGCTTGCTGACGCGCGCACTCGAATGGCAATAATTGCAGTCTACTTTGTTGACCCCCGCGTGTACTTTATGCGAAAACGCAATGGGCTGTTCGGGCTGATATTGCTGGGATACCCCGACCGACATCAAACCATAGTAGAGCTCTTTGAGCAAAAAGACGGAAACTACCACTGTAGCCAACACGATAAAGCGCTGTGATCGGACAATGGTCCGGGTCCAAAACGTAGCGTCTTCGAGCAGATTGGTCTCGGGCTCGCCCTTGATGACCTTGAGGGTGTTCTTGACTTTGACGAGGAGCGCAATGAGCAAGGCGAGCACCAAGGTCAACCCTCCGAGCACCATGGGGCTGTAGTCTTTGGATTCCTCGACCGGGGCTGTTACAACGCCACCTCCCCCGCCAGTCGCGGTCCCGGCAGCCGGACCTCCTCCTGTTCGGGTGTACTTGAGGATGTCTTTAATGTCCTGATCCGACAACTGCGGAAACGCGGCCATCACCAAGCCGTTGTATTCCTTAAACACCGCATTGGCATCGGCATCGCCGGTGGCGCGCAACGCCGCGTTGTCTTTGATCCAGGCAATGAGCCACTCCTCGCTTCTGCGTTGGGTGACATCGCCCAAGGCTGGTCCAACGAGTTTTTTGTCGAGTTTGTGACAAGAGGCGCAATTGGCATTGAACAGCGCCTTGCCGTTGGCATCGTCGCCTTGCACCTCGTAGGCTGCCGCAGCAAGGGGCGCCAACAGGGCGAAGATCAGAATGCGAACTGGCTGAATGCTAAAGGGTAATCTGAACTTCATCGGCATAATCCGTCGGTTCGGAACACTCTGGACGGTGCGCAAATTTAGATACGGAAGCCCTGCAGGGGCTGATGGGACGCGATGGAAAGGTAATTTATATCCAATCTAAATAGCGTTTTCCACGAACCTTTTCTGCTCGAAGGAACAACGTAATTTTGCGCGATGATTCGCAGCCTTCTTGCCCTGTATGCCGCTCTCTGTTTTTCCGCGCTCAAGGCCCAAACCGATACCGCCCGAATCCGGGTGTGGGAGGACGCTTCCATTGGTGCTAAGATGCAGGCATTTACTGCTGTAAGCACGGCGAAGTTGCAATCGGTCAAGGGCTACCGCATTCAAATCTTCAACGGAAGCCGGGCGGATGCCACGGAGCAAAAAATTCAATTCGCGCGGCGCTATCCCGATTTGTCCGTGTATACCGTGTACGAAACCCCCGAATACCGAGTACAGGCCGGAGACTTTACCGACTCGTTCGAGGCCGAAAAAACCCTTCGCGAAGTAAGGGCGTTTTTTCCGGGTTCCTTTTTGGTGCGAACCCAGGTCAACCCCCGCCGATAAACCCGAGCGAACGGGCCTAGAGGGTGCTCTTGACCTGGACTTCTTTGAAGCCTTCTATGATGTCCCCGACCTTGATGTCGTTGTAGTTGTGCAGGTTTAATCCGCACTCGAAACCGCGTGCTACTTCCTTGACATCGTCCTTGAATCGCTTGAGCGATCCGAGCTCGCCTGTAAACTGAACCACCCCGTCTCGAATCAAGCGTACTCGGGTGTTGCGGGTAATGGTGCCATCGAGGACCATGCAGCCCGCCACGGTGCCCACCTTGGAGATCTTGAAGATGTCGCGCACCTCCACATTGCAGGTAACCTCTTCCTTGGTTTCGGGGGCCAACATGCCCTCCATGGCGCTGCGCACCTCGTTGATGGCGTCGTAAATAATGCTGTACAGACGGATGTCGACTTCTTCTCGCTCTGCCAGTTTACGCGCATTGCCCGAAGGACGGACCTGGAAACCGACTACAATGGCGTTCGAGGCCGCCGCCAAAAGCACATCGGACTCCGAGATTTGACCCACCGCTTTGTGGATGATGTTGACCTGGATTTTCTCGGTGCTCAGCTTCTGGAGCGAATCGGACAGGGCTTCGATCGAACCGTCTACGTCGCCTTTGAGGACGATGTTCAGCTCTTGGAAATCCCCGATGGCCAAACGCCTTCCGATTTCTTCGAGGGTAATGTTCTTCTTGGTGCGGGCGGTTTGTTCGCGCTGCAACTGCTGACGGCGGGTTGCAATCTGCTTGGCTTCGCGCTCGTCGGCCATCACCACAAACTTGTCGCCTGCCTGTGGAGCGCCGTCCAAACCGAGCAAGCTCGCGGGCATGGCGGGACCGGCTTCTTCGATGCGCTGTCCCCGTTCGTCGAGCATGGCGCGCACCTTGCCCGAATAGGGACCCGCAAGGACGTAGTCGCCCACCTTTAGGGTTCCATTCTGCACCATGATGGTACTGATATAGCCCCGGCCTTTGTCCAAAGCGGCTTCGATAATGGTTCCGCTCGCAAGTCGATCGGGATTGGCTTTGAGATCGAGGATTTCGGCTTCGAGCAAAACCTTGTCGAGCAGGGCTTCGACGCCCAACCCCGTCTTGGCAGAGATTTCCTGGCTCTGCACCTTTCCGCCCCATTCTTCGACCAAAATGTTCATGCCCGACAACCGCTCGCGGATTTTCTCGGGATTGGCGGTGGGCCGGTCGATTTTGTTGATGGCGATCACAAAAGGAACCCCAGCAGCCTGTGCGTGCGCAATGGCTTCCCGGGTTTGGGGCATCACATCGTCGTCGGCGGCCACCACAATAATGACCACGTCGGTCACCTGGGCACCCCGGGCGCGCATGGCAGTAAAGGCTTCGTGACCCGGTGTATCGAGGAACGCAATACGCTGTCCACTGCTCAACTCGACCGAATAGGCCCCGATGTGCTGCGTAATACCCCCGGATTCTCCGGCGATTACATTAGCCTTACGGATGTAGTCGAGCAATGAAGTCTTTCCGTGGTCGACGTGTCCCATGACCGTGACGATGGGGGCGCGCGGTTTGAGATCTTCGTCCGCATCGGCCTCCAATTCAAAGGCTTCCTGAACGTCGGCGTCCACAAAGTGGGTGCTGTAGCCGAATTCTTCGGCCACGATGGTCAGGGTTTCGGCATCGAGCCGCTGGTTCATGGTTACCATGATTCCCAACGACATACAGGCCGCGATGACTTCGGTGATCGGAACGTCCATCATGGTGGCCAATTCCTTGACCGTCACGAATTCCGTTACATTGAGAATCGAGTTGGCCTCTTCGCGGCGCTGCTCTTGCAGTGCCTCTTGTTCGCGTCGTTCTTCTCGCTTGGCGCGGCGAATCTTGCTGCCCTTCGACTTGCCCCGGCTCGTGAGCTTTTCGTAGGTCTCTTTGATCTGCTTTTGGATGTCCTGTTCGGTCGGCTCCACACGCGGGGCCGCTGAGCGATTTCCGCCAGCCCCACCAGCAGGGCCACCAGGTCTGGGCGGGCGATTGCCCTGGGCTGGTCCGGCGGGCGTTCCCGTGGGGTTGATGCGCTTGCGCTTGCGAGCATTGGCATTGCCTCCCGCTCCACCCGTAGAGGGTTGGTTCGAGGTGGCCACCGGTTTTTTGGGTCGCTCGAACTTGGTCAGGTCGATTTTTTCGCCCGTAAACCTCGGTCCTTCGAGTTTCTGAAATTTGGTCTGTATGTGATCCCCTTCCAAGGCCGTCCCTCCTGAATCTGGGCCTACTGATGAGGGCGTTTCGGGCGTTTCCGGTTCGGAGGTTGGGACAACGGATGGGGAAACGCCTTGAAGCGCAGCTTCGGCCGAGGCGCCTTGAGCCTCGGCGGGTGGCGCAGAAGCGGGTGCCGGGGTCGATCGATCCTCAGGGGCCGGCGCTGTCTCTGCAACCGCAGAAGCGGCCTTTCGGACAATGTTGACTTTGGGTGCCGAGGGAGTCGAAACGTTTGGAGCCTCTACCACGGGGGCCTCGGAGTCAGATTCCACCTTTGCAACAGGAGTTTGGAAGTCTTGCTCAGGCGCTGCTTCAGGCTCGTTACCCCGGGTTTGCGGGGCTGGAACCTCCGGAATTTCCAGTGCGGGCTTGGCGGGTTCGGGTTCAGGGGAAACCGCTGCAACCTCTTGAGGAGCGGGGGTCTCTGCTGATTTGGGTTCGGGTTTAGGGCTGCGGGGGGCGTCCAAATCGATCTTGCCCACTTCCTTGATGCCCGCCAAGTTGGCTTTTGCCCGAACCACGGCAGGCTGTTCTTTGGGTTTGGGCTCTTCGCTCAGGGCCTCCAATTCGGCCCGGATGGCTTCTTTTTCCCGACGCTTTTCTTCGCTGACCAGCTCGGACTTGCGCTTGCTGTTCATATCGCCCTGGAATTCGCTGATCAGCAAATTCTGGGCGTATTCGTCGATCTTGGCGTTCGGGTTGTTCTCAACCTCCACCCCTTTGGATTCGAGAAATTCCACAGCGCGCCCTAAAGAGATATTGAGCTCTTTTAGGATTTTGTTCAATCGGATGGGTACGCTCATGGGCTCTCTCTTCCTTTTTCTTTGGGGTTCGTCAATCAGTGGGTTCGCCTTAGGGGGAGATCCGATTAGGCCTCGAGCTCATTTTTGAGGATGGCCATAATCTCTTTGATGGTTTCTTCTTCGAGATCGGTGCGGCTCACCAAATCTTCGACAGTGTGTTCGAGCACGCTCCGGGCGGTGTCGCAGCCGATGTTCTTGAGCTCGGTCAAAATCCAGGGCTCGATTTCGTCGCTGAACTCGCTGAGTTCTACGTCGTCGTTTTCGTCGAATTCGCGGTAAACGTCGATTTCGTACCCCGTGAGTTGTCCCGCGAGCCGGATGTTGTGGCCTCCCCGTCCAATGGCCAAGGAGACCTGATCGGGTTTGAGGTAGACCTCGACTTTTTTGTTGACTTCGTCGATGCTCATGCTCGAAATCTTAGCCGGATTGAGCGCGCGTTGAATAAACAACTGGGTGTTGTTCGTAAAGTTGATTACATCGATGTTCTCGTTCTTCAACTCGCGCACAATACCGTGAATGCGAGAGCCCTTCATGCCTACACAGGCTCCAACAGGGTCGATGCGGTCGTCGTAGCTCTCTACGGCCACCTTGGCCTTTTCTCCAGGAACGCGCACCACTTTGCGCACCGTGATCAACCCGTCGAACACCTCGGGGATTTCGGTCTCAAACAGCTTTTCGAGGAACTTGGGATCGGTCCGGCTCAAGATGACCACAGGTTTAGTGCCCCGTGCAATCACCTCCTTGATGACCGCGCGGACCGTATCGCCTTTGTGGAAAAAGTCCGAAGGAATCATTTGATCCTTGGGCAAATACAATTCGTTTTGATCGTCGTCGTAAATGATGACCTCGCGGTGGCGAATGTGGTGTACTTCTCCGGTAATGATCTCGCCCACCATTTGGTGATAGCGCACAAAGAGCGCATTGTTGTCGTGCTCCTGAATCTTGCTGACCAGATTCTGGCGGAAGGCCAGGACAAAGCGACGGCCCAAATCGATCATCTTGACCTCTTCGGTGAGTTCCTCGCCCACCTCAAAGTCTTCTTCAACCCGCTTGGCCTCGCTCAATTCCACCTGGAGGTTGTCGTCTTCGACCATGCCGTCTTCTACGATCTCGCGTCGGCGCCAAATCTGCAAGTCTCCCTTATCCGGGTTGACGATGATGTCGAAGTTCTCGTCGCTTTCAAACTTCTTGCGAAGCTGATTGCGAAAAGCCTCTTCGATGATGCCCATCAAAGTGACCCGGTCGATGTTTTTCTCGTCCTTGAAATCCGCGAAGGACTCGACAATGGCGTTGTTTTCCATGAACTCTGATCGAAAAAGGTTCAGAACGCGTAGGTTCTCTTGGTTTCTTTGATTGCATCGAAGCCGAGGCGCTCGATGCGTTCTACGTCTATTTTGCCCTTGCCTACCGGTTTGGGCTGTCGCTCGGTCCAACGGAGCTCGATGCCTTGGTCGTCGACCTCAGACAGCAGGCCCCTGAGGGTTCTTCCGTCGGTGGTGCGCACCTCGACTGCTCTGCCCCGATGTTTGAGGTATTGCCTGAACTCCGTGAAGGGGCTACCCATTCCCGGAGAGCTCAGTTCGAGGCCAAAATCTTCGAGGTCTCGGTCGAATTGACCCGTGACCTCTCGGTTGATTTTGGTCAGCATCTCGACGGTGACCGCCTCCATGCTGTCGACGTACACGGTGAACCGATCACCCGGCAGGGCCTTGAGGCCTACCACAAAAGCGCCATGCTGTTCCGCTGCCGCTTCCACGGCCGCCCGGATGCGTTGTATCTCCATCTACCGAAAAGAAGAGGGGACCTCGGCCCCCTCATTCGTGCGGCAAAGGTACAACATTCCACAGAAATTCAAAGCCAGCGCTCAGAACCGTAGCGTGGCTGTTCACCAAGCCATTTTCTATTTCGGTCGAGCACACCCATCCGTCGGCTTCAGATTTACGGAGCCGAGCGCAGGGTGTCGAAGGCAGACAGCAGGGCCGCGTTGAATACCTCCACCCCATCTTGGTTCAAGTGATCGCTGTCGTAGAAATGCAGGGAGTCGTTGAGCGACAGGCGAAGGTTGAAATCGGTAAAGGACGCCCGGAGCTCCATTTGCCGCACAAACTCGGGCTGAGGACCATACGATTCGTACATGGCACGGGTAATCGGGGCCTCGACGAGCCACACCCGGATGTGACGCTCCTGGGCTTTCTGTAGAATGCGGTCGAGCGCCTCAAAAGTCTCTTCCTTGTAGGTCCATCGACGGGGCTCCACGGGGTCAAAACGGTAGTAGAACCCCGCTCTTTCCACAAATCCTGTCCCCGCAATGTAGCGGTCTCCATCCCGCCCGGCGGGTTCCTGAACCGTTGGAAACCCCCCGCCCAAGGCGCGACTCAGGACAGCGTAGACGTAGGTATTCCAGACCTTGGCATTGGGCAATTCCCAGACCAAACGCCGCATGCCTGCATCGATGAGATCGTTGGCCAAAACATCGAGGGTCGATTCGACCCCGTCGAGGGTATAGCTCGCAGGATAGACCTCGAGAATCAACCATTGAGGTTGGAGCCCTTCGAGGTAGCGATCGAGCAGGAGTTCGGTTTGACGGGGTGTTTGAGCGCTCGAACCGAGGTTAAATGCCTTGAGTCCATGGGCTTCAAACAATCGGGGATCAAAACCCCGATAGGCATGGGACGAACCTGCGATCAGCACATCGACCGGCCCCTCGGTGCGGACATCGCGCAGACGACTGTACATATGACCGTAGGAAGCGATGCGGTAGTTCAGGTTCGCCACCGGTGGCGCAAACCGTCCCCACAGGAGGAGCAAGAGCAGATACACCGGAATCGCCATCAGCAGAAACGTACCAAAACGGCGCACAAAGCGGGCGATTTCGGGATTCATCATCTAAAACTGAAAATAGATGAACGGGGTTTCGCCCGTCTGGTGAAACATCCCGATGATAAAGATCTGCACAGCATAAAACGACCAGCGCAAGATCCTCGGCCGTCGGGCCCAGAACCCTTCAAGCGCGTGCTGTCGATCGCGGGCCATCCACTCCATCGAAAGCAAATAACCGATCCAAAACAAGGTCAGTGCGGTCCCAATCCAGTTCACATACGTCAGCTGCGCGAAGTGCTCCCAACGGAACATCCCGCCCACGTAGGCAAAGGCCTGCGCCACATCGGCGGCGCGGAAAAAGACCCAGGCCAAGAGCGTCAACGCGAAGGTGATTCCGATGGAGAGCAATTCGCGTAGATTCGGAAACCACCGATCCTTGGCGACGATTTCGAGGTGGTTGCGATTGGCCCCGAGCAACAAGAGCGGCAGGAAGTAGAGCGCATTGAGAAACCCCCAGAATACAAAGGTCCAATTGGCCCCGTGCCAGAACCCGCTTACGATGAAGATAATGAAGGTGTTGCGAACCTTCACCCCCAACCCCCCTTGGCTGCCGCCCAAGGGGATGTAGAGGTAATCTCGGAACCAGGTAGACAGCGAAATGTGCCACCGTCTCCAGAACTCAGCGATGTCGCGGGAAAAGTAGGGAAAGGCAAAATTGCGCATCAGGTCGAATCCGAAGAGTCGGGAACTGCCGATGGCGATGTCGGAATAGCCGCTAAAATCTCCGTAGATCTGGAAGGCAAAAAATAGGGCCCCCAACCACAAAGTTCCCCCGCTGTGGGCAGAAGGGTCGGAAAAGATCAAGTTGACGTGCTCGGCGCAGTGGTCGGCGACCACCATTTTCTTGAAAAAACCCCACAGCATTTGCCGCAATCCATCGGCGGCCTTGGACCGGTCAAACCGGGCCAGATGCGAAAACTGGGGCAACAGATTGGTGGCGCGTTCGATGGGCCCGGCCACCAATTGGGGGAAGTAGGTCACAAAGGCGGCAAACGCGACAAAATCGGGGGCCGGACTCAGTTTGCGCCGATAGATGTCGATCGAATAGCTGAGGGTTTGAAAGGTGTAAAAACTGATGCCTACGGGCAGAACAATGTCGAGTCCGCGGGCGGGGATCTCGTGTCCAAAAAAGCGAAAGGCATCGACAAAGCTGTCGACAAAGAAGTTGTAATACTTGAAAAAACCGAGTAAGCCCAAATTGACCCCAAGGCTGAGATAGAGCAAGGCCTTGCGCACCCGCTCGCGTTCCTGGTCGCGGAGTTTGAGCCCCACCCAATAATCGACGAGGGTGCTAAAAGCGATGAGGAGCAGGAAACGCCCATCCCACCAACCGTAAAACACATAGCTCACAACGAGTAAAAAACCGTTGCGCGCCTTGACGGACCGTTGAAAAACGCCCCAATACAGCAGGAAAACCAGCGGTAAAAAAAGGGCGAAATCGATCGAATTGAACAACATAGGCTGGGTCCTCGCGATACGGCGACGGGCAAATTAACGACAGGTCTGGATGTAGTGGCGCCCGGCGTGCAGAATCAGCTCCCCATGGCCGTTAAACTTAACCCTCGCTTAATCGCATCCTACGCAGCCCCCCCTACTTTTGGCGGCTATGTTGAAGGCGTGGTTTTGGAGATGGCTCGGAATGTGCGCAGGCCTGTGGAGTACCAGCATTTGCATGGGTCAAAACACCGTGTCGATACGGGGTATGACCTACAATTTGCTCTATTACCGACAGACCACATCGTCCTGCACCGGGGCAAACAACAGTGCCAGTGCCAAAGATGGCTACTTCAAAACCATCGCCCAATACATCGATCCGGACTTTGTGGTGTGCAACGAAATAGGGAGCAACCCCGTCAATGCCGACCGCATTCTGGACAACGTACTCAACCAAGACGGAGTCACCACGTGGGCTCAAGCCAACTATTCGAACAACAGCTTTTCGGACTTGGTCAATATGCTGTTTTACAATACCTCGGTGTTGGGATTGCACAGCCAGGAGTCGATTGACCGCGATCTGCAAAATCAGAGTTTGGTGCGCGTCATCGACTTGTACAGGCTGTATTATAAGGATCCTTTGCTCGGTCAGCCAGGGGCGGATACGGTGTTCTTTACCGTGATCGCGGCCCACCTCAAAGCGGGCGATACCCCGTCTGACGAAGCCCAGAGAAATAAAGCCGCCGAGGCCCTGATGGACCATCTGGCCACCCAAGTGAGTGATGAATACGTCTTGTTGTGCGGAGATCTCAATGTGTATTCATCGAGCGAACCCGGTTTTCAAAAGCTCGTCAATTCGGTGCATGTGGCCGAGCGGTTCAAAGATCCGGTCAACGCCTTGGGCGCGTGGAACAACAGCGCTCAGTATGCCGCGGTCCACACCCAGAGCACCCGGAGCTCGAACACCAATTCAGGGTGTTTTTCCGGAGGCGGACTCGACGACCGCTTCGACTTCATTTTGGTTTCGGACCGCGTCCTCAACGACCCCATGGCCGATGTGCGCTATGTGTCCGGGAGCTACAAGGCCCTGGGCAACGACGGAATGCACTTCAACAAAGCCCTGACCGATGCCCCGGTGAACAATTCGGTGCCTTCGGTGGTGCTTACGGCCCTGTACGAAATGAGCGATCACTTGCCTGTTACCGCGGCATTCGAAGTTCGAGCACACGGTCTGGGCACGACCGAAACCCTTATGGATTTCGCTCTGGTACAACCAGTTCGTTCGGGAATGCTCGAACTGCATTGCCCGACAACCCGCGGCGTCCTTCACCTCGAGCTCTATGACCTGAGCGGGCGCAACCTCGTGCGCCTGAGCGCAACCTTAGACGAAAACGGACGGCTTCGGGTTCCCGTTCAACTGCGTCCAGGGACCTATGTGCTCGGTTTGGTGGACGATCGCGGAACACGGGGCTATGCCCGCATTGCTGTCGCTTCATGAGGGATTGGAACCCCATAACAACCCTTGTACTCGGCGTGCTCACCTCGGGATTGTGCGCACAAACCAGCTTTGAGGAAAAGACCACGGATGCGTCGAATATGCGGCTCAACGTAACCAACCTCGGCACCTTTGGCAATGCGTGGAGGGGGTACCGAGACGGGAGCGGAGACCCGAGCTGCGAGTATCCCGCGGGCAGCGGCATCGAGCACTTGTTTGAAGGCGGGCTGTGGATCGGGGGGTTGGAAAACGGGGGCAACATTCGGGTTTCTACTTCGGCTTACGACAATTCTCAGGGCTATGCCCCAGGGCGAGCGGGATTTGAATTTACAGCAGCGCCCGGTTCGGGATTGACCGAGCGCTCGACGCTCAAAGACAGCCGTTTTTTTTCGCTCAACGCCGTGTCGCACCAGGATTATGTCGCGGAGTTTACCGACGAGAACACCGTCATCCCCGGAACAGGAATTCCCATCAGCAGTCACACCAATCCGATGCAGGTGGACTTCCGCATGGAGACCTACAACTGGAACTACAGTTTTTCGGACTTTATGGTGATTGTCAACCTCAGGATTGTCAATGCCGGACCCAACTTTTTCGACGATTTGTATGTAGGACTGTGGAACAACACTGTGGTGCGCAATGTCAACATCACTCCGGCGGGAGCAGGGGGAGCGGTGTTCTACAGCCAGGGCGGCAACGGGTTTCTCGATAGCCTCAATTTGGCCTATTGCTACGATGCCAGCGGCGATGTGGGCTTTACCGAGAGTTACATCGGCCAGCGCTTTCTCGGGGCCCAAGACAAATACGGGTTTCACCACCCCCAGATCGACTCGGCCTTTAACACTTTGAGCCAACAGCTCGAGCTCGACACCAATTTTAAGTGCCACTACAACGCCTGGCAGTTCAACAACAGCAGCGCGACCTATGCCTTTCCGTCCAACGACAATCAGCGCTATCTCAAAATGAGCCAAGGGCTCAACCACGACCTCTGCTGGAGCCAACCCGGGCTGCCTCAGTGTGTTGGAAAAGACATTCAGGCCGATATGAACGCCAGCGGCAACCGTTCCGATTTGGTGTCCGTCGGGCCTTTTCAGCGCTTTGAGCCGGGCGATGTCATCGAAATTGCCTTTGCCTATGTGATCGGCAAGAAAAACGAAGACGGCAATCCAAACTCCGACAACAACGAGATTCAACGGGTCAATTTGGTCAACAATGCCAATTGGGCCCAAACCGCCTACAACGGAGAAGACGCCAACTTCAACGGCCGCTTGGATCCGGGCGAAGACCGCGATGGCAACGGAGTCATCACCCGGTTTATCCTCCCCAGTCCGCCCGATATTCCCCGAACCCGCGTCGTGGCATCGGACCACCGCATCGAATTGTACTGGGACGACCGCAGCGAGCGCTCGGTCGATCCGATTACGAAAGAACTCGACTTTGAAGGCTACCGCGTCTATTTGAGCCGATTGGGATTCGACGTAACCGGCACCAACGACCTGGCCTCGAATTTTGTCAAGGCCGGTGAATACGATCTGGCGGGGAACGGATTGTTTTACGAAACGGGCCTCGATCCGATTCGCCTGAACGAACCCGTTTATTTCGAAGGAGATACTACAGCCTATCGCTATCGATTTGCCTTCGAGAATGTCCAAAACGGCTGGCAACAAGCCGTGGCGGTTACAGCCTTTGACCGGGGCAATCCCGCCAGCGGTTTGGAGAGTCTGGAATCGAGCTTCCTGGCCAACGATTTTCGAGCTTTTGCCGGCACCGCGCCCAACGCCAACCTCGAAGAAAACCCGCCCTACGTCTATCCGAATCCCTACTACTATGGCGCCTCCTGGGAGGGGAAGAGCAATTTTCAGGAAGAGAGCCGCAAATTGATTTTCGCCAACCTCCCCGCCCGATGCCGAATCACGGTGTTCAGTTCCTCGGGCGATTTGATCGATCGTTTCGAGCACAACGAAGCCTACTACGGTTCCGACATTCGGTGGTTCGGCACCTTCGGGAGCGAAAACCCCGAAGAGAATGTCTTTTCCGGAGGGGAGCACGCCTGGGATCTGCTCAGCCGCGACACCCAAATTTTGGCCCGCGGACTCTATTTGTTCACGGTCGAAGACCTCGATACCGGAGACTCCAAAACCGGACAATTCCTCATCATTCGATAACTCCCCCTTCCCACCTCAATTCCCCTGCCCATGAAAGTCCTCCGCTTCCTTCCGCTCGCGCTGCTGCTCGGCTTTTCCGCCCAGGCACAGTATCCGTATGTCTCCATTACCAATCTCAATTTCGTGTCTCCAGCCGATTTGGCGATGTGCAACGACACGACGCCTTATCTGGGCGATACCATTCGCACCCGGGGCGTGGTGATCACCGACGGGGGATTAACCGAAGTGGCTTCGGGCAGCGTACAAGGCGGACTGCGTCCCTTCATCTTTGTGGTCGACACGGCCAATGGAGGTGCTATGAGTCCATTTGCTTCCATCGAGGTGATGGGCGTGGTCCAGGACGCCAACGGCAATCTCATTCCCCACCCCAGCTTTGTGTACGTGGCCCCCGGCGACATTGTGGACATTGTCGGTTTTGTGGGCGAATTCAACGGCAACAACCAATTGTCGTTGCTCGACGGCAATTCGTTCAACATTGTGGGTACAGTCAATTCCCCGGTACCCGCCACCATTCTGCTCGCGGATTTGAACGACGCCAACGGCATCAACCAATTGCCCACGGGCGAGCAGTGGGCCAACGCCTATGGCAAAATCGAGAACGTAACCGTTTCTGAAGTCATCTACTTTGCCGGAGGAACGCGGGTGAGTTTCAACATTGTAGACGCCAATGGCAACCGTATGAACGTCTCCGACCGCTTTGGCGCCCAAAAACTCCCGGCCCACCAAATCCTGAATCCCAATTCGCCCTATTCGGTGGCCGCGGGCGGAACGGGATTTGGGGCCTTTGTCCCCCCTGTTCCCGGAACTTTCTACAACAGCATTTCCGGTGCCATTCGCCACGATGCCAACGGTTGTACCGGAGACGCGGGCAGAGGCTACGAGATCAACCCCTTCCTCGACAGCCACTACGACCTGGGCTTTGCCCCTCCGTTTATCAGCAATGTACAGCGCGATCCCCTGGTACCCACCAGCAATCAAATGGCAGACATCACCCTGAATGTGACCGATTTTGACGGAAGCGTTGACTCGGTGGCCATCGCTTGGTCTTCAAACGCCGCGCTCAGTCCCAGTCAATTCCCCAAGTTCGCCATGACCCCGGTGCCCGGGACCACGGACGAATTCAGCTTCAGCATCCCCAACCAACCCGATGGATCGCTGGTGCGCTATTACATCTATGCCGAAGACAACGACAACAATCCGTCCTTTTTCCCTTCTAAGCCCCTCAATCAGGTTGAGCCCAACGTATTGTACTACACGGTGCGCAACGATGGGATGAAGATTCGCGACATTCAATATTCGCTGGCCAGTGACTATGCGTCCCCTTATGTTGGCGAAATCGTTACGGTCAAGGGGTATGCCACCAGCAGCACCAAGCCCTACGATTTGGGGTATGTGTACATCCAAGATCCCCAGGAAACCGAATGGGGAGGCATTGCGCTCCGGGGAACCAACGCCTTGAGCGATGTCTATCGGGGCGAAGAAGTTCAGGTGACCGGAGAGGTAGTCGAATACTTCAATTTCACCATGATCGATGTACTCAGCGTGACCCGGACCGGAAACGTCATGGAGGTTCAACCCGTACCCATCGACCCCTCCGACAGCGCTGCGTACGCCACCCGGGCCATTGAGAAGTACGAAGGCATGTTGGTTTCGGCCGAAAATCCCGGCGGAGGCCCGATTTGGATTGCTCAGACCAATCTCGGATTTGGAGACTATGCGGTTTCCACCGACCCCAACGCCCCTCTGAGCCGTTCGCTTCGCGTACACGCCGGTCGCCAAAGTGGCACTGCGTTTTCTTCGCTCTATGTGTCGATCGTGACCGATACCATTTACGCCAATTTGGACGGAGAGATGGAAGTACCCGCCATTGCCTGCTCAGACACTATGAACATGGACGCCGTGGTCGGGGTGCTCAACTTCGGATTCAGCAACTACCGCATACAGCCGAGAAACAACGATGACTTTATCGGGCTCAACGTTCCGCTCGACACCACGGCGCTTCCGCAGAGCCCTTTCCTTGGACTCGAACCCCACGAGGCCCTTTCGGGCGTAGCGGTGTATCCGAACCCGAGCAACGGCGTTGTCCGCATTGCCTCCGAACCTGCGCGCGCCCTCGAGTTTGCGCTCTTTGACCTCCACGGACGTGTATTGCGCAGTGGATCGGTTCGCGAAAACGGTCCCTTGCTCGATGTGAACGGCTTGCCCGAAGGCGTCTATGCGCTCCGCCTCGTCGAACCCTCGACGGGTCGAGCGGCCCATGTCAAATTGGTGCACCGCCGATAAACACCGACGACCATCCTGCCCACCCGATCGATGAAAGCCCGGCCCTCCACGCGACTTTGCCCCGGATTGCTCCGCGCATGTTCCGGCCTATCCGCCTGGGCCGTGATGGGGATGATAGGGTGCACCCCTCAGGGAAACTTTGGGCCCAACCGCGCCCCGGAAACCGCCTTTTCGGTTGAAAAAATCGAACTGACCGGCGAAAATCGGCTCAACAGCCGGGTGGAGCTTTCGTGGTACGGCACCGATGTCGATGGGTATGTAGCGGGGTTCGAAATTTCGACGGACTCGCTCAACTGGAACTTCACCGAGCGAAACGACAGTGTGTTTCGATTTTCGCTACCCCCCGGAAGCGATACGGCCGATATCGACTTGTGGTTGCGCTCCATCGACGATCAGGGTCTAGCCGATCCCAGCCCGGCGCGGCTGCGGATTCCGCTCAAGAACAGCCCGCCCGAGGTGGCCTTCGATACCAAATCCCTGCCCTCGGACAGCGTTCTGGCGGTATTTACCTTCCGGTGGACCGCCAGCGACCCCGATGGCGACAATAGCCTCGAAAAGGCCTTTCTCAAGGCCAACACCGGACCGTGGATCGAAATCGACAAAAACCAGGCGTTGATCTCCTTGGTCTTGGACACCGCCCAGCCAGGCAAGGCCTATGTGTACTATGGCACCCGTCGCAGTCCGGAGGCCTTTCAAATAGATGGAATGGTGCCGGGGGGTGAGAATCGGTTGTATTTGAAGACCACCGATTTGGCCGGAGCGCAAAGCCTGCCCGACAGCACCGATGCGGTGGTAGTTCGGCCCAAAACCGCTGATTTGCTCGTGGTTGGGGCTCAACCAGCCTCCGTTACCTCGGTCTATCTCGGGGTGCTGCAGTCCATCAACGTGGACTACGACCTGCTCGACTGTTTTGTGAACAGCTCGTCTCAGGCCCCTCGATTGTGGGATCCCAGTTTCGACCTCATTTTGGGACTGTACAACAAGGCGTTTGTCTACAGCGACGCCACCACCCTGCCCCCGAATCCTGTCAGTGGCGCAGAACAGCCGCTGTTGCCGTTGATTGCTCCTTCTATTCAGCGCTTTACGGACCGGGGAGGGCGTTCGCTTACGACCACTTCTTTTGCCGCCAACAGCGACCTGACCAGTTTGACGGGTCCCTTTCCCTTCGATGGGCTCGTGGTTTCGGTAGGTCAGGCGCGGATTGCGCCCGACAGCGGGATGTACGCCCTCGACACCACCCGCTATCCCGATGTCCGGCCCACTTTTTTCGACTTTGGAGTCGATCCGCTGATTCGCTCGGTCGATTCAGAAGATTTTTACCGGGGTCGGCTCACCAAACTGAGCGGATGGACGGGCGACAACCTGATGGGCTCGCTGAGGCGAAACGGAGCGGGCCAGCCGCAACAGGTTTTTTTCTCGGTCGAACTCCACAAATACAACGCCGATTTGCCCGCGCTGGAAGCCCTGTTCGACCTCATTTTGAACGAAGACTTCGATGGAAACTAGCCCGGCACATCGGAGTCGTTTCTGGGGTTGGGCTCTGTTGTGGGCTGGGCTTCAGTCGGCCGCACTTTGGGGTCAAAACAGCGCGGGCAGTCTGAGCGGTCGCATTACTGAGGCGGGTACGGGAGAGCCCTTGCCCGGGGCAGCCGTTACCCTGGTGGGGAGCTACAAAGGCGCCGCAGCCGATTTTGACGGTCGGTTTGTGATCGAGGGCATCAAACCCGGCGACTATACCGTCAAAGTGCAGGCCATTGGGTTCGCGACACAGGAGCACACCGGGGTGCGGATTGCTGCGGGACAAGCGCTGGTCAAAAACTTCGCGCTCAAACCGACACTCGAGGCTTTGAACGAGGTACAGATCATCGGGCGCCAAAATCCGGTCAACCTCGAGTTGGCGGCGACCGAAGTCAACATCGGCAAGGATCAAATAAGCCGAATGAACGTTCGAGATGTACAAGAAGTGGTCGCCATGCAGGCCGGGGTCGTCAAAACCACCGATGGGCTGCAAATCCGAGGTGCGCGGGTCTACGAAACCGAATACCTGGTCGATGGCATCAGCGCCCAGGACCCCTTGGCGGGAACGGGATTTGGGGTCGACGTGTCTTCCGGATCCATCGAAAAACTCTCGGTAACGACCGGAGGGGTCGGGGCCGAATTCGGAGGGGGCTCTTCGGGGCTTATCAATACCCAAATCCGCGGTGGAGGCGAACAATTCGAAATGAGCGGATCTTGGCAAACCGACCATCTCTTTGGACAGGGGGCCACCGCCTTCAACACCGACATCGTCGAACTCAATGTGGGCACCCCCCTCGACAAGGCCAAGAAGATTCGATTCTTTACCGGTCTCACGGTGCGGCTCACCGACGAGTACTTTGGCCCTACCGCCGATCAGCTCCACAGCTCGCTCTTTTCGGCCGATCCCGAATTCTGGGCACCGCGCAACACCAATTCCTTCAGCCACAGCCTCAAGCTGGAATTGAGGCTCAAACCCGGCACTACCTTGAGCCTGACCAACCAACACAGCCTCAACATCAATCAAAATACCCGCACCCTGCAAATCGTCGGCTTTGACGCTATTTTGCGGCCTGGGTTTCAGTACGAGTTTTCCAATGACCTCGACAACGCGACCACCTATACCCACCACAGCAATCTGACCGCCTTCAACTGGCGGCAGGTGCTCGACAAACAATGGGTATTGAATGCCTCTCTTGGACGGTTGTTTACCAACCTGAGGGCCGATGCCAACGGGCGTCCCTTCCGGTACGAAACCGTCGATCAGATTTTTGACCCGGCCTACATCATAACCTATCCGATTCAGGTTTTCAATCCTGGCGACCCGACGGGCATCTACTACGTCTCTCCGGGCGATGGTCTGTACAACAACGGGGGCATTGGCACCCTGTGGCACGACCACTATGCCTCCGAGTATTCGGTCAAGGCCAGTTTCGATTATGTCCCCAATTCCGTCCATCAGGTCAAGTTGGGGATCGAACACCAGTTTAGCGAATATCAGTGGACCGATGTTACCCGACCTTGGGTGGGTGCCCCCATCGCGATCAACGACAGCGTTTCGACGCCCTCCATCAGCGTGGGGTCGAGCAACGACTTGTGGAAGGTCCAACCGCAAGAAGGGGGATTGTTTGTACAAGACAAGATTGTTTACAAAGGCATTATCGCAACCCTTGGTGTTCGTCTCAACTATTGGGCCCCCGGGCAATTTGCCGACGACGCCGTGGCCAATCCTTCGGCCCCCGTGCTCGACGCGGTGCGGACGGGGTATAACGAAAACACCCTTGGTGCTTTTGGGCTCAGGTGGAAGGTTCGGTTGTTGCCCAAAATCAACGTCAGCTTTCCGGTGACCGAAAACAACGTCTTGTTCTTCAACTACGGGCACAGCATGCGTCTGCCCCACCCCCGCTTTGTCTATGCCGGGCTCGACCCCGTCTATCAGGACCGGGGCTTTTTGGCGAGTCTGGGCAACCCCGACCTCAACCCCGAGGTCAATGTCAGCTACGAAATCGGCTTCAAGACCCAGTTTACCCGGGACTTCGGGATGAGCTTTTCGGCCTATAACAACAACCGCTTCGACTACATCGTCTCCAGACGGGTCATCGTGAACGACCAAACGGGTCGGCCCACGACCAAAACCATGTACATCAACCAGGACTATGCGCGGATTTTGGGCGTAGAAGTCGGCTTGTTCTACCGGCTCGACGACCGGCTCGGGGTGTTTGCCAATGCCGCCTACCAAAGCGCCCGGGGCAAGTCGAACAGCGCCCGGGAATCGGCGCTTCAAATCGAGCAAAACGGAGAAGTCGAACTGACCCGAGAGCAATACCTCGCCTTCGATCGGCCCATCACCATCAACGCGGGAGCCTCGTATCGGTTTGCCGAGGGCGATCGGGTGTGGGGTTTAGGCGTGTACGGGTTGGAGGCCTTTTTGTCGTTCAACTACACCTCCGGGTTCCGCTATACCCCCCAAGTCAAAGTGGGCGAAAACGAATTGGGGCGACCCGAATACCAAGAACAAAACGATCGCTATCTCGAAAGTCTGGCCACCCCTTGGGTCAATTTTGACTACAAAATGAGCTATGCGTTTCGGTTGAGCAAAACGGGAACCTCTGCGCTCGTGCTTGGGCTTGAAATCCGGAATTTGCTCGATGCGCGCAACGCGCAGATCATCAATCCTGTTACCGGCCGAGCTTACGAATACGGGGACGATGTCCCCAACAACTGGCGCGATCCCCGACCCGAATACAACGGTCCGCTCGAAACCGGCGTCGATCCGCGCAATCCGGCACGATACCTCGCTCCGCGTCAGATTTTGTACAGCCTTGGATTCCGCTTCTAAATGAAAGCCACCCCTCTTTTTGCCTTGATGGGCTGCCTGACGATGGGCCTTTCGGTGCGCGCCCAGCTGCTCCCCGTGTATGGGGGAGAGCGAGCGGGTCAATCGGCCTTGAGTTTTCTCAAAAACGACCTCAATCCACGGTCGCTGGCCATGTCGGGGGCCAGCATGGCCGGAAGTGGAGACGCTTATGCCTGGCTGACCAATCCGGCCTTGGCCACCCAGTGCACCACCCAAAACTGGAGTCTGAGCCACGCCTTTTTGGGGGGTGGGGTCGATCAGAGCGCCTTTACGGGAATTTTCCCGCTGTCTGACCGGGTCTCATCGCTTGGATTTGCGCTCAACACCCTGCAGTCGGGGGCCATCGAAGAACGGACCGAATTTCAGCCCGAAGGAACCGGCCGAACCGTCTATGCCTCCTATGTGGCCGCCGGGGTGGGCTATGCGCGCAAGCTCAGCGCACAATTCAGCATAGGCGTACAAGTGAAGTACCTCTACGAAGGGCTCGCCGACTACCACAACCATACCGCGGCAGCCGATCTGGGGTTTCTCTATCAGACCGACTACAAGGACCTTCAATTTGCCGTCTTGGTCAGCCATTTTGGAGGAAGTTCTTCCCTGAGCGGCACCGATTTGGTTTCGGTCTTCAACCGGACTCCCCAAGACCAGCTCGACGCCAATCCGCTGCCCACGACCTTTTCGCTCGGGGTTTCGGCCTTGCCTTGGAAGATTCAAGGACATTCGCTCCGCACCAGCGTTCAGTTGAATCACCCGAACGACAACGCCGAGAACTACCGACTGGGCCTCGAATATGACTACAAAAACCTCCTTGCCGTCCGCAGCGGCATCCGTCTGAATGTGAGCGGAATGCCCTACCCCAGTTTTGGAGCCGGACTGCGGAGCCGAATCGGGGGTCATTCGCTCTTCATCGACTATGCAGCCAATCCCACCGATCTACTCGGGTTTCAGCATGCGTTGGGGCTGCGCTTCACCTTGATGTCCACTGACCGATGAAGCACCTTCTCTTCTATTTGCGCTGGATGGGACCGCTCTGCCTGTTGTGGATGACCATGGGCTGCGAGGACTACTTCGGTGAAAAAACCAACCTCGACTTTATCGAGGTGCCCGAGTACTCCGACCGAGAAATTGCCTATGTGCCGATTCAACCCGCATTGACCGGGTTTGTCGAGCCCGTCGACCTCTGTATTGGCTACGACCAGCTCTTTTATGTCGTCGATCGCGCCACCGAAGAGGTGGTGTGCTTGGACGAATCGGGGCGGGAACTGGCCCGGAGGTTTGTGCAAGGCGCCCGGGCCGTGGCCCAAGACCGGCGTTTCGACTTGCTCGTGGCCGGCACCAAAACCGATACCGTGGGCGGTGTGGTGTACGATTTGGCGTGTATTTACCGGTTGCGGCTTACGGGTCAAGGAGGGTATGGGCTCGAAGCGGCGGAATCGCTGCCCCCCATTGTCCATCCCTTTTATTTTAAGTCGACTTTTTCGAGCGGAGATGCCCTCGTAGAATTCCACGACATTGCCGTGAGCGGAGACAATGGCAATGCCCAATTGAACAATCAGTTCTATGTGAGCCGCACCGGTCCTTCTGCAAACAACGCGGGGCTGGGACCCGACGACGCCGTCCTGCTCTTCGACAACGAGGGGGCGTTTATCAGCCCGGTATTGGTGACGACCTCTTCGGGTCAATTCAACGACTACTTCAGAGGAGCGGCCGGGTTGGCCTCTCTTACGCAGCCACCGCAGATCAGCGCCCGCAGCACCCGCGATTTCTGGTTTACGAGCACGGACGAAAACAACTTTTTCAAGGTGCAATACATCGAATATTCGGAGTCGGAATTTGGGGCCGAGTTTCGACCCCAGATTTTCCCGCCGGATACGACCCTAAGTTCCCGCGCACTGTACGACCCGAACCGGTTTGCCGAGCCCCTCCACTTGACCTATGCCGGAGATGGAACCAACTATTTGTTTGTCTCTGATGCTGCCCGCGACTCGGTGTATCAGTTTAGTGGAAACGGACTTGAAGGGGTGGCTCCTCCTCCCGGCAGCGGAGAAAAAAAATATGCCCTCGCCAGTTTTGGAGGCAGCGGAGCCGGTCCAACCCAATTCAACCGCCCTATGGGTCTGGCCTATTGGAATCAAATCCTCTATGTGTGCGACTCGGGCAACGGTCGAATTCTGCGCTTTAAACTAACCCTCGATTTCGATTGATATACGGAAACGCACTTTGACTCAATCCAAATCGCTGCTCGTCTGAGCATCGACATGTTCGAACACAGCGCCTCTCTATCTTTGTCACGCAATGAAACCACAGAACCGCCTTATGATGTTCGCCGCCCTGATCGCTTTCGGTCTGGCGGGTTTTGAAGCCCAGGCGCAGTCCAGCACCGGGGTCAGCTTCAACGAATGTCCCATCTTCGTTCCAAACGCGTTTACGCCCAACGGAGATTCTAAAAATGACTTTTGGGGTGCCGAGGCCAATCCGGAGTGCACGCCTTTGAAATTCAACATGCGCGTATACGACCGCTGGGGACGCTTGGTGTACCACACCGAGAGCCCTTCGAGCGAGTACTTCTGGGATGGCAAGGTCGATGGAACCGAGTTGCGCGCAGGAGTATATATGTGGCAAATGGATGCGGTGTATACCGTGCCCGCTGGCAACAACAACGTCGAAATCCAACGCAAAGGCACCGTGGTGCTGATTCGATAATCCGAGTCGCAAAAATGTTGAATCCCGCTGATGGCGGGATTTTTTTTTATTTCTTTCGATCATTTTACGCGTCCCCCTATATGCCCGAAGCCTTGCTCGACATAAGCCGCTGGATTCACATTGTCTTGGGCGGTTGGACCTTGTTGAGCGGTCCTGCCGCGCTGATGGTGAGAAAAGGGAGCCGAGCGCATATTCTCTTGGGTCGCAGTTTTGGAATGGCCATGGCCGTGGTTTGCGCCAGCGCTTTGTTCAATGGCATCGCCCACCAATTGGTTTTCCTGTGCATGATCGCCGTTTTTAGTGCCTACAACATTAGTTCGGGTTGGATGGCCCTGCGCATTCTAAAAAAACAACTGCGCCCTGAACACACCCTCTTGGCCCATGCCATAGGCGCCCTTTCGATGCTGTGTTTTGTCGGGTTGGGATTCTACTGGCTGTTCGTACTCCGCAGCACTGGGGTGGGCCTCCTATCGCTGTTTTTTGGCGGCATTGGATTGGCCAATGTGTGGAGCTTTTCGCGCATGCGCAAGGCCGACCCCAAACAATTGATGCGGATTCACATTTCCCGGTTTGTATCTGGATTTATCGCATCCCTCTCCGCTTTTTCGGTGCAGACCATGGACTTTATTCCCGGCTTGCTTCGCTGGACCTGGCCCACGTTTGCCCTGGTTCCGGTGATTGTGTTTTGGACGCGGAAGTACCTCCCCGCGCGACCTCTTTCTGCGCCATGAAGCGATGGCACATTGGGTTAAGGGTTGGGGCTCTATTGCTTTGCAGTCTGCTCGTAGAGGCTCAAACACTGGTGCTTCGTTTCGAGGGAAAATTGGATCCTACGGCACCCATTCTGATTGAACTCACCGATGTCCAGCAAAAAGTAATCCTCCGAAAAGTCGAGCGGCACAACCTTGGCCGAATTGAGTTGAAAGGGGTGGTCTACGGACGCTATGCCTTAAGGGTATTCCAAGACCTCAACGGAAACGGCAAACTCGATACCGGTTGGATGGGGATACCCAAAGAGCCTTATGGGTTCTCGAACAACGCCATGGGGCGTTTTGGGCCTCCGGCCGTGGAGGATCTTTGGTTCGACTTTGCTGAAGGGACGGTATTAAAAATCCAATTCCGATAAATCAGCGCGAACTGTAGTGCCGCTTTAACCATAAACTCAGCCCGCCCAATCCCGGAAAGAGCACCCGTTCGGTGATGTTGGCCTGATCGAGTTTGTCGCGGATTTCCCATTTGAGTGCAGCCGGTATGCGAATGCTGTAAAACTGACCGGGGTGGTCGTGCAACCAGTCTTCGAGCAAGGCCTCTGATTTGCTCAGCATCGAAAACAAAGCATACTGGTTGACAATCCGGTTGTCGATGCTGGGAGGCTCGAGAAACAACAAAAAAGTCTCTTTGAAATCGGAGAGTTCGTCGAGGGTGCGAATCACGGTGTCGAGCAGTTCTGGCGTATAGACGTTGCTGGACTCCTTTTCGATGACACTTCGAAGCTTTTCAGGAATAAACTGATTGAGGTCCACATAGTTGAGGCACCAAATTCGCGCATCTTCGCCAAAGTGCTCGAGCTCGTTGGTGGCAAAATGGAGGGCGACGTAGGGGCTGTAGGTCCAGTCGAGCAATCGGGTTGGCAGACCGTGGTGCTGTGCGAGGGCCAGCCAATTCCAGGTGCTCCCGCCGAAGTTGTCGTCGCTGTGGGCGTATTTCCGAAAATTGCGGAGCAAATGGCGTTCGAGTCGGTCATAGGGTCCGCCCAACCGCTGCAAACTGGTTTCAAGACCGTGGCCACTCAGATTGAGTCCTCGGTAAATAAAAGGACTGCGATGGCGGGAGAGCCGATCGTCCCAGCTGTCGCGAAACAAGGCTTCTTGAACTTCTGCCCAACTGTTGGCCACAATCTCCATGCTGCGAAGATAGCCGAGAGCCGACCCGAATGAGGGGGATTCGCTCTAAATCGCGGAGCCTATGATTGCCCAGACTGCACCTTGCGGTGCTCGGTTTCGATCAAAATCGAATCGATGTGCTGGAGGAGCTCTCGGGTGTGATAGGGCTTGCTGATAAATCCATCGGCTCCAATTTCAAAGGCCCGGCGCACCACGTTTTCGGAATTCAGCGAACTGCACAGCAAAATGGCCGTATTGTTTTGCTCCTTGCGCAGGGAATTGAGCAGTTCCAAACCACTGATAAACGGCATAATGATGTCGGAAATCACCAAGTCGTACGACCGCTCGCGCAGCAGCAATAAAGCTTGTCGACCGTCTTCGACGGTGTCGACTTCGTATCCGGCGTTTTTCAATTGCAACTCCAACCCTTTGCGCATCAAAGGCTCGTCGTCGACCACGAGGATTCGCTTTCGGGGACGGGGGCTAAAACTGCTGAGCATAGACCCCGCAGTATCAAAATTGATTCCAAACATATCCCAAGCGATTTGTGTCCCTATATTATTGATAACGAATAAGGTTAACGTATCGTTGGCCGAAAAGTTATCCAGAAGTTGTTCCCATATCAAGAATAACAACCCATTTGGACTACACCAATCCAGGTGTCGGGCGATGGGCACGCCCCGGATCGCGTCTTTTCCGGACAGACAGCACAATCCAAGGACTTCTTGGGACAGCGGAAATTTCTGGGGACTAGGTGAGCATGGGTGATCTGTTTGTAATTATTTCCTTTCAATGAGAAGCCGCAAGGGACAGACTCAAGTTGGTTCAAGGTGTTATTTTAAAGGTATCAATACCAGAATAACTCAATCCCACTAGAGATCAATGAGTTGTCCGGATACCAAGGTGTCTAAGGCCTCTCGACTCCGGTACCCGCAGGCGACGCCGAGTCGCTTCAAGCCGCAACGGCCAGTGAGCCTTGCGGCGCGACCTCGGCCTAAGCCGTCCCCAAGAAAATCATGAACGGGGTGGACAAGAGAGCGCCACGCCGGACTGAAAAGCTCCTTTCTTTCCTTCTTTCTTTGGAGCAGCAAAGAAAGAAGCCCACCGCGCTTTTTTTTCACCAACGGACACGTAGCCCCGCACGATTGTGCGGGGCACCTGCCGAGTCGTAGAGAGGGAATGAACAGCGCAGGCGAACTTTAAAGCATCATCGGCGTAGCCGGAAGACTTCGACCCGAAGGCCCGGGTTTACCTTGGAAGACTCTGGTTGAATTAGTCAATTGTAGGTTTTATCTCAGGAAAAGGGAAGGCCTCAATTGAATGAAAAAACATCTCTCCCCAGAAATATCCTGTGAACCGACTTCTTCCCTGCTGACCCGGATCGACCCCAGAACACGGTGCGGGGAAGTCCAATTTTTCGCAAACTTTAGCACCTCAGGGACTAAAATTCCCGCCTGACAGCGCTCCATGAAGAACCTCCTCAACCGATTCTTCGTCCTATTCTTTGTCTTGACCATCAGCCCCTGGCAATATGTGTATGGTCTCCCCGGAATTACCTCCATACTGGACGTATTGTACGATGGGGAATACCGCCTGGTTTCCCTTTTGAATCAATCCCTATTCCACATCGCCGAAACCCTGAATCAAGAAGGCAACGGCAGCGGAGACACTTCCTATGCTTGGGCCCAATTGTTCACTTTTCTCCTCCTCTCCTTGCTCGGATGCCTTGTATGGACCCTCATCGATCGAAAACGGGAAAAACCCTACACAACCCTCAATCTTTGGTTTCGAAACTTTATTCGATACTACCTCGCCATTGCATGCTTTAGCTACGGAATCCTAAAGTTGTTTGCCCTGCAAATGCCTTTTCCTTCGCTCAGCCAACTCGCCACCCCCTTGGGCGAATTCCTTCCCATGCGGCTCTCTTGGATGTTCTTCGGCTATTCTGCTCCCTATCAAATCTTTTCTGGCGTCATGGAAACCGGGGTTGGCCTGTTGCTGCTCAACCGGAAAACCGTGACGCTTGGCGCCTTCTTGGGGGTGGGTGTATTCGCCAACGTTTGGATGATCAACCTCAGCTACGACGTCCCCGTCAAACTTTATTCGATGCAATTGCTGATCTATTGTCTCTTTCTCTGTTCCCTCGATGCACGACGACTGTTCTATTTTTTCTGGAAACAAAAACCGACGCAGCCCAACGATTTGTACACGCTTCCTTTCCATAAAAAAGGACAAAAAATAGCCCGAATGGTGTTCAAAATCGCCTTTGTTCTGCTTTTCGTGGTATTGCCCCTTCAACAGGGATGGAGCGACTCGAATGCAGAGCGCGAAAAGGGAGCCACAAAGCCCATCCCCATGGGCGTCTACACGATTGCCTCCTTCGTGCACCACAACGATACTGTGCCTCCATCAACCGATCCTATGGCCTGGAAAGATTTCATTTTCGACAAGTCTGGAATGGGCAGCATTCACACCTCCGATACGCTGTTTGTTCAACGATATGGCCGGGGCTATTTTCACTACGAAACGGACACCCTTTCCCAAACCTTATTGTTTAGAAAGGAGGCTGGAGGCGGCCCTAAAATTGTTAAATTTCATTACGAAATCCAGAACGAAAACACCCTGGAACTCCAGGGAATTTTAAACGCCGATTCCCTCCACTTCATTCTCCACAAAACGCAGCGTCCCCACCCTTTGGCAGGGCGGCCTTTTCATTGGATTTCAGAATCGAATCGGTAGCAGTATGCGTTAAGGTTTGCCTTGGGTTGACCGCTCGCGCGTACGCTCCTTCCCTTGAGTCGTGCCACCGCGATGCATCCGGGCCTGTCCAAAGCATCCTCAACACCTCCGCGACAACGTTAAAAAAATCAACTCAAAATAAGCCGCAAAGCCTTCAGCGAAACAACCTCAACACATCGTTGCCGTTGGCGAGCAGAATCAAACTCAAAAGAATGATTACCCCCGCCATCTGAGCCCATTCCAATACCTTTTGGGGAGCCGGCTTGCCCGTAATCATCTCCCAAAGCGTAAACACCACATGCCCTCCATCCAAAGCTGGAATCGGGAGAATATTTAAAAAGGCCAGCATCAAACTTAAAAACGCCGTAAACGCCCAAAAACGCCGCCAATTCCAGACCCCATCGAATTGTTGGGCCATCATAATAAATCCGCCCACCTCCTTGTAGGCTTCGGTCTTGGGATTGAGAATCAGCTTAAACTGCCGCACGTAATCGCCCAGCATCCGCCCGCTCTTGGCAATGCCCGCGGGAATGGCCTCGAAAAATCCGTATTCCCGGGTTTCTGTTTGGAAGAACCGCCCGGCTGGAGCCGCATAAGCACCCAAACGACCGTTCTTGTCGATCGAAACTGGAAGCTCCATCGATGACCCGCTCCGGTACAACCCGAGGGTAACCGTCTTTCCTGCGTATTGGGGAATGGAGTCATAAAAAGCATCGAAGCAAAACATGGCGTGCCCGTTGAGCGAAACCAGGCTGTCTCCCGGCAGCAATCCCGCCGCCTTGGCGCTGGAAGAATCGCTGAACTTCTCAATGACATACGGAAAGCGGGGTTCGAGAAAATTCGACTGGGATTGAATGAGATCGCGCACATGGGTGGCGTCGAAAGAAATCTGTTCTTCGATGCCGTCTCTTTCAACAGTTACAAAGCCCGAAGCGCTCAACAAAATCTCGACCGGAACCTGGGCAAAGTTCTCGACCTCTACTCCATTTACGTTCACGATCCGGTCTCCAGTTCTAAAGCCAATGGCTTTGGCTTCGGCACTGGGGTTGACCCCATACTTAACCGCTTGTGTGGGCAGGTATTCCTCTCCCCATACCATCAACATCCCGGCGTAAATGGCAAATGCCAGCAAAACGTTCACGGTCACACCGCCCACCATAATGATCAGCCGTTGCCAAGCGGGTTTGCTCCGAAACTCCCAAGGCTGGGGCGGCTGTTTGAGCGATTCGGTATCCATGCTCTCGTCCACCATGCCCGCAATCTTGACATATCCACCCAGCGGCAACCAGCCGATGCCGTATTCGGTCTCTCCGATTTTCTTTTTGAACAAGGCAAAATAGGCGTCGAAAAACAGGTAGAATTTCTCAACCCGGGTCTTAAACAACCGAGCGGGAATAAAATGACCGAGTTCGTGCAAAATGATGAGCAACGAAATGCTCAACACAAATTGTCCGGCTTTGACGAGTATTTCCATTGGTGGGAAGAGGGAGCTACAAAAGGCGAAACGCAAAAATAGCGTCGATTGTGCTGTTTACTTTGCACTATGGAGGTTTTAAAATGGGGGATGCTGCTTTTGTTGATGGGAGGCCCGCGGACGATTTTCTCTCAAAACAGGGTGGCTTTGTTCTTGACAGAGGAAGCGGTTTCGGGACAATGGGGTGGATCGGTCGAATATCCCGCAGAGGAACCGCCCTTTCGCTGGAGCGCCGAAGGCTGCCGCGTCACCCGCATCGAGGCCTTGGGACTTGGCTGGAGCCGGACCCTTTCGGCTGAAACGGAAATGACCCCATCCCCTGTGGCTCTTCCAGAGGGAACGGTATCGATCCGATTCTCGTTTGAAGTGCCTTTCGGACGGAGTCCCTCCGATGGCCAAGGCTGGGGGCCGGGACTCGGAGCGTGGATGATTCCCAAACCGCGCAACCAAAGGGCCTACCCCATTGAGTTGACCGTGTTGTGCGATACACCCTGTACCGTAGTTTGGACTACGCCGGTGGTGATGATTGGTACGGAAGGAAAGCAACAACTTTGGGTGTTGACCCCAACGGAAAAAGCCCTGATGGGCGATTTAGCGCTTCGGATGGTTCGGAAACCCTGGGCTGTTTTGGCAGGCCATCCAGCCGACCCCCGGGAAGAACGCCCTCATGATCCCAAGGCTGAACCTGTCGCAGCGGTGGCGATGGCCGAAGTAAACCCCTCTACCGGTTCGCCCAAAGAGCCGGCCCACCCTGTTTCCATAGCCGAAATCAATCGCGCGGCCTTTCTCCAAACCCCCCAATCGGACCAAGATTCCGGCATCGCGATCTCCATCCGGGGCCGTCGGTCTACGGCTGAGCAACTGTGGAACGCCCGCGATTGGTTTTTTCAACTCGACCGAGCGGGAAATCAAGGGACGGCAGAACGCGCTCAAGCCCTTGCCCAGTATCGAGGTCTGTGGTCCTATGGCTTTCCCGAATCCACCGAGCGCCCTTTCTACCGTCAGCCCAACGCAGATACTGCCTTGTGGAACACGCTCGACCAAGGTCAACTTCATCCGGTGCTTTTCGTTGTACAAAAGGCCCGTTCCAATCATCTCGTATTGGAATGGCGCTGTCGCAATGGCCCAGATGGACTTGAAATCCCGTTCGTGTGGAAAATGGGCGCCCTAGAGGGACGCGAAACCTTTGTCGTAGACGATACAGCCGGAATCTGGACCTTGACGGTGGAGGGAATTCCAGACTTCGCCCGGTTCGATCTCGTTTCGGGGCTTCCCGTCGAATGTATAGAAATGCGTTCGGGCTATAGTTATTTGTTTGATTTTCAAAGTTCCAAGACTGTTGTTGAACGCATACAAGCCTATTCCGGGCTTATTCAGACGGCCCAATCTGATTTGTTGCGCACCGCCTGTTTTGTCGGTCTCGAAGATGCCTCTGCCAGCATCCGGCTCATGGCGCTTCAAGGGCTCTCAGAGCATCCCGAACTCGATCGCACCCGATTCCGCTCCGAACTCGACGCGTTGAAACGAAACGATCCAGATCCCTTGATTCGGGAGTTGGCAGCCGAACTAAGCACCGCCCCGTGAAGCGCTTCGCCCAATTGATTGAAGAACTCGACGGACAGAGTTCGACGCGTCGAATATTGGAAGCCTTGGAATCCTTTTACCGCGATTCCAGTTCGAGCGATGCGCTTTGGGCCCTCGGGCTTTTTTCGGGAAAGCGACCCCGGCGCGCCGCCCAAACCCGCGAACTGCTCGAATGGGCCGCCGCAGAAAGCGGTCTCCCTTTGTGGTTGGTCGAAGAATGTCGGCTTCAGGCGGGCGATTTGGCCGAAACCCTCGCACTCCTGATCCCCATGCCGGAACCCGCAGACAACCCACCAAACAGGTCCTGGGATCGACTTTGCGACATTGCCCTCCTGCTGGACGGACTTTCGCGACGCGAGCCCGAGGTGCGCCGAGCGGCCATCGTCGGGCTGTGGAGACAATTTGGGAGCCGAGAGCGATGGGTGGTCAACAAAATGATTTCAGGGGCTTGGAGAATCGGGGTTTCAGAAAAACTGGCCCAAAGGGCATTGGCAGGGGTGTTGAACAAAAGCCCCGAAGAATTGGCCTTTCGCCTCAGCGGGGCCTGGCACCCCCGAAGCACGCTGTGGGATGAACTTTTTGTGGGCGATCCTCGGGCTTCGGATCGCTCCAAGCCCTTTCCCTTTCAGCTTGCCCAAACTCTGGATCCATCCGAAGCCCTGAACCTCGATCACGCAATTTGGGCTTTTGAACCGAAATGGGACGGCATTCGCGCCCAGTGGATCCGGCGATCGGGCTGCGTCGCTCTGTGGTCGCGGGGGATGGAGCTCATTACCCCCTCTTTTCCCGAATTGGAAACGGCGGCCCTGGCATGGACCCAAGATGCGGTGCTCGATGGAGAATTGCTCGCAGGAAGTCCGGAATCGAAAGGGTTCCGCCTCGATGGATTTTCGGCCCTCCAAAAGCGCGCAAGACGAAAAAAACCAGGCCGCGTCCTCCTCGCTGAACAGCCTGTCTTTTTTATGGCCTACGACCTTCTCGAGTTCGAAGGAACCGATCTGCGCGCGCTTTCCTGGACCGAGCGGCGTCGCCAACTCGAGGCATTTGTCCAGACCCACTCTTCTGCCAGAATCGGTCTGAGCCCGGTGTGGTCCACTTCCGAAATGAATGCATTGGACCTGCGAGCGAACGCTGCGCGCCTCGGGGCCGAAGGATTGATGATCAAGCTGAAAAGCGGGCCCTACAAAAGCGGGAGGGCCGCTCAATCTTGGTACAAATTCAAGATCGATCCGCTCACCATCGACGCAGTGTTGCTCTACGCCACCCAAGGCCGGGGTCAGCGCGCCGGGCAGTTTACCGACTTCACTTTTGGGCTGTGGAACGAGGGACAAATTGTCCCCTTTGCCAAGGCCTACTCGGGCTTAGGTGCCTCAGAAATAGCCGAATTGGACCGGTATATCAAGCAGAACCTGCGGGAGCGTTTCGGTCCGGTCTACGGGGTCAAAGCCGAACAGGTCTTTGAGCTGGCCTTTGAAGGCGTACATGAAAGCCCCCGCCACAAATCGGGTCTGGCGGTTCGCTTTCCGCGCATTGTACGCTGGAGGAGAGATAAAACCGCCGATCAGGCCAATACCCTCGAAGAACTTCGCTCTTTGATGCGCAACAAAGCCGGTGCTTGAACTATTTTTTCAGCATCAAGTCTCCTCTCCCTATGCCGCGTCTTCCTCAGCCTCTCGGAACCTTGCTCGAGTACCGCTCCGAACAGGGCGAACACCATTTTGTGTGCGAAAATGGACGATTGCGGCTTTCCGCTTATGCACCCCTCACCTTCCGCTTTCGCATCGACTTTGGGGCGGATCCAGAACCGGTTTCGATTTGCGCCGCTGTGCCCGAAACCCCCTTGGAACTGCACTTTGAGCCCAGCGAAGGAGGCTTTGAATGCGCCTTGAAGTCGATTCGCATTGCCGTGGGGCCCCAAGGGCACCTCGGATTCTATCATCCCGATGGCCGCGCCTGGTGGATCGACGACCCCATTGGGGCTCTGGAAGACCAGGGTCGGATCACCCTCCACAAAGCCCTTCAACCCGGAGAGCGCTTTCTTGGATTGGGCGAAAAAACAGGACCTCTCGACAAGAGGGGGCGCCAGTACCAAAACTGGAACACCGATCGGTTCGCCTACCATCCCGAAGACGACCCGCTCTATGCGAGTATTCCCTTTTACATCGGGCTGCATTCCGGTTTGTGTTATGGGGTATGGATCGACGAACCCGGACTATCGACCTTCAACTTCGGGGCCTCGAACCATCGGTTTGCCTCGGTGCGCACCGAAAATGGACACCTAGTTGGCTGGTTCTTTGCGGGGGCCGATCTGGCCGAGGTGGTCTATCAGCACAGTCGGGTCACGGGTACCTCGGAACTGCCTCCCCTTTGGGCTTTGGGTTATCAGCAATGCCGATATTCGTATTATCCAGCCTCGGAACTCCTCGAACTGTCGAGACAGTTCCGCGCGCGCCGCATCCCCTGCGACACCCTGTATCTCGACATCCACTATATGGACGACTACAAGGTGTTCAGCTGGCATGACAAACGCTTCCGGCCCCTCTCGGCTTGGTCGCAACCCCTGCAAGAAGCCGGATTCAAAGTGGTGGCCATCCTCGATCCCGGCTTGAAGCGCGAAGAAGGGTATGCTCCTTTTGACGAAGCGCTCGAAAAAAATTGGGTTTTGACCCATTACGACGGAGAACCGTATTGGGCCGAAGCCTGGCCGGGGTTGTGCGCATTTCCGGACTTCGTCAATCCCAAGGCCCGGACGTGGTGGTCGGAATGGGTGGCCCGGTGGTTGTCGGAATCGGAGGGCTGCATCGACGGTCTGTGGACGGATATGAACGAGCCCGCAGTTTGGGGCAAGAGCGTCCCTGATACCTTGATCTCTCAAACCGATCAAGGACCCGAAGCACACCGCGTCAACCACAACGCCTACGGGTATTTTATGGCCCAGGCCACCTGGGAGGGATTGCAACGCTTCCGACCCAACAAACGCCCTTTTGTCTTGAGCCGAGCGGGCTATTCGGGCCAACAGCGCATCGGAGCCTTGTGGACCGGCGACAACAGTTCAGGGCCCGATCACCTCATGCTGAGCGCGCGCATGATGGCGGGCATGGGGTTGTCGGGAGTTCCTTTTTGCGGAGCCGATGTGGGCGGCTTTATCGGCGAAGCCCAGCCCGAGCTCTTTGGACGCTGGATGCAGTTGGGGGCCTTTAGCCCGTTGTTTCGCGGCCACAGCATGATTCACAGCCGCGATGCCGAACCCTGGTCGTTCGGAGAAGAAGTCGAAGAAATTTGCCGCAATGCCATTGGATTGCGTTACCGGCTTTTGCCCCTATTCTATCAGGGATTCGACGAACACCACCGGACCGGTTTGCCCGTTTTGCGCAGCCTTGCCTTTGAACATCCGTTTGAAGACGCCGTCTACCAACCCGAATTCGAGAACCAGTTCGCTGTGGGCAAAGCCTTGTTGGTGGCTCCATTCGCCCAAGCCAGGGGCTATGGAAAAATCTGGCTGCCCGAAGGGCGCTGGTACGATTTGTATACCGATCGAATCTGGGAAGGTGGAGTCCACGTCCTCGAGTTGAAACCCAACGCCCTGCCGGTCTTTGTGCGCGCGGGAAGGGGATTTCCCGCCCAATCTGTGGTGCAGCATACGGCAGAGCGCCCTCAAGCCCGCGAATTGCACTTGTATTGGGGAGAACCAGGGCAGTTCGAGGTGTACGAAGATGCCGGAGAGGGCTACGCCTACCGAGTCGATGACTTTCTCACCTTTCGGGTTCATTGGGACGAAACGCGGTTCTCGCTGGGCGAAGCCTGCGGCCGCCGAGCTCCGGGACGTTGGACCGTTTTCCTCCACGGTCTCCCAGAATCGTTCTCCCAGGCCAACGGAATGCCCATCGAACGCCGAGCCTACCGCTGGGTCGAGCCGCTTTCGAATTTCGACCCCTATTATCGAGACGTGGACCTGAGTTTGGAAATCGGCCATCTGGCCCGGCTTTCCTGGGATTGGGATGGGCAACCCGTCGACTGGGTGCTGTCCTGAGGCCCCTACCGCTTGCGGTTGACCAGATAGACCCCCATCAGGATCAAACCCGCCCCGGCAAAGTGCAGCCAACCGATATGCTCTCCATCGAAGGCGCCCCACATCAAAGCCACGATGGGGACGAAGTACGTGATGGTCGAGGCGAAAATCGGGCTGGTCATGTGGATGAGCCGATTGAAGAGCACGACCGAGATCGAAGAGCTCAGGGTGCCCAGTATCAGGACGTACCCAAAACTCTGCCAGGCTCCGGGCCGGGTCGAGACAATCTCGACAAAGTCGGTCCCGGCAAACAACAGGATCAAGGCGGGAATCCCCACAATAGCAAACGACAAGAGTGTCAAAGCCATGGGACTGAGATGCACCAACTTCTGACCGATGGTGTTCACCGAAATGGCGTACATCACCGTCCCCAGTATCGGCAACAAACCGTAGATCAATTCTTGGCCGGGTGCAGCATTCCACGGGGACAGCAAAAAAGCGGCTCCACTCAATCCGACAAACACACCGACCACCTGAAGCCAGCGCACCCGCTTTCCAAAAAAAGCGACTCCAATAGCCATCGT
The DNA here is from genome assembly GCA_016125155.1 of bacterium. Taxonomy (GTDB): domain Bacteria; phylum Bacteroidota; class Bacteroidia; order Flavobacteriales; family Schleiferiaceae; genus WGMI01. The sequence continues at coordinate 44,777 of WGMI01000001.1, forward strand.
AAAGAGGGGAACCAACGAATTGAGCATCCCGACCACCGAGCTGTCTATTTTGCGCACGGCCATCGGAAACAGAAAATACGGAATGCCGTTTCCGAAGAAACCCACAACCGCCAAAGGCCAAAAATCCACGGATCGATATTCCTTCAGCCTTCGAAACGCATAGACGAGCGTAAAGAGAAAGGCAATTCCAATCCGCATCAAACCAATGTGGTGGGGGCCAAACGAAACCAGCCCGCGCTTCATGAGGATAAACGAACTGCCCCAAACGGCAGCGAGCAGCGCAAAAATGACCCACTTGAGCCAGGGGCTTGGCACTGCCTTAAAATTCATGCGGGCAAAAGTAGAACCGGACAGAGGGCCCTGCTGTTAAATTTGCACTATGAATACACGCACGAGCATTTGGGGATTATGGGCGGTGCTCTTGGCCGCTGTGGCATCCTGTCAAACCTCCTCGTCTTCTGATGCAGAAGCCTCGATTTCAGAAACAAAGGTGGTGTCTGTCGCCAACGCACACGCTGAATTTGCCGTGGACGGAATGGTCTGCGCCGAAGGCTGCGCCGGCACCATCCAAAAGACGTTGAGCGAAACAGCGGGCATTGCCCACTGCACCGTCGATTTTGGCTCGGGCAAGGTTGCGGTAGACTACGATTCTACCCTGATCGCACCCGACCGAATGGTGGCCGTGGTCGAAGCCATGCACGACGGACAGTACAGCGTTCGTTTGTGAAGGCCCTGCGCCGCTGGGTCCTGATTGAAATCGTCCTGATCCACTTGGTCGTATTGGCGGGGAGCGTGGTTCGGATGACAGGCAGCGGCATGGGATGTCCGGATTGGCCCAAGTGTTTTGGCCACCTGATTCCCCCAACCCAGCTGGACGAACTCATCTGGGCTCCAGAAAAGTCGTTTAAAACGGGACAGATGATCCTCCACGAGGAGCGCTTGTGGGTGGCGCGTCAGGATGTGACGCCTGCCGAGCAGCTCGATCTTTCGCTGTGGAAGGTCTACACCAAGCACGACTACGCGCTGTTCAACCCCTTTCACACCTGGACCGAATACATCAACCGGCTGCTCGGAGCATTGAGCGGCATTCCTATGCTCGTGATTTTTGGGATGATCGCGGTTCGAACCCGGGCCCGACCAGCCGAATTTCTGCTGGCTTTGGCCGCTTTGCTCTTGCTCGGTTTCGAAGCCTGGCTCGGCAAGGTGGTGGTCGACGGCAACCTGATTCCCGGTCACATCACCCTCCATATGCTGGGGGCTCTGTTGTTGATAGGCGTACTCTACTTGCTCTATGCGCGCTTGGCCCCCTTGTCGGATACCCGACTTGATCGAGGGACCGTCATGGCCCTTCTCGTGTTGTTGGCGTTGGTGCTCGGTCAAATCCTGCTCGGAACCCAGGTACGCGAAGCAGTGGACCTACTCGGAAAGACCTCGGGGGGATTGCCTCGGCAATCGTGGGTTGAAGCGTTGCCCAAGGTTTTTTTCATCCATCGGTCTTTCTCTTGGTTGTTGCTGATCGGTTCCGCCTATTTGTTTTGGAGGGCTCGGAAATCAAAGTGGAAGGATTCCCGTGCCCGGATCGTTCTGGGATTGTGCGTCCTCAACATCGGTGTTGGAGTGGTACTCGCCAATACGGGATTGCCCCCGGCTCTACAACCCGTCCACTTGATGCTGGCCGTTTTGCTCTTTGGCGCATTGGTGCGGGCATTGGCTGCCGAACGCGCATGGACTGCCTTGAGGAGCGCTTGAGTCTTTAGAATTCGAGCGCGGTCCACTCTCCGGGAAACAGGGGCTCTAAGACATCGAAGGCGCGGTGGGCATCGTCTAGGGCCACCCTCAACCCAATGCCCGTGGGCGATAACCCGGAATGCGGCAACACCGAATGCAGCAATTCGTGCTCGATGGTGCACGCCACGCCTTCCGCCCGCAAAACGCTGGCCGCGACCTGTGCCGTGGTCAAATTCGAAAAGGTGACCAATCGAACAGTCGATCCGCGCTGAACTTTGTCTTTGGGGGGCACTCGGCAGAATTGAACCGAGTGAAAGGTAAGCCGAACTCCGCTATTGTTCAGGCGCTGGAACCCATTCGAGGGTTTCGAGCAGCCGCCGAATTTCAGCAGTCATAAAGACATCGGCGGGCCGGAGCGAATCGGGTTCGGGTACGGCGTCGAAATACAACACCCCACGCAAAAAATGCCGGCTGCTGTCGGTGGCATAAAACTGAGTACTCGTGGCCGCCCTGCCTTTCATTCGGTACAAAAGGGCATACACTCGGCGCTCCGGATGTTCAAAAAACTGCTCTTCGATGCCATCGGCTTTAACCGAATGCCGGTAGGCCAGCTCCTGGGCCTCTTGAAACAAGGCTTCCAGATTGGCCTCAGACGACGACTTGTAGGTGAATTGAATCCGGGCCCTGAGCGATGGATACTCCAAATTGCCCCAGTTCGGTTCAACTTCCTTCCACCGCGCGGTGTGGTTGTGTTGAAACCCAAACGGCAGACCCGGTGCAAGGGCCACCGAGCTGGTATCGGGAAGGGCATAGCGCAAATGCCCATAAGGCAAGGGATTCGTTTCTTGTTGACGGCAAGAGAGGCCGATCCCAACCAAGAAAATCCAAACCGCGGGGCGCATCATGATCGATCGGTCGGTTCCGGGGTGCGCTCCACCTTGACGCGTTGAATCCGTCTTTGCTCCACGGCTTCAATGATAAAGGTCAACGGACCCAGTTCTACCCGGTCTCCCGCTTCCGGAAAGCGGCCATGCACTTCGAGAACGAGCCCGGCCAAGGTATCGGCCTCGGCGCTAAACTCCTCGATTTCCTCGGGATCCAAGGCGAGCACCCGGCAAAAATCGTTCAGGGGCACACGCCCTTCAAACAGATAGGTGTTTTCGTCCAATCGACTGTATACCAATTCATCATCGTCAAATTCGTCCGAAATATCGCCTACGATCTCTTCGATGATGTCTTCCAAGGTTACCAAACCTGAAGTCCCCCCGAATTCGTCGACGACAATGGCCATATGGATGCGTCGGTCCCGAAATTCCTGGAGCAGATCGTCGATTTTCTTGCTCTCAGGCACAAAAAAGGCGGGGCGCATCAGCTGTTTCCAGTCAAAGCCGTCGGCTGCGTCGATGTAAGGCAACAAATCCTTGATGTACAACACCCCCGTAATGTCGTCGAGGTCTTCGCGAAACACGGGAATCCGCGAATAGCCCGCAGAGCGGATCAAGTCGAGCACCGACCCAAACGGAGCGCGCTCTGTAACGGCCACTAATTCGGTTCGCGGTTTGAGTATTTGCCGAACCGAAGTTTCTCCAAACCGCACAATCCCCCTCAGAATCTTGGCCTCCTCCTGCCCTTCGAGGGGGGCCTGGGTAAGCTCGAGCGCCTGGCCCAAATCGCCCACCGACAGCTGGGGTGCAGGACGCCTTCGCTGTCCTTCGAGAAAATTGCCCGAGTGGATGAGCAATCGGCTCAAAGGCATTAAGAGGCGTTGAATTGCATTGACCCATGGCGCTACCATGCGCGCATATTCCAAGGGCTTTCTGGTAGCATACACTTTGGGGAGAATCTCGCCAAAAAACAAAATCAAGGCGGTGATGCCCAAAACGCGAACCGCAAAATCAAACCACCCTCCGTACACAGGGAACCATTGATCCGCCAACAAATTCGACAGAATGACGACCCCAACATTCACCAAATTGTTCATAATGAGCAACGTGGCTAAAATCAATCGGGGAGAATCGACAAAGCCCAACACCAGCCGATCCACAGGGGTCTCTTCCGCCTCCAATGCAGCGAGGTCGGCGGGCTTTAAGGAAAACAGCGCCGCCTCAGAACCCGAGGCCAAGGCAGAACTGAGCAGCAGTATCAGCAAGGCGGCCAGCGGTATTATTCCGTCGACCCAAAAAGCGTAGGTCGAGTCGGTCAAGGCGAGCAACAAATGCGGGTCAGGGTCCAACAGCCGAATTATTCGTTCACGAAATGGAATCTCCCGTATTCTCTTCTCCCCCAGAGGTGGGGTTACGGTCGGTTTTCCCGGTCAACATGGTCATCTCGTCGCAATGTACTTCGGTGCTGTAGTGCTTGTGCCCCTGATCGTCCACCCAAGAGCGGGTTTTGAGCCTTCCTTCTACAAAAACCTTGTGGCCCTTGCGCAAATAGAGTTCGCAAATATCGGCCAAGCCTTTGCGGTGAACAACAATAGAATGCCAATCGGTGTGGTCGATGCGCTGGCCCTCTTTGTTCGTATAGCTCTCGTTGGTGGCAATGCGAAAACGGACCAATTTTCCGTGTTCAAAGGGGCGTACCTCGGGGTCATCGCCCAAATTGCCAATCAACAAAACCTTGTTCAGCGAACCGTGCATGCTCCAAATTTACGAAGACATCCGCCCCTGTATTTGGGGCAATGCGGCGGAAAGCGGTCGGGGGAAAGCCCTGACTGACCAATCTGACTGCGGGAGACAAATCAGACCGGGGGCTCCAACCCATCCTCGGGCATCGGGCAGGACAAAAATGGAGAGCTCTAACTGGAGGATTTTGTGCGTCAATCGGTGACTGATTGAAATTCTGTGGGTTTCACGGTCGGTCGAGGACTCATACAACGCGCGGGGAACGAACTCGTACAACCCGCCCCAAATGCCGTGTTCCGGTCGTTTGCGCACCCACATTTGACCCGATGGGTCGCAGACTATGGCATAGGCCCATATCTCGGTTGGAACGGCTTTGGTGCGCCTTTTAACGGGTCTGTCTCGTTGGGTTCCTCGCTCGGCGGATCGACAATGCGCGCGCAGAACGCACGCATCGCACAAAGGAATACCGGGTTTGCACCACTGAGATCCGAATTCCATCAGCGCCTGGTTGAACATCCCTGGCTCGTGTCCCGAAAGCAAAGCCTGGGCCGTGGTCTGATAAAAATGGACCGAAGCCTTGGACCCCACTTCATCTTCCCAATCCCACAAACGGCTTAGCAAACGCTGGACGTTGCCATCAACCACGGCTCGGGGCTCTCCGAAAGCAATGGAAGCCACCGCAGCGGCTGTATAGGACCCGACCCCTGGCAAAAGAATCCAATCGGAATAGCGCTCCGGGCATTGTCCGCCAAACTCAGCGACGAGGATTTGTGCCGCCTTGTGGAGGTTGCGCGCCCGGCTGTAATAGCCCAATCCTTGCCAGACCTCGAGCACATCATCCAAATTGGCCGCGGCCAAATCGGCAACCCGAGGAAATCGCTTCAAAAAGCGATGGTAATAAGCGGTGCCTTGGTCGATTCGCGTTTGTTGCAATACGACCTCCGAGATCCAAATCGCATAGGGATCGCGGGTTTGTCTCCAGGGCAAGTCGCGTTGGTGTTGTTGGTACCACTCGAGCAGCAGATGGCTCAGGCTCCGAATTTCATGGTCGTTTTTGATTTCCAAATGACTAACAATCATTTAATCAGATTCAGACCTATATTTGCAGCCCTCAAAAGCAAAGTTCAATCAAACTTCAAGCACTCAAGATGACCAAAGCGGACATTGTTGCGAAGATCTCGGACAAATCGGGAATGGAAAAGGCGGACGTCCAAGCCACCATCGAATCGTTCATGAAAGAGGTTAAGCACTCTCTCGAAGCCGGACAAAACGTGTATTTGCGCGGTTTCGGCAGCTTCATTATCAAGAAAAGAGCCAAGAAAACCGGTCGGAACATTTCGAAGAACACGACCATTATCATTCCGGCCCACAATGTTCCGGCCTTCAAACCCGCCAAGGTGTTTGCTGAAAACGTGAAAAAGAAGGTCAAGAGCTAAATCGTGAAAAAGCCGGGCATTATCGCGGTATTGGCAGCGTTTGTGCTGGCGGCCGTGTTGTATGCACTGCCGAGGACGCCGCAGCGTCCGGTTGAGGGGTCCTCTGCCAATGCGGCTTCGACCGCCGGCAGTGGATCTCCCGACAGTCTCAACGCCATGGTGGCCGAAGCGGTTTCTCGCTTAGAGCGAGGAGAAGGCAGTCCCATGGAAGCCATTGGATTGTTGCGCAAGGTGGTCGAACTGGATCCGAACCATCTCAATGCCAATCTCTACTTGGGCTATTTCTCTGTAGTCTCCGGACAATTCGAAAAAGCCCTGCCCCGTCTCGAAATCGTCCTACAACAGGAGCCCCGTCACAGCCAAGCCCTCTTGTTGAAGGGTCAAGCGTTGAACGGCTTGGGCAGAAAAACGGAGGCCAAAGAAATGTTCCAGCGCTGCCTGGAGACCGATCCCGATCCGGAAACCGAACAATTGGCGCGAGCAGCGCTGAGCGAACCATAACCTCATTCAACCCATAACACCCCATTCGTCATGCCGAGCGGAAAAAAGCGGAAACGCCATAAAATGGCCACCCACAAGCGCAAAAAGCGCCTGAGAAAGAACCGACACAAGAAGAAGTAATCCGTACTCCGGATTTCTGTCCGGATCAGGATTGTTGTTGCACAGCGGGACGATCGCGCATCGAATCCCGCTTGTGCCATATATACCCCAGCCGCGTCTGTATTCAGACCCATGGCTGAACTACACCTCCATTACTTATGACATCAGAACTGTTCATCAGTTCCCGAAATCGCGATCAACAAGACATCGCGATCCTTCGGGAGGGAAAACTGGTTGAACTTCATCGCGAAAAAGGAGAACAGGGCTTTAGTGTGGGCGACGTGTATTGGGGAACTGTGAAAAAACTGGTTCCCGGTCTCAATGCCGCCTTTGTAGATGTGGGCTATGAAAAAGATGCCTTTCTGCACTACCACGACCTCGGCCCCCAGTTCAAATCGCTGCTGAAGTTTGCCAGTCGAACCCAAAAAGGCCGTCAAGGATGGTCACTACAGGACTTTGACAGAGAGTCCGACATCGACAAAGACGGTAAAATTGACGATGTGCTCCAAACCGGGATGAAAATTCCGGTGCAAGTTGCCAAAGAGCCCATTTCGACCAAGGGGCCGCGGATTACGAGCGAAATTTCCATGCCGGGTCGGTTTATGGTGCTTGTGCCCTTTTCCGATAAGGTGAGCGCTTCCCAAAAAATCGAGGAGCGGTCGGAAAAAGAGCGGCTCAAATCGCTGGCCATGAGCATTCGCCCAGAAGGGTTTGGGCTTATTATCCGAACCGTGGCCCAGGGAAAAACCCTGGCGGAACTCGAATCGGATTTGCAAAATCTGCTCAAGCGATGGAAAGGAATGCACCGCTTGCTCCGAAATGCGAAACCTCCTCAAGCCATACACAAAGAGCTCGATAGGGCGACGAGTTTGTTGCGGGATTTGCTAAACGATCAGTTCTCGGCCATCCACATCGACAACGACGACACGCTCGAGGCGGTCACCGAATACCTCCAGCAAAGCGATCCCCAGAAACTCGAATTGATCCGCCCCTTCACCGGTCGGTTGCCCTTGTTTGAGGCTTTCGGGATCGAGCGTCAAATCAAGACATCTTTTGGCAAGAATGTGTCGTTCAACCGAGGGGCGTACCTCATCATTGAACACACAGAGGCCATGCACGTCATCGACGTCAACAGCGGCAATCGGAATGCCTCGGGCGAGAACCAAGAGGAAAATGCCCTCGAGATCAATATGCAGGCCTCAGAAGAGATTGCGCGCCAACTGAGGCTGCGCGATATGGGCGGCATTATCGTGGTCGACTTTATCGATATGCACAAACCCGAGAACAGGAAAAAGCTGTTCGACAAGTTCAAGGAAGACATGAGCTCCGACCGGGCTAAGCACAAAATTTTACCCCCGAGTCGCTTTGGTCTGGTAGAGATTACCCGTCAAAGGGTACGTCCGGAGATGAACATCGAAACCCGGGAAGACAACCCTGACGGGGGCAAGGAAACCGTAGAAGCGCCAATTGGTATTCTCGACAAAATCGAAAACGCCATTGCACTGGTTACTACCCAGGGGAAGGTGCCCAAAATTTTTGTCCACACGCATCCCTTTGTAGCGGCTTATTTGGACCGTGGTTTTTGGTATCCCAGCCTCCGAAAGGCCTGGAGTAAAAAATACAAGAGCATAGTTAAAATTTTACCCCGCGATGGATTTCGCTATCTGGAGTTCGAACTCTACAACGATCAGGACGTACGTTTCGAAATCTAGCTCTATTAGGCACTCTTGACACCCCAAAGTCGCTTTCCTGCAGGGAGGCGGCTTTTTTTTTTGCCCTTAGGCAAGCCCTTCGCATTGTTTGGGAAGACCTGCGCTGAATGTCTTCTGCGTGGGTCAGAGGCACCGAAGCGTTGTTCGACGAAGGGTTGGCTGCCCCTATCTTCTGCGCTTCTTCGAAAACTTCAGATCGTTCTACCAGGGAAGCGGTGCAACAGAACCCCTACCTAAAAAAGAAAGAAGCCGTCTCGATAGGGATATCGAGGCGGTTTTTTTGTTTTATATGGTTTTCTCAGCGACTTAGAGTTCGACGATGCGAATGAGTCTGTTGGTTTCTAGAATCAGTCGATGCGTGTCTAAAAAGGGACTAAAAAAAG
>WGMI01000004.1 GCA_016125155.1 bacterium
TACTTGGCGCAAACCGCTTCGGTTTTTGTTGCCCAAACCTTTGGTCGATCCCCTGATCAAACACGAAGGCTTCAGTGTCCTCTCTGTGGTCTGGGAAGTGCGCTATACCCTCACCGACACCCTTTATATTCCGCTCAATGCGGTGAAGAATCCGGTAACGTTGTAATATCGTAAAGCAATAGGGCCGCGCCTTAGCGTGACCCTATTCAAATTGCCCTAATCCAATTCTGGGGTGGATGACCGGGTTCGAACCGGCGACCTCTAGTGCCACAAACTAGCGCTCTAACCAGCTGAGCTACAACCACCGTAAGCAGAGAACCTCTTTTTGTGTCCCCGAAGAATGCACCGAAGCGCCTTTTGTACAACCCATTTAGAGGGGTGCAAATATAATACAGCAACCCTTCATACGCGAAAACGCGCCCCACCCGACCCACCACCCAATCCCCCGGGCTTCTAACTTTGGTGTTTCATGGAGCTTCTCTTCTTCACCCCCTGGCATCCCCACCCCAACAACCCCACGCTCGGGAACTTTATTCTCCGCCAGGCCGAACTGCTCCGCCAACGACACCGGGTGCGCTTGGTCGGATGGACCACCGAAGCAACGCAAAAACAGCTCGAAGTGCAGGAAGAAGGACCCGACCACCTCTTTCTGCATTTCAACGGATCTTCCTGGCGCCAGACCCATCGGGCCTACACCCGCCTTCGCCAGTGGGCTACGGCCGGAACTCCTCCCGAAGTCCTCGTGGGCTGCATCCCCCACCAAAGCGGTCTCTGGGCCCGCCGACTGCACAAGTGGCATCCACACGCCCCCCTGCTGTACATCGAACACTGGTCGGGTCATCTGCCCGAGCGGGGCGCGACCCTCAGCCTCAAGCAACGCATTCAACTCCGGGCCGGGCTCAAACGCGCCCAGACGGTCTTGCCCGTCAGCGAACAACTCGGACAATTGCTCCATCAGCGCTACGGAAACCCCTTTCGGGTATGGCGCAATCCCGTCGATCCCACCTTGTTCTACCCCCAAGCAGAAAAACAATTCGACTTTGTGCACCTCTCTACCCTCGATTCCAACAAAAACCCCTTGGGCATTCTCCGCGCTTTTGCCCAGGTGCTCCGCTTCCATCCACAGTCCACTTTGTCGATCGGGGGAGATGGCCCTACAGAACCACTGAACGCTGAAGTTCAACGCCTTGGGATACAGAAATCGGTCGAAGTACACGGACCTCTATCGTATTCCGAAGCCGCGCGCCGCATTCGGCTCGGGCGTTGTTTGGTGCAGTTTAGCGGGTACGAAAACCTCCCCTGTACGATCAGCGAGGCCCTCACCGCTGGGTTGTGGGTGGTGAGCAGCCGAGTGGGCGGCATTGCCGAAGTAGTACGGCACGGCCATTGCGGCACCCTGGTTGCCCCCGGAGACCACGACGCACTCCAGTCTGCCATGGAGGAGTTTCTCAGGATGCCCATTCAAACGAAGGCGACCTATCGCGAATCGGATCCCGAATACCTCCTCGACCAATTCGACCAAGTGCTCCGCGACCTTCCGAAACCCCATTCCACTGTTCGCACATGACCCCTGCCCCTTCACCAAGAGCCCTATTGGTCGGAGGCTTGGGCGGCAGCGGCACCCGGGTCTTTTCCGAACTGCTCGAAGCCATGGGATTGATGGCACCCGCCTTGGTCAACAGGTCTCTCGACGACCTGATTGTGAGCACGATGCTCTCCGACTCCACGATGCGCACTGGAGCAGACCCTCAAAAAATGACGCACTTTTTAACCGAGTTTAAAACCTACCGATCAGGCCAATCTACCGAAGGCCAAATCGATCGGTGGCTGTTGGCCCTACAGCGCACCCGCCACCCTATTTTGCCGCAAAAAAGAAGCGAGCTCCTGGCCCGCTTCGAGCAGTGGAGCACCGCCCCGGGAATTCGGTTCTTTAAAGAGCCCAACCTCCACCTTTTCTTCCCCGAACTGTTGCGCGCCGATGCGGAACTCAAGGCCCTGTATGTGGTCCGAGACGGTCGCTATATGGCGCATTCGAACAACCGCAACCAACTCGAGCGCTGGGGCGACTTTTTTGGGCTTTCCAACCGCCTTGCCCCCGACGAAGCCCAGTTTCGGTTGTGGGCGGCCTCTGGCCTTCGGGTCCAGGCCCTGTGGCGCAAATTCGGTGCCTATCGCATTCGGATTGTGCGACTGGAAGACTTGCTCATGAACCCCAGCGCAACCGCCGAATCGTTGCTCGAGTGGCTCGATACCGGGTTGAGGCTCCCCGAACCTTGGGTGTTCCAACCGGCATCCGTCGAAAGCCGCTCGATTCAACACCCGGGCAAACCCGAATGGGAAGAGGCCTTGCAGACTTTGGGATATTTTTAACCTTATTTTAAACTTCTATTTTTAACCTTATTTTAAACTTCGAACGTCGATGCGCGTCTGAAAGCGAAAATCCCCCATGAAACAAACGCACTTTTCTTGTTTTCTCTGGACCGCACTTTGGGCGCTGGGGGCCTGTTCACCCGACGACGCCAAAGACCCCACCCCTCAACCCGATCCCATTTCGAGTCGGTTCAACTTTGACTTAAACGAGCTTCCGGAATACTTTGCCGGAGAACCCACCCACTACGCCCTCGATCCGTCCAATTCCAATACCCCACCAAGCAACTTGCCCACCGCGGAGGGCATCACCCTCGGCCGGGTGTTGTTCTACGACAAAGCCCTGAGTCTAGAGCAAACCTTGGCCTGCGCCGATTGCCACCAAGCGTCCATGGGTTTTGGGGATACCGCCCGGTTCAGCCTCGGGTTCAGTGGAGGGCGCACAGGGGCCCACAGCATGCGTCTGGCCAATGCCGTTTATTTTGGATCGGGCCAGATGTTCTGGGATCGCCGAGCCGCCACGCTCGAAGCCCAAACCACCGAACCTATTCAGGATCGAATCGAAATGGGATTCGATGCCAACCAAGGCGGTCTTGATTCTTTGGTGCGCCGGCTCGAACAGACCGATTATTACCCCATTCTGTTCGAAGCCGCCTTTGGCGACCGAACCCTCAATCCGGAGCGCATTCAAAAGACACTGGCCCAGTTTGTCCGGGCCCTGCAGAGCTACGACAGCCCCTTCGACCAGGGATTTGCCTCGGTATTCAACCCTGCCTTGGGCGATGGGGGATTGATGATCCCCTTTCCGAACTATTCCACTGCGGAAAACAACGGAAAGCGCTTGTTCTTGCTCCCGCCCAACCAAGGCGGAGCCGGTTGTCAAGGCTGCCATGTAGCCCCCTCGTTTGCCTACAACCCAGCCGCCCACAGCAACGGTCTCGACCCAGGAGAAACCGTCTTCTTTAAGAGCCCTTCTCTGAAAAATGTCGGCCGCGACGGACACTTTATGCACGACGGGCGTTTTTCGAACCTCGTAGAAGTCGTAGAGCATTACAACAGCGGCATTCAGTATGGCATAGCGCTCGACCAGCGGTTGCTGGTGGGCAATACCCAAAATCCGCTGCGGCTCAATCTCACTCCTACCGAAAAAGCCGATTTGGTGGCCTTTCTCAAAACCCTCGACGATCCGGTATTGGCCACCGACCCAAAATTCGCCGATCCTTTCCTGAGCCACTAAGGGAAGTACGAAGGAGTGGACGCCTTCTTTTGACCCGACACACGCCGTCGGATTGAAAAAAATTGCTACTTTTGCCGTCCCGCAAACCAACCCTTTGTGGGACGCGATTCGACCGCTGGCGAAGCGATCGCGCATGTCGACCGCGGACAAACCGATGTTTTTTACTGTCATGAACCTGATTCAGTACGTAGAAGAGCAGTTCACCGCCAACGCCAAAGTGGCCGAATATCCCGCCTTTGGAGCCGGAGATACGATTACGGTATACTATCAAATTCGCGAAGGCGAAAAAGTGCGCACGCAGTTTTTTAAAGGGGTCGTATTGCAGCGCCGCGGAAAAGGAGCCACCGAGACCTTCACCATCCGCAAGATGTCGGGCAACATTGGCGTGGAACGGATTTTCATGTTGAACAGCCCCGGAATCGAGAAAATCGAGATGAACAAGAAGGGATCGGTTCGCCGTGCCCGGATTTTCTACCAGCGCGACTTGACCGGAAAAGCCGCCCGGATTAAGGAAAAGAGAATGTGAGCACAACGCTCAGGTAATACAAAAACCGCTTCTTGTGAGCGGTTTTTTTATTGCTGGAGAAGGCATGGAGCGCGCGATTAGGGGTATTCGAATTTTGAGGCGAAAGGAAAGCCGGATTCGATCCATCAAACTGTTGTCGATCAACAACCGTCACTACGCCGTGGTGATTTGGATCGGCTTTTTGGGCTTTACCTTTTATAAAAAGCGATACGAATTCGACAAACCCGACGAGGCGTTGCACTACTACGAAAACACCTTGATTCGGCACTTTGGCAAACCCCAGCCCGAAGATGCTCGGCTGTGGCTATTTTGAGCGGACCACAAACACGGTCCTGCGGTTGAGTGCCCTGCCCGATTCGGTTTCGTTCGAGGCCACAGGGACTGATTCTCCCAGCCCCTTGTAGCTCAAACGGGCAGCGGGAACTCCGGCCCGGCTCAGGTGTTCAAAAACCACCTTGGCGCGGCGGGTAGAGAGCTCGAGATTGGCTTGGTCGGCGCCAACATTGTCGGTATGGCCTTGGATTTCGACCTTGAGCCGAGGCTGTCCCTTGAGATACACGGCAAAAGCGTCGAGTAGGGCCGCCGAAGCTGGATCGATTTCGGCAGAATTGGTCGGAAAGCGAAGATCGTTGAGCCGGAATTCAGGTCCCTCGGCGAGTTTGCGCGCCTCGAGCCCGCCCTCTTGCACCCCTGTCTCGGTCTGATCGTCGATCAAACGGGCGCTAAAAGCCACATCGGGCTGTTTGACCTGCAGGAGAACCGCCTCGCCCGCTTTGATCTGCACCGCCGCGGCATATTCTCCCGTCTCTCGGTCGATGTCGATTTGGGTCTTTTCTCCGGTGCTTAGCTTTTTGAGCTCGATGGTGGCCTGAGGTGAGATTTGAGCGGGGTCTTCATTCAATTTGCCCTTGAGCAACACCACCCGCTCGGGCTTGGCGTTTGGGTGAAGCGCGAATTGGTAGAGTTCGTAGTCCCCTTTGTTCCCCGGCTTTTTGCTCGAATAGTAGGCCGTGTTGCCGTCTAAGCTGACAAACAGCCCCACATTGTCTTTGTCGGTATTGATGGGATAGCCCAAATTGGTCGGTTTACTCCACTGTTGGCCGTCGTATTTGCTCCAGTACAAATCGTAGCCCCCCATGCCGGGATGCCCATCGGAGCTGAAGTAGAGCGTTCGGCTGTCCGAATGCAAAAACGGGGTTTTGTCCCCCCCGGGGGTATTGATCAGCCTGCCCATATTGACGGGATCGGACCACTGACCTTGGGTGGTGCGCTTGCAGACGTACAAATCGAGCCCTCCCAGCCCCCCTTTTCGGTTGCTCGCAAACACCAATTCGTCTCCATTGGCCGAGACCGAGGGTTGAGACTCCCAGCTGCCCGCCAAGTTGATGGGCTCGGGCAATCGCTCGGCAGGGCTCCAACCCTCCTTGCTCCGAACACTGGTGTAGAGATCGCATTCGAGGTAACCCGTATCGTTGGGCTGACAGATGGTAAAAAACAAGCGTCGGTTGTCGGCGGTAATGCTCGGACCGCCTTCGTTGTATTTCTCGTTGAACGGCGGTGGCAACGCTTCGCCCCGTTCAAAACCCGCCGTCGTTTTGCGCGCCATCGAAAACTCTTCAACCATGCGGCTCCCTCCGGCCGGGCCCGAATATTTGTCGCGTTTGAGCGATTTGCGCGTAAAGAAAAACAACTCCATGTCGGGCGAAAGACACCCCAAATATTCGTCGGCTGGGGTCGAGATGCCCGGAACAGGCACGGGATCAAAAGCCACTGGGGCCGCCAACAATAACGCCCTGACCGTAAGGGCCTCCAACTCGGTTTGGGCCTCGGGTACCAGAGCGGGATCGCGATCGGGATGTTTGAGGTAGGTCTGCAGATAGGTCTCGGCCTTAGCGGGTTTACCCGATTGGGAAAGGATAAGCCCGAGAAAGAAATAGACCTCGGCTTTGTAGTCCGGACACACGGCGATGAGTTGCTCCCATTGGGCCTCGGCGGGCAGGAACTCGGCCTTCCGAAAATGCCATTCGCCCAGCAAATAGCGCGCATCGGCGTTCTTGGGGTCGAAATCCACGGCCTTGTCCAAATAGCGCTTGGCCTCGCCTAAATTCCCCATCTTCCACGCCTTGAGCGCTTTGGGCACCTGATCGGCCGACAAGGCTTCCGCAGCGATATGGCACTCGCCGAGTTCAGGAATCTCGGTTTGGGCCAGGAGCCGGCCATTCTCTATCGTCAATCCGACACTCAACAGTCCAATCCACCAGTGCTTCTTCACGCGTCGGTCAATTGAGGTTCGCTGACGGCCACCACCTTAGACACGGCCATATCGCCTGTTACATTCACGACGGTGCGGCACATATCGAGGATTCGGTCTACGGGCAAAATAATCGCGATCCAAGCTGGATTGAGCCCAACAGATTCGAGGACGATCAAAAGCATGATCAACCCCGCCCCGGGAACCGCCGCTGTTCCAATAGACGCGAGAACCGCCGTGAGCACGATGGTGAGTTGATGGGCCGTATTGAGTTCGATCAGGTGAAATTGGGCGAGAAACACCACCGCCACGGCCTGGTACAAACTGGTACCGTCCATATTGACCGTGGCCCCAATTGGGAGCACGAAGCTGCTGACTTTTTCAGGGACTTTGAGCCCGTCGTGGACCACCTCCATGGTGACGGGCAAGGTGGCGGCGCTGCTCGAGGTACTGAACGCCAAAAACTGAGCGGGACTGACTTTCTGAAAAAATTCGGTATAGCGAAAGCCCCGGTCAAAGAGGCGCATCAGGAGCGGATAGACTCCAAAGAGCATGGCACACAGCCCTGCCAAAACCACCAGCGTATACCCCCCCAACACCGCAAATACCTGGGTCATTACGCTCGGGTCGTCTCCGGCCAATTCGGCCATATTCCCGGCCATGAGGGCGAAGACGAAATAGGGCGCGCCCTTCATGACCACGTCGACCATTTGGACAAACACGGCATCGCCCGAGCGAAAAAACGCCACCATGGGCTGGCTGGTTTCCGGCGACAAGCCCAATAGGGCAATTCCGAAGAACAACGCGAAGAAAATAACCTGCAACATCAGGCTGTCGTTGAAGCTTAAGAAAATGTTGCTCGGAACCATATCGACCAAAAACGCGAGCGGCCCCCGAGACTGAATTTGTTGAGCTTCGGCCATTTTGGTGGCGATTTTATCGTTTTGCTCCGTGGGCTGTCCGTCAGCCGAGGGGGGCGAAGCGGTCGGATACAGCCGTTGTCCATCGGCAGAAGCCACTTGGGGGTTCGCTTCGAGCCACTGTTCGTACGCCATTCGGTTCTTGGTGCGCTGAGCGGGGTCCAATCGGCTCCCCGGTTGAAAGGCATTGACCAATACCAAGCCGAGCGAAATGGCGACCACCGTTGTGCTCAGGTACAGCCCAAGGGTCTTAAAGCCCAACCGACCGAGGGCGCCGAGGTCCTTCATCCCAACGATGCCGGTCACCACCGAAAAGAGCACCAGGGGCACGGCAATCAGCTTGAGCAGATTGATAAAAATCGTTCCAAAAGGCGCGATCCAATCGAGGGTGAACCGATTGAAGTGCCATTTGGCTCCGGCATAGGCCCAAGCCACGCCCAAAATCATGGCCAGTACGATTTGCAAATGGACGGGAATGCGCTTCACAGGCGTCGGGATTGTTGAAGGAGGACGAAATCGGCGACCACCAGCGAAGCCAGTGCTTCGACGATGGGAACGGCCCGGGGAACCACGCAGGGATCGTGACGGCCTAGAATTTCGAGTTGCAGCGGATGGCCGTCTCGGTCAAAAGTCTGTTGGGGCCGTGCAATGCTCGCAGTGGGCTTAAAACCCACCCGAAACGAAATGGGGCGACCGTCCGAAATGCCCCCGAGCAGTCCACCGGCCCGGTTGGTTTCCCATCCGGATCCGTCGGCTTTGGCCGGATCGTTGTGTTGACTCCCCTTCATCGACGCGGCCTCAAACCCGCTTCCGTATTCGAAGCCCTTAACGGCATTGAGACTGAGCATGGCCTGGGCCAAACGCGCTTGAAATTTGTCAAAAACAGGCTCGCCCAAACCGAGGGGCACCCCGTGAAGCACACAGCGTATGGCGCCGCCCACCGAATCGCCCTCGCTACGAACTTGCTCGATCAGGGCCGTCATGGCGGCAGCGGTTTCCGGTTCGGGGCAGCGAACGGACGAAGCTTCGATGGCTTCGCGTGCATAATCCTCTTCTGCGCCAACCAACCGAATCGGCCCTACCTGATCCACCCAGGCACGGGGCTCAAAACCCGGAACGAGTTGACGCGCAAGGGCCCCGGCAAAAACCCAATTTGCGGTTTCCCGGGCCGACGAACGCCCCCCGCCCCGGGGATCGCGCAGCCCGTATTTGAGGTCGTAGGCAGCATCGGCATGGGCCGGGCGATAAGCCGTTGCCATGGGCTGGTAATCGCGCGATCGGACGTCTTGATTGCGGAACAGAAATGCCAGAGGAGCCCCGGTGGTTTTGCCTTCGTAGACCCCACTCAGGATTTCAAAGACATCAGATTCGCTCCGGGTCGTGCTCAGGGAGGACTGCCCCGGACGGCGACGAGCCAAAGCCGCTTGAACCGCGTCCCAATCGATAGAGACAGCAGCAGGCACCCCATCGAGAACCCCCCCGATGGCCGGGCCGTGCGATTCTCCGAAGGTGGTCAGGCGCAAGAGGCGGCCAAAGACATTGGACATTCGGTCAAAGATAAAAGGGCCAATCGAGCCACAGCCAACGTCTATGGACGATCGTACTCCTCCAAAATTTCATCGATTTCGCGTTCGCGGGTGTAGCGTTCGTAGCATTCGACCAGACTGCGCAAGAGTTCGTAATCGGTTTCGTGACGTATGCGTCCACCCGAGCAGTAGTACGCAAAAGCCTGTACCTCAGCGGGATTCATGCCAGTAAGTTCCTGAAGCGCTTTTCCGTTGCTGCCTTGCAGTTTTTGTCGCCAGGCATCGCGCTCCATCAAGAGGCGGAGTTCGGCCATTTGACGCGGAGTTTTTCCAAAGCGTTCGTAGAGAAAGTCGACGGGATTGGCCAAGCCGGCCGGGGCGTGCACGGGGAACTCAATTTGCTCGTTGGAGGGAATCAAAGGCTCTGAAAACACCACATCCCGAGGGTCGTTGGTGGTGAGCGAATAGGCATTGATGCCCGCCTCATCGAGCAGGTAGTTGCGCTCCTCCAACGCAAAGCGGTGCACAAAGCCCTCGTCTCCCGCGTGAACCACTTTGTAATAGTACTTGAAACTGAGGTGGGAAACCACGAGCGAATCGCCGACAGAGGCGCGGATCTCGAATCGGCCATCGGCCTCGCTCAACACCCCTCGCTCGGTGCGCTTGTTGATGATGTAGGCCCCGGGCACCGAAAGCCCCGTGGTGCGTTCTACTACGCGCCCTTTGAGGACCACCCCATTGTTGGTCTGGGCGCTGAGCGACACAGAGGCCAGCATACACCCCAAGGCACATACCCCTGAAATGAACCGCCGGATAACCCTTTTAAACCCTCGGTTTTCCCGATATTCGCTGCCCATCAATTTTGGCATATGTCCGACGATAAAAAGGTCATTTTCAGCATGAGCGGGGTGAGCAAGATCCTCCCCCACAACAATAAGGCCATCCTCAAAGACATCTACCTGAGCTTTTTCTACGGGGCCAAGATCGGCATCCTCGGTTTGAACGGCTCGGGTAAATCGACTTTGCTCAAGATTATCGCTGGAATCGAGAAGTCGTTTCAGGGCGATTTGGTCTGGAGCCCGGGCTACAAGGTGGGCTATCTCGAACAAGAGCCGCAATTGGACGAAACCAAGACGGTGATGGAGGTGGTGCGCGAAGGGGCCAAAGAAATTACTGATTTGCTCGACGAATACAACGCGCTCAACGATCAGTTTGGTCTGCCCGAGGTCTATGAAGACCCGGACAAAATGGAGAAACTCATGAACCGCCAGGCGGCGCTTCAAGACAAAATTGACGCGGCCAATGCCTGGGAACTCGACACGGTGCTCGAGCGCGCCATGGGGGCCCTGAACTGTCCCGAGAGCGACACCCCCATCAAGATCCTGTCCGGTGGAGAACGCCGCCGTGTGGCCTTGGTGCGCCTCCTGATTCAAAGCCCCGATGTGTTGCTCTTGGACGAACCCACCAACCACCTCGATGCCGAGTCGGTCTTGTGGTTGGAGAACCATTTGCAGAACTATCCGGGCACGGTGATCGCCGTAACCCACGACCGCTATTTTCTCGACAACGTGGCGGGTTGGATTCTCGAACTCGACCGGGGCGAGGGCATTCCGTGGAAGGGAAACTACAGCAGCTGGCTCGATCAAAAGACCAAGCGGATGGCGCAGGAGGAGAAGCAGGCGAGCAAGCGCCGCAAGACCCTCGAACGCGAATTGGAGTGGGTGCGCATGAACCCCAAAGGACGCCAAGCCAAGTCGAAAGCGCGTTTGTCGAACTACGATAAAATGCTCAGTCAAGAGCAGAAGGACCGGGAAGAACGCCTCGAGATCTTTATTCCTCCGGGCCCGCGTTTGGGCAATGAGGTCATTGAGGCCCAAGGCGTATCCAAATCTTTTGGAGATCGGTTGTTGTACGAATCGCTCAATTTCAGCCTGCCTCCTGCCGGGATCGTGGGGATTATTGGCCCGAACGGGGCGGGCAAAACGACGATTTTCCGGATGATTATGGGGACCCAAACCCCCGATTCGGGCAGTTTCAAAATCGGAGAGACGGTTAAAATTGCCTACGTGGATCAGAGCCACGAAAAGATGGATCCAGAAAAGAGCATTTTCGAGATTATTGCCGATGGACAGGAGACCTTCGAACTGGGCGGGAAGTCGCAAAACGCCCGGGCCTATTTGAGCCGGTTCAACTTTAGCGGCGATTCCCAGGGCAAGAAAATAGGGGTGCTGTCGGGCGGAGAACGCAACCGCCTCCATCTGGCCATGGCGCTCAAGGAGGGCGGCAATGTTCTGCTGCTGGACGAACCGACCAACGATTTGGATGTCAATACGCTGCGCGCGCTGGAAGAGGCCATGGACGAGTTTGCGGGCTGCGCGGTGATTATTTCGCACGACCGTTGGTTTCTCGACCGGGTGTGTACGCACATCCTGGCTTTTGAGGGCGATGCGCAGGTGTACTTTTTCGAGGGTTCGTTTAGCGACTACGAGGAAAACAAAAAGAAACGCTTGGGCGACAGCGGAGAACCGCGTAGGTTTAAGTACCGGAAATTGATGAAATAGGGTTAGGGTACAACCGCAATGCCTTGCGGGCTTCCAAAAACAGCGTAGGCTCAAAACAATACCCGGCCGCAGGCCGTCAATCAAATAGCCTCCGCTTAAAAAAGCTCGTTTCTTTCCTTCTTTCTTTGGAGCTCCAAAGAAAGAAGCCCACCGCGGGAGCGGGGTGCACATCAAAGTCGTAGAGAGGGAATGAACAGCGCAGGCCTTCTTCGAAGCATCATCGGCGCAACCGGAAGACCCCGAGCCGATGACCCAGATCAGCACCAGCGCCATCGCCCAGCCGCGATGTTTCGCGGCTCAAAGCAATCATAACCCCTAAGGCCCTTATAAATCAACCCACCCCTTTTATCTTCGAAATTCCAAACCCCTCGCTAATGCCCTCCCTCCCCGCCTGCAACCACAAAATCCTCGAGGCGCTTTCGACCAAATCGTCGACCAAGCAATTGGTGGCACGTCACAATCAAGCCGCCTTTGGCGAACTCAAGCAGATGCTTCAAACGGTGGCCGAAGAGCTCAATTCGAACATCTGCACCATCGACAAAAGCGTGGTGGTGGAATACACCGAACGGGGCGAACGCGAGGCCATGATTCGATTCTCCGGCGATGTACTCATCTTTCACCAGCTCACCAACGCCTACACGGTGGACGACCGGCACGAACTGCGCAAGCTGAGCTACATCAAGGAAGACCCACTCCGCGCTTTTTTCGGGGTGATCAACTTCTATAACTTCCTGAACGACTCCCTGCTGTACAATCGCTTGAGCGATGTGGGCCACTTGCTCGGTCGGATCTGGATCAACAAAGACCGGCACTTTTTTGTCGAAGGAAAGCGGCAGTTTAGCTTTTTGTACAACGACTTGAGCCGGGATGTGCTCGATGCGGACAAACTGCGCGGCATTGTCGAAAATGCCATGGGTTATGCCATCGACTACGATCTGACTGCTCCTCCGTTCGCCGATGTGCGCGAGCTTACGGTATTTCAAATGCAAAACATCAGCCAAGAGCTCAGGGTGCGCAAGAGTCCAGGTCTGGGCTATCGCATTCACGCTCAGAGTCAGGAGCCTGAAACCCGCGCCTAAAAACAGGGTCGGTTTCCCCGCATCGTTTTTGATGCAAACTGCTTTGCGATTTGAAATTTGATGTACATTTGCATCCCGTTTGAGAAAAACCAGAACACTCTGGATATCTCTTTGTTCGGGGCATCGCGTTCATCGACACTTCGTTTTCCGTCAATTCCGGTTTGGGCTTTGCCGTCTAAATCCGTCGTTCTCGGCCCGTTCGTCTATCGGTTAGGACTCAAGATTTTCATTCTTGCAAGAGGGGTTCGACTCCCCTACGGGCTACCATTGTACCACACCGCATCACGCCAAACAGGCATCGTTAAGAATCAGTAGTTCCGCACATGGCAAACCACAAATCAGCCCTCAAGCGCATCCGTGCCAACGAAGAGAAGCGCCTTCGCAACCGCTATCAGCACAAGACCATGCGGAATGCGTTGCGCGACGTGCGCAAAGGCACCGATGCCGCGGCCGTCAAAGAACAGTTGCCCAAAGTCTATTCGATGATCGACCGCTTGGTCAAGAACAACATCATTCACAAGAACAAAGCGGCCAACCTCAAGTCGAGCATCGCCAAGCACCTGAACTCGCTGGCCACCGCCTAAATTTTGGATTTGGTTTGATTCCACCGCCCCGATCCCCGATCGGAGGCGGTTTTTTATTGACTTTGTAGGCCATAGAAAAAATGATTCAAAAAAGGTAGAAAACCATACGTCGCCTCAGGTGCAATGGCCCCAACGCTCCGCACTGAGCGAATTTCAATTGCGTAAGGCCAAAAAAAGAACGAGCTTCGGGAACTCTAAAACCCACTGAAAAAAGTGCGGGCATGTTCGAACAAACCCACGTCAACCGACCCAAAACGAGGAGTGCACTGAGAAAGCGTTTGGGCAAAGAATGGTACATCCTCAATCGGTACTGGCAATGGATGGTCGTTCGAAATTTTGCGAAAACTGACCGCGACCGATCCTTCATTCATTCTTTAATTCAACATCAATCGCTCCTGCTGCGCCCGCTGAAGGATGTCGACATGTATCTGCAGCACAACAAAGTAACCAATTTAAAGATCGCTATTGGTCATATTGACGGAGCGGTTATTCGACCCGGTCAAACGTTTTCGATTTGGAAAATGATTGGGAGACCGACCGCGAGCAAGGGGTATCTGGAAGGACTTTCATTAAACCAGGGAACAGTATCCAAGGATATTGGTGGGGGGTTGTGTCAACTCGGGAATTTGCTCTTTTGAATGGCCTTGCATACCCCATTGAACATCAAAGAACGCTGGCGTCACAGCTACGATGTGTTTCC
Source organism: bacterium (assembly GCA_016125155.1). Taxonomy (GTDB): domain Bacteria; phylum Bacteroidota; class Bacteroidia; order Flavobacteriales; family Schleiferiaceae; genus WGMI01. The sequence goes on from WGMI01000004.1 coordinate 13,752, forward strand.
CGACATCAACCGAACCATTCCCTTTGGCTGCGGAGCTACGTTGGCCTATAACTATATTGATCTTCAACTAAAAAACAATACGGACCATACGTTTCAAATTCTCGTTTGGCTCGACGAGGTCTATTTAAGGGGGGCTATAACCTGCGATCAAAAACTCCCATTACACTTCGAAATTTTCGAAACGGATCATCGATTTCAACAGCAATGGTGGGGAGGATATACCCGACACAATCGTATTTGGAAAAAAATAACCCACGTTGCAGATAAAACCGATTCTGTCGAACTGGTGGCGGAAAACCATGCGCTGATGATGTACAATCCGATGCTTCCCCAATAAAAGGCTCGAAGTCCCAGCATAATCAAACTGATCATTCCTCGGGGAGTGCGCACGGCATGGTTCATTAGATCATCTCAAAATCGCATTTTCCCATCCCTGCCACAGTCGCTCTTGCCGTCCCGTTCCACAGGAGATTTTTTGGTTGAACACCAAAACCCGCCCCCCCCATCGTTCGCGAAACGGTGAATAACTGTAGAACCGCCCCCGGCTGAAACCCGTCAAAACGCGCGAAATTTCCACCGTCAATTCTTTGGGTGAGTACCCTCGATCGATGGAAACAGAAAACACGGAAAACCCGCAAAATACCCCGCCATCCGACCCCAGACTCGACCCCAGACTCGACCCCAGAATCGACCCTGGACTCGACCCTGCAGCCGATTCCAGACTCGAACGGCTGTGGACGCATTGGCCACGCTGGGCCCGAAATCGGTACATCCTGAGCGGCGCCGCCTTTGCCTTGTGGATGACTTTTCTCGACTCCAACTCCTTGCTGCTGCACTGGGATTTGCACCAGGAACAAAAGCGCCTCGAACGGGAAATCCGCCACTATCGTGCCGAAGTCCGCAAAGACAGCACCCGGCTCTACGAACTGACCGGGAACCCCCAAGCCCTCGAAAAATTTGCCCGAGAGCGCTATTGGCTGGCCAAGTCGGACGAACAGATATACTGGGTCGAAGAAAGCGAATAAACCAAATACAACAGCGCGGTAGCAAAGCCTCACGGCCCATAGTCATTTAAAATGCACCCCAACGTAGGGCCGCCATAACGCTCGATTAGGAATCATCAACACCAAAGAGCACCGCAAACCCCGGCCAAAGGCCGTAAACCAAGAAGTTCCGCTTAAAAAAAGGCTGGTTTCTTTCCTTTTTTCTTTGGAGCAGCAAAGAAAGAAGCCCACCGCGGGAGCGGGGTGCACACCAGAGTCGTAGAGAGGGAATGAACAGCGCAGGGCAACTTTAAAGCATCATCGGCGAAGCCGGAAGAGCCCGAGACGAAGACCCAGATCAACACCAGCGACTCAAAACACGGGCAAGCTTCGGAGTGCAACTTCATTAAAATGCACCCCATTGTACTTCCCCGCTTGAAAGAATCATAAAGAAACGAAAGCATCATTCCCCCTTTCCAAAAATCCTAAATCCCCTAATAAGGCTTCATTATCTTGCCCTCAAACACAACACCACCGTGGATCCCCATTTTGACCCGGCCCCTACGGAAGCTTGGTGGAAGGCCATCGATCGGGAATTGAAAGGCAACCCAAGGTCCGGACTCTTTGTTGACTTGACCCCGGGAGCCCAAAGCCCCCCCTTTCACGACTGGAGCACCCCCCGGCCCACTGAACCCCTGTTTGCCGAGCGCTATTGGGGCGTTACCGCCGAAGTTGGCGGGACCGAAGCCCAGATGAACACCGAGCTGCTCGACGCCCTCAACCGCGGGGCCGATCATCTGCTCCTCGATCTCTGGCCCCACCATCGGCTCGAAACCGTGCTCGAGGGTGTTCAAATCGAGTTGCTCCGCACCGAGTTCATCGTTGAAGGCGACCCCCGTCCCATGGCGCAGCAGTGGATCGAATTGTGCGCTCAACGCGGACTGGACCCCACCTCAATGCGCGCTGGAATCAACTTCGACCCCTGGGAAATCCATTATCGCACGGGAAGGCCGGCCATGGAAGATGCCGAAAACCGAGCGGTAATCGTTGCGCTCAGTCAACACCCCGGATTCGACCGAAGACTGGCCGTCAACACGGCCATCTATGCCGAACGAGGCGCCGGACCCGCCCTGCAATTGGCCATTGCCCTGGCCACGGCCCAAGAAATCGTCCGTGTGCTTGGCGATTGCCCTGCCCACCAATTTTGGTTCGGTATGGCCAACGGACCCGACTTTCTCGTCGAAACCGCCAAACTTCGGGCCTTTAGGGCGCTTTGGGCGCATTTTATTCGAGAGCATCAAACCTCGTTTGCCCCGGCGCACCTGCTGTGCGAAACGGCGCGTCGCGGTTGGAGCGCCCTCGATCCCCACGGCAATTTGATTCGCGCGACCACCCAAGGACTTTCCGCCGTGCTCGGCGGGGCGGACGAAGTTCTGATGCGCAACCATTGGTTGAGCCAAGCCCCCGCTCCCGAGCGCCACCTCGATGTTCAACTGCTGCATTTAATTCGGTACGAAGCCCAGTTCAACCACTGTGGAGACGTCCTGGCCGGGGCGTATACCGTCGAATACCTCACCGAAACCCTCGCGGGAAAGGCCTGGGAGCGGTTTTTGGACATCGAGCGCCGAGGAGGGTTGGGGCAGGTCCTCCAACAAGGCCTGCTCTCCGATTGGATCCGCACCGAGGCCACCGAAGAACAGCTGCGGTTTGAACAAGGTCAGCGACCGGTGATCGGCTCCAGCGTGTATCCCCACATCGAAAACGGCATCGATCTCGAGGTCTTGGGACAAGCCGATCGACTCGGTTTGCAACGTCTGGCCGCGGCAATCGAACGACAATACCTCGAAGCACGGTGAAACAAGCTTTCCACGACGAACCCTACCGCAGCCTCAGAGCGTCTGTACCCGACGCCCAATTGCCTGAAGCCGCCGGACTCCCCCCGTACCGCCGGGGTCCGTATGCGAGCATGTACACCATACGACCCTGGACCATCCGGCAATACGCCGGTTTTTCGACAGCCGAAGAGAGCAATGCCTTTTACCGACGCAATTTGGCGGCCGGGCAAAAAGGGCTTTCGGTGGCCTTTGACCTCGCCACCCACCGAGGCTACGATTCCGACCACCCCCGGGTCAAAGGCGATGTCGGCAAGGCAGGCGTAGCCATCGACACCCTCGAAGATATGAAGCGGTTGTTCGATGGAATTCCGCTCGGGGAAATGTCGGTTTCTATGACCATGAACGGGGCGGTTTTACCGATCATGGCCTTTTACATCGCGGCGGGCATCGAGCAGGGCGTCGATCCCGTGCAATTGAGCGGCACCATTCAAAACGACATCCTCAAGGAGTTCATGGTGCGCAACACCTACATCTATCCGCCTACGCCTTCGATGAGGATTGTGGCCGACATATTTCGGTACACCAGCGCGCATATGCCCAAGTTCAACTCGATCTCGATCAGCGGCTATCATATGCAAGAGGCCGGCGCTTCGCTTGAGATCGAATTGGCCTATACGCTGGCCGACGGACTCGAATATGTCCGAACCGGAATGAAGGCCGGGCTCGACATCGACCAATTCGCGCCCCGACTCTCGTTTTTTTGGGCCGTAGGGATGGATTCGATGCGCGAAATTGCCAAGATGAGGGCCGCTCGCGTTTTGTGGGCGGAAATGCTCGCCGGCCTCGGGGCCAAAGACCCCAAATCGATGGCGCTCCGCACGCACTGCCAAACCTCGGGCTGGAGCTTGACCGAACAAGACCCCATGGTCAATGTGGGGAGAACCGCGCTCGAAGCCCTGGCCGCTGTCCTCGGAGGCACCCAAAGCCTGCACACCAACGCCCTCGACGAAGCCATAGCCCTGCCCACCGATGCCTCGGCCCGGATTGCGCGCAACACCCAGTTGTTTCTGCAAAAGGAAAGCGGCGTGGTGCGGTGGATCGACCCTTTTGGCGGCAGCGCCGTGCTCGAGCAGTACACCGCAGAATTGATGGCTTCGGCCCGAGCCCTGATCGAAGAAGTGGAAGCCCTCGGCGGAATGACCCTCGCCATCGAGGCCGGGATTCCAAAACTCCGCATCGAGGAAGCCGCTGCACGGCGCCAGGCCCGAATCGACAGTGGACGCGATCGCATTGTGGGGGTCAATGTGTTCGAAGGCATGGGTCAATCCGACATCGACACCCTCGAAGTCGACAACCAAACGGTGCGCGAACAGCAAACCGAACGACTTCAACGCGTCCGCAACGAACGCGACCCCGTACGCTGGGCGAGGGCTATGGAGCGATTGCGCAAAGGGGCCTCCGATCCAGAGCACAATCTGCTCGAAGCCGCGGTCGAGGCGGCCTTGGCTCGTGCCACCCTGGGCGAGATCAGCGCCGCACTCGAAGAACACTACGGGCGCTTTAAGGCGCAGATTCGATCCATCAGCGGGGTGTATGCGAGCGAAACGGGCAGCGATCCGGAGTTTGACAAGGCCCGAGACGCGGTTCGTGCCTTCGCGATCCATGAAGGGCGCCAACCGAGGATTTTAATCGTAAAAATGGGACAAGACGGTCACGACCGAGGGGCCAAGGTGGTCGGCAGCAGTTTTGCCGATCTGGGCTTCGATGTCGATTTGGGACCCCTGTTTCAAACCCCTCAGGAAGCCGCTCAACAAGCCGTAGAAAACGACGTCCACTTGGTGGGGGTATCGAGTTTGGCCGCGGGCCACAAAACCCTTGTACCCGACCTCATCGCCGAATTGGCCCGATTGGGGCGGGGCGATATTGAAGTCGTGGTGGGCGGTGTCATTCCCCGAAAAGACTACGACTTTTTACACCAAGCGGGGGTGGTATCCATCTTTGGACCGGGCACCCGGATTCCGGCCGCCGCCCTCGAAATTCTGGAACGTTGGAATGCCCCCCATGCGTGAACGCCCCGCCCCTGAAGTCCTCATTGAAGGCCTTTTGCGCGGAGACCGGGCCGCTTTGGGAAGGGCCATTTCGCTGATCGAAAGCAAACTTCCCGAAGACCAAGAGCGAGCTCAATCCTTGCTGGATTTGCTTCCCCCCAGCCCTTCCGACTCGGTGCGCATCGGGATCACGGGTCCGCCCGGGGCCGGAAAGAGCAGTTTTATCGAGCGCATAGGCCTCGAATTGTGCCGAGAAAGGGACGCCAAAGTGGCAGTATTGGCCATCGACCCTTCGTCCCCAGAAAGCGGGGGCAGTTTGCTCGGCGACAAGACCCGCATGGAAGAACTGAGCCGGGAACCCCGGGCCTTTATCCGCCCCAGCCCGTCGAGTGGATTGCTCGGGGGCGTTGCCCGGCACAGCGCCGAACTCGTCCGGTTATGCGAAGCGGCGGGCTATCGCTATGTGTTTGTGGAAACCGTGGGCGTGGGACAGAGCGAATACCAGGTGCGCGAATTGTGCGATATGGTGGTGTTGCTGCTCGTCACCGGTTCGGGCGATCAACTCCAGGCCCTCAAACGCGGCATTATGGAAACCGCCGACCTCATCGCCATCCACAAGGCCGATGGACCCAATGCCCCGAAGGCTCGGGCGCTCGCGCTTGAGGTTCGCCAGGCGCTGGGGATGAGAACATCGGGCAAGTCATTTACCAAAGTGCTTACGGTGAGCAGCTTGCCTGATATTCCCCGCTCTGAGTCGGGAATGGGAGCCCTTTTGGATGCGATCGATTCCTGGGTGCTGGCCGCCAAAGCCAACGGCGCCTTCGACGAAAAACGCTGGGCCCAAGGACAGCGACGTCTCGAAAGCCGGGTCGAGGAAATTCTCGTAGAGCGCTTCCGTCAATGGTGGGCAACGCGCCCCAGCGCCGAACCCGAGGCGGACAACCATTCGGAAGCCCAGCGCATTCAGCATTGGATCGCAGCGTTTTCCGCTTGGCTCGGTCGCGGTGGCCGATCGTAATCGAGGGTTAGAGCTCGTCCCTCAGTTCGGCCTTGAGAAAGTAAATGGCTTTTTTAGTCGGGAATTCCTCGGTGCTCATGGAATACTCCAGGATGCGCTTGCTCAGTTCGAGACCGGGAACCGAAGGTTCTATTTCTGAGGCAATTTTGTTGATGATGCCCACCATGGACGCCTTGGCCTGAACCACGCGCAACCAGGCCTCGTCGCTCAAATAGACCTGCTGAGACAGATTGTGTTCGAATTCGTCCCGAATCGATTTCTGCAACAGCGATTGATAGTCGCGCAACCCGAGCTTACCCGCCGGAATGCGCACCAATAAACTATTGGGACTGATCCGTTCTAAAAACAGCACCATGCGCTCGTAGGCCGCCATGCGCAAGGGCAAACTGCTCTTCTGGTTTTCGCGTTTGAGCAGATACTTGCGCTGTTTTTCTTCGTTGTCGAAATAGTTGCTCAGCATCAGGTAGGTAACAAAGACCACCAAAATGGCAGGCACGGCATATTTGAGAATCTCGAGAAAAACGGCCATCGAATTCGGTTATTCCGCCAATGCGGGCCGCAAATATCGCATAAAACCAGTCCACACAGCCTTTACTCGACAGAGTGGAGACAAAGAGACCATGGGTTAGCTTTGCCCTTTACCCGTGGATTCTAAAGGGATTTTATGAAGTACGTTTCTCGGCGTTTGGAAGCGATGGATGAATCACAGACCATCGCCATGGCGCGCAAGAGTCGGGAATTGGCTGCGCAAGGGCTGGACGTGATCAGCCTCACCTTGGGCGAGCCTGATTTCAACACCCCCGATTTTATCCAAGAAGCTGCCATCGAAGCCATTCGGCAGAACTACTCGCACTATACCCCCATTTCAGGCTACCTCGATTTGCGCGAGGCTATTGCGCGCAAGTTCCAGAGAGACAACCAACTCGACTATACGGCCTCCCAAATCGTGGTATCGACCGGGGCCAAGCAAAGTCTCGCCAACGCCATTTTGGCCTTGGTCGATCCGGGAGACGAGGTCATTCTGCCCACCCCTTACTGGGTTTCGTACAAAGAAATGGTCAAGCTGGCCGAAGGCGAATCCGTATTTATCGAGGCCACGGTTGACCAAGGGTATCGTTTCGATGCCGAACAACTTCGGGGCGCCTTGACCCCAAAAAGTCGGGTGTTGATGTTCAGCAATCCCTGTAACCCCAGTGGGGCTGTCTATTCCCGGTCTGAGCTCGAGGCCATTGCAGCCGTTGTGGCCGAACACCCCCGTTTGATCGTGGTGAGCGACGAGATTTACGAACTCATCCGATTTGAAGGGGAGCATGTGTCGTTCGCCACCCTGCCTGGAATGTACGAGCGCACCGTTACGGTGAACGGACTCTCCAAAGGTTTTGCCATGACGGGTTGGCGCCTCGGGTATCTTGGGGCTCCTCAATGGATTGCCTCGGCCTGCGACAAACTGCAAGGCCAGTTTACGTCGGCAACGTGTTCGATTGCGCAACGGGCGGCCATTGCGGCCCTCGAGGCACCTCCTTCTCGGGTGGCCTATATGGTCGAGGCCTTTGCCCAGCGCAGGGCGTTGACCATGGAACTGCTCAAAACCCTGCCGGGATTTGCCGCAGGCGAGCCGGGAGGAGCGTTTTACGTATTTCCCCACATCGGATTTTGGCTGGGGCGCCGCGTCGAAGACCGCGTCATTCAGAGCGCCGACGATCTCTGTATGTATTTGCTCGAAAAGGCGCATGTCGGATTGGTGCCGGGCGAGGCCTTTGGGAGTCCTGAATCCCTTCGGATTTCCTACGCCACTTCTGAAGATCGGCTGCGCGCCGCTTTTGAACGCATCCGCCAAGCCCTGACGCCGTATTGCTGAATTTGTTTTGACTCGGTTTTGAACACTCCTGCTCCCCAAGCCCTGCCCGAGGTTTCCGCCTGGAACCGCCTGTTCGATCAGTGTATCGCCCTATACCACCGCATCGATTCGGTCGACCAGCCCATGCCGCCTTCCCCTCAGACCACGGCCCTCGAAGCCCTGCTGTTCGAAAAATGCTGGGTCGACTGCGTCCAATGGCATCTGGAAGACGAAATCCGCCGTCCAGAGATCGACCCCGCTGTGGGTATGGAACTCAAACACCGGATTGACCGCTCGAATCAAAAGCGGACCGATTTGGTCGAGCAACTCGACGACCACTTCCTGGTATGGCTCGGTGCAAGCGCCACCGCAGACCCTTCCATTCCGCTCAATACCGAAAGTCCGGCTTGGGCGGTCGACCGGCTTTCGATCCTCGCACTCAAGCGCTACCACATGCAAGAGGAGAGCATCCGCCCCAGTGCCGGCCTCGATCACCGGGAGCGCTGCGCTGCCAAACTGCAGGTGCTCGAGGAACAACGGACCGATCTCACCTCGTCCATTCAGACCTTGTTTGAAGAAGTGTTGACGGGTCGCCGTCGGGTCAAATTGTATCGCCAAATGAAGATGTACAACGACCCAAAACTGAATCCGGTGTTGTACGGGCAGCCCGGAACGGCATGAAGCTGTTGGTATTGCGGTTCTCGGCCCTGGGCGATGTCGCCCTGCTACGGCCCGCATTCGAGGCGATACTCAACGCGCATCCCGATCTCGAATTGGTCTTTTGCTCGCGCAAACCCTTCCTCGGGTTGTTTGCGGACCTCCCCCAGATCACCCCCCACGTATTTGACCCGGTGCGGCACCGGGGGTTGCCGGGTTTGTTCCAACTCTCGCAGGAGCTAAGCGCTCATCGAACCGATGCCATCGTCGACGCCCACGGGGTCTTGCGGACCCATATACTCGGGCTCTTGTTTCGCCTGCGCGGCTGTCCCGTTTACACCATTGATAAACAGCGCAAAGAACGCTCGGCCTTTCTCCGCCACCGAGGTATGGGACGCCCCCGGCTCAACCATGCGGTAGAACGCTATGCCGATGTCCTCGTGAAGGCCGGACAAGGAGCCTCACCTCTGTCGCCCCCCATTCGACAGCCCGGCACATTTTCTTCGGTTTTGGGCTTTGCCCCCTTTGCTTCCACCCGAGAAAAAACCTGGCCGCTCGAACACACCTTGGTCCTGATCGACGCCTTACTCAAAAAAGGCTATGCGCTTCGACTCTACGGCTCCCCCGGTGAACTCGCTCAACTGCAATCGCGTTGTGCGCCCCATCCCCAGCTTTCCATGAGCGATCCCGCCCAAGGGCTCCGCGCCGAATGGAACACACTCGGTACGCTACGGGGCATGATCTCCATGGATTCCGCCAATATGCACCTTGCAGCACTTCGCGGGGTTCCTACCCTGTCGATCTGGGGCGCCACCCATCCAAATGCGGGTTTTGCCCCCTGGGGTAGCGGTCACAGGATGATGCAAATCTCTGAATCTGAATTGGATTGCCGCCCTTGTTCGATTTTTGGCAACCGCAAATGCCATCGGGGCGATTGGGCGTGTTTATCCCGCATTGCACCTTCTGCCGTAGTCGAGGCCGTTTTAGAACTTTGGCCCCTCGATGGGGTGGGTTCCTCCCCACCTTTGCACCCTGTGAATCTCAAGCCCTGAACTTCAGGAAGTCCCCTTGCCCAGACCCCTCATCCACCGGATTCGCGAAGCCATCAACCTTCGGCTGTACGATCACAAAGAACTTGTAATCAGAGTACTGCGGATTGCAAGCTTGTTGATTTCGGCCATAGCCGTGGCCACCCTGATATATTATTACGGCTTCAAACTCGAGCCGCACCAACACCGCTGGGTGGGTTGGATTATTCGGAGCAGTCTGGGCTTTTACGTACTGAAGTATGCTGTGCGCATCGTTTACGACTTCCATCCCCTTCAGTTCCTAAGGGCCACGTGGATCGAAGGATTGTTGATGTTTCTTATTGGTCTTAATGCCTTGATTTACTGGCTTTTCGATTTACGCATGATCGAGGGCATTGGCCGGGTCCTCGGCATCCAGGCCCTGGGCGACTTTCTGATGCTCTTTTTACAGATCTACCTCTTGGTCATTGTGGTGATCGAAACCGGTAAAGCGGGAGTCTTTTTACCAAGAATTAACCTCAGTCCACCAAAGCTGCTGTTGCTCTCTTTCCTCTTGCTCATTGGAGCTGGAACCGGATTGTTGTGTCTACCCGAAATGACCCAAAGTGGCGTGTCGGCTCCTCTGAGCGATGCATTGTTTACATCGATCAGCGCCAGTTGCGTAACGGGACTCAGCACGGTAGATGTATCGACCTATTTCAGCTTCAAAGGACATCTTATTATTCTGTTGCTCATTCAATTGGGTGGATTGAACATCGTCACTTTCGCTTCGCTTTTCGCGCTTTTTACCAAGGGGGGCATCGGGATTAAACACAACAGCATTTTACAGGACAATTGGAGTGGAGACTCCATGAGTCAAACCGAACGCTTGGTGCGTCAGTTGTTTGCGTTTAGTCTCATCATCGAATTGGGCGGGGCGTTGGCCCTCTACTTGAGTTGGGGTCCCATAGGTTTCGACAGTGTGGGCGACCGCATTTTCCACTCCATCTTTCATTCGGTTTCGGCCTTTAACAATGCCGGATTCTCTCTTTACACCAATGGATTGGCAGAAAACGGCATTTCATCATTGTTCACGCTTCATCTGTTCATTGCCGGTTTGATTATCCTTGGATCGACGGGTTTTCCAGTCATGGAAGACCTGCTTACGCTGCGGAAACTCCGGGAGCGGATATCGAAACCATGGCTGCACCTCAAAGTGCACACCAAGATTGCGCTTAAAACCACCGCCTGGCTGTTGATGGTCGGCATGATCCTCTTTACTGTCTTCGAATGGAACCACAGTTTGCGTGGATTTTCGGGTGGAAGTGCCTGGTCTCATGCCTTCTTTCAGTCGGTAACAACGCGAACCGCGGGGTTCAATACCCTGAACGTGGCCGAATTCCAGACGCCGACCCTATTGATGTTTCTGGTGTTGATGTTTATCGGGGCGTCGCCGGGGGGAACCGGGGGTGGCATCAAAACGACCACATTCGCGTTGATCCTGATGTCGGCTTGGGCCATCATTCGAAACCAAGAGCGTATTGAAATTTACCGTTCCACCTTGCCTTTCGAGCTCCTTCACAAGGCCTTTGCCGTCTTTCTCTTCTCCCTCACGCTTATTTTTATTTCGACCATAGGTTTGAGCCTTACCGATCCGAACCAACCCATTCTGGACTTGGTCTTTGAAGAGGTCAGTGCCTACTGTACGGTGGGTCTGTCTACGGGTATAACAGCTTCCCTAAGCCATGCCGGTAAAGCCATTTTGATGATGTCCATGTTTGTCGGACGCGTGGGAACCCTGACCTTGGTCTTTGCGCTGGGAGCGCCCACCATCAGCAACGATTACAGATTTCCGAAGGCCAACGTATTGGTTGGCTGATTTACTGAATCGAAGGGTAATTCAAGGCCCTGTATCCGAGCAGTATGCCCGCGGACATGGCCAAATTGAGCGATTCCATCTGCGACTCCGGAGCCCGGGGAATGCCGACGGCCGCCTCGATTTGATCTGCAATGTCGCTGGCCAAACCCTGTCCTTCGGTTCCAAAGACCAAGGCCACATGCGGATCGTCGAGCAATACGGACGCATGACTCCCGCCCGCTTCGGTTTTAAAAACAGAACGCCCTTGGCTGATCCATAGCGGGTACACCTCATCAAAATCGCGGTAGTGAACGGCCACTTCGGCCACAGCCCCCATCGAAGACTGCACCACCTTGGGATTGAAGGCGTCTACGCTTCCGGGAGAACACCAAATTTGCCTGAGTCCAAACCAGGCGGCTGTGCGGAGCAGGGTGCCCAGATTGCCCGGGTCGCGCACCCGATCAAAATAACACTCTACCGCTCCAAGTGCCACCGCGTCAGCGGAAAAAACGGGCTTCGGAAAAACGGCCAAGCTATTGCCCACCGTTTCCATTCCGCTCACGCGACGGAGTTGTTCGGGTTCGATCTGCGCGGCGGGTACATTCAAAGAATCCGGTGCCAAGGCCCAACACCCTATAGGCGTCAAACCCGATACCACGAGTTGCTCGATAAGCCGATCGCCTTCGGCCACATATTGACCGAACTGTTCCCGATACTTCCGCAACCGCAGCTTGTGGATGCGCTTTTCCCAGCTCTTGCTGAGGTCGGCTAAGGGGTTCATATCTTCGCAAAATACGCCTTTGCCCCCCTTGTCCCTTCAAAAAAGCCTCCCTTTTTTGGCCTGCGCACTTTGGATCCTCACCGGGTGCAATACCACGCGCTGGGTGCCCGAAGGCGAGCGGCTTTTTGACCGGTACGAAATCAAGGTCTACGGAGCCAAAAAGGAAGCCAAGTCGCTTCAAAAAGTGCTCAAGCAAAAGCCCAACACCTCCTTTTTAGGCATCAAAAAAGGCTATTTGAAAATCTACAATTTGGGCAATCCCGAAAAGACCAAAGGATTGTCTGGTTGGTTTTTGCGCAAGGGCGAGCCCCCCGTTTTGGTAGACAGCCTCAAAATGAATCGCTCTGCCCTGCAAATGGGCTATAGTTTGTTCGATAAGGGCTATTTCGATAACCAGATCAGCTATACGCTCAAAACTGATCCCAAAAACCCCAAAAAAGCCGAGGTCATCTTTGAGATTTGGCCCGGTCCAGCCTACGTGGTCGATTCGATTTCGACCGAGGTAGAAACTGCAGAAATCCAGCCTCTGGTGGTGGAGGCGCTGGCGAATGGCAAACTGGGGGTTGGGAGCCGCTATAATGCTTCTGAACTCGATGCCGAACGCGGACGGATTGTCGATTTTTTGCGCGATCGCGGATATTATGGATTTCCCAAAGAAGCCGTGCGCTTTGTGGCCGACACCCTTCGACCTGGAAACCGGGTGAGTCTGCATATGCTAGTCGAAAACCAGACCATAGAGACCAAGGACTCTGCCTATCGAAAACCGTATAAACCCTTTCGCATCAGCCGGGTGGAATTCGACAACGAATTTGATTTGTCGACCAGCAACCGCCCGTTTCTCGACACCTCGGAGTTCGATGGATATTATTTTCTCTATCGAAGTCGAAACGCAGAACCGTGGATCCGGGAGCGCGTGCCTGTAGAGGCGACCCACATACAAGCGGGAAAGCTGTATCGCTCGAGCGAAGTTCAAGACAGCTATCGGCATATCAACAGTCTCAAAGTCTATCAATCGGCCGACATTCGGTTCAATCCCGATCCCGCCGACAGCACGGGACAGAGCCTTGTAGGCCGCATTCGCCTGAGTCCGTTGACCCGGCGCAGTTTTACTACCGATTTGGAGGGCACCAATACCTCCGGAAATTTTGGCATTGGAGGAAGCGTGGGCTGGGCCGACCGCAATCTCTTTAGGGGGGGCGAAATTCTCGATTTCCGCATCTACGGTTCGGTCGAAGCCCAATACAGTTCGAACCAGAGCGAACAGCTCTTTAACACCTTCGAATTCGGGTTCGAAACCGGGCTGAATTTCCCCAAGTTTTTAGTTCCATTTAATAGCTATCTCATTGTGCCAAAGCGCATGAAACCCACCTCACGGGTATCGTTTACAGCACTCCGTCAATCGAGGTTGGAATACGATCGAATCCTGATCAATGCGCGCCTCGAGTATTCCTGGTGGGAAAGCCTGACCAAAAAACACACCGTGGCTCTGGCCGATTGGAACTTCACCAATGTCTTGAGGGTCGAAGATGATTTCTTGGAAGATCTGTTGTTTCCCACCGGTTTTGTATCGATGGTCTATCTCTCCACCCAATACAATTTTCAATACAACGAACAGGCGGTTGCCAAACCCCACGAGCACTTTCAGGCCTTTTACGGAACCCTCGAATTGGCGAGCAATGTATTGGCCCCTTTGCTGTCTCAACCAGATCCCGAAAGTCCGGTGGACCAAATCCTGGGGGTGAGTGTTTCTCAGTTTCTGAAAGTGGACGCCGACTACCGATATTATTTCAATTTGGGGAACGAAGCCTACTTGGTGACCCGATTGTATGCGGGAATGCTGCTCGGCTACGGAAACGGCCAATACGTCCTGCCCTTTGAGAAGTTCAGCTTTGGGGGAGGCACGAACGACAACCGGGGATGGAATGCCTATCGGCTTGGTCCGGGCTCGGTTCAAGGGGGGGGAGAGAATGTCAATATCGCCCCTTTCAAACTCTCCGGAAACATCGAATACCGCTTCACCTTAGCGAAACAATTTAAAGGGGCTCTGTTCACCGATTTTGGCAACATTTGGTTCATTCAACCCAACTTGCCCATTTATACCGGGGTAGTCGGCCAAAGTCCTGAAGCTTTTGTTGAAAATGCCCCCTTGTTACGCGAAATTGCCGTGGGGGGTGGAGCGGGCATTCGCTACGACTTCGGTTTTTTTGTCTTGCGCTTCGACGGTGGGGTTCCACTTCGGCAACCGTATACCGACCCCAGAACGCAATCGCACTGGGTCGTTTCCAAATTGGGTTGGCGGGATGTGATCGTCAACTTCGGCATTGGATATCCTTTCTAGCCTTATCAACAAGCCACTGTGGACGATTGACCCCGAATTTCTTAACATCAATAAACCACTAGTTGTGTAGGATATTTGGTGTAATTTTATCCCAAACTTGGACCGCGACCCCATTTCGAAAAAGCCCCCCCTATGAAGCAGCGAAATCTTTTGCTCTTGTTCTTGCTGTGTCTTCAATGTACGGCAAGAGGTCAAAGTTTTAACGACCGCATCTACGTCAATGTTTCGGGTTTGTATCTGTTGCCTTTTACGGATGTATATGAAAGCAACTTTGAACAAAACCGCTTGGATATGGGATTGGAAATCGGCTTGGGCTACCGGTTTTCTGAAGTGCTTTCGTTGAGAGGCGGTTATATGGTCGGCAATATGGATGGGGACATTGGAAAGAAATACAGCGAAACCCAACTCAACGAACTCAATTTAAATGCAGACATCGACTTGTTCCAACTCTTCAATAGCAATGCTCGCTGGAGAGGGGTGGCCGAAATAGGTGTGGGATGGTTGTGGTACAATTCAAGGCGCTATTTCATTGCAGAAGATCCCTATTTCTTACAGAGTTATGTGCCGAACGACGGCCGGCACAGCCAAAACGCTACGATTCGGGCTGGAGGGACGATCTATGCGCCTTTGAACGAACGGATTGAATTGATGGTCGGCGCTGGGATTCGCCTTCCCCTGGGCGCAGACTACCTCGATGCCATGGCCGCCGAAGACGACGACGATATGTACGGGGCCATACAACTTGGACTCTCGTTTACACTGGGCCGTACGGTGCGCCCTGATGAATCGGTTGTTAAGACCAACGATTACGATGTGCTGAAAGAAGACAAATCGGCACTCGAGCAGGAA
The DNA here is from genome assembly GCA_016125155.1 of bacterium. Classification (GTDB taxonomy): domain Bacteria; phylum Bacteroidota; class Bacteroidia; order Flavobacteriales; family Schleiferiaceae; genus WGMI01. Next base: position 28,963 of record WGMI01000004.1, read on the forward strand.
ATTGCGCGGGTTACGGCAGAAAAAGACAAAGAACTGGCCGATCAGAAAGCCCGATTGGCCATGGCGCAGCGCCAGCTCGACAGTGCACGCACGGCATTGAGCAAGCGCGAAATCGAAATCGAAGAATTGAAGGCCTCCAAGGTGATTACAGCCACCGACAGCGGCAAGCGCTGGAGGGTTGTGGTAGGTAGCTTCCCCTCTCAGGCCATGGCCCAGCGGTTTATCGATCGCGTCAACCTCGAGAAAGATGAAATGATCATTCTCTTTGTCGAAGATTTGGATACCTATCGCGTGGTGTACAAGTCGTTTGATTCGATGAGTGCGGCGCTCAAGGCACGCCAAAAGGCCCGAACGGTGATTTCCGACGCCTGGGTCATCGAATTCTAGGGAGTTCACCCCACGACCAGAAGACAGACGGGGCGCAAATGGCTATCTTTGCGCCCCTTTTTTTATCCCTCAACCCATGGAATTTTCGCTCGATCGCACGCAACCGCTCGAAGCCGTACTGCGCATTCAAATCTCTCAAGACGAGGTTCGTCCCAAAGTAGAAGACGCACTCAAGCACTATCGAAAAAACGCTACTCTGCCCGGTTTTCGCAAGGGCATGGTTCCCGAGGGACTGGTGCGCAAACAATATGGCAAATCGATTCTGATCGACGAGGTCAACCGTGCGCTCAACGAAGGGCTTGACCAGTATCTCAATACCCAGCAGCTGAGCATTCTTGGTCAACCCCTCCCCGTTCCCCAGGACGATCTCAACTGGGACGCTCCTTCGTGGTCGTTCGATTTTGAATTGGGCCTTACCCCCGAGTTTTCCCTCGACCTGGGTGCACTGACTGTGGAAAAACCCGTGGCTTTGGTCTCGGATGCGCACGTTGACGAAGAAATTGATCGCCTCCGCCGCCGCTTCGGTCGTCAACTTGATGCAGAAGTTATTGAAATAGAAGATTTTATTACGGCTGAACTGGCTCCGGTTGACGGAGGCCACAGCCATCAGATCGCCTTTCGGATGCAGCGCCCTGAATTGTCTCTGGCCCTGCCCAAGTTGTTGGGACAAGCGGAAGGGAGTGAAATTGAGCTCTCTCTGAGCACCGACTTTACCGATCTAGAGAGTGCCGCTCGCCTCTTCAATATGGATCCCGGGCACCTGGCCGAACACGGAGACTTACAGCGGCTGAGCATTCGGAAGATCATTCGGGTAGAGCCTTCGGAAATGGACGCCGACTTCTTTGCCAAGGTCGACGAAACCGTTATCGATTTGGATTCGTTGAAAGCATTTGTGCGCCAAGGGTTGGAGCGCGAAAATGACCAGCGCTCAACACATGTGTTTACGGTTCGGGTCAGAGAAGCGGTTCGCGGGCACCTGCAATTCGATTTGCCCGTGGCTTTCCTGACAAAATGGCTTATGCAACAACGCGATCAGCCTCTTTCGCAAGAAGAAGCTGAAATTCAGATTGAACACATGATTCCGGGACTGCGCTGGCAGCTTATTGAAGGCCGAGCCGCCCGTGAATTCGGTTTGAACGTGGAACAAGACGATGTGATGCGCGAAGCCTACAACGCGATGTACGAGCGCTTTGGCAACAATCTACCGACCAACGATCCCTCGGTATTGCAACGCGTGGTCGATCGGATGATGCAAGACGAAAACGAGGTACGGAATTTGACAGAACGAGCCTTGAGCCGCAAGACCTTAGAAGCCCTCGCCGTTCGCGTCACGGCCACTGAAGTTCCCGTGACTTCCGATGCCCTGATCGAAGAATACTACGGTGCTTACTGAGCTCGTTTTTCCCAGTATCTTTAAACCAACAGCACTTTCGCATGCAACAGAACGAGTTTGAAAAATACGCCCTCGGTCATCAAGGCATTTCGAGTCTAAATCTGGAGCGCTATGTCAAGGCGAGTTTGACGCCCTACATCATCGAGGAGCGCTCTTTGAACGTGGCGCAAATGGACGTGTTCTCCCGCCTGATGATGGACCGCATCATTTTTCTTGGAACGGCCATCAACGATCAGGTTGCCAATATTGTACAAGCACAATTGCTCTTTCTGGAGAGCGTTGACAGCAAAAAAGACATTCAGATTTACATGAACTCTCCAGGGGGTTCGGTCTATGCCGGCCTCGGGATGTACGACACCATGCAGGTGATTGCCCCCGATGTGGCGACCATCTGCACGGGTATGGCGGCCTCTATGGCGGCGGTGTTGTTGTGCGCGGGTCAAAAAGGCAAGCGGAGTGCGCTTCGCCACAGCCGCATCATGATTCACCAACCCATGAGTGGGTCTCAAGGTCAGGTGACGGATATGGAAATTGCGCTGAAGGAGACCCAAAAGGTTCGGGACGAGCTGTACAACATCCTCGCCGAACACAGCGGAAACGACTTCGACAAAATCAAGGCCGATTCCGACCGCGACTATTGGATGACTTCTGCTGAGGCGCGTGATTATGGCATGGTGGACGAAATTCTCTTGAGTAAAAAGCAGCCCAAGAGCTGATCGGACCCTCTAAACCCCGTTATGAAAGAAAAAAAAGAGTCTCTGAGCTGTTCGTTTTGCGGTCGCGATAAAAAAGACACGAATGTCTTGATTGCCGGCATCAACGGCCATATTTGCGACCACTGCATTCGACAGGCCAACGGCATTGTCAACGAAGAGCTGGACAGTCGCGAAAAGCGCGAGCTTTCCCGGAATATTCGGCTGGTCAAGCCCACGGAAATCAAGGCTTTTCTCGACGAATACGTCATTGGGCAAGACGAGGCCAAGCGGGTGCTGAGCGTGGCGGTCTATAACCACTACAAGCGGCTGATGCAGCCCACGGGCGACCACGAGGTCGAAATTGAAAAATCGAATATTGTATTGGTGGGCGAGACGGGCACGGGCAAGACGCTGTTGGCGCGCACCGTGGCCCGGATGCTGAACGTGCCCTTTACGATTGTCGACGCCACGGTATTGACCGAAGCGGGCTATGTGGGCGAAGATGTCGAGAGCATTCTGAGTCGGTTGCTCCAGGCCGCTAATTACGACGTGCGCTCGGCCGAACGCGGGATTGTGTTCGTAGACGAAATCGACAAAATTGCGCGCAAGTCGGACAATCCGTCGATTACCCGCGACGTGTCGGGAGAGGGCGTCCAGCAAGGGTTGCTCAAGCTCCTCGAAGGGGCCAAGGTCAATGTGCCTCCCCAGGGCGGTCGCAAACACCCGGATCAAAAGTTCATCGAAATCGATACCCGCAACATTCTGTTTATCGCCGGGGGCGCCTTCGACGGCATCCAGCGCTACATCGCGCGGCGAATGAACACCAAGGCGGTGGGTTATCAAAGCGCCAAAGAGCGGGAGTCGATCTCGAACACGGCTTTGTTGCGCTATGTCTCTCCTCAAGACCTCAAGAGCTTCGGGCTCATTCCTGAACTCATTGGTCGTCTTCCGGTATTGACCCATCTCGACGCGCTCGACGCCGCATCGCTCAAGAGCATTTTGACCGATCCCAAGAATGCCTTGGTGAAGCAGTATGTGCGCTTGTTTGAAATGGACAATATCAAATTGGAATTCAAGGAAGAAGCCTTGGATTTAATCGTAGAAAAAGCCCTGGAATTCAAATTGGGGGCCCGCGGTTTGCGTTCCATTTGCGAAGCTTTGCTCAACGATGCGATGTTCCATTTGCCGAGCGACGAGCGGACCGAGCGCTTGGTGATCAGCAAGAGTTATGCCGAGCAAAAGCTGGATCTGGCCGTCATGAAGCAGCTGAAGGCCGTCGGTTAAGGCCGTCGGTTAAGGCCGTCGGTTCGGATCAAGCCGTCCGCCTCACCCAAGTCTCGAACTGATAGGGCGGTTTTGAGAGATCGATGGCGGTCCGGGAACGTATGCTCTTGAGCGCGAATTGATCGGTATCGATTTCGGGGAATGTTGTATCGCCGGTATAGTCGGCATCGATGCGGGTCAATTCCAATCGATGCGCCCAGGGCATGGCCAATCGGTAGATTTCGCCCCCCCCGACCACGAATACCTGCTCTAAATCAGCGCAGAGCGCGAGCGCCTGCTCTAAGGTTTCAACCCACTCTACTCCAGCGGTTTCGCGCTTTTGTCGGCTGATGACGATGTGGCGCCTTCTCGGTAATATACCCGGGAGCGATTCGAAGGTCTTGCGCCCCATCAAAAGGGTTCCGTCCAGGGTCAAGCGCTTGAAGTGCTTGAGGTCATCGGGAATATGCCACAGCAGGGTGTTGTTGCCCCCAATCACTCCGTTGCGGGCCACAGCGGCCACCAAGACGATTTCCGGTCCCATCCTCACACCGCAATTGGTGCCTTGATGGCCGGGTGGGGATCGTAGCCTACGACTTCAATGTCCTCGTAGCGAAAGGCTTTCCAATCCGAAATGGTGGGATTGAGCCGGAGCTCGGGCAAAGCGCGGGGTTCGCGATCCAACTGGATTCGAACTTGATCGAGGTGGTTGACATACAGATGGACGTCACCGAACGTATGGACAAAATCACCGACTCCATAACCGCATACTTGGGCCAGCATATGGGTGAGCAACGCATAAGAGGCGATGTTGAAGGGTACGCCGAGGAACAAGTCGGCGCTGCGTTGGTAGAGTTGGCAGCTGAGTTTGCCCTCGGCTACGTAAAACTGAAAGAGCACGTGACAGGGTGGCAGCGCCATCTGTTCAATTTCGGCTACGTTCCAGGCACTTACGATATGCCGTCGGCTGTCGGGGTTGTTCTTGAGGCCGTGGACGAGGCGTTCAATTTGGTCGATGTGGCGTCCGTCGGGCGTTGGCCAGCTTCTCCATTGGGCGCCATAGACGGGGCCGAGTTCGCCGTTTTCGTCGGCCCATTCGTCCCAAATGCGCACCCCGTGTTCTTTGAGGTAGGCGATGTTGGTGGAGCCTTTCAGAAACCACAGGAGTTCGTGGACAATGCTTTTGAGGTGGAGTTTTTTGGTCGTAACCAGCGGAAAGCCCTCGCTGAGGGCAAAGCGCATCTGATGCCCAAACACGCTGAGCGTTCCGGTTCCGGTGCGGTCTTCTTTCCGTACGCCGGTGTCCAACACCAGCCGGAGCAAATCGTGGTAGTTCTTCAAGGCTATTTCAGGTTCGACTCAAATGTAATCCCTACTCTTTCCCCCCTCTCCCTTACTTTCCTTGAGTTTTCCACGGGGTATGAGTCAAGGGAGTAGGGGGGAACAAAACCGAACATAAGCGTCATTGTACAACTGAACTTTCGAGCAGTCCCACTGCAACTGTAAGCTTCCCCGAAGTTCGGCCACTTCTAAAGCAAAAGAAAAAGTCATTGGTTAAGCCAATGTGACCGATTCTCGGACAATCTAGGGCTACTCCTAATGCCTTTGGCCCCGAACAAGAGCACCTTAAGCTAAAAACAAGTCAACGCAGTTCCTGAATTGGCACAAGTAATCCTCACCACCCCACACCCCTCCCCCTAAAACCCCATCCCCCATTGCAACGCCAACGTAACCGAAGCAGGATTGTCGTTGCCAAAGCGCACCGGGACCGGCATTGAAATAAATAAGTCACTTTTTCCCGCCGGAGGATCATATGTCGGCTTCCCGATATTACAGCCCTATTTCATATCACAATCGCATTAAAGCGTGTCAAAACGTATCATTCTAAGGCAGCCCCACGCTAAAAATCTGGGCAACTGCATCGTCAACGCAGGGCAATATCCGCTCCCTCCATCGGATCGCACCGCCCCGATTTCCCGCCGCGAAGCATCGTGGCGCTTCCTGTTGCAGCGGCCGCACAAAATCATCATTCCCCCCTACCCCACAACCCCCTCCCCTCATCCCTCGCCTCGGCCTGCAGCCGCGCAAACTCCTCCGCATACCGAACATTCGGGGCCATGGTCAAGAGCACCGCGCAGCCGCCCCGGATCAGATCCGCATTGACAAAACTCCCATCCTCCATAAAAACATACGCCAACGCTCTGCCATAGCGATCTTGCCGATCAACATCGTATTCCAAACACACCTTTTGACCCTCCAACCTCTGTTGGAGATAGGCCTTGGCTTCGGGTCCATAATAACCGATCTCCTTGCCCGGACTCCTGCGCGTCTCCGGAGCATCAATGCCAATCATACGGACCTTCAGGCCTTTGGGTGAGCCATCCTCGATCCAAAAAGTATCTCCATCGACCACCTTCGTCACCGCACGGTATACGCACTTGTGCTCGGCACCAGGGTCGGCACCAGGGTCGGCATCGGGTTCGGCACCGGGGTCGGCCTGAATGCTGCACCCCAGTGCCATAAGCCCAAACAGCCTCAAAACAAAACGCACAGGCAAAGAATAAAACCGCCCCGCACAGGCCACTTTCCTCGATAGAAAGCTCAACCTCATTCGACGATTAAACGCAAGGAGTGGCTACCCGTTTCTGACAAAAAAACAAGGAGATAGAGCCCGGGGGCAGCCTTCGATACATCGAGTTGATGCCCCCCCTCGGACAACGTGCCCTTCCACAAACACCGACCCTGAAGATCAATCCAATGCACCGTAGCCTCCGCTTCCAGTTCGATCCAAGCCGTTGAACCCGCCGGATTCGGGTACAGCCGAGGCGATGGAGCATGTCCATTGTCCACCAGCGAAAGAGCGGGATTGGAGATCACCTCCCGATATAAAAAACGCGTAGTGCGGTTCAAAATGGTATCCGCCATCACCCCATCCGACAACAAATCGTGACCCGCGCCCGGAAAACCATGAAATTCCGCACTGCCCCCCATGCGCTCCAAACGCGGCATCACCCAAGCACTTCCGTGCATGGCCACCACCGGGCTCCCATTATAGGTCGCAAAGCCCCCCGCATAAGGCACCACATCGTCGGCGTCGCCGTGAAAACCAATCGCGCTCACATCGTTGCGGTTCAACATCATCGTATCGAGCAAAGCCCCCGCCATATCCCACACCGCCGCCGCCCGACTCGATTGCCCCAAATACTGGGCGCTTCCTCCATCGAGCCCCCCCAAGGCGGTGATGTCCATTTGGATTTCCATAGGGGCCGTGGACGGGTCCTGGAACAATTGCGCATGCAAGGCAGCAATCGAACCCGCCGAATAGCCCGCAGCGACAATGCGGTTCGTATCGATTTGAAAAGGATTGCCCCCTTGGGCCGAAGCATGCCAATAGCGAATCGAAGCCCGATAATCCTGAATGGCCCGAATAGACGCTTTTCGGAGCTCCTTGTCGAGCTCGGCAAAATTGAGAAAATCGATGCCGAGGCGATACGAAATCGAAGCGCAGACGTAGCCCTTGCGCGCAAAATGTTCGCAGATCTCGACCACATACGCATCGGTTTTGCTGCCGGCCACAAACGACCCCCCGTGCGCAAACACCATCAAAGGCCGCAGCACAGCGGTATCGCCTTGGGGCTCGTAGACATCCAGCCTCAAATCGACCGGAAAACTGGTCCAGGCCGGGGCCTGTCCGTATACCACATTCGGAGTCACCTCAACCGAATCGAAAACCGGGTCGAGATAGCGCTGTTGGGCATTTGCCCCAAACGAAGCGAGCAGAAGCACGCGGAGTAGCATTTTATTCATGGTCAAAAGATAGAATTTACTCCCAATTGTCGGAGGGGCAAAAAAAAAAGCCGCCCCTTTCGGAGCAGCTTCCAAAGCGCTAGGTCGGCAGCGTTCTTACTCGATCACGAGCTTCTCTACAGCCACCTGACCTTCCGATTCAATGCGGAGGGTGTACACACCGGCAGCCAGACCGCTGAGGTCGAAGCGTGCTTCGGTTTCTCCTTCAACAGCGGCAATGCGCACCAAACGACCGCTCAGGTCGAGCAGCGACAACTCGGCAGCGGCACCGTTCAGGCCTACGAATACTTCGCCGCGGGCGGGGTTCGGATACACCGAAACCGAAAGAGCGCGGTCTTCGGCAAAGCTGCCCTCGGCATTCTTGCAGGCTACGCCACCGCCGTTCCAACCGCGGAAAGCGCTGCACGACTGGGCCGATTGCGTCATGCCATTGATATTCCACACGGCAAACACCACAAATTCGTAGTTGGCATTGCAGTTGGCGGCAAAATTGATCATGTTCGACGTGCCGGGCTGCACACTGCCCATCACAAAAGGATTGCCGCTGTTCTTCACGCGGTATCCGGTCTGATAGCCCACCAACGTATCACCTGCAACCATTGGAGCCGCATTCCAGCTCAGGTTCATCATAGTGCCCGTGCGGGTTACGGTCAATCCCGTAGCGGCCGCAAAGCTTCCAATCGAGAACGGTACCGTCAAGGTGTCTGACACCGTGCAACCGCTGCCATCGACCACCTGAACCCAAACGATATCGCCTTCGTTGGCAACAATCGTAGGAGTGTTCATGGCACCCGTGCTCCAGTTGACCGAAATGGGCGCAGCGCCCCCGTTGCGGGTGGCGCGGACAATCGTAGTAAGACCAGAGCAGTTGTTGCCCAAACGCTGAACGTCGAGTTGAACGCTCACCGGGCACACATGGTTGACCACCTCGATGCAGCCCACTTGGAATTCGCTGCCCACCTTGGCCAAAACGCGCACTTCGTACTCACCGACACCGGGGAAGGTGATGTTGCGGTCGGTACCGGTGGTACCTGCGGGGATCCAGGTTGGAGTGCCCAAGGCACGGTACTCTACGCGGTAAGCGGTGGCACCCATTTGCGCCATCCACTGCACTTTGTAGGTGTAGTTTGAAACCAAATTCACGCTCATGCCCATATCTACGCAGGTATATTTGGCAATGCGGCCTACGCCGGCGGCGGGATAATCGGCCGTGGTCACCATTCCATTGAGGCCATTGGCAGCCGTCAAATAGTTGAACAAGGCCTGCTGGTACGTGGCACCCAAAGTGGTCTGGGTCAAGGCCCCGAGGGGATATTGGTCTCCGCCGGCAGCGCTAAAATTGTTGGTGGCCAAATTGACGGTCGGGGCACCGGGGACAATAAAGCCATCTTTCACGATGTAGGTGCCATCGTCGAGGCGGATTTCCCATACGCGGTTGCCGGGCACAATTACGGCATTGGTCACCTGATCGTATTTCAAAGAGGTCTTGGCCGGATCCCATATAAAGCTGAAGCCCGATACCTGCGCAAAACGACCATCACCGGGGTTTCCTGCGCCGGGGTTGGCAGCCGAAACAAAGTTTTCGACCATTTCCTTGAAGATGGCCGGGGTAATTCCTTCCACCATCGAAACGAAATTCGGGAAGGGCAAAATGTTGGAGGTGTTCAACTCGCTCACGTTGCCCACGGGCAAAATGTTGTTGTTGCGAATGCCACCACCGTTCTGAATGCCGATCTCGGCCTGGGGAACACCGAACGAGGCAGCCACTTGGTTGGCTTGCCACTTCATGGCATCGGCCACAATATTGCCGAGGTTGGTCTCCTTCGAACGGACGCTGTTGCGCAAACCGTCGAGGGGCTCCTGGGTCGTTGCGATGATGTTGGCGCCCAAACCAGATACATAGACCGCCACAGAATCCACCACATTTTGCTGAATAAAGGCGTTGTTGGGAACACCGCCGCTGATGGCCGATGAGGCGACGCGGTTGATGCCCGAAGTGGTATCGACCGAGGTAATCACCCCATTGGCGTCGAACGTAACTTTCAGAGCGCCGATGTATTTGTACTCACCGGGGGTGGTCACCACATAGACCGGGTTGTTCATCATGTCGTTGGCGATCAACGGATAGGTGCCGTCGATGGGGCCGTCGTTGGGCACGATGGGCGTGTTGGCATCGCCGAGCAATTCGTCGCCGCCACCAGCGATGACGATGTCCACACCCGTAATTTGGGGAACGAGCGCCAATTCTTCGGTGATGGTCTGCAGGTGAGAGATCAAGACGATGTGCTTTACGCCGAGACCCGTCAAGAAATTGACTTCGCTCTGAACAGCAGCGACGAAGTTGGCATCGATGATGGTATTGCCGGGGCTAGAGATGTTGGCAATCGAAGGCGTCGTTATGCCAATGATGCCAATTTGCTGCCCCCCGCGGGTAACGATGGTGCTCTTGGCAATGTCGCCGGTGTTGACAAAGGCCTGCAGACCGGGCTCGTTGACAAAGCTCAGGTTGGCGCTGAGGAAAGGCGTCGGGTTGATGGCCTTCACATCGCCGATCAAACGCTCCAACACCGACGGACCAAAGTCAAAGTCGTGGTTGCCCAAACAGATGGCGTCGTAGTTTACATCGGCCAAAACGACGGCGTCGTAAATCGGACCGTTGGCACGATACAAACCCGCGTTGAATTCGGAACCGGCCAGGTAGTTGTCGCCCGAGCTTACGGTGATGAATTCGTATCCGTTGGCGGTCGCATCAGCGCGCAGGGTGTCCATCAACGAGCGGAACCGAGCTACTCCTCCGTAGTCGGCCAGCGCACCCGTACCGGAAGCGGTCAACTTGGATTCGCCGTCGTTGTTGTGAAAAACGGTGAGCGAGAGTTGGGCGTTTGCGCTTCCGAACCCGAGCAAGGCCGAAAGCGACAAACCAAAGAGCAAAGACTTTTTCATGGTATGTGGAATTAAGGGAATTCAAATGTCGAAGGGGTTCGCGCTCAGACTCCTCTCTTAGAGTTTAAGACTCAGTTACGCTTTGGTTAACTCGAGCGGTTTCCGGATCGTTTTTGTGGAAGGGACTGTCAGGAAAGCAAGACACTTGAGCCCGCGTATCCGCAGTGCTTGACTTTGTTCAGTGCGATAGGGAGGATTTCTGTTTTTTGTATTAGCATTTTTCTTACTTTTATTCTTATTAATGGGTTAACTTTGATGAGGTCGAATGCGTTTTTCCCGGGGAATCCAATTGGGTTCAATAGACTCATTGAACCGAACACAAGGCTCTTTGGACCCGGACAACTCGGAAAAATCGCTTCAACTTTCCACCAACCCCAGCCCCCCCCCGCTTCTGTGAAATACGTTCTAACCACTGTTTGGGCCTGGATTTTTCTGGCCTCCATTTCGCTACCTCTATCGGCCCAAGAGCGCTGGTTGAGCGGCGAATCGGCCAATACCTACGGAACCGGTGTGCTTCTGGCCCCTTCCGACGACGGAGGCAGTTACGTACTCTCGAGGGACCTCTTTGAGCTCACCCGCTTCGATCGCTGTGGGGTGGCGCTGTGGAACCGAACGATCAGCCCCGGCCGCCCCTCGGGTTTGGCAGTCCACCTGATCAGCCGACAAGGTGGGGGCATTGTGGCATTGTTTCGCTTTGACAATGCTGGCCGATATGGGGCCTTGATGGTCGCCGTCGATGGGCAAGGAACCGTGCTTTGGTCTGAGCTTCTGGACGACCCGGCCTTTAGTTACATACCGTACACCCTGGGCTCCGACGCAGAAGGTCGCCTGCATGTATTTGGTCACGTTACAGAAATTCCCACCAACGAAATTTGGCTCTTTTTGAGCAGTTTTGATCCTCAGGGCTCTGTGCGTTGGTCCAAACTGGTCGGCGATGGGGGCATCTGGGGGGGATCGACATCGACCTCCGATGGGGGCTTCTTGTTGCGATCGGGCAACCGACTGGTCAAGCTGAACCCGGCGGGCAACTTCGAATGGGGCCGGCGCTATGATTGGGATGTGTATGATTATCAGGCGCCCATCGAACACCCCAATGGCTACGCGCTCTCGGGCTATGCCCTCTTGGATCAGGACGTGTCGTGGCTTTCGGTTCAATTCAACGGAATTCCCACCAACAACGGTCTGTTCAGACTCGATATGCCCACCCAAAGCCCGCGGCTGACCAAGAGCAACAACGGTAGCCTTGGTCTGAGTTTTACCCAAAGCGAAGCCTCGGGTTCCCGTTGGTCGGTTATCACCCTCGACAATCAATTCCGGCCTGCCACGGCGGTTTCGGTGACCCCCTTCTCGGGCACCGGTCATCAAACCCCGGACGAAATGGCCTACAGCTCCGAAGGCGAACTCCTTGGGGCCGGAACCCGGGCGGGCAATTTATTTCTCGCCCAACTCGGAAGCGATCCGGGTTTGCCGGGTTTCAACTGCCTTGAAGCCTTGTCCTTGCCAGGGGTTGTGGTCAGTACCGCTACCAGCAGTGCTTGGACTCCAAGTATCAATGCAGGCATATTGCCTTGGACTACTGCTTCTGTTTTGCCCGCGGTGGGGAGTGTAGATCCTCTGTATCAGTGCCAGTGGACACCCCAACTCGATCTAGGACCTGATACTGCTTTTTGCGGCAGTGGGCGCTTTGCGATCGGCGATCGAGATGGGGACAAATTCGATCAATATCGTTGGTCTACAGGTGCCCGCACTCCGGAAATCGAAGTATCCCAATCGGGAGTCTATTGGTTAGAGGTCCAGTCCGGATGCAGCGGAACGGTGCAAACCGATACCATTCAGGTACTCATGCTTGCGGCCACATTCCTCGATTTCCCGGAACAGTTTGCCTTGTGCGCAGAGGAAAATCTACGCATCGAGGCGCCTTCCTGTGCCAATTGTTCCTATTGGTGGAGCACGGGCAGCCGAAATGCCGACCTCGAACCCCAAGACACTGGAACCTATTGGCTGGAACTGACGGCGTCCAACGGCTGTGCCAGCATCGATACCTTTCGGGTGGTGGACGCTCAATGCTATTGCGCCGCTTATTTGGCCGATGCCTTTACCCCCAACGACGACGACCTGAACGAATCCTATGGGCCCGTTCTGGACTGCAGGGAGACCTTCTATCGATTCGAAGTGTACGATCGCTGGGGCAAACTGCTCTATGCCAGTCTGGATCCCGACTATCGATGGGATGGAACCGTGGACGGAAAACCATGTCCATCAGGCGTGTATGGCTACCGTTTATCGTTGAGGGCCGAAATTCGGGCCGTAGAACAGAACCTTGAAGATCAGCGAGGACGATTTGTGCTCATGCGCTGACCTCAGCGCTTTCGCCCTCCTTTAAAAAACCGCTTTTGGTAGTAGGGTTCGTCGAGCCGACTTCGGATGACGCCCTTTTGGGTGCTGGAGTGGACAAAAGTACCATCGCCCAAATACACCCCTACATGGTCGATGCGGGTTCCGCGAATTTTGAAGAAAACCACATCGCCCGGTTCGAGGTCTTCAAGGGCAATGGGCTCTACCTCGGCAAACAGGTCTTCGGAACGCCTTCCCTGAAAAGGGTCGTTGTAATGCTCGCGATACACGGCGCATACAAATCCGCTGCAGTCCACCCCCTTCTGGGTATTGCCGGCATAGCGGTAAGGCGTACCCACCCAACGGTCCACATACGCTTCGAGTTCGGAATTGGCCAATGCACCGCTTGGAGCAGATAGGGCGGGGGTGTCGGTTTTCCTCGGAGTTCCCGAAGCTGATGACGATTCGCGCTCCCATTCCTTGGCATCCAGTTCCAAGGTCGATTCGGAGGGGCGGGAAGCCGCAGTCCGGGTACTGTGACAGGCCCAGAGCGCACTGACGGCCAAATACAGAAGCGCGCGCTTCCCCAAAAGGCGAATCACATCAACGACTCGGCGCATTCGACTTCATTCGGTTCTCCCCACTCCGCCCTTCTTTCCCCTTGCGCAGGTATTCTTCGAAGGCCGATTCGGATTTGGCCGGGGGCCAACTGTGATCAGAAACGTCGATGTCTGCGGTCTCGAGAAAAGGATCCCATTCGACCGAAACAGGTCGCTTGCGGAAGCGGAACAATTTGGTCACGGAATCTTCTGACCCCAACCACACTTCAACAGGAATCCGAACGATTCGGTCCGTTCCGTCCTCAAATCGAAACCGCAGAATCCAGGGCATCATAATCCCACCCACATTGTCCACGCGCACTTCGACGTATTCCCAATCTGTGCCGGTGCCGTCTGCGGGAGCGCTCCCCGTTTCTGAGAATACTTCGACACTTTGGTTCCCAAAGGGCTCGGCATTGTAAAAATCGCGGTAGCGGGGGTCGCGTTGCACCAACCCCTTCATCCCCGCAGCCCGGTTGCGCAGATCAGAAATGTAGCGGTATTCGAGATCGGCACTGTCCGTCGTTTGAACCAGGCTGTCGATGCCCCCCGATGCACTCTGAAACCGCACCGAAACCAAGGCGTGGTTCACAGGCTCGATGCCGTAAAACCAGGCCCTCCAAAACCAATCCAGATCGACGGCGCTGGCGTCTTCGAGCGTCCGGAACAAATCGGCTGGCGTGGGGTGTTTAAAGGCCCATCGCTCACAATAGGTTTTGAAGGCAAAGTCAAACAGCTCCCGACCCATCACGGTTTCGCGCAAAATATTGAGCGCCGTGGCGGGCTTGCCGTAGGCATTGTTTCCGAACTGCAAAATCGACTCGCTGTTGGTCATGATGGGGGTAAGCCAGGCCGGATCGCCCTTCATGTAGTTGAAGATATTCGGGGCCGGTCCCCGCACCGAGGGATACTCCAGGTCCCATTCTTTCTCGGTGAGGTATTGAACAAAGGTGTTGAGCCCCTCGTCCATCCACGTCCATTGGCGTTCGTCGGAATTGATGATCATCGGGAAAAAGTTGTGCCCCACCTCGTGGATGATGACCGTGAGCATACCGTATTTGGTGGCCGCCGAATACGTTCCGTCTTTTTCGGGACGACCCCCATTGAAGCAAATCATCGGATATTCCATGCCGATGTTGGCGGCGTGGACCGAAATGGCCTTTTCGTAGGGATAGTCGATGGTGTATTTCGAATAGGTCTTGATGGTATGGGCCACCACCCTCGTGCTGTACTGTTCCCACAACGGATTTCCCTCCTTGGGGTAATACGACATCGCCATAACCCTCTTTCCGCCAATGTCTACCGCCATGGCGTCCCAGATAAATTTGCGCGAACTGGCAAAGGCAAAGTCCCTGACGTTTTCGGCCACAAACACCCACGTTTTGCGCTCCGCACTCCGGCCAATTTCGGCCAAACGGGCCTCAAACTCGGTGCGGATCAGCACCGGGGCATCGGTGTTCTGTTCGGCTTCGGCATAGCGCTTTTGCTCTTCTTTGGACAGCACTTTCTTCGGATTGACCAAGGTTCCCGTGGCCGCTACCAAGTGATCGGCGGGGACCTCGATGGACACCTTGTAGTCGCCGAAGGGCAGGGCAAACTCTCCGGAACCGATAAACTGCTTGTTCTGCCAACCATAGGTGTCGTTGTACACCGCCATGCGCGGAAAGAACTGGGCAATGGTGTAGAGGGCATTCCCATCTTCAAAAGGCTCGTAGCCCGATCGACCCCCCATCTCGAATCGATTGTTGATGAGGTAGTTCCAATCGATGTCGAACTCAAATGAACCTCCCGGTTCGAGGGGTTCGGGTAAATCGATCCGCATCATCGTTTGATTTACGGTATAAGGAAGCGGTTTGCCTTTCTTGTCGGCCACTTTGGTCAGCCTGAACCCCCCTTGAAAATCGTCGAACTGCCCTGCGGTGCGCTCAGGTTTGTCCTTTGAAAGCGTTCCGGTTCGGGCGATGTCCTGCCAACCGTCGGGCGCGCGCATATTCTGATCGAGCTGTACCCAGAGATAAGACAGATTGTCGGGGCTGTTGTTGGTGTAGCGAATGCGTTCGCTGCCGTCAATCCGGTGTTTGGATTCGTCCAAAGACACCCGAATTTCGTAGTCGGCCTTCTGTTGATAGTACTCGTGTCCGGGAGCCCCCGAGGCGGTTCGGTAGGCATTCGGCGTAGGCAATTCCGCATCGAGCTGCTTCCAGCGCTCATGTCCAGGGACTTGGGCCATGGTGTGGGCAGACCACATCAGCAAGGCTCCCAATACCCACAGTTTCGAGGGGGCCACGACCTGTACGACCGCTTTGCTCCGGCAATTCTTCATAGTCTACAAAGTTCGGAAAGTATCTCTCTGAGCCTACGCCCCGAGCGGCCAGTTTTCAACGCACCACTGCAGCGACCAAGCCAATCCCGCACCGGTCCAGATCAAGATCCATTCCCGGTGTTTCCAACCGAACGCCGATTCGAGCACCGCCCAAAGCGAAAGCACGCCCAGCGCAATGGCCATTTGGGCCAATTCAATGCCGAGGGTAAATCCCAATAAGGGCAACGCCAAAGAGGTGTCGGAGGCGGGGAGCAAGGCGAAGTAGGCCCCAAAACCCAGGCCGTGGATCATCCCAAAAGCCAAGGACAAAAGCGTTTGAGGCTCCCAAGCCGAAGGCTTTTTCTTGCCCGGTGCAAAGTTGAACAAGGCCGTCAAGGCAATGCTGGCCGCTATGCCGAATTCGACCCATCCGCTGTGGTCACTCCAGCCGCTGAGCCCTGATAATGCGGTCGTTAGCGTATGCCCCAAGGCAAAGGCCGTAATCCGAAACAACAAAGGTTTCCAATCGGCAAAGGCAAAGCGGACCGTCAGCATTCCCAAAAACAGCAAATGGTCCCAAGCCCCGAAATCGAAGATATGGTCCCAACCCAGCCGTAAAAAACTCTGTATAGTACTCAAAATATGGTTATTGAATCGTTTGAATCGGATCGCGGAGGCTGTAGTAATAGCTCTTGTTTCGGCCGTCTTTCCGGACGTGCAACAGATTCTTTTGGTCGGGGTAGACCTCCATCAAAGCATCGAAGCGCACTCTAAGACCGGATGAAGGCGCTCGGTCGCTCGCGAGGGGCCAACGAAAAAAACAGCGAATCTGTTCTCCTTCCGACCGATGTCCCACCCAATCCAGCGCTGATGGAGCCGCTCCACTCCATCCAAAGTGGGAACTCAAATAGGGTCGGAGCAGGCTGTCGGCCTCTGGGGTGTCCCAAGCAACCCCGGTGGTATTCAGGGCGCGTTCCAAATCGTCGGCAAAAAAGAGTGCGCTGACCGACCATCCCGCTTTGGCCCAGGTGGCTTCCGCCACGGCCACGTGGTAGTCGTGGGCCTCTGCCGCAGCGGGGGTTCCCAAAAACCACCCCTCCATTCCCCATATCAACCCTACAAGCGTCAGCAGCATACATGCATCGATTCTATTCTCAACAATGAGCGCCGATGGCTCAGCCAAGCAGGTTTTAACAACCCTTCCAAGCCGCAAATGAACGCCAACCGGTTCCAATTTCATAACATTGTACCCATGAAACGCGCTACCGTATCCATGTGTCTCAAACACCGCAAACCCAATGGGGTCTGGACGGGCTGTGGGCATTGGATACAGGGGTAGTACACCTGACCTAAACTTCCGAAAACCTCCAGCCCCGCCTTACCGCGGGGCTTTTTTTTTCATGCCATGAACACACGTTCTCAACCCACCCCAAGCGGTTTGTACCGCAGACCCCTTTCGGATTCAGCCGCGGCCCTATCGCCCTGGAACGTACTCGAAGCCCTCGAGGCCTTTGGGCGCGAATTGTATGAATCGACATCCGATGGGGAATCGACGACCGATGAGCCCCCCCTCTTTCAGGTGGTATCGAGTTCGCTCAAGGTCAAAAAGTGGCCGCAAGCCTCTGAAAAAGTCTTTCTCGAAGCCTGGTTCGTTCCTGGACGCGCCCGCAGCGTCGAGTTGAGAATGCGGGTATTCGCTCAAGGCGTTCATCGAGAACAAAGCCTGGTCAAAGTGGTCTATGGCCTGCGCAGACGGGGGTAACCCGCTCCGCTTATCTTCGCCCTATGCGGTTGATATATTGGTTCTTTTTGGGGATGTGCTCTTGGGGCGCGCTGGGTGCCCAACCCTGGCCCTTGGTTCAAATAGCTGAAGGCCTGCCCGGGCAAACGGGTCCCTGCGAACCCGACATCGCCATCGACCCCGAAAATCCGGCAAGAATGGTGGCCGGCTCGGTGTTGCGCAACGTGTACTCCAGCCAGGACGGAGGCCGGAGTTGGACTACAGCACGGCTCGAATCGCCATTGGGTGTATTCGGAGATCCCTGTTTGGTCGCCGATGGACGGGGACATTTTTATTATTTCCACCTCTCGGACCCCGACCAAAAAGGATGGGGCAGCCCGCGTTTCCTCGACCGAATCGTCGTTCAGCGATCCAAAACCCGTTCGGGTTCCGGTTGGAGCCGGGGGGAATCCATCGGACACCGACCGCCCAAACAACAAGACAAAGAATGGGTCGATGTGTCGGCCGACGGAAAGACCCTCTATTGCGCCTGGACTGAATTCGACGCCTACGGAAGCAAATCGGAACAAGATCGCTCTCGGATTGTCTTCTCTGCGGGTACCCAAAAGGGCCGGCGCTGGACCGAACCCGTGGTGGTGAGCCAAACCGAGGGCAATTGCCTCGATGGCGACCAGACTGCCGAAGGGGCCACCCCGGCAGCCGGGTTGGGCGATGCCGTTTATCTGACCTGGGCGTTGGACGGGTCGTTGTACTTCTCTTCTTCTGCCGATCGGGGACAGACCTGGACCCCGGAGCGCCTTCTTGGAACCCAAGTGGGCGGTTGGTCTCAAGACGTTGCTGGATTCGATCGCTCCAATGGCATGCCGGTTTTGGTCTGCGACCGCAGTCGAGGATTTCATCAAGGCAGCCTGTACTTGATGTATACCGAACAAAAGGGCAGCGACATCGATGTGGTGGTGCAGATTTCGAGAGATGGTGGGCTGAGTTGGAGCCAGGCCGCACCCATTCACCCGGTGGGCGATACTTCGATTCAATTTATGCCTTGGATGTGTGTCGATCAAAGCACAGGCCGGGTACATGCCGTGTATTACGACCGGCACCGACAACCGGGAGAAGAATCCGTTCATCCCTGGGCCACCCATGTGGTACACGCCTGGTCGGTCAACGGCATCGATTGGGAGCACGAACGTCTCACGACCACGCCTTTTGTTCCCAGTCCTCAAGTCTTTATGGGCGACTACAACGCCATTGAGGCAGTCAACGGCCAAGTCCGCCCCATTTGGACCGAACTGCGCGAAGGGCGTTTGAGCGTCTGGACGGCGTTGATCGATATGAAACCCCTTTCCATGCCATGAAACTGTTGCTTGCAAGCACTTCGACCCTCCATGGAGGAACCTATTTGGATTATCTGAAATCATCCATCCGCAAGCTCTTTTCCGGCTGTTCGCGCTTGGTTTTTGTGCCCTATGCCCGACCGGGCGGTAGAAGTGCATCCGAATACTCTGAAATGGCCGAAGCGCGCTTCAAAGAATTCGGACTGGAACTGAGGGGATTGGAACAATTCGAAGACCCCATTCGCGCCATTGAGTCCGCCGATGGGGTGTTTACCGGGGGCGGAAACAGCTTTGTGTTGCTTAAAACACTCCAAGAGGCGGGACTTCTGGAACCGCTCCGAAATCGAATCCGCCAAGGATGTCCCTATATGGGGAGCAGTGCCGGGAGCAATCTGGCGGGTCTGACCATCGGTACCACGAATGATATGCCGATCGTGCATCCAAAGCATCTCGATGCGTTGGGGCTGGTTCCATTCAACATCAACCCGCACTACCTCGACCCCGATCCGAACAGCCACCATATGGGTGAAACACGGGAAACCCGAATCCGGGAGTTCCATGTCTTCAATCCCCAGCCCGTACTGGGGTTGCGCGAATCGAGCTGGCTCGAGGTCGACGACGAGCGCATCGAACTGCACGGTCCGCTCAACGCGCGGCTGTTTGTCCGCGGACAGGAGCCTGTAGAATGCCCGGCAGGGTTGCTTGCGCTGCCTCGGTTTTGAGCGGTTTTTCCTTTTCTTTACGCTCCCGCTAATCCCTTTCCCTATGCGTTTCGCTGTTTTGCTCCACGGCTGTGGGGTGTACGATGGAACCGAGATTCAAGAGGCTGTTTTAACCTATTTGGCCATCTCTGAAGCTGGACACGAGTATTTTTCGGTCGCTCCCAATTGGAATCAACACCACGTGCTGAACCACCTCGATGGGTCCGAAATGCCCGAATCCCGCAATGTATTGGTCGAATCGGCTCGAATTGCACGCGGAGCCATTCGGCCGCTCGAAACATTGCACAGCGAAGAATACGACATCCTCGCACTGCCAGGGGGCTTCGGAACGGCCAAGAACTTAACGGATTGGGCGTTTCACGGACCAGATTCGCACATCAGGGAAGAAGTCAAAGAAGCCATTGTGGCAACCCTCAAGGCTCGAAAGCCGATCCTCGCGCTGTGCATGAGTCCTACAACGGTGGCCAAAGCATTGGAGGGGACCGGAATTCACCCAAAACTGAGTATTGGCACCCCCCATCAGCCTTCTCCCTACGACATTTCTGGAATCGCGGGTGGGATCGAGCGCCTCGGGGGGAACCACGAAAACCATGGGCTGGACTCGGTGTCCATCGACGCCCAAAACCGCATTGTTTCTGCCCCGTGCTATATGATGACGGCCGGAATTTCCGAGGTGTGGCGCAACATCCGCCTTGGGGTTAAAGCCGTCCTGTCACTGGTGCAAAAAACCGAGGCATTCGGTGACTGAGCGCATTTCGATGGATTCTATTGTACACGGCCCCATCGGATTGCTTCACCTCGCTTTTGCATTAGGATCGCTTGTTTTGGCCACCGGTGTGCTCTGGATGCCCAAAGGGACTCCGCGTCATCGACTTTGGGGTAGGGCATATGGAATCGGCATGTTGGGGGTCAATTCAACCGCCTTTGCCCTGTACCATTTGTTTGGCAGCTTGGGTATTTTTCACTGGATGGCTTTGATTTCGCTGAGTACACTCTTTATGGGAATGATTCCGATGTGGAGACGCCGACCCGCGGGCTATCTGAGGCTTCATTTGAGTTTTATGTATTGGAGCGCCATGGGCTTGTATGCAGCAGCCGTTTCAGAAACCTTGATTCGTTTTCCGGAATTGGCGCATTGGTTGGGGATTACCCGAAGTTGGTTTTATTCGCTGGTGGGTATGGGTACGGCTGCTGTAATGGTGATTGCCGCCCTGTTTTTCGTTCGTAAACTGCCCGACTGGGATCGGTAAACGCCCGCTTTTCCCGCTTTTTGATTGGGTCCGCACTGTGTAGGCTGCGGCCTACCTTTGCCGCAAAACCAACACCATGATGAAAAAGCTGTTCTTGAATCTCTGCCTGATCGTATCCGCCGGACTTTCGGCTCAAGAAGTAGGCATTCGCTTCGGCAATGTGTCGGGCAACAACGTGGCCGTTGATGGAGTCTTCTCGGTAGGAGACTGGAGCCGCATCCACGCCAATGCCTCATTTGGCGATGGACTCGGACTCGATGCGCTCTGGGATTTTGTCGACAAACCCATCGGGGGTGAGGCCTTTTCTTGGTACGCTGGTGTGGGTCCCTCGATGTATGCCGGCAACGAGCTCTTTCTCCTGGGTGCGAGCGGTGAAATCGGATTGGAGTACCACTTCAATACCGTCCCGTTTGCGTTGGGTTTGGACTATCGACCGACCTTCTGGATTCTCGAAGAGACGGAATTTGAGTTCGGCGGTTTTGGACTCAACGTCCGCTACGTATTCTAATATCGCATCGCTTCCACCACGGGCCCCGACCCATCTCGCGCTGAGGTGAGCCGGGGCTTTATCTTTGACCCATGGGGCAAAAAACACTGTTGATGATCCTCGATGGCTGGGGCATAGCCGCGGATCCGCGCGTATCGGCCATCGATAAGGCGCACACCCCGTTTATGGATCGATTGGCGCATACCGTTCCCAGCACTCAACTCGAAGCCAGTGGTTTGGCCGTCGGTCTACCCGAAGGACAAATGGGCAACAGCGAGGTGGGTCATATGAACCTGGGCGCTGGGCGCGTCGTGTTCCAAGAATTGGTGCGCATTCACAAAGCCGTCGACAGTGGCGCTTTGTTCGAACACCCCGTTTTGGTCGAAAGCATGAGACGCTGTACATCGGGGAGCGCGCGTTTGCACCTGATGGGGCTCATTTCAGACGGTGGGGTTCATTCGCACCTCCACCACCTCAAGGGATTGCTCAGCATGGCCAATCTTCTGGGCGTCAAGGAGGTGTTGGTCCACGGTTTTACTGATGGACGAGATTGCGATCCCCAGAGCGGAATCCGCTTTGTTGAAGAACTCGAGGCCCATATGCGTCGCACCACCGGACGCATTGCCACCTTGTGCGGGCGCTACTACGCCATGGACCGCGATCGGAGGTGGGAACGCGTGCAAAAAGCCTACGACTTGTTGGTTCGCGGAATCGGCAACCCCTTTGGCTCGGCCACGGCAGCACTGGAGGCCAGTTACGCAGCGGGGATTACCGACGAATTCGTCCTTCCGGCCCTCCTTCAAGCCCCGCCCGGGCAGCACAACACCGTGGCAGAAGGCGACTCCGTGGTCTGCTTTAATTTTCGCACCGACCGGGGGCGGCAGATCACGGAAGCTTTGACGCAGCAAGCCTTTCCCGAGTACGGAATGCACCCCTTGACCCTGCACTACACCACCTTGACCCGATACGACGACCGCTTTCAGAACGTGGGGGTAGTTTTCGAAAAAGACCACCTAGAGCACACCCTCGGATCCGTTTTGGCCGAGGCGGGCAAGACCCAGCTGCGGATGGCCGAAACCGAGAAATATCCCCATGTCACCTTTTTCTTTTCAGGGGGACGAGAAACCGAATTTCCCGGCGAATTCCGGCATCTCTGTCCTTCTCCCAAAGTAGCTACCTACGACCTGCAGCCCGAAATGAGCGCCGAATGTCTGCGGGATGGAGCCGTTCAGGCCATCGAGCAACAGGCGCCCGACTTTATCTGTCTCAATTTTGCCAACCCCGATATGGTGGGGCATACAGGGGTTATGGAAGCCGCTATCAAGGCCTGCGAAACCGTGGATCGATGTGCCGAAAAGGTGGCGCACACAGCCGTAGAACAGGGCTATGCGGTCTTGATTCTCGCCGACCACGGCAATGCCGATTGCATGGTCAACCCCGATGGAAGTCCTAATACCGCGCACACCACCCAACCCGTGCCCTGCCATCTGTTGGGTGCGCCTGCCGACTGGCGGCTTCGACCTGGGGTGTTGGGCGATGTGGCGCCCACGTTGCTGGAACTGATGGGAATACCCAAACCGGCCGAAATGACCGGTCAATCGCTACGGGTGCTATGAGGACCGAACGTTCGTTGCTCATCGCGGTCGATTTTGACGGAACCATCGTAGAAGACCGCTATCCAGGAATTGGCAAACCCATGCCCTTTGCCTTCGAAACCCTCAAGAAGATGGAGGAAGACGGGCACCGATTGCTGTTGTGGACCTACAGAACCGGTAGCAAATTGGAGGAAGCCGTGGCGTTTTGCAAGTCCCAGGGCCTGGAATTCTATGCCGTAAATCGCTCGTTTCCCGAGGAAGACCTGAACGACCCAGGCACAGGGCGCAAAATCCACGCAGATCTCTTTATCGACGACCGCAATTTCGGCGGATTCCCTGGCTGGGGCGTTGTGTATCAACAGCTTTCGGGCGCGGCGGTCGCAGACGATCGACCTCCCCGAAAGCGCAAATGGTTCGAATTGTAAACATGATCTATTATAAAACGAAAGAGGAAATCGAACTGCTGAGGCGCAGTGCCCAGTTGGTTTCAAAAACGCTCGGCATGCTGTCCGAGCACATTCGACCGGGCGTTACCCCTTTGGAATTGGACAAATTGGCCGAAACTTACATCCGTGACCACGGAGGCATTCCCGCTTTTTTGGGGCAATACGGTTTTCCAAACAGCCTGTGCACCTCGGTCAATGAGCGCGTCGTGCACGGCATCCCCGACAAAACACCTTTGATGGAAGGAGATATTATCTCGGTAGACTGTGGGGTGATTCTCAATGAATTCTTTGGAGACCAAGCCTATACGTTTATGGTGGGCGATGTAACACCCGAGGTCTTTCAATTGCTCAAAGTCACCTACGATTCCCTCTTGCTCGGCATCGATGCCTGCCGGGCGGGCAACCGCATCGGCGACATCGGATATGCGGTGCAATCGCATTGCGAGGCACACGGATACGGCGTTGTCCGAGATTTGGTCGGACATGGATTGGGCCGTTCCATCCACGAAGAACCCCAGGTGCCCAATTTTGGTCGCCCCGGCAAGGGTAAGAAAATTCAAGAGGGCTTGGTGATTGCCATTGAACCGATGATCAACATGGGCACGGCCCGGGTCAAACACCTCAAAGACGGCTGGAACATTGTTACGGGCGATGGGCTGCCCAGCGCCCACTTCGAACACGACATCGCCGTGGTCGATGGAATGCCGGACATCCTCTCCACCTTCGACTACATCTTTGAGCGAACGGGCAATCCGTTTCAACCCACCCCGGCCTGATGGGACTGTACCGCACCCTGCTCAATCGAATACCCCGACCGTGGCTAATTCGGGGCAGCTATGTGCTCCGTCCCTTTTTGCCCCTGCTCTATGCCGGAAATCGATTCGAAGATCCCATCGACGGCAGCCGATATCGGGCCTTGCTGCCGTATGGGTACGATGCTGTTCAGCGCCCCAACGCCCTGTCCCCCTCTACGTTAAGTCTTGAACGCCACAGACTTATGTGGCTGTATTTGCGCGACCACAGCGATTTCTTGACCCGCCCCGCCTCCTTGCTGCACTTTGCACCCGAACAGTGCTTCCACGCTCGATTCAAAAAACTCAAGCACCTCAATTACCGCACCGCCGACTTGGACTCCCCTCTGGCCGATATGCAAGTCGATGTGCAGAATCTACCCCTCGAAGACAACCAATTCGACTGGGTCTTTTGCAACCATGTGCTCGAACACGTCCCCGACGACCGCAAAGCCCTGCGCGAACTGTATCGGGTGCTCAAACCGGGCGGATTGCTCATCGCTCAAGTACCCCAGCGCTTTGATTGGGAAAATACTTTAGAAGATCCGAGCATTACCGATCGGGCCGAACGGGAGCGGCTTTTCGGACAATACGACCACGTTCGGATGTACGGCAGAGATTACCCCGACCGCCTGGTGGAAGCAGGATTTCGGATTCAACTCTGGAAGGCCGAAGAGGTCTTGGGAAGCGAAGCCGTACAGCGATACGCCCTCCCCGCTCAAGAGGCCTTGCCCTTGGCGTTCAAGCCACGCTAAAGATTCAGTAGGGACTTCAGGGAAGCGATTGGGCCTTGGCTTTGGCCGACCGCTGTACCCCTTCGGCAAAGGGATATCCCTTGAGATCCTGCGCCATGCGATAGTGCTTCAAGGCTTCATCCCGCTTGCCGTTGTGCGCCAAAACCTCTGCGAAATACAAGTGACTGGCCGCACAGTGGTAGGTGGCTTCGTCGCACAACGAGGCTGCGCGCAACAGCACCTCGGCTTCGTCCCATCGCCCCAGCTTGAAGAGTATATGCCCGTAGCGGTATCGGTATTCTTGCTTTTCGCGCTCTGTGGCACAGCAGCGATCCGGTGACTGGTTCGAGAGCTCATAAAGCGCATCCCGGTAGTATCCTCCGTCAAACAACAAACGAGAGCGCACCAAAACGGGATTGAATCCCGCCTTAAAATCGACTTCTGCCTGCCGGTCGGCCTCGGATTTCGGGAGCATTTTGCGCATATTGTCAGCATACAGCGCCGCCCGTTCACCGTGGCCGTTGAGCTGGGCCTCCCACCACAAATAACGAAGTGCCGCATAGGGTCGATCGACCGATTTTGACGCGTTCAAGTAGCGAACAAACCAAGAGGAGGCGCGGGGATCGAGCTTGTTGAGCAAGGCCTTTCCGGTAATCAAATCCATCAAGGGATACGCCACCCGATCGGGTCCTCGAGGCCTGAGTGTCAGCAAGTCAATGGCGCGGTCGTTCTGCCCAGAAGCCATGAGCAACTGGGCCTCGAGGTACAACAGGAAGCTGCTGGACGACGGATCGCACCCATAGTCGGCCAAACTGCCTTTGGCATCGTCGAGCAGGTGATAGCGGATCAACAAATACATATACGCCAGTTCCGTGCCGAACACCGGATCCGAACGCAAACCTGGATGATCGAGGGCGCTCTTCATCTGGGTCATTCCCTCGCCCACATGGCCTTCTATGCCCACCAATCTCGTAATCCACGCATAGTCCTTGGGCAAACTGCCGGCCGTGGCCGAAATCAAGCCTTGGGCAAAGCGTCCCAGCGGATGTTGGGGGTAGCGCTCCCGCAATGTCGAGATGCGTTGATAAGCCCGGAATCCATCCTTGGCCGCTCCCCATTGATCGCCGCTTCTGAGTTGGATAAAGGCCCGCATCAAATGCAACTCTGCGATGGCGGCCAAACGCTCAGGTTGCCCCGCGGCATGGTCCACATTGAGGGACTCCAACAAGCGCTCGAAACGCTGGGCGTCGGCACCCAACGTAGAATGCTCGCTTTCAACATAGTGCTTAAAAAACAACGCCCGAGCCTTGAGCAAGGTAGGCAGCGCATTGTGGGTGCTGTCTTCCGCACGGAGCAGGGCTTCGGCCTCTGGAATCCGCAATTCGAGCAAGTACTGCTGGGCTTTGGCCAAAGACGGCCGCTCTATCCAATCGGTGGGCTGCGCCCATACGCCTCTCAGGACCCCCATTCCCAGAAAAAAGCCGAGAATGCGAAGCCCGTGCTTCACGATCGAACTCGTTGTATTAGTGGACCTCGCGGAAGAAGGCCTCCATGCGGAGTTCTTCTTCTTTGGCCAATTCCGGGTCGACCAAGATGCGCCCCGAATGCTCGTCGGTAATGATCTTTTTGCGAGAGGCAATCTCGAGCTGCCGCTGAGGGGGAATGACAAAAAACGATCCTCCAGAAGCACCGCGTTCGATGGCCACCACGGCCAAACCGTTGCGGGCACTGCCCCGAATCCGCGTATAGGCCGCGAGCAATCGCTCGTCGATCTGCGTTCTGAACTGGGCGCTCTTGGCCAACAAAGCCTCTTCTTCCTTTTGGGTTTCGGCCATGATGCCGTCGAGCTCTTCCCGCTTGTATTTCAGGTGCTGGCTCCGCTCTTCGATGCGGTTGCCGACTTCCTGAATTTGCTCAGCCTTGGCGTCTGCGCGCAGCTTGACTTCCTTGATTTTCTTCTCGCTCAGTTGAATCTCGAGGTTTTGGTACTCGATTTCCTTGGTAATGGCGTCGAATTCGCGGTTGTTGCGCACATTCTTCTGCTGCTCCTCGTACTTCTTAATCCGGGCCTGAGCGTCTTTGATCAAGTTCTTGCGCTCTTTGATTTCGGCCTCCATTTCGGCCACCTCGGCATTGATTTTGGCTTTGCGGGTTTCCAAACCAGCAATTTCGTCTTCCAAGTCGCGCACCTCGAGCGGCAGTTCTCCGCGCATGCCCTGTATCCGATCGATGCGGGTATCGATCAGCTGCAGGTCGTACAGCATGCGGAGTTTATCTTCAACGGTCAGTTCTTTGGTGGGAGACTCTTTGGTCGTGGACATCGATGCGGGGATTGAGTCGAAAGCGAATGGGATCCGTAGATCGAGAGGCTAAGAGGACGGCAAAATTAGGAAATAAATCCCGTAGCTTCTCTGACAATTTCCGCATCGCGGGTTCTTCGGTCTGCGCATGGCCGGCATCGACCAGCAGCATTCCCTCCCCTTCTTGAAAATCGTGGTGTTTGAGGTCGGCGGTTACATAGGCATCGGCACCGGCTCTCAGCGCCTCTGCTATCAAAAAGGCCCCGGAACCTCCGCACACTGCCACGCGCTGAACGGGTTCCTTCCGTCCAATTCCGAACCGTAGACCATCACAGCCTAAGGATACGAGCACCCGATCGAGAAACTCGGTTGTATTCAATGGTTCCGGCAAAGAACCGATCATGCCGAGCCCACGGTGCTCAGCGGAATTCCGAAGGGGAATTCCCTCATATGCCACCGTTTCATACGGATGCGCCCTGCGCAGCACCCGGAGGGCACTTTCGAACTGCTCCGCCTCGATCAGCAGCGACACTTTGCGCTCAAATACCACCTCAGCAACCCCGATGTGCCCCAAAGCGGGTTGAGCCCCTGCCAATGGCGTAAACGTACCTGTACCTTCTGCGCTATAGCTGCAATTGGCATAGTTCCCGATCCGCCCGAATCCCGCTGAAAAAAGTGCCTCCAAACAAGCCTGATGGGCCGATTCCGGAACGGCGTAGTCCAAGCGCATCAATCCTCCCCGAACAGGTTGCAAAATCGCCAAATCCACCAACCCCAAAGACTCTGCCAAAATCCGGCTCACACCCGTGTCGACTTTGTCGTAGGCGGTGTGAAAGGCATAGACAGCGATATCCTCGCGGATGCACCGCAAGACCCATCGGTCGGGCGTCTTTCGGGGATCCAGTCTCTTGAGCGGTTTAAAAATAAGCGGATGATGGGCCACAATCAGATTGCACCCCAGTTGGACCGCTTCGTCCAAGACGGCATCGTCGATTTCCAAACAACACAAAACACCCTGTACCGCAGAATTGGGATCGCCCAAGAGCAAACCAGGATTGTCAAAATCTTCCGATAGCGATTCCGGGGCGATGCGGTTGAGTGCTGCGACCACATCGGTTATAGGGGTATGGGGTGTTACCATTTGGGGCTAGTAGCGTTGGTGCTCCCGTGCTTCCCCAGCGGAGAAGAGGAAAGGGATTTTACATACGAATGAGTACGAAAGAAAGCACTTTTCCTACTTTCGCGAATAAACCAATCTCTGTACAACATGAAAAAGTTCGCTGTCGTATTGTCTTCTGTGCTCGTACTCGGTCTGAGTTCGTGCAGCTCGATCAATGAAATCATGAAAGACCCGCTGAAATTCCTCGCTGGTCAGAGCTTCAACATCGAAAGTTTGTTCGGAAAAGGCCTCAACGTAGCCGACTTTGCAGGAGGAATTCCCAGCATCAACTTCGGTGAATTGGGCAAGATCAGCGGTTTTACCGGTTGCAATGACTTTACCGGTTCTGCCATCGGTGGAGATGGAGGCAAATTGGGTCTGGACCTGGGCGCCTTGACCAAGAAAGCCTGCCCCGGCAACGGTGAGAAGCAGTTTCTCGATGCGGCCAAACAAGTAGAGGGAGTGAAACTGGAAGGCGAAAAAATCAAGCTGACCGGCGACAGTGGCAAGGAAGTGATGAGCCTTGTGAAGAAGCCTGCGTAAATGAAGCGCTTCACTTTGTTTGGTGCCTTGAGCGGACTGATGTTATGCGCTCTACCGACCTTTGCTCAAGAGGTGAGCGAACAAGGGTGTGTCACTTTGGTCAACACCCTGAAATCGGCGCTGCCGATGTTTGAAACCACCGAGGGTTCAGACAGTTGGAAGGAAAGCAAAGCCGCACTCGAGCGGGCCACACCGGTATTGGATCAGGCTTTGATCGAAAGCCGCACCTGCGCCTGCATCGAGTTGGAGTTGCCCAAAGCGATTGAAAAAGCCCAGAAAGAGATCCAGAAAGGCTACAAAACCACCGATTGGGAAGACACCAAAAAGGCGGCGACCGAAGCCCGAAAGGAACTCGAAAAAGCCGTCAAGGACATCGAAAAATGTCAAAAAGAGATGGCCAAACTGAAAAAGGGCTAATTCCTATGAATGTTCTTTGGACAAAGCGGCTCCCGGGCCGCTTTTTTTGGCTCTTGACCCTCATTTTGCTCCAAGTTGGCTGCGCTCCCACTCCGGCCCCGGGTCGATTGATCGCGGAAAAACCCCTGACCGACTCGGTATTGAACGAACGCGCGGTTTGGGTTTGGCTCCCCCCAGGCTACGACCAAAACCCTGAGCGGCACTACAAAGTACTCTACATGCACGATGGTCAAAACCTGTTTGACTCGTCTGCGGCGTACGGTGGCTTGTCCTGGAATGCCCATAAAACGGCCGAACACCTCATTCTGAAAGGCGAAATTGAACCCTTCATCCTCGTCGGCGTGGCCAATAGCCCCAATCGCTTTCGAGAATACGCTCCCCAAAAACCGCTTGAAACCGTGCCGGACTCGCTTCGGCTCACGCTGAGACCCCAGATGAGCGACGGTGCCCTGCTCGCCGACCGATATGTCTCGGTGCTCTGTTCCCAACTGATTCCGCACATCGACCGAACCTATCGCACCCAAGCCAACCCCGAGGGTAGAGCCATGGCAGGAAGCAGCATGGGAGGATTGATCTCGCTCTATTCGGTCTGCGAGCGTCCCGATGTCTTTGGATCCGCAGCCTGCCTTTCCACGCATTGGCCGATTCGACTCGATACCAACAGTTTTGTTTTCCGCAAGGCCTTCGAGCCCTACCTCTATACCCATTTGGGCCAAGCAGGCGGTCCGAAACCCAGGCTCTATTTCGATCGGGGTTCTACCACCTTGGACCGCTTTTACGCACCCCATCAGAACGCCATCGACAGTTGTTTCAAGGCGTGGAACTACCCCGCCGAACGCTGGCAAAGTTTGGTTTTCGAGGGTTCCGCACACAACGAAGCGGCTTGGGCAGCCCGTTTCGATGGAGTGCTCCGGTTTTTGTTCGGCATGGACGAACTGAATCCCTAAAAAAAAAAACGGGACCGACTCGATTCCGAATCGGCCCCGTTTCACGAGGATGACCAGGGGGTAATCCCCGTTTTATTCCTGCTCTTCCTTAGCTTCGAGTTCCGCTTTGAGCTGAGACAAAGCGTCAAAATCGCCGAGGGTAGAACGCTCTACCTTGCCTTGAACTTTGCGGAGCACGGATTCGGTCTCTGCCGATTCCTTGGCGTCTTGCTTTTCGCGGTTGTCTCGGTTGATCTTGCTGTGCGAAACCACCACACGGCGGTTGTCGGGATTGAACTCGATGACGCGGAAATCGACTACATCGCCCACTTTGAGTGGGGTTCCGTCTTCGCGCACCAGTTGCTTGGCAGGGGCAAAGGCTTCGATTCCGAGGTTTTCGAGCAATACCGTCCCGCCTTTGTCAAAACTCTCCAACAGTTTGCCGCTGTGCATGCTTCCCTCTTCGAGGATGGTCGCATACACTTCCCAGGGATTCTCTTGAACCTGCTTGTGACCCAAGCTCAGCTTGCGGTTTTCGGTATCGATTTCAAGGACTTGAATGTCGAGAACACTGCCCACGGAGGTGAATTCGCTGGGGTGCTTGACCTTTTTGGTCCAGCTCAAATCGCTGATGTGAATCAGACCATCGATGCCCTCTTCCAGTTCGACGAATACGCCGAAGTTGGTGAAGTTGCGCACCGTGCCTTTGTGCTGGCTACCCACTGGATACTTGGTGGTGATGCTGCTCCACGGATCGGGAGTCAATTGCTTGATGCCGAGCGACAATTTGCGGTCGTCGAGGTCAACGCCCAACACCACGCACTCGATTTCCTGCCCCACTTTCACGAAGTCTTGAGCGCTCCGCAAGTGCGTGCTCCACGACATTTCGCTTACGTGTACCAAGCCTTCCACGCCCGGGATTACTTCTACAAAGGCCCCGTAGTCGGCGATCACAACCACCTTGCCCTTGATGACATCTCCGGCTTTGAGTTCCTTGTCGAGCTGCTCCCACGGATGAGGTTGCAACTGCTTGATGCCCAATTGGATTCTGGTCTTTCCTTCGTCGAAGTCGAGGATAACAACGTTGATGCGCTGATCCAGCTCGAGCAATTCGGAGGGATGGCTTACGCGGCTCCAGCTGAGGTCGGTGATGTGCACCAATCCGTCTACACCGCCCAAATCGACAAATACCCCATAGGAAGTGATGTTCTTGACCACCCCTTCGAGCACTTGGCCTTTTTCGAGTTTGCCGATGATTTCTTTTTTCTGCTCTTCGAGGTCGGCCTCGATCAGTGCTTTGTGGGAAACCACGACGTTCTTGAATTCCTGATTGATTTTGACAATCTTGAATTCCATGGTCTTGTTGACGTAGATGTCGTAGTCGCGAATCGGCTTGACGTCGATTTGCGAACCGGGCAGGAAGGCCTCGATTCCGAATACGTCTACAATCATACCGCCCTTGGTGCGGCACTTGACAAATCCGGTCACAATTTCTTCGGTGCCAAAGGCATCATTGACGCGGTCCCACGCCTTGATTTGACGGGCCTTGCGGTGCGAAAGCACCAATTGACCGTTTTTGTCTTCGTGCTTGTCGACCAACACTTCCACTTCGTCCCCGATTTTGAGCTCGGGATTGTAGCGGAATTCGTTGAGCGAAACCACGCCTTCCGACTTGGAATCGATGTCGATGATGGTTTCGCGGTCGTTCATGGCGACTACGCGACCCATGACCACCTGGTGCTCGGCAACGGCGCCGAGGGTGGCCTCGTACATCCGCTCCATTTCGCCCCGGGTGCCGTCTTCGCCTCCACGGCCTTCGTAGCGATCCCAGTCAAATTCTTCTTCTTCTTCGACCAACACCGGAAGCACATCGTCTTCGTCGGTGCCCTCTTCGCTTTGAACCGGCTTGCTGCGGCGCTGACGAGTCTTGGTCTCTTCTTTGTCGGAAGCGGCTTCTGACGCTTCAGCGACGGTTTCGATCTCTACCTCGGCGACTACGGCCTCGGCTGCTACCGCTTCTACTGTCTCTGGGGCTACCGCCTCTGGGACTTCGGCCACTTCTGCTACCCCGGCCGCTTCGGCCAATTCGGCTTTGTGTTCGGCCTCGGTCTCGTTCGCCGGGTGAACCGTGGTTTCCACGGTGTGCTCTGGGGTCACTTCCTCAGCGCTGGGACGGTTGATTTCTTCTGACATGCACAATCATTTGTATCCTGCGGCCGCAGCGGGATGTCGTGCGATGCAACCGGTCGGAGGGGTTCAAAAAAAGGAAAAGAAAAACCTCAGCCGGACATCCCTACCGCCGGAAAAGGGGCTGCAAAGATAAGAAATTCTCTGGTTGTGTGAAGGTTCGATGGATTGTTTTTAGAGAATGGGGGCGGGGGAGTGTTCAGTGTTCAGTGCTCAGTTTTCAGCGCTCAGTTTTCAGTGCTCAGTTTTCAGTGCTCAGTTTTTAATGTTTAGTTGAACGACTAACCTTCATGTCTTGCGATTGAAGTAAATTTAACCGCAAAACAGAAGGATCAATGGAATCAGTATCTTCAACTCGTATCGTGGCAAAGGAACCGAACGAGAAATTGGCTCGCAAGCGGCTGAGTGTACTACA
>WGMI01000028.1 GCA_016125155.1 bacterium
CGCGCGGGGTCAGTTTTTTGATTGTCTGCGAGTTGGCTCACTTCGTTCGCCGACCCGTCGGGGCTTTCAACTCGAATCAAACCCAACCCCGCACGCCGCCGTTGGCGGTGTGCTTGTTTTTTCGTTCGGTCCTCCTAGCAAGCGAGCTTGCCGTAGGCCCTAAAACGAAAAAACCCCTGGCGACTTCGTCGCAGGGGTTGTGTTTGTGGGCGCACACGGGTTCGAACCGCGGACCCTCTGCTTGTAAGGCAGATGCTCTGAACCAGCTGAGCTATGCGCCCTGAAAGGGACGGCAAAGATAAACGCAGGGGGGAAAGTAGCAAGTGGAAGGAGAGAAAAAAATCAGAGCACTTCGGCGACGACAAAAGTGCTGCCTCCGATGTAGATCAAATCGTCGGGGTGGGCGTCGGATTGGGCTTGGGCCAGGGCCGAGCGAACGGAGGGAAAGGCCTGGCCCGAGAGCCCGTATTGGGCGGCTTCGGCTTGGAGTTCGTCCGCGTTTTTGCCCCGGGGGAGGTTGGGTCGGCAGAAGTAGTAGACCGCAGTGCCGGGCAGGAGGGAGAGAATGCCCGAGCTGTCTTTGTCCGCCACCATGCCCCAGACGATGCGAAGCGCACGCTGGGGTTCGCGTTCCAATTGGGCCAAAACAGGGCGAAGTCCGTGCTCGTTGTGTGCGGTGTCGGCAATCATGCGAGGCCTTTCACCCAACACCTGCCAACGCCCCAGCAAACCTGTGTTTTCGACCACGTTCAACAGCCCTCGTTCGATCGAGCCCAAGTCGATGCGTCGATAGAATGGGAGGGATTCCAGCCGCTTGAGCACGCTCAATACGGTGCGGATGTTCTTCGCTTGATACGGACCCTTGAGTCCGCATTCGGGCAAGGGGAATCCCTCGGGAAATTCGCTTTCCGCCCAGAACACTTCGCTGCGCGCTTCTGCGGCTCGGGCCAGAAATACCGGTACTGTTTCGGGATGCCGCTCGCCCACCACCACCGGAATACCCGGTTTGATGATTCCGGCTTTTTCGCCCGCAATTTTCACAAGGGTATCGCCCAAGAACTGCATATGGTCAAACCCAATATTGGTAATGACCGATACATCGGGCACCACCACATTGGTGGAGTCCAAACGTCCCCCCATGCCCACTTCGACCACTGCGACGTCGATCGGGCCGGGAGCGTCCGGAAGACCGGATTGTCCGCGGAACGCGTGGAACGCCATCCCAACGGTCATTTCAAAAAACGACAACCCCATCGACTCAAGAGCCTGTTGGTGCCGATCTACCCAGGCACAGACCCATTCTTCCGAAATCGGTTGTCTGTTGATCCGGATCCGCTCCCGGAAATCCACGAGATGCGGAGAGGTGTACAAACCTACGTTGTATCCTGCCTCTTGAAGAATCGAGGCGAGCATATGCGAAGTACTTCCTTTTCCGTTCGTCCCTGCTATATGAAGACAGCGAAGCCCGCGTTCTGGATGCTGTAAATAAGCACAAAGCGCATGGGTATTGGACAAGTCAGACTTGTAGGCCACCGCTCCGACCCGTTGAAACATCGGAAGTTGGGCAAACAACCATTCGAGGGTTTCGGAATACGTCTTCATGTTCCCGTTGCAATCAGCACACCTGTCCTAGGAGAGAACTCAGCGCTTGCTGAAGTTGTAGACGATGTAGCCCGCTTGTTCTTCGGCTCCTTCCGTGCTGCTTTGCCAAGTCGTTTGAAGCGCAGCCGCTTTGGCGCGATCCAGAAGGCATTGGGCTGTCGTGGTGCTTTGAGGGCCATTGGGGATGTTGGCTCCGGGATCGGTATACACCACTTTTCCGCTTTGGTTGACCCGAATTTTGACCACCACTCTTCCTTGGGCATCGCAGTCGTAGACCGGTTCGGGCAAGCTACGAGGCTTGCGCCCGCCCAGGCTGTACCCGCCTTGAGTGCCGTTTCCACCTCCTTGCCCTTGTTGGTCTCCCGTTCCATCCGGGCTGCCTTGTTTTCCATCTCCGCTTCCGATGCCCTGACCCTGGCCCGTTCCCGCGCCCCCGGGTTTCATCAAATCGCGCAATCGCTGATCGGGGGTACGCTCGGGCTCTGTCGGCTTTTGGGTTTCGGTCTTGGGTTGGTCGGGATTTGGTTTTTTCGGTTTGTCCGGAACCGAAACGGTCTCGATGTGGTCTTGGGTCGCCATTTCCTCCTCGGGTTCCGTGGGATCAGAAGTTGGGTTCGACCGGGACTCCTGAACGATTTCTCCTGCCCCTCCCGCGTCAGCGGTGTTGCCAAAGGCAATGGCAATGCCTGCTTCAGGTTTGGGTTCCAGATAGCTCAGTCCGAAAAAAACGAACAGCACCGTCACCACAGCGTGAACGCCGATTGAAATCAAGGCGGCTTTGCGCTGTTCCTTTTTCCGATCGTTATCGGTCCCGTTGAATTGCGTATAGGCCATGGGTATTCGGAGAGAATCCGTTCGATCAGTCTTTGGGATCGGTGGCCAAAACCATTTTGAGCTTGTTGCGGTAGGCCAGATCCATCACCTTCACGGTAACGCCGGTTGGGACGCTTTGGTCTGCTTGGAGTAAAATCACCGCCTCGGGATTGCCCGAGACCAAGGCCAACAACAGGGGTTCGAGATCGGCTTCTGCCACGGGGTTGCCGTTGAGCTTAAAGGTCAATTGGGCATCGATGGAAACGCTCACATCCTGCCGTTTGACACTCTGCGCCTTGCTTTTGGGCAAGACGAGATCGAGCGCACTCGAGGTGACGAGAGTCGAGGTCAACATAAAGAAAATGAGCAGCAAAAACACGATGTCCGTCATGCTCGCCATGCTGAACTCGGTCTTGACCTTGTTTCGACCTCGGAGGTTCATGGCTTAGGCAGGTTCGTTCAACAGATCCATAAAATCGACCGCATGGGCCTCCATGGCATACACTACGCGGTCTACCCGGCTCACCAAATAGTTGTAGCCCACATAGGCGATAATCCCCACGACCAACCCTGCCACCGTGGTCGTCATGGCCGTGTAGATGCCTTCGGCCAACATCCCCACATCGATTTGCCCTCCGGCGGCGGCCATTTGGTGAAAGGCGAGGATCATCCCGATTACCGTACCGAGGAAACCCAACATCGGGGCGGCCCCGGAAATCGTAGCCAGAGTAGTCAAATTGCTTTCGAGTTTGGACACTTCGAGCTTGCCAGTATTTTCAATGGCCGCGCTGATGTCCTTGAGCGGTTTTCCGATGCGGGAAATGCCCTTTTCGATCATGCGAGAAACCGGACTGCCCTGGCTTTTGCACAGGGTTCGGGCGGCCTCCAATTTGCCCGCTAAAACGAGCTCTCGGATTTGCTGCATAAAGTTCTGGTCGAGTCGGCTGGCTTTGCGGATCGTATTGAATCGCTCGACAAAGAGGTAGATCGCCACAATCGACATCAGCCCGATGGCCGCCATCACAATGTTGCCTCCCAATCCTCCGCTCGATATCAACTCCCAAATGGAAAGGGTCTTTTCGACGGGGGCTACGGCAGATTCCAGCGCACCCGCCGGCGTTGTTTGAATTTGTAGCAGCATACATCTTGGGGTCTGTGCTCGTCGAAATTAACGAAGGCCACGCCCGTTTGGTGTACCGGGGTCAAGAGATGTTGACGCACCGATGTTGACAGCCGCCAGGATGAACCGGGCATACGATGCCTCAGTTCACGATAAAGCGCTCTACGATGTACGCCCTTTGAAGGATGTATACCCCAGCTCCGGCTAAATAGCCCAGCAGTGCCAGCAAGCTCATTTTGCGGAGATACCAAATAAAGTCGATCTTCTCGATCCCCATCACAGCCACCCCGGCGGCAGAACCGATGATCAAAATGCTGCCTCCGGTTCCGGCGGTGTAGGCTAAGAAAATCCAGAACAAACCGTCCACGCTGAAAAATCCTTGTGGGATGATCTCATACATTCCCATCGAGGCAGCGACAAGGGGCACATTGTCGACAATGGAGGAAAGAAGTCCGATCAAAGTGCCGATGATGTACACGCCTGTTTTTGTCGACGTTCCCACGCTTTGATCGAGTCCCATGGCCAATTCGCGCAGTTGACCGGCGCTTTGGAGGCTGCCCACGGCCAACAAAATTCCCAAGAAAAATAAGACCGAGGCCATATCGATCTTTTTGATGACGCTGACCACCGTGAGTTGTTTTTTTACGTCAGAATCCTTCTTGCTGTGCATGAGCTCTGTTACAATCCAAAGCACAGACAAACTCATGAGCATTCCGACAAAAGGCGGGAGGTGGGTCAGTGTTTTAAATATGGGCACAAACAGCAGACCGCCCAAGCCGAGGTACAGAATGGCGTTCTTTTCACCCTCGCTTACTTTACTGCCGTGTTCGTGATTTTCAGGCTCATTATCAGGTCGATGAACTTCCCCTTTCATTCTAAAGCTGAGGTAAATGAGGGGAGCGGCCAAACAAATCAGGCTCGGTAAGATCAACCGCACAACGATGGTCTGAGCGGTGATTTGACCACCAATCCACAACATGGTGGTGGTTACATCCCCAATAGGCGACCAAGCTCCTCCGGCATTGGCCGCAATAATGACTACCCCTGCATAAAACCAACGATCGTTTTTGTCGGCTATGAGTTTTCTCAGCAACGAAACCATGACAATGGAGGTGGTCAGATTGTCAAGCGCTGCCGAAAGAAAAAAGGTCAAAAGACTGACAATCCAAAGCAAAGGCACCTTTTTGGTCGTCTTGATTTTGCTCGTAATCACATCAAAACCGCCGTGGCTGTCGATCAACTCGACAATGGTCATAGCCCCCATTAAGAAGAACAAAATCCCGGCAATTTCGCTGACGTGTTCGAGCAACTGATGGTGGGTTACATAGTGCAACACCGATTCGTGGGTATCGTGCCCCATCAAATGCGCGGGAATGCTCGCAGGGTCTACGATGTCGTGCATCCCGATTACGTAAATCGTCCAGCACATGGCACCTGTAAACAGGGCCGTGGCGGCTTTGTCGATGTGGATGTTGTGTTCCAGCGCGATGGCCAAGTAGCCGATCACAAAAACAACGATCATCAAAGTGTACATGGAAAGCGTGTGTTGGGGTGGGGAAGGGGTGCGATGAATTATTGCAGCTGAGCCAAGGCAATTTCGTAAGCGCGGTGGGTAAAGCGAACGGGGTCAGAACTGAGCTTCCTAACGGCCTGAATCGCACCGCCAATGATGGTTGAGATGTCGGTAAACAGCGCTCGTTCGTCTAAAATTCCACGGTGCTCCATCAAGTAAGCAAACGTGCGGGCCATGCCACAGTTCGAGATGAAATCGGGTATACAACTACAGTGTTCATCCGCTTTCCGGCTGATGGGGCCATAGAAAATGGCTTCGTCCGCAAACGGAACGTTGGCCCCGCTCGAAATGACCTCGAGCCCATGGGCCAGCATCTGATCTAATTGCGATTCGGTCACCAAACGAGAAGCAGCCGCGGGCACAAACCACTCAGCTCCTGCCGCCCAAATGCGACGGTTGATTTCTTCAAAGGGAATGAGATCTGGAGCCACCAGAAAATTCGAAGTCCGATTGCGCATCAGGTCTCCGAGTTCTTCCAGACTGAACCCGTTCGGGTTGAGCAGTCCTCCTACGCGATCGATGATGCCAACAACCCGAGCCCCCATCTTTCCCAAATACCAAGCCGCAGCGGCGCCTACATTGCCCCAGCCTTGCACAATAACCCGCTTGTCTTTGGGGTTCTGTCCATACGCCTGGGCATGATGCCGAAGGCTTTCGGCGACCCCATAGCCTGTGATTAAATCGGCTACGGTATAGCGACCAGGTTCCTGGGTGAGTTCGGGAGAAAAGACGGGCAACAAAACCCCTTGCCGCAGGTTTCGAATACCGCGCTCGCGTTGTTCGGCTTCAGGCTGATAATGACCATTGAACACTCCTTCTTGAGGATGAAGAAGGCCCAACTGTTCGGTGTACGGAATGACTTCGTGAATTTCGTCGACATTGAAGTCGCCTCCAGTGCCGTAGTAGTTTTTCAACAGAGGCAAAAGGGCAGCGTACCAGCGCCTGAGAACGCCTTCTTTGCGTGGATCGGCCGGATCGAAGTCGATTCCGGACTTGGCCCCTCCAATGCTGGGTCCGGCCACGGTAAACTTAATTTCCATCGTCTTGGCGAGCGAAAGGACCTCGTGTTTGTCAAGGCCTTTGCGCATCCGCGTGCCTCCTCCTGCCGCTCCTCCGCGGAGCGAATTGATTACGCACCAACCGCGCGCTTCGGTTTCGCGATCGTTCCATTCAAAGATGATCAGGGGCGGGCGTTCTTCGAAAGACTTGAGGGCTTGTTCCATGCAGGGGGGCTTAACGCGGCCAAACTTAGCCATATTCGGCTTTGTTCGGACTAGGGATGAGGACGATATATCCACCCTGTGGAGTGATCTTGCACGGCCCCTGTGGCAGAGGACAATACGTTTACTTCCCCCCTCAATTTTCGGTAGGCCAAGAAGGCAAAAATCAAAGCCTCTTTTCCTTCGACCAGGTCTGGTTCGGGAACGACCACTTCGGCCGGTGATAGGGCTTCGCGGATTTGTCCAACGAGAAAGTCGTTGTAGGCTCCCCCGCCCGTCACCAATATGCGACCTCTGCTTTGAATTCTTCGGGAACACATTTCGGCTATGTGGATGCCATAGCTGTGTAAAGCATTCTCGATTTCTCTGAGTTCAAGGACTTCAGATAAATGCCGCTCGATGTCTTCGCGGCTCAAGGCGATGGGATTGCAGTCTTGAAGGAATGGGAGGGCATTCCACCGCTCTATCCACGATTCGATTCGTTGCCCCGAGGCGGCCAAAGTTCCGTGATCATCATAGGGTTTACCCAACAGACGCGCCAGCCGATCGAGCACATAGTTGCAGGCGCAGATGTCGCTGGCCGTGCGAACGCCGTCGATTTCTTCAGAACCATTGGCAAACCCCCCGAGGTTCAGACAGGCGTCGTATTCGCCAAACAGAAATCGATCGCCAAAGGGCACCAAGGGGGCACCTCGTCCACCCAATTCCAAATCGGGGGTTCGATAATCGGCCACCACGGGAATGCCCAATCTTCTGGCCAATACTTCTGGAGCGCCTAGTTGAAAACTCAGTTGGTGCCGAGGTTGGTGGAATACTGTGGGTCCGTGAAAACCAACTGCTTCTGCTTTCAAGCCATTTTTTTCTTGGAGTTTTCGAACCGCTTCCGCGACCCATTCCGCATAGTTTCGGTGTAGGAGCATCAATTCCAAACCGCTCAACTGGTGCGCCTGCTCAATTCTAATTTTCCATTCGGCCGAATACGGCACCGATTCGCGTTCGAATACCCGTGCGGATTCTGAGGAGGGGTCAACAAATCGAACCCAGCACAAATCCAAGGCATCGGTCGAAGTTCCCGACATCAGGCCGAGAATAAATTGAGGATAGGGCTTCAAACCTTTAGTTTTGCCGACTGTTGCTAGACCGTATCAGAAAGAAATTGCCTGATACAAACCTCAAACCTAAACCGAAATATGGAGTTCAAACTGTCCGAAGAACACGAAATGATTCGCCAGGCTGCCCGCGACTTTGCGCAGCAGGAATTGTTGCCTGGTGTAATCGAACGAGATGAACACCAACAGTTTCCTACAGAGCAGGTCCGTCGGATGGGCGAACTGGGGTTTATGGGGATGATGGTGTCTCCGGAATATGGAGGCGGGGGGATGGATACCGTAAGTTATGTGTTGGCCATGGAAGAAATTTCCAAGGTTGACGCATCGTCTTCCGTAGTGATGTCGGTAAACAATTCTTTGGTTTGTTGGGGTTTGGAGAA
This sequence comes from bacterium, assembly GCA_016125155.1. Classification (GTDB taxonomy): domain Bacteria; phylum Bacteroidota; class Bacteroidia; order Flavobacteriales; family Schleiferiaceae; genus WGMI01. Next base: position 7,818 of record WGMI01000028.1, read on the forward strand.
ATACGGGACCGAAGAGCAAAAGCGCAAGTACTTGGTTCCTCTGGCCACGGGTCAGAAAATTGGTGCTTTTTGCCTTTCCGAACCTGAAGCAGGTTCGGATGCGACTTCTCAGAGAACTACTGCGATCGACAAGGGAGACCATTATGTGCTCAATGGCACCAAGAACTGGATAACCAATGGAAGTTCGGCATCTGTTTACCTCGTTATGGCGCAGACCGACGTCGAGTTGGGGCACCGTGGAATCAACTGTTTGATTGTGGAGCGGGGAATGCCCGGATTTGTGGTGGGCAAAAAAGAAGACAAAATGGGTATTCGGGGTTCCGATACCCACTCCTTGATGTTTCAAGATGTGCGCGTTCCCAAAGAAAATCGCTTGGGAGAGGAGGGTTTCGGCTTCAAGTTTGCCATGCGTGTACTCTCTGGAGGGCGCATCGGAATTGCGTCCCAGGCGTTGGGTATTGCCAGCGGCGCCTATGAATTGGCTCTGAAGTACAGCAAGGAGCGCAAAGCCTTTGGAGAAGAACTGCACAAGCATCAGGCCATTGCGTTCAAACTCGCCGATATGGCTACCGAAATCGATGCGGCCAGGTTACTGTGCCTCAAGGCTGCTTGGTTGAAGGATCAGGGCAAGCCGTTTGATACTGAAAGCGCTATGGCCAAGTTGTTTGCCTCAGCGGTGGCCCAAAGAGTGACGACCGAAGCGGTCCAGGTTCATGGGGGTTATGGGTATGTGCGCGAGTTTCATGTGGAGCGCATGATGCGCGATGCTAAGATTACCCAGATCTATGAGGGTACCACAGAAATCCAGAAGATGGTCATTAGTCGCGGCATTTTGCACGCTTAATGGATTTAGAGATAGGGAATCAAGGCTTCTAGAGCCATTCCCCTAGAACCTTTAAGAAGCACGGTGAAGCCTTTTAAAAGATCGTTTTCCAGAGCGCACTGGGCATCTTGGGTTGTCGGAAATCGACGGAATCGTTGCGGGCATTGGGTACGTCCAAATGCTGGACCAATGAGAATAACTTGGTCAACGGAGGTAATATCTAGTTGGTCGACAATGGCCTGATGCTCTGCCGCTTCATAGGTCCCCATTTCGAACATATCGCCCAGAATGACGCAATGGGGTTTGGGTTGGCCCTGAAGGTTTTCGATGGCCACTTTCATGCTGCTTGGATTGGCATTGTAGCAATCGACAATGAGGCGGTTTCGATCTGTTTGCCGTAGTTCTGATCGTTGATTGGTTGGCACATACTGTTCCAGTGCCAGACGTATTTGGGAGGACGACAGGCCGAAATGCAGGCCTAAACGGAAAGCCGCAGCAACGTTGCTGAAGTTGTAGGCACCGGTGAGTTGGGTTGAAATCCATTCCGATCCCCAACGCAGTCGTAGCCCACTGGGGTGATCTTCAAAATCAAATTGATGGGGCTCTTTTTCTCCAGGTCCGAAGAGTAGTCGCTCTATCCCGGCGCTTTTCTCCATCTGAAGCTGATCAGAGCTGTTGATCAAGGCAGTTTTTCCGTGACTTCTCAAGTAGACATAGAGCTCGCTTTTGCCTTGAATTACGCCTTCTACGCCACCAAAACCTTCAAGATGGGCTTTGCCAAAATTGGTGATGTAGCCAATATCCGGTTGGGCAATCTCGCTCAGGAAGGCGATTTCTCTTTGGGCGTTGGCACCCATTTCGACGATTCCAATTTCATGATCTTGGTTGATTCCAAGCAGGGTAAGCGGTACCCCGATGTGGTTGTTGAGATTTCCCTGTGTGGCGGCGACCCGAAATTTCTGTTCTAAAACGGCTCTGAACAGTTCTTTAGAAGTGGTTTTTCCGTTGCTTCCAGTGAGCCCGACTATGGGGATGCCCAGTTGGGAACGGTGATGCCGTGCTAGGTTTTGAAGTGTCTCTAAGCAATTGTGGACCAATACTATGCGAGAGTCAGTTAGGCCGCGGTCTTCGTCCATGACCACGACTGCCGCGTCTCCCTCTAAGGCCTGATGTGCGAAGTCGTTTCCATTAAAGCGATCCCCTTTGAGACAAACAAAGAAGGCATTGGGTTGAAGTTTTCGACTGTCCGTTTGGATGTGCGGATAAAGGAGGAACAGTTGATAAAGTTCAGCGATGGAAAGCATCGTAGGCTGCGTCTATGGGTTCGTTGGAGGCAGTCGAAGATCGGAAGTTTCGCTTGGAATGGGACGTGACTATGCGCGGTTCGCGTGATTCGCTAGGTTCAATTGGATCGGAACATTGCTCGAGGAGTGCATACAGTTCGATCAGTGCATTGTCGCGTTCCAGTCCGTCGGCAATAAGTGTTCGTTCAAAAAGGACGACCAGTCGATGAAGGATGGGATCGCTTTGACAGGACATGGGAACGGATGGATGGAATGGTGCATATCCGTGGAGACCTTTTTTTCCTTTTTGGTTATTCCAGCCCCATTGAACGGGAATTTGAAATTTATTGTGTTCAAGTCGGCTTGATTGGAAAAGGGGTTTACCGCCCGTTGGGCCAGTGCGGTGGATGCGAAGGACAAAAGGAGCCGCATGCTGGATAAACTCCATGAGTTTGAGCACGTCGATGGTCTTGATTTCTTTAGAATAAATCTTACATTCCGAAAGACGGTTCAGACTGCGGCTGATTTCGCTTAGACTGATATGGAGCGAAAGGGCTAGATCCATCTGGCGCAAAGAGAGGGGCGTGTTGGCGACGATTTTGAGAGCGAGAAGGACATCTTGAGATTTCATGGTGATGAAATTGATAGGAGATGCAATTGTAAGAATTGTTTTATACTTATGTATGGATAGTGGGATTATTTGCATGATAAATAGGTTATGTATCTGAAAATGAGTCGTAAATTTTTTCCAATTTCCCGAATCCCGAATCCCGAATCCCGAATCCCGAATCCCGAATCCCGAATCCCGAATCCCGAATCCCGAATCCCGAATCCCGAATCCCGAATCCCGAATCCCGAATCCCGAATCCCGAATCCC
>WGMI01000025.1 GCA_016125155.1 bacterium
CGAAACTGTGTAACGCTCTTTAAGTGCCTCTAAGACAACCTTTACCTTGAACGCCATCGTCAATTGCCGTCTTTTACTTTTCATGACAGAGAAATTAAGAAAGTTCAACTTTTCTGTCCAAAAAAGTTAGACCACTACACCCCTTCTCGCTTCCCAAAAACCCATTTCCCGGGCATCTCCATCGTACAGCTTCGATTTTCCGCCGCGAAGCATCGCGGCGCGTCCGATTGGGTCATCGGCCCAGCCGAGCCATTTATAAAATACCCCGCTCCCGTAGCGCGTGAGGGATTGCAGCGGCAGCTCTGACGCGGCGAAGCCGGTCAGGGCTATAGCGGAAAGCCCGGTCCTGATGCGCGCAGCGTCGTCAGGGCACGCCCCCCAAACGCCCCCCCGACCCTACCTTCGCGCCGCTATGAAGCCCCGCCCCTTGCTCGTCATTTTTTTTATTGTGTTTGTCGACCTGCTCGGGTTTGGGCTCATCATCCCTATTTTGCCGCTGTTTGCGCAGGAATTGGGCGCGAGCGAAGCCGTGGTCGGGCTCGTGGCCGCTTCGTTTAGCGTGATGCAGTTTTTGTTCGGTCCCTTTTGGGGCGGGCTCAGCGATCGCTACGGGCGCAAACCCGTCCTGATGGCGAGCATGGTGCTCATGGGCGGAAGCTATCTGCTCTTTGCCCAGGCGCACACCTTGTGGTGGCTGTTTGTGAGCCGCCTGTTGGCGGGCATTGCCGCGGCCAATATTTCGGCGGCTCAGGCCTATATCTCGGACATTTCCGAACCCGCCAACCGCGCCAAAAACTTTGGGATCATCGGGGCCGCCTTTGGACTCGGCTTCATTGTCGGCCCGCCCGTGGGAGGCTTTCTCAAAGATCATTTCGGGGTCGAATGGGTCGGGTATGCGGCCGCGGCCTTTAGCTTTCTCAACCTCGGCTTGTGCGCTGTGTTGCTCCGCGAATCGCTCGCGGTCAAGAATACCAGCAAAGCGTTGTTTAGCAATCCCTTAAAAGAGATTTTCTCGGTGCTCGGCCGAGACACCCTCCGACAAATGATGGTGCTCAACCTCGTGTTCATCACCGCGTTTTCGATGATGCAAATCACCTCGACCCTGCTGTGGGCGGGCCAATATGGGCTTACGGGAACCCAAATCGGGTATTTGTTTTTGTTTATTGGCGTTTTGGCCGCGGTGTTTCAAGGCTTTTTGGTCGGTCCACTCAACCGGCGCTTTGGAGAGCGCACGCTCTTGATCAACGGCATCGTGCTGATGATGATCGGGTTGGCGATGATGCCGCTCCCAACACCAGCCTATTTTATCCCGGTTCAGCTCCTCGCCCTCGGGCTGATCAGCCTCGGCAATGCCTTTTTGACCCCCACGTTGAGCTCGCTGTTGTCCAAAGTGGCCCCACCCGGCGAACAAGGACTCCTGATGGGAACCGCCCAGAGTTTTGCCTCGCTCGGGCGCGTCCTCGGCCCGATTTTAGGTGGTTTGTTGTACGGTCTGCACCCCATCCTCCCGTTTGAAGTCTCGGCCCTGTTGATGGCCTCTTGCATTGCCCTCGCGCTGGGTTTGTTGGCCAAACCTGCCATTCGGGCGGTCATGAACCCCACCTAAGCCGATCTCGATTACCTTTAAACGTTCATGAAAAGCCCTCGCCCGAAGAACGCCTTGCTCCGCGCCTACCTCTCTATGGCGCTGGAATCCATTCGGGCTCAGATGCTGAGGACGGTTCTGACCGTGCTGATTATCGCTTTTGGCATCATGGCCTTGGTGGGCATCCTGACCAGTACCGATGCCCTCGCGGGCAGCATTGAGCGTCAATTCGCGCTGATGGGTTCGCATACGTTTACCGTGCAAAACCGCGGCCCCCAGATCTGGATCAACGGACGGGGCACCCAAAGCAAGCCCAATCCCATCGTGACCCTCGATCAGGCCGAGGAATTCCGCAACCGACTCACTCCGGAAGTGGGTCTGGGCTCGATTTCGTTTTGGGCCACGGGAACCGCCGAGCTCAAGAGCGCCTACGGCAAGACCAATCCCAACGTTCGGGTATGGGGCATCGACGAGCGCTATTTCGAGACCGGGGGCTACGAAGTCGAAAAGGGAAGGGGGTTGAGCGTCTATGAAGTCGATCGGGGCACGCCCGTGGCCGTGGTAGGCAAAGACGTGGTATCCAAGCTGTTCAAGAGCCGCGATCCGCTCGGCAAGACCCTGAAGGTGGCGGGTCGCCCGGTGCTGATTGTCGGGGTCCTCAGCAGCAAAGGAGACGGAATCGGGATGGGGGGCGACAACGCCATTTTCCTGTCGTACAAATTGGCCAACGCCATTTTTCCCTATCCGGGGCGCACCTACTCTATTAGTGTGATGGCCCCTGACGCCAACACCATCGAGACTTCGGTGGCCGAAGCCACTGCGTTGATGCGCGCGGTCCGTCGGTTGTCCCCGCGCAAGGAGGAAAACTTCGCCATTACGCGCAGCAACCAGATATCGGAGAAACTCATCGAGGACCTGAAAGTGGTCAATTTGATTGCTTTTTTCATCGGGGGCATTACCCTGCTCGGCTCTTCGATTGCGCTGATGAACATTATGTTGGTATCGGTCACCGAGCGCACCCGAGAGATCGGCACCCGCAAAGCCATGGGGGCCCGTTCCGAGGCCATTCGCTATCAATTCTTGACCGAGGCGGTGGTGATTTGCCAAATCGGCGGGCTCGTCGGAGCCGTTTTGGGCATTGCCATCGGCAATGGGGTGGCGGCTATGGTCGGAGGACAGTTTACCATTCCTTGGAACTGGTTGGGCGTATCGCTCATTTTGTGCTTTGGGGTAGGGCTGGCGAGCGGTTTGTATCCCGCACTCAAGGCGTCCAAACTCGATCCCATCGAAGCTTTGCGGTACGAATAATGAAGGTCTATGGCTCGCTCGAGGACTTTGTGCGGCTCGACTGTGCCGTGGTCACCACGGGCACCTTCGACGGGGTTCACCTTGGGCACCGCACCATTTTGGACCGGCTGTGCAGCACGGCGGCCCACATGGGTGGCGAAAGCGTCTTGTTGACCTTTGACCCGCATCCGCGCAAGGTGTTGCAGCCCGAGATTCCGCTCAAGCTCCTCAACAGCCTCGAAGAAAAACAGGCTTTGTTGGCGGAAACGGGGTTGGATCACCTGATCGTTCAGCCTTTTACCCAGGCCTTTTCGCGTACCGGCTCGCTCGAATACGTCCGCAATATTTTGGTCAACCGCGTCGGTGTTCGCAAACTCGTCATGGGACACGACCACCACTTTGGGCGCAACCGAGAGGGGAGTTTTGAGCACCTCAAAGAATTTGGTCCGGTATACGGATTTGAGGTAGAAGAAATTCCGGCACTCGACGTCGACGCGGTGGCGGTGAGCAGCACCAAGATCCGCACGGCTTTGGCCGAGGGCAATGTGGTTAAGGCAGAGGCCTATTTGGGCTATCGGTACGGGGTCGATGGGGTCGTGGAACCCGGAGATCAAATTGGCCGGACGCTGGGTTTTCCGACGGCCAATGTGCGCTTAAACGATCAAGACAAAATGATGCCGAGGCAGGGGGTGTACGCCGTGGAGGTCGATTGGAAGGGAAGGCGTTATGGGGGCATGGCGCACTGGGGGCCTCGACCCGTGCTCGACCGGGTGGAAGAGCGATTTGAAGTGCATTTATTTGATTTTGAAGGGGATTTATATCAACAACCCCTGCGGTTGCGCTTTGTACAGTGGCTCAGACCGGTGGTGCCCTTGGATGGGCTCTCGGGGCTAATCGCCCAGCTCAAACAGGACGAAATCGAGGCCAGAAGGGTGTTGTCTGTTGCAGGAACGGGAACGAATAGGAGGGTATGAATCAGAAGAAATTAAGGTTGAACAGCTCGATGCGCTGGGCAGGAATTGTACGTTTCAACATGGTATTCTTGGCCCTAGCAGGAAGCTTGTGTGCCACAGCCCAACCGCTCAAGCGCGAGGCCCGGGAGGATTCGATTTTTCTCCATACGGTGCACACCGAGGCGTTGGTGCGGGGACATTCGTATCAAGACCTGCGCAGTCTGTGCAAGACAGTGGGGCATCGCCTTAGCGGCTCTCCCCAGGCCGCCATGGCCGTTCGATGGGGGCAAATTGTGCTCGCGGGCTACGGATTCGATACGGTCTACCTCCAGCCAGTGGCGGTTCCGCATTGGGAGCGGGGGACCCCCGAAGTGTGTTGGATGAACACAGGAAATGGGGCCGTCGAAAAGTTGTCGGTGTTGGCCTTGGGGGGATCTCCTCCCACGGACGGCTTGCTCGAGGCCGATGTGGTCTATCTCGCATCGCTCAAGGCCTTGGACAACCTACCCGAGGGCGGGCTCAAGGGCAAAATCGCTTTTTTTGACGAGGCCTTTGATCCGGCCCAGCGCTCGACTTTTCGCGCCTACGGGGCTTGTGCCGCCCAGCGCTTTGAAGGTTCGGTCCGGGCGGCTGCGCTCGGTGCTTCGGGTGTGGTGATTCGTTCGTTGGCCTCGGGCATCGACGATCATCCGCACACCGGGGTGATGTCGACCGAGGGCGATTTGGTGCCTGCGGCTGCCTTGAGTACGCTGGATGCCAATCGGTTGCGCGATGCGCTTCAAGCAGGCAACGTGGTGCTTTCGCTCCAACTCAACTGCCGCACCTTGATCGATGCCGCTTCGTTCAATGTGATTGCAGAGCTGTGGGGCGACAAGGGGCGGGCATCTGACGTAATCAGTTTTGGAGGGCATTTGGACAGCTGGGATGTGGGCGAAGGAGCCCACGACGACGGGGCGGGGGTGGTGCATTCCATCGAAGCCCTGAGGCTGCTCAAGGTCCTGGGATACCGTCCCAAACACACGCTTCGATGCGTGCTGTTTATGAACGAAGAGAACGGCAATTTTGGGGGCAAGACCTATGCGCGATGGGTTCACGAACGGGGCGAGCGCCATGTGGCGGCCCTCGAAAGCGACCGGGGCGGCTTTTTGCCCTTGGGTTTTGACGCGGTGGGTACCGAAGCCCAGGTGAGATGGCTGCAATCGATGGGCCCCCGCTTTTCGGGTTTTGGACTGCACGAATTCAAAAAGGGCTATGGGGGGGTCGACATCGGGCCCCTGTTGGAATTCTACCCCGAGATGCTGCAACTCGGACTCAGCATCAATTCACAGCGCTACTTCGATCACCACCACGCCGAAACCGATGTCTTTGAGAGCGTCAACCAGCGCGAACTGGAACTGGGGTGCGCGGCACTGGCCTCGATGGTCTATCTGGTGGACCGGCGGTATGCGCGGTAATCATGGGTTGAAACGCCGTGCATGGCGTCTTTGCGATGGTGGGGGGGAATTGGACTGCTCCAACGACGTGTATTGGTACGCGCAATAACCCCCAAATTCCTGCAGATTGGGCACTTCTAACGACATTTCCCATGAAGCGCGCACTGCTCCTCTTCTCGCTTTTGTTCACCCTGAGCGGCCAGGCCCAGCTCATCATCAACGAAGTGCTCTACGATCCCTCGAATTCGGGCTTGCTCGGAGACGCCAATGGCGATGGGGTCTACGATCAAGAGCAAGATTCCTTTATCGAATTCATCAATACGGGCACCTACAACTTCGACGCCAGTGGGTTGCAGATTTGGGACGATACCGTCAGCGGTTCGTTGAAGTACACCGTTCCCGCCGGCACGCTGGTGCCCCCGAACGGCGCCTTGGTGGTCTTCGGAGGCGGAACCCCCACCGGCAGCTTTGGTGGTGCTATTGTACAGGCTGCCACAGCCAGTGCCAACGGACTCAACCTCAACAACAACGGAGAGGTCATCGTCATCAAAGATGCCATCGGCAATCCCATCTTGAGCTTCGACTCCGACGCCTTGTCGGACAATCCGAACGAAAGCTATACGCGCAATCCGGACATCACGGGCATGTTTGAGCAGCACAACGACAATACGCCTTTGCTGTTTTCGCCGGGTACCCGAATCGATGGTACCCCCTTCGACACGGTGTTGGTGAGCGCCCCGATCCCAAGAGACGTGTCTTTCCGCGCGGACCTCAGCCAACTGGGCGTGGCCGTAACCGCCGCCTTTGTTTCGGGCGATTTCAACAACCAGTGCACCAACTGCGATGCGCTGTCCGACCCCGACGGAGACGACATTTGGGAAGGAACCGTAACCGTGACCTCGGACACGGTTTTGTACCGGATGGTGGCCGATGCCACCGCCGAAGATCTGAGCAGTGCTGGCAATTGCGCAGTCGCCCTCTCGGGCACCTGGTTGCGGAGTGCCTACGTGCCCAACGATACAACGCTGCCCGCTTACTGTTGGCAGAGCTGCTCGGTGTGTCTGCCGCTGGCCACCTCGATCAGCGTGAACGGGGCCGGAGGACAAACCACCATTTCGGTCAATGGGGGCACGCTTCAAATGGAGGCGACCATTCTTCCGAACACCGCCAACCAACAGGTGTCGTGGACGGTTGACCTGCCTTCTCTGGCGAGCATCACGCCTCAGGGACTGCTCACGGCCATCGGGGGCAACGGAACCGTGCGCGTAACCGGAGCCACCACCGACGGCAGCAACCTTTCGGGCTTTGTCGACATCGTGATTTCCAACCAGAACATCGGGCTTTCTGAAATCATTGGAAACCGGCTGCAGATATATCCCAACCCCGGTTCGGGGGTCTTCCACATCGAAAGCGCTCCCGACCAAACTTCGGTGCGCATGGTGGACCTGAGCGGCCGGATTCTACACCAAGAAGTCCTCACGGAGGAACGCATCGATCTGAGCGCCCTCCCCAATGGGGTGTATTTCCTCGAGCTGTCGGGCAGCGGTTGGTTCGTGGCCCGCCGAATCGTCTTGACCCATTGATCGCCTAGAATCCTCAGATCCCTTGAAAAAAATCCTCTCCCTCGCTGCCCTCGCCCTTGGGGTGTATGGTTGTGAAACCGAAGACGTTCCTGGCATTGGGTCGGGCAACGCCCTGGCTTCGATCAGCGCCGATCGCGTTGCCTTGAGCGAAAGCCCCGATTCGGCCCGAATCATCGTCGATCTCGACATTCCGGCGGAAACCGATGTGGTGGTGACCCTCGCTTTTGAAGGGACGGCCGTCTATGGGGTGGACTATGGTTCAGACGCCGATCAAATCTTTATTCCTCAAGGCGGACAAACTGGATTTCTCACCGTTTTCAGTTTGGAAGACGTCGATGTGGAGGGCACCGAAATCATCACCGCCCGCATTGTGCAGTTGAGCGGTGCGCGGCTCGGCACCCCTTCGAGTGTCAGCATCAACCTCGAAGACAACGACGGAGGGGCGGGGGCCTTTGCGTTGATTTTGAATGAAATCCTCTACGACCCCTCGAACAGCGGGCTCGACGGGGACGCCAACGGAGACGGGGTCTATGCGCAGAACGAAGACGAGTTTGTCGAGTTCGTCAATGTGTCGTCTCAAGACATCGATGTGGGTGGTTATAAGGTGTACGATGCGGGCGGATTTGGATCGCTGAGCCCCAAGCATACGTTCCCGGCGGGTACGGTAGTGGCATCGGGCAGGGCCTTGGTGGTCTTTGGAGGCGGTACCCCTACCGGTTTGTTCGGAGGGGCATTGGTTCAGACTTCGACCTCGGGCGATCTCAATTTGAACAATGCCGGCGATCGAATGATCCTCACCAATTCCGCCGATTCCATTTTGATCGATTTCGACATCACCCCCCTGTCGGACAACCCCAACGAGAGCTATACGCGCAATCCAGATCTGACGGGCGACTTCGAACAGCACGGCGCCAATTCTCCCCGGCTGTTTTCGCCCGGCACCCGTCGCGATCTGTCTCCTTTTTAATCCGTCTTGATCGGTACCGCTATGGGCGTTTTTCTGGCCATCATGGGCATTGCGGTGGTCGGCTACCTGCTGGTTAAGGGGTATTCGCCCCATGCCGTGCTCCTCGTGGTCGGCTTGTTGCTCATCGCTGCGGCCCAACTGCTGGGCACGGGCACGGTTCCTCTGAAGCAAGGCACCGGTTTGGCCCCCTTCGACTGGTTTGCCTTTCTGCGCCAGTCGTTTAGTGGTACGCTCTCCGGGGTTGGGCTGATGATTATGGCCATAGGCGGGTTCGTGGCCTATATGGACAAAATAGGGGCGTCGGAGGTTTTGGTGGATTTGGCGGTCAAACCGCTGAAGATTTTCCGGTTCAATCCCCATCTGGCGGCCGCAGCCTTTATGCCCTTGGGCCAGGCTTTGTTTGTGGCCATTCCGAGTGCCGCAGGGTTGGGTTTGCTCTTGATGGCGTCCGTATTTCCCGTATTGCGCAGGCTCGGGGTGAGCCGGCTGTCGGCGGCTGCGGTCATCAGTTGTTGCACGGCTTTGGGCATTGGTCCGGCATCGGCCACAACGGCTACGGCCGCCGAAAATTCGGGCATGGATATGGTCAGTTTTTTTGTGCAATACCAATTGCCCATCACCATCCCCTTGAGTCTGATCTGCGCCGTTACCCTGTATTTTATCAATGTCTGGGGCGATCGGAAAGCGCCCAAAGAGCCGGAGCACATCGAAAAAGCCACCGGTGCAAAGGCCCCGGGCATCTATGCCCTATTGCCCATTCTGCCTTTGCTGCTGCTGGTCGTTTTCTCGGAGTTGTTTCAGCCGTTTGGCCGCCCCATTGTGCTCGATACCACCACGGCCATGTTTCTGAGCTTCGGGGTCGCATTGATTTTCGAAGGCATCCGTCATCGGAATTTCAAGGCGCTGATGGCTTCAGTCAAGGAGTTTTGGTCGGGCATGGCCGAGATGTTCAAGACCGTGGTCACTTTGATTATTGCAGCCGAACTCTTCGCTCAGGGTCTGATTGCGCTGGGTTTTCTCGACGCCCTGGTGCAGGGATCGATCGGATTGGGCATGGGCTGGATCGGCATTGCGGCCTTGTTGGTCCTCTTGATCTTGTTGACTTCGGTGCTCATGGGGAGCGGCAATGCTTCCTTCTTCGCCTTTGGCCCGTTGGCGCCGGGCATTGCCCAGCAGTTTGGATTGCCCGCAGTAAAGCTGGTCTTGCCGATGAATTTGGCCGCTTCGATTGGCCGGACGGCTTCTCCGGTGTCCGGGGTCCTCATTGCCGTGTCTGAGTTGGCCGAGGTCAAGCCCTTCGAACTCGCCAAGCGCAATGCCTTGCCCATGCTCATCGTCGCGGTGAGCATGTTCGTCCTTCACCTCGTTCAATGACCGCTCCCCATGCTCAAAAACCAGCGCACCAAAAACCGTGAACCCATTCAGTATCTCTTGCTCAATGCGGAGGTACTCAGCCCCGAGCCCATGGGGCTGTGCGATGTGTGGGTCGCCTCGGGCAAGGTGGTCGGGCTGCGTCCGGCCGGTCAGGACCGTCCCTCTACGGTGCCCGCGCTGGACCTACAGGGGCAGAAGCTGGTGCCGGGGTTTATCGATCAGCACATTCACCTGATTGGGGCGGGGGGCAAGTCGGGTTTTTCGTCCATGACCCCCGAAATTCCGCTCGAAGACCTTGTGCGTTGTGGCACGACCACAGCGGTGGGATTGCTCGGAACCGATGGGTCGACGCGCAGCATCAAGAGCCTGTATGCCAAGGTGAAAGCCTTGGAAGAAGAAGGGATGTCCGCCTATATGTACACGGGCTATTACGGGCTGGAGCCCACCCATATTACGGGCAATCTCCAAGATGACATGATTTTTATCGACAAGGTCCTGGGGTGCAAAGTGGCCATTGCCGACATCCGTTCCTCGTATCCCACGGACCTGGAATTGCTCCGCCTGCTGCGCAATGTGATGGTCGCGGGTCGGATTGCCCGCAAAAAAGGCATTCTGCACCTGCATTTGGGGGCGCTCAAGACCAGTCTCGACCCGCTGTTTCGGCTGGTCGAAGAACACGAGTTCCCCATCGAACACATTTCTCCTACCCACGTGGCGCGTTCCCAGACGCTTTTTGAACACTCCATCGAGTTTGCCAAGTTGGGGGGCATGATCGACATCACTACCGGGGCCTCCAAGTACACCGAACCCTGGAAAGCAGTGGTCTATGCCTTGGATCAAGGGGTCGATCTCCACAAGATGACCTTTTCTACCGATGGATACGCGGGTCTCGATGCGCGCGATGCTGGAGGCAACGTCATCGGAACGCGTCCTGCCCCCATCGAAGCCAATCGGGAACAGGCCTTTTTGTTGCATACCCAAGGCGGACTTCCGCTTTCGGAGGCGTTAAAACTCATCACCCTCAATCCCGCCACCAACGTAGGCCTGCCCCACAAAGGCCGAATTGCGGTCGGGGCCGATGCCGACTTTGTCCTGCTCAGCGATACCTTGGACATCGCTCAAGTGTACTGCAAAGGGATGTCGATGTTGGCCGAGGCCGATCTTCCACAACCTCATTCTCCACGCGCATGAAAGCGGCTGTACAACGATGTGTGCTCTTGTTGATCGCGCTGCTACCAGGCCGGATGTATGCGCAGAATGGGCTGTATGATTACGAACCCGGAGAGGGCATCACCATAGGAGGTGGCGGATACAAAGCCAATTTGGGTGGATACCTCCAGACCGGTGTGCAGATGAATGTGTACGATACCGATTCCGCTTTCTACACCCCGGCGCGATTTCGGATCCGTCGTCTGCGGCTTCGGTTGTCGGGAGAATTGGCGTCTGGCAAATTCGAATATCGCCTCAATGCCGATTTGAGCCGCAGTACCGAGGTGGCCGACCAGAGCAGCGGCTATCTGCTCGATGCGTGGTTGGCGTACAATATGTCGAGGCGGTGGTCGATCACTTTTGGGCAGCGCACCACCTCCACCGACAGCCGCTCGCTGCGCATGGGGTCTCAAACCCTGCAGTTTACCGAACGCAACCGACTCATTTCGGCCTTTGCCACCGTGCGCGAGTTCGGTCTGTTCGTGGATGGTACCGTACGGTTGAGCGAGCGCCACTATCTGCGCCCCTCTTTGGCCTTTACCCACGGAGACGGGTTGAGCCTGCAGAACTTCGGGGGGCTCAAATACGGGGGGCGTCTCGACTATCTCCCCTTTGGACTGTTCAATACCTTCGGTCAGTTTCGGCAGGTCGATTTGGTCCGGGAACGAACCCCGAAATTGGTGGTCGGGGGCTACTACAGCTTCAACGACGGGGTAACCAGCCGCAATGGAGACGCCGGGGGCGAAATTCTCTACCTCGACGAGCAAGGGGATCCCGCCTTGCCCGATTACTCGAAATACGGAATCGACCTGTTGTTCAAGTATCAAGGGGTATCGTTATCAGCCGAATGGGTCATGTCTACGGCCAGTGTACCCAATGACCTCACCCAGCGGGTGCGCACCGATGGGTCGGTGACCAGCGACTTCGAAATCAATGGGGTCCAAGACGTCGAGAACTACGTCAAGAATCGCATGATTTTGGGCGATGGGTTCAATGTGCAGGCGGGCTACATCTTTCCCTCGGGTTGGAGCGTCGATGGTCGCTATACCCAGCTCAACGCCGACGAATTTTCCTTCTTAAACAATACCCTGTTCTACGACCGACCTCGATACTACACCTTAGGGGTGGGCAAGTTCTTTGACCGCAACTACAGCTTCCGTATTCAAGCGGATTATACGTGGATTGCAACCCAACCCGGAGCCCGAGACCTCTATGGGAACGAGTTTACCGGAGATCAGGGCTTGGCGACCCTCCTTATTACCTACGCATTTTGAAACCCTTCGCGCCCCTCTTTTTGCTCAGTGTGGCCACGGCCTGCGGCGGGTTGATGATTCCCCAGTCCGATACCCTCACCCAGCGCTTGTACACCGAGCCCTCTATCGACATCCGGACCCCGGCCTTTGATGGTCGAGAGGGCTTCAGCACCCTATCCGATGTCGAAGCCTTCCTCAGGACCTACCAACCCGCATCGGGGGTGCCCTATCGGGTCGACCACCTCGGACAAAGTCAAAAAGGTCAGCGCATTCCTATGGCCTACTTGGGGAGCGAAGATCCTGAGGCGGTGCGCATCTGGGTGATGAGCGGATTGCACGGAGACGAGCCCGGAGGCTGGGAAGCGGTAATGCATTTGATGAATCGCCTACAAGAGCCGGCTTTTCGGACTTGGCTTTCCAAGGTGCGCATAGCCCTGCTCCCCATGGCCAACCCCGATGGTTGCAATGCCCTGACTCGGTTGGCCTCAAACGGGCTCGATTTGAACCGCGATCAAACCAAGCTTTTGGCGCCGGAAACAATGCTCTGGAAAACAGCCTTCAACGCATTCCAACCCGAGGTGGCGCTCGATCTGCACGAATACCGTCCCTATCGGAAAGACTATGGACGCCTGGGCACCCAGGGAATGGCCGGGTACCACGACGTGCTCTTTCTCTATTCGGGCAATTTGAATGTCCCGACAGAATTGCGGGATTATACGCGAAACCGTTTTGTGGCCGGGGCTGGACGCACCATGGATAGCCTCAAGCTTTCGCACCGGGCCTATTTTACTTCAGAAGAAGTCAAAGGACGTCTGGTGATCAATCAAGGGTCCGTCCAAGCGCGTTCGAGTGCTTCTCATCACTCTTTGACCAACTGCGTCAGCACCCTCATCGAAGTGCGCGGGGTGGGTTTGGGCAAGACGGCCTTTAAACGGCGGGTCTTGTCGTCGTCGTCCGTGGCCTTGAGCTACATCGGCGAAGCAGCTCGTCGCCCCGAGGAATTGAGGGCTGTTTTGAACCGAACGCGGCAGGCTGCGCCCGAGGTGGTGGTGCACAGCGTCCGACCCGAACGCGAAACCCGCATCACGATGATCGATTTGGCAAAAAACGATACTGTAGGGGTGCTCTTGCCCGTGCGCGATGCGAGCCAATCGACGCCGAAATTGGTCCGTCAGCGTCCTGAGGCCTATGTGCTGCGCCAGGCCACGCCCGCCTTGCGTGAAAAACTCAAGGCCCTCGGCATTGTTTTTTCTGAAGTGCGGGCATCCCGAATCCTTCAAGCCGAGTCGTACACCGTTGTTTCCGTTGCACCCGACGCCTTCAATTGGGAAGGGGTTCGGCCGATCGAACTCGAAACCCGGGTAGAGACCGTGCAGTTGGAACTGGGCACACCCGCAACAGAGGCCAATCCCGATCTCATTTTGTCGATGGACCAACGCAATGCTCCGCTGCTGGCAGAATTGCTCGAACCCGAAGCGCCCAACAGCTTTGTCCGTCTCGGGCTCATCCCGGCCGTGCTCAACCAAGCCTTACCCATTTATCGCATCAAGCCATGAAACTCCACCCGAACCACCCCTTCACCCGAAAAGCGACCCGTATCGCGACGGCTATGCTGATATCGATTTCGGTACAGGCCCAGAACAACCTGGTCTATGTGCCGGGAGAAGGGTTCCGTTTTCACCTCAACAACGGAGCCTATCAATTCGATTTTGGTGGGATGATTCAACCGGAAATCAGCTACTTGGGTATCGATGGACAAGATCCCCAGTACTTTTTTGCGAACCGCCGCACCTATCTGCGCTTGCAAGGAGAGGCGGGGCCCCAAAAGTTGACGTTTTTCGTCCAGGCCAATCTCAACGAGCCCGAAATTTTACTCGACGCATGGATCGCCTACAAGCCCATCGAGGGTCTTGAGTTCAAGGCCGGGCAAATGCTCTCGGTGGGCAACAACCGCGAGATGCTTTGGATGGAAGACTACTTGAGTTTTATTGACCGCAGCGCGCTGAGCCAGCAATTGAGCCGGAGCGGCCGGGAATTCGGGTTGGCTGTTTCTTACGGCCGCCCCATTGCCGGGGTTCATTGGACCCTACACGCCATGCTGAGTTCGGGCGATGGACGCAACTCGTTTGGAGCCGACAGCCGCGATGTCGATTTGGGTGGGCTTAAGTATGCCGGGCGGTTGGATGTTTTGCCCTTGGGATTGTTTACCAAGGGAAACGAACGGCAAATGGCCGATTTGGCGGGCGAACAAGACCTCAAGCTGCTTTTGGGTTTTGCGGGTAGCATCAACAATGGCGCCAGCGACCGGGTAGGCGAAGACCATGGTGGTGTAGTACTCTACGGGTTCAACGGGCAATTGGAGTATGCGAACTTCCGCAAAGTCTACGCCGATGTGCTCATGAAGTACAGGGGTTTTGCGTTGATGGGCGAGTACGGCATTGCCACGGCGGCTGGACTCGAAGGACTGTATTCCGATCCGTTTGGAGAAAGCCCTTTGCAGCCCGAAGAAATCAGCGAACACTACAACTTGGGCAGAGCGTGGAATGCGCACGCTTCTTATACCCACCGCGGGGCCTGGGGGATCGACGTGCGCCTGAGCGATGTTCAACCGGAGTTCGAACGAACCGGGTCGCTCCAAGTGCCCGTAAACAGCCTGCAATTGGGATTGACCCGCTATTTCTCAGGCCAGCAAATCAAGGTCCATCTGGCTGCCGGCAGCGAAGAAATCAATGGGGTGCAACAAACCGTGGCCAACCTGTTTTGCCAGCTTCGGTTCTAAACCAGCCCTACAACCCCCACAGCCACGGTAGGACGAAGTAGGTATAAGCGGTGATGACCGCGATGGAAATAAAATTCATCGCGATCCCGATGCGCACCATGTCGCCGATGCGGATTTTGCCCGAGGCAAAGACAATGGCATTGGGAGGGGTGCCTACGGGCAGCATAAAGGCGCACGAAGCGGCCAGGGTGGCGCCCACCATCAGCAAATAAGGGTGTACCCCCAGCGACTCTGCAAAGGGCGCCAGGACGGGCAAAGCCACCGCTGTAGTCGCCAAATTCGACGTAATCTCCGTGAGGAAATTGATGCTGCCGACAATCAAGGCGAAGGGCAATATAGAGTGGTCCTGTGCCCCGGAAGCCAAGCCTGCGGCCAACCACTGCGCCGTTCCGGTCTGTTCAAACCCCGAGGCCAGCGCAATTCCCCCTCCAAAGAGCAGCAGAATGCCCCAGGGCAGCCCTTCCGCATCTTTCCAATCGAGCAGTTTGGGGTCTTCGCGGGTGGGCCAAGCAAACAGCGCCAAGGCCCCGAGCAACCCGATGATGGTGTCGTCGACTTTGGGAAAATAGGGGGTGATGAGCCAGGATCGGAGCATCCAGGCCAAGGCGGTGGCCAGGAAGACGACGAGCACTTTCTTTTCGGCCCCCGTCATCGGCCCTAGCGCCTGCTTTTGGGCCAACAACTGAGCGCGGTCCAAGCGTCCCGAAGTGCGGTTCAATCCACGACCCAAATAAGCACCCGCTGCGGCGAGCAATAGAAGGGCTACGGGAAGCCCCGCTTGCATCCAGCGCGCAAAAGTGACGGTTTCTCCAAACGTCTTTTCCACCATGCCGGCATAGATCAAATTGGGCGGAGAGCCAATGAGGGTCGCCATGCCGCCAATCGAAGACGCATAGGCAATGCCGAGCAAGAGCGAACGGGCAAATTGCGCTTTAAAGTCGGCGCCAAATCCTTCCCAATCTTCGACTTTTTTGGCCACGGCCATCGCCATGGGGAGCATCATAATCGCGGTGGCCGTATTGGATATCCACATGCTGATGAGCCCTGTGGCGAGCATAAAACCCCACAACATACGCTTGGGGGTCTTGCCCATCCAGAGGATAAGGTTGAGCGCAATCCGCCAGTGCAGTCGGCTTTTTTCGATGGCCAGGGCGAGGAGAAAGCCCGATAAAAAGAGGTAGATGAATGGATTGCCATACGATGCACTCACCTGACCCAAGGGGAGCACACCGGTAAGCGGCATCAGAATCAAAGGGAGGAGCGAAGTCGCCGCCAGGGGAATGGCCTCAAAAATCCACCAAACCGACATCCACAGTGTGATGGCCAAAACCGCCCTCGATTCGGCCAAAGGAATCGAATGAACACTCCCGAAATACAGAAAGAAAAAGAGCGCCGGGCCCGCGGCCAAAGCGGCGTTTTGAAGCAGGTGTTTGCGGTTCATGGATAGAGGAGGTTGAGTGCCATTTCGGCCGAGGCCTCAAAGTCGTGTCCGACGCCGGGCCAGACCGAAAGCCGCCATTGGTACGGAATACCCGCCAGTTGCGCCAATTGCCCACAGCGTTGAAAGAAATACTGGGCCCGCTCTACGCGCTGACTTCCCTGGGCATCGGCTTCCGGGGTATGCCGCAGATCAAACGAATTGGGATCGGTGTCGAGCGCGCCGACCGAAACGCGGACCGATTCTGAGAAAACGCTCTGAAAGCCCGCTGGATCCATTCCGGTAGTGCCCATGCCATAGGGAAACTCCACCGAGGCGTCGGGGACGGTATACCACCCGGCAGCGTTGCACACCGCCTGGTCGATGGGCAAGTCGGGTTTGAACAAGAGCAGTCGATGCAGAAATTGAGAGCCCGCCGAATGGCCAAAAGCATCAAACTCTGTAGCTTCAAACCGAAACCGGCTTCGGGCATCGGCAAAGAGCGGTTCGATGAGCGAAAAAGTCCAGCGATCTTCTGGGCGTCGACTCGCGCTGCTCGGAGATTCACCATCCGAAAAAACCCCTCCCAGATTATACTCGTTCGAACCCGGGAAGTAGGCGTTGGAAAACTCGGGGGCCAGGAGAATAAACCCCTTTTCTTCGGATTCATCGATCAGCGCATCCCGACTGGAAGCGGCGTCTCGGCCTGCGCCGTGAAACACGATGAGTACCGGGCTAAGGGTAGTCGCCTTGGCCGGAATGTGGTAGAATACCTGCACGGGCCGATCGGTTTGGGCCGGAGCCCAGACAAAGGTGTACGATCCGGTTCCGTAGGTCTGAAGGGCTCCCGGCGCGGGGTCGGTGGGGCGCTCGGCTTTGTAGCACCCAGCGAGCATCGCGCTGCAGAGCGCGAGGAGAATGGGGTTTTTCACAGGCTTTTCAAATAGGGATGCAAGAGCGCGCTCATCTGAGCGACCTTGGTTCGAATGACGGGTTTAGGCACGCTGGAATAGCCGAGGATAAGTCCTTGTCGCTTAGGTTCTTCTACATAGCACTTGCTCAAAGCATGGGTTGAGATATGTCCCTTGTGCAACACGTCCACGAGTTTTTCGTCTTCCAATTCGGGGTGGGGAAAGGCAAGTGCGTGCAAACTGTGGGGGATGGTCTGCAACCGCAAGCGTCCTTCAAAGTGCTTGTCAAATTCCTGTTGAAACAGCGTCTGTCGCTCGCGAACCACCTCGCGGACCGCCTTGACATGGCTGTAGAGGTATTTTTTCTCGAGAAATTGGTTAAAGACCAATTGAAGCGAAGGTGGCACAAACCGATGCGAGTGCTTCATAAATGCATCCAAGGGTTTGACCAAATAGGGCGGGGCGACCATATAACCGATCCGAATGGCGGGATGGAGCAACCGGTTAAAGGTGCCCAGAAACAGAGTGCGTTGTTCGGCGTCTAGACTGAACAAGGGCGGAATGACCCCCCGACCTTTGTTGATTTCGTGTTCGTAGTCGTTTTCGATCACGATGGCCTTGTGTCTGCTGGCCCATTCGAGGATGCGCATCCGGCGCTCGAGCGACAGGGTGGCTCCCAGTGGATAATGACACGAAGGGGTCAGGTGGATCAGTTTGACCGAGGCCCCATCGGGCAGGGCTTCGGGAATCAGCCCGTCTTGGTCGGTGGGGATTCCATAGAGATGGGCGCGCAGACTGCGGAATATGCTGTGGACGTTGGGGAACGTCGGATTTTCCACCACGACCCCATCTCCCGGTTCGATCAGACTGCTTCCAATCAAAAACAGCGATTGGAGCGATCCCGATACAATAAATACTTGCTCGGGTTCGCAGCGCACGCCGCGGCTCAAGGCGAGATAGGACGCCATGTGCTGCCGCAGCAATTGCAGCCCGGCCGATGGAGAGTAATTCAGTTCAGACGACCGAATTTGACGCCAATAGACGTTGCTCAAACTCTTCCATTGGTTGACCGGAAAAATATCGAGCGGAGGCAGACCGGGGCGGAAGGCGATCGATTTTTCTTCGGCCGTATTCATCAAGTGCACATTCGATAAAAAGGCCTGTCCCGTCGAAGAAAGCGGGGGCAGGTGCGCTACATGGTCCGGCGTGGGCAACTGCATCGGTTTTTGGCTCAACCCAGGCAGAATCCGGTGTCCCGCTCCCACTTTGGCGTCCAAATAGCCCTCGGCCGCGAGCAGTTCGTAGGCCTTGACTACGGTGCTCCTCGATACGCCCAGAACGAGGGCGAGCTGACGGGTGGGGGGGAGGCGTTCGCCCGCCGGAAAATCCAATGCAGCAATGCCTTGGCGAATTACCTCGTACAAAACGATATATCGCTTTTCTGAGGGTTTTCGCAGCAGACGCGCTTCAAATTCGCTTTGGATGGGTTTGCTCAGCATGGTTGCAATCGGCCGCTACCGAAGGGGCTGCAAACGAAGCTAGTTCGAATTGACCATGGAATGGATGCCATACCACATTGGACTGCCTATTCTTACCGTATTGGTCTGTATCCCCTGTTTTCAATTCCTGTTCCTTCGATATAATACACCAAACTACGGTCCCATGAAAAGAATGTACCTTTTGTTCGCCTTGCTCCTGACCTTTCAGGTCGGAAAGGCTCAGATCATCATCAACGAGGTGCTGTACGACCCCTCGAATACGGCCTTGGACGGAGACGCCAATGGCGATGGGGTCTACAACCAAACCCAAGACGAGTTTATCGAATTCGTCAATACGGGCGCTTTTGACTTCGACATGAGTGGGTATCAAATTTGGGACGATACCCTGACGGGTTCTCTCCGCTTCGCCGTTCCCTCGGGTACCCTGGTTCCCCCGGGTGGAGCCCTGGTCGTTTTTGGCGGGGGCATTCCTGTGGGATCGTTTGGAGGCGCCGTGGTGCTTTCGGCGAACGCCAGTGTCAATGGACTGAGCCTCAATAATACAGGAGAGAAAATTGCCTTGCTCGACCCCATGGGGGCCTTCGTAGCCGGGTTCGACAGCGATGCGCTTTCCGACAATCCGAACGAGAGCTACACTCGGAATCCGGACATCACAGGTTTGTTTGAACAGCATACCGCCAACACGGCGCTCCGCTATTCACCGGGCACCCGGGTCAACGGAATCCCCTTCGATACCACATTTGTATCGCCTCCCCCGGCCTTGGGGTTCACGCCCATGTTGATCAACGAAGTGCTCTACGATCCTTCGAATTCCGGTTTGTTGGGCGATGCCAACGGAGATGGAGTGTACAATCAGGAAGAAGATTCGTTTATCGAGTTCATCAATACCGATACGGTGTGCTATGATATGGGCGGTTACCAGATTTGGGACGATACGACCTCGGGCGCGCTGCGCTACACCATTCCTTCGGGCACCTTGGTGCCTCCGGGTGGAGCGGTGGTGGTTTTTGGAGGAGGCACGCCCACGGGCCCCTTCGGCAATGCCATAGTCTTGGTGGCCGATACGGGTGTTGTGGGCTTGAGCCTGAACAATTCGGGCGAGGTCATTATTGTCCGCAATTCGCTGGGCGAACCTGTATTGAGCTTTGATTCCGACGCTTTGTCGAACAACCCCGACGAGAGCTATACCCGCAACCCGGACATCGTAGGGGCTTTCGAGCAGCACAACGACAATACTCCTTTGCGTTACTCCCCGGGTACCCAAATCGATGGGACGCCCTTCAATTCCGCTTCTTGCGCACCTCCCTGCACCTACTTGGATCCTCAGCTCAGTTTGAGCAGCAAATACGCCTACACGGCTACTTGGACGGCCGATCCCGCGGCCACAGAGTATTCTTTCGAATACAAGATGCCGGCCGATCCCAACTATACGACCCGCACCACGACGCTGACCCAGACGAATGTCAACTTTCCGGGTCCCGGGGTGTACGAAGTGCGCGTCGGTGCTTTGGTCAATGGGGTGTATCAGTATTCGTGTGTCGAGAACTTTACGGTAGACTGCTTCCCGGTCAACGC
>WGMI01000017.1 GCA_016125155.1 bacterium
GCTTCCTCCACCGCTTCGGATCATACGCGAGCTTCAGATACTTGTGCAGCAGCGCTCGCTTTTCTTCGTTGTAGGTGATCCACTTGCGGTCGCCCTTCTTGTAGCTCTCGAACAGCGCACGCACTTCCGTCTCGAACTCGTGATGCGCGACGGGATGCAGCAGGCGGAACGCGCACCACGAAGCCCAGCCCGGCTCGTGGAAGCCAACCATCGTCTCAGTGTAGTCGACCATGCCGTCGTAGCTCGTGAACAGAACGCGTCGCATCTTGCCACGGCCTTCGATCTCAATCGTCGTGCGCGTCTGCTTCGCAAACTTCACCATCAGTTCGATGAAGTCGCTCTCGCTCAACGCCTCGCGCTTCTTAGCCGAAGGCGCAGCCGCCGCCTTTGCTTTTCGCGAGGGGACAGAAGCGGCAGTGCGAGCCGGGGCGCGGCGCGAAGGCTTTGTCATTTTCGATTACTCCCACTCTCTTGTCCCACTTCGCGATCAGAGACGCAAGGTCTTTTCGCAAGAACTCGTCGTGACGCTCTTGGCCCGTGTCGACGTACATCAGGCGCGTCTCAACCCAATGCACTTGCGGATAGCGTTTGAAGATCGCAATCGCCTGCGTCTCCATCTGCTGAAAGTTGTCTTCCTTCGGGCGTCCAGTCTTCCAGTCGACCGCGCTGAAGTGATTGCTCGGCCACAGCACGCCAACGTCGAGAATGTTGCGGAAGTACACGGTCGGGCCGAACCACGGCCCCGGCGAGTAGTCGCGCGTGTAACCCCATTGCTGTTCGACGAGCGGCATCTGCGCAGCCAGCTCGCGAACAATGCCGTCGAACATATCGTACTTCTTCGCCTCGAAGCGCATGTCGGCGTGGTAGGTCATCTTCTCTTGTTCGGCGTAGTAAGTGCCGTTGTCGCCGCCAGTGAGATACGCGGCCATGCCGCCGTGAACGCGACGACCGTGGATCAGCGGCGGGCCAGCCTCCGTCTCGAACAAGGGGTTCTTGTCGATGAACTTGCCCTTGTACTGCGCGGGGCATTTGTCATGCAGCTCCCACCGTGAGTACGACCACGCAAACTGATATGAACCCTTCGCCATCAGCGATCAGCCTTCTTCAGCGTCCCGTCTTGCATACGAACGAACAGCTCGCCGCCGACGTTGTTTGCAAACGTGATTGCACAGGGGCGCGAGTGAAAGAAGCACCACGCAGTCTCGGTGCCAAGCCCCTTGCGGACGATGAAGCTGATGGCCCACTGGCCCACGTCATTCAGGTTCATCGATCTTTCCTACTTCGTCCCCACGCTCGAACGCTAACACCGCGCCCTCAGCATCGGCAAGCTCTTTCTCAGCGTCAGCGAGCACAGCCTTGCGCAGCGTCGACCACGCACGCTGGATTACGAAGCGCACGCGCTGGCGCGGCGCAAACTCCGCTTCCTCAGCTTCCTCGCTCGCCGTGAACTTGCCGGGCGTCGCGCCCCACGTGACCACGAAGCGCTCAGGCGGCTGCTCAGGCAGCGCCGCAGCGAGGCCGTTGAGCTTCGCTACTGCGTCGTGGTACGCCTGATAGAGCGCGATGCGCTCCGCGATCTGAGCTTGATTGAGCACCGGCATTACAGCTTCTCGGGGAAGCCCATTTCATCGGACTTCGTGTTGAACGCCATCTGCAAGCAGTCGTAGGCGTTGATGCCCAGCTTGCCAGCGAGATTGAACAGAGTGACGAAGCCGTCGCCAAGCTCGTAGGCCGCGCGGCGCAGCAGCTCGTCGCGATCCTGCTCGCCCGGCTTGTAGTTGCCCGGCATCTTCATGTCGTGGCGACGCAGCTTCTTCACGGCGTTAAGCAGTTCGCCGATCTCGCCCGCAACTTCCGCAGCGCGCTCGAACATCGTGAATTGCGGATTGGCGAACGCAACGGCGTCGGCTTCGTCGAAGAACAGCGCCTTGCGCTTTCCATCAGCGGCGATGACAGCAAAACAGGGCTTCGGACTGCCGCCGTCAGTTTCGTCCAACGTATCAGGCTCGACACGCATTCCGCCGTTGCTGGCGTTCCAGCGCGAGTTCCGATGCGAGTGCATCGACTGGATCAGATCGAAGCTGACTTGCGGAAGCGACACGCCGCGCCGCTCGATCTCAGCGAGCAGATCGGGAATGCTGGCCTTCAGCGTGTCAGTGTTCATCACGAGCGGCGCGTCGGGCTTCTTGCCGATGATCGGCAGGCCGCTATCAAGGTCACGGTTCATCAGTCGCACTCCTGCAAAGCGCCCCAGCGCTCTCCATATTTGCCGTCGCTCAGCATGGGGCAGTTGAGGCGCGGCATACACATTTGCTCGCGCAGGATCGCCATTTCCTCTTTCCAGCGATCAATCGGCGAAGCGATGTTGTTTTCGTCGTACACGGTGACAAGGAAGCGCGATCCGCTGCGACGGTTGTCGTTGTACCAGTCGATGATCGAACGCTTCGTGATGTCCGCAGCGGAGCCTTGGACTTTGTAGTTGATAAGCTTGTACTCGAAGTTGACGAGACGCCCGTCTTTGAAGATCGGGTCTTCGACGTAGTACATGCGCCCGGCCCACGTGCGGATCGGCTGGCCGAAGCGCGCGAGCTTCTTGCACTCGTCGTCGAGCAGCTTCCGGCCCGGCAGAGCTTGGTCGTGGAACGCGCAGAACTCTTGCGCCTCTTGGCGGCTGATGCCCAACGCCTGCTGCGTCGCGCCAACGCCGCCGCCGTAGATGCGCCGGAAGTTCGTGATCTTGATCTGCGTGCGCAGATGCTTCAGGAACGCTTTCGTCTTGTCAGCGTCCCAGCTCGGATCAGGCATGAACTTCGGCACGACGCTCGACAAGTTCTCGCGAACCCAGCCGTGCGGATCAAGCGCAGGGTCTTTCTGATACGCCGCGAGCAGCGAGCGCTCGAACTGATCTTCCGGCCAGCACTCGCCTTCGTAGTTGGCGAACACGCGCAGCTCTTGGCCGCTGAAGTCTCGGTGCAGCCAATAGCAACCCGGATCAGGCAGCATGTACTTCCGCACGAGCGGCAACTTCGGCACGTTGAGGAAGTCGGGATGCACATAGCCGTCAGGCCGATCCTCGAAGTTCTTGCTGATGTTGAGGAAGTTCGGATCGTAAGTCGACGGACGCCCCGTGCGAGTGCCGCCGTCGCCGCCGCGCGTCTGGTTCCAGTTCGTCGAGATAACGCCGTTGCGCTTCGTACCCTGTTCGAGCCACGGCTGCATGAACATCGTCAGGCACGTCTTCAGCCGGTTGCGATAGCCCATCGCGCTCGCGACGAACGGGTCAGCGAACATATCGGGCGTCAGACTGTCCTTGCCGACTTTGAACTCTTTCTTCTTCGGCGTGCGCTCGAACTGTTCTTCGCGAACGATGCCAGCGCGGATCAGCGCCATCGCATACTCTTGATCCGCGTCGAAGTTCAAATCGGGAGCATCGAGCCGTTCGCGCAAGCAGCGCTCAACATGCTCCATCGCTTCCATGTAAAGCTCGGTTTCCTGTGTGAGCAGCGGCAAGTCGATGTAGATACCTTCCTGCTCATTCTCCAACAGGATCGGCATCAGCTCGCGCTCAGTGTCGTAAGCGTAGAGCATGTCGTTGTCGACGACGTACTTGTACATCAAATCGAACAGCGCGCTCGTGCGATCCGTGTCGCCTTCCGCGTACTTCCCAGCCAGATCGCCCGGCACGTAGGGAATGAACTCCATCGCGTTCGACGCTTTCGTCGAGCCGTCAGAAGTCTTCGTGTTCGAGCGCTTGACCTTCAGCAGCTTGCCTTCGTCATCGCGCCATCCGTTCTGCTCAGCCGTGTAGTTGAGCTGCAGACGATGGTCCCAAACCCAAACGGCAATTTCGTCCTTCTCGTCGGCGGGCCAGTTCAAGTGCTGCGCCGCCAGCTCTTTCAAGCCGTGATTGAGCGCGTGAGGATCGCACAGGAAGGCCGTGAAGCTGCTATCGTGCAGGCGCGTCCAGTGCAGACGCGGATCGCGCAGATCAATGCCCAGCCACGTGCAGAGCACGTCCACGTCGAACTTGCCGCCGTGGAACAGCAGGAAGTGATCGCTCGCCAGCGCTTCGAGCACGGCGCGCTTCGCAGTGTCTTCGTCGCAGTTGTTCTCGCTCGCGTGTCCGAAGGCGTAATAGCGCGACGGCGCACCGGGCCACTTGATCGACCAGCCTACAGGGCGCGGCGGATACGCAGGGCGTTGTTGGATCAGCCACGTTTCCGCGTCGAGCGTGATGTAGGCGAAGTCGTTCACTGCGGACGCTCAACAGGCCTTTGGCCGTCGTCGCGAATGATCTTCACGGGGAAAGCGACGTCAACGTCGAACAGCTTCAGCAGTTGACGTTTGATGTAGTTCATTGGTTTCCCCTTTCCAACTTCGTCCTCAGCGGCGACGGAAGTTCCCACCGACACCGAAGCGGCCTTGCGCCGCAGCAGGCGGCTGTTGATCGGCCTGCGGCGCTTCGTGGCCCTTGAACGGCTCGACAAGCAGCTCGTCGACACGCGGCACGATGCCTTGCAGCATTTCGGGCGACGCCAGCTCGATCAGCTCGAAGTTGACCGTGAACTGCTTCACAGGGTCTTGCTGAAGGAAGACGCGCGTGACAGCGCCGTAGGGCGCGCGAGCGTGCTGCACGCGAAGCATCTTCTTGTAATTCTTCCACGCGCCCAAGCTCGTCGGCGGGACGCTCAGGAACACAACGTCGGAGCTGAGATAGTGCTGCGGATCGTCATGCAGTCCCAGCTCCCAATCGCGCCGGTTCGGAGCTTGCTGATAGAGGCCCGCAGGCAGCAGCGCGAGCCGCACAGTGTTCTTGCACGCCTTGCCGCGCCCAGGCTGGCCGTTGCGCATGGCGGAGCCGTATTCGTCCATCGGACAGCCTTTGCAGCCGCCGATGATGAAGCCGCCTTGGCCGTCGTCAGCCATGTTCTGCGGCACGAAGTATTCTTGATCCTTCGCCATCGTTTCCAGATGCGGCATCATTTCTTCCGGCTCGCCGCGCGTGTAGGCGTAGCAGGTTGGAGGCATCTTGTTGTTGGGATCATACGCTTGCGAGTAGTAGCTGTTTTCCAGCACACTATCGACGATGACGCACGCGACTTGATTGCCGGGCAACTGTTCTTCGCCCAGCGCGAGGATGCCGCCGCGCGTCGACAGGAATGTACCGTCGCCGCCGCGATCCTGCTTTGCCAACGCCTCAGCGTCAGCGGCCATCCGGGCGTCGTAGTTGACCAAGCTAGTTCCAGTCATCGTGCTCTCCAATGATGCTTTCAGCGGGCAGTGCCCGCTGCGGGTTGCCTTTAAGAGTGCTACTCCAACTCGGCGAACCCGAACTCAGTAATTCGACATAGCCCTATTCAGAGCGGAAAAGTCAAACGGTTTCTTTTCTTCCTCGCGCCCGAAGTTCGGCGCGCCATCATCGTCCATGCGCGAATGCGGACAGTCGCACGGCCCATTCGGAAACGCGGGCTCGTTGTGCGTCGCGCAGTCGCTATCGTGGATTGGATGCTCGATCACGTCATGCACGAACATGCCGTTGGCGTCCTTGGACATGACGACTTCCACGGCGCGGTCGCCGCGCGGACCACCGAAGTCCCATCCGACATAGCTCGGATTTTCCTTGCTTCCCCACGTCTTCGGATCGCGGGCCAGGATGTCGCGCAGCTCTTGCGTGGCGCACGTGTCGAACGCAGCTTCGAGCATCACAACGTCATCGCTCAGCATTTCAGTCGTCGGTTTCATCGTCGTCTCCGTCTTCTTTGTCAGCGGCCATGCGCTCGGCCAGCTCAGCGGCGATGAACGCCTTCTCGAACGTGAGCACCGCGTTGCGCGCGGGCGGTCCCATTTCGTCAAACAGTTCTTCGGCGCTTTCTTCGTGCGCCACGGCACTCTGCGCCACGGTCGAAGCGAACAGCGACAGCGACACGCTCAACGCCAAGTCCCAGTCGCCATCGGCCAACGTGAGCAGCATTTGGCCCATGTTGTTCGTGAGCTTGTTCACAAGCTCGACGCGCGGTTCCTTGCGTTCTTGGCGGTCGCGGAGAGACCTGTTCATCGTTTGGTACACAAGTAAGTAGCTGCGGCGCGAACCTTTTCGCGGTTGGCGTCCCGATAGCGCTTGGCGGAGGCGAGCTTGGCGGACACTAGCGCTTGGTCACGCTTAATTTAAGTGCGTTGAAGCGCTTAATGCCAGGGATCATGTGCCAGTTCTCGGTATCGGTCACGGCCTTCGTCGAGATAGACTTTTGCAGCATGTCGAAGCGGCCAGTCTCGCTGATGTAAGCCAGCACCTTGTCGAAGTCTTCGACGGTCGGCACTTCCTTGCTCGTCACGACGAAGCTGTAGCCGCCAGTGACGAAGCCCTTGTCGACCGGGACTTGTGCGATGATGCGCTCTTGGCACGCAGTCTCGAACGCCTTCACGGCGTCGACCTTCTTCTGCATCGCCAGACGGATTTCCCGCGCCTCGCGATACAACGGCCCAAGCTGTTCGGGCGCGAGCCCGTCAATCGGCTGGTTAATGTTCAACATTGGTACTAGCTCCCTTGCCTGATGCGGGTCGAAGCAACTCTCGTGCCGGGCAGCTCAGCATACGTGCCGAACGTCAGCATTAAATCCTCGAACTCGGCCTGTGTCAAAGGCTTTTTCAAGTCTTCGTTGTTCACGTCAGCGATAATCAGGAACGGCTCGATCACGCCGCCATAGCGGAAGCCGCGCACGTCGTCCTTGTTGCGAAGCGTTTTCACGCCGCTCGTGCGGAGCTGCGAACTGATTTGCTCGGGCGTGTAGTTGCGATGCCGCGCCGCGCGATTTCCCATCAGCGTCTCGCTCAGGCCGGGGAACAGCAGGCCGATCTCGCTCATGCTGTAGAACGGGCGGATCGGCCAGTGCGGCATGACCGCTTCGACTTGCATGATCTTCTTCATCAGCGACATGGGCGCGTTGGCAGGCGGGTTCGCCTTCATGCTCGACGCCCATTCCATCGCGCTTTCAATCCACATTTGCACGATGTTCACGTCGGCAGTCAGGATTTGCTCAGCGAGCGCAGCGACGGGCGTCAAGCCTTCACGATAGGCGTTGTAGCGCTCGCCAGTCATCGGCGCTTCAATCGGCGGCTCCCATCCTTGCAAGTCCATGTTGAGCAGGAAGTGCATGATCGCCGGGCCGCAATCGCTATCCTTGTAGGTGACAAGGTTGCGATAGTACGCCTCACCGATCTCGCCATCCTTTTTGTCGGGCGTGTTCACGACGAAATAGCGGCGCTCATCGCGGCTGAAGCTCGCCGCTTCGGGATAGTTGGACGTGACGATGTAGAGGCCCAAGTTATCGACCGGTTTCATCGGGCGATACTTTTCGTTGAGCATCACTTCGGGTTGCGAGATAAGCAGCTTCAGCATTTCGCCACTTTGATCCATGACGCGCGGCGTTACTTCGTCAATGAACAACAGCACGTTGCGGTCAACGTAGCTGTTGTAGTCGCTCAGCAGCAGCGTCGGTTGCAGCATCTTCGACGCGGGAGCGAACGCCTTCTGTACAAGCTCGCACCACATGGACTTGCCGCTGCCCTTCGATCCGACAAGCATGATAGCAATCGGCACCTTGCGGCCAGGGTTCTGCGCCTTGTACGCCAGCAGCTTCAGCGCGAAGCCCTGCGTTTCTTCTTCAAGTTCGCTGAAAATGAAGTCAGTCAGATCAAGGAACGGTTCGACGTTGCCTTCGGCTTCACGAAAACCTTGCCACCTATTCAAGAGCGGTCCCCTTCCAGTTTTGATTACACGCGGCTCGCCGGGCTTGAACACCGTGGACGTGTAGCGGCGCGCGTTCTGGTGCGACGGCCATTCCTTCGCGACAATAATCGGCGGGCGCTCCACGGGACCATTCTTGCCCATGCCCACGACAGGTAGCTTTATCTTGGCGTAGTCCGACCCGTCCTTGAACCACGACATGCTATAGAAGGCGTCGGTCTTTTCATCATAGACCGCCTCCTCGTCGTCGATCAGCGCGCAGCTCGCGTTGATCTGCATAATCGCCTTGTCCAGCTTGCTCGCGCTAGGCGTCGCGTGCAGCAGTTGACGAAACGAAGCGAGGCCCTTCCACAACAGGAAGTCGTCAATACCCATCTTCTCGTCGGGCTGTTCGTTCCCTTCGTGATCGGGCGGCACAGGCTTGCCGGGCAGATTGATTATCCGCACGTCGGAGCCGCGATTGACGCTCAGCTCGGAGCGGATCGCCTCTTGCGCCGCGAACACGTCAGGGTTTTGCTGCGCGTCGCTATCAAAACACACATAGACGATCCGGTTGCGCCACTTGCAGCCGTCGAGCCCCGGCAGATATTCGCCGGTCACACTATCGCGCGTCGAACTGACGCCACCGAGAGCGATGCACGCGATGCCTTGGGAGCAGGCCGCTATCGCTTTCGCTTCGCCCTCGGTGACAACAATAGGGACTTTCGGATCAGCAAAGATCGCGCCCCAATCCACAAACGGGCAGAGATACACGTGGACGCCCGTCCCGCTTCCCTGCACATATTTCGCCGCGCCCTTCGGCACGTCGCCCAGACGCCGCATACGCGCGAAGGGAATACCGTCCACTTCGAGCGGCGAGCCGTCGCTGTTGAAGTACGGGATCACAACGCCCTTGAACCCGTCGAGATAATCCATCGACGGATGCACGTCGCTTTGCGGCGTGTCAGTCTCGCCAAGTCCGCAGGCAATAGCATCTTCGATGCTGATGCCACGGCTCGCGATCCATTCTTCGAGCGTGTAGTCGGCCATGATTTAGAGGCCGGTCTAGTTCGTGATGTCGTCGCCGAACTGGAACGCGGCCAGCTCCGCGTTCTTGAAGATATGGCGCGGCGGAATATGTTCCGGCCCCGTCGATTGGTTCCTCAGCCAACGCTTCGCGCGGCGGATCGCACGTTCGCCATCGGCTCGCGTGTTGAGCATCGCAGGCTTGCCGCCGCTAGGGTGACGATTGGATTTGCGCCCGCGCCGCAGATGATGCGGCGTCGAACCGATAAGACCGCCGACGCCAAGCGCCGACGCAGTAGCCGCTCCAATTCCTCGCATGTTAAGTCCTCCGTGGAAGTTCGGGAAGCTCGGCCTGCTTGGGCGGCGCAAAGCGGATCGCAAGCGACACCTGATAGTATTCGTTCGGGCGCGCAGCCACTTCAAAGAACTGCGCCGTCTTGTTGCCGGGGAAGTGAACAATCGTGTTCTCGCGCTCTTGCGCCTTGGCCCGGCTGATCTGCGCGCGAATGCTCGCTTCGCGTTGCTGACACTTCTCCAAGCCCATGCAGTCGGGCACGTCGCCCAGTACTTCTTGAACAAACATCGCAGTTTGAAAGAACAGGCCCATGAGCCCTTCACCATCGACGTTCTGACGTTTGACTTCCTCGGCGCGGTTCGGTCCCAACACGCGCGCAATAGTCGCTTCTGCATAGAAGGTTTTCACGCGGCCATCGGGCTCGCGCTCAGTGGCGGCGCGCGCTTGCGCCAGGGCGCGGGCAGCATCGTCGCGGATAATCATCACGCGGCCATCTTCGACCGCGACAATGCACGCGCCGTTGCCCAGCGACATAGCGGGCGAGACAGTTTGCGGCTTGTGTTCCTTGCCGCCCCAGCGTTCGCGGATCGCGTCAAGCGTGGCTTGTAGCCCTTCGACCGTGAAGTCATCGCCTTCAACGTCGATAGCGTTCACAGTGTAATGACGCTCAGCCATTGGCGTGCAGCTCCCGCAGTCAGCGACGAAAGTCCGATTGATCGTTGAGACGTGAGCGCCTCGGCGATGTGCGTCAGCGCTTCCACGTGCTCGCGTGTTGCCTTCTTCATTCGCCGTGCTCCGTGAGCAATTCGGCGATGCGCTGCGTCAGCTTGTCGGCCTCCTCTTGCGTCGCGCTCGGCGCGTCCTTGAAGAACGCAGACGGGACCGCGATTAGCAAATGTGGTTCGCCGTTTTTGAGGATCACTCGCCCCGGCTCGACCGTGAAGGCCGCGCGCTCTTTCTTCGCCATGTTCGTCCTACTCCCGACCCCCAACCATAACCGCGACGCCGATAGCTTGTCAAACGCCCTTCGTTAACCGGCTCATTCCGGCTTGTAAATCCGGTCTAATTCGTCGTGTCCTATCTTGGAATGCAGCCTATAGCCAAAGCCGCAAATCAGCTCGTGCAGATCGGCGTCAGTCACGCCATAGCGCTCACGGTTCGACGCCGCAGGCGCGCAAGAAGCGGTCGCGATCAAAGTTCGCGTTTGTCTGGCGAAGCAATGCCGCGAAGTGTCCCGCAATCTCTGTATGCGTCCAGTTATCACGCGGGCTTGTCTTCATGTCCGCAATGATGGTTGCGACCGTCGCGAAATGCCGATGTTGCATGTCCGCAATCTTGCCCACGTCCTTACGGTGCGCGGCTTTTTGTGTGAGCGCCATTGTTCAAGCTCCCATGTTCTCAGTGTCAGTCCAATTCGTGAGCCGCAGGCCGATCAACACGGGATCGCCATTCGCTGCGATGTCGGCGGCGCGTTCAAGCTCGCTTGACGCCAGCTCTAACCATGCTCGTTTTAGGGCGCACGTGGGTGCGGTTCGCGCCAGCTCTAAGCTTATCGCCGCCTCGCGCATGAGACGCGCCCAACGCGCGCCGTAGCGTCGTTCTAAGTGTGTCATGGCCGCGTGCCCCTATGCCAGCCACGCGGCGACAATCCCGCCAAAGAATGCGCCGGGCAGGCCAGCGAGCATCGCGCCCGCGACGATCCCGCCCACAATCAGCGCGAACTTTATAAAGCCTTCCATGGTCTTAGCTCCCGCGCTCAATGCGCAAAGGTGTTATGGCATTTCGCCCGCTATGTGTCAAGTGACAATCTTAGAATGCTAGCTGCGCAGGTAAGTTCGGACATTGTTACCCTATAATGTCAAGCTATACCTTTATTATTATCATATTATTATATTAGCTTGACTTCTTAGTCTAACAATAGGCGTACGTGCACGAAGATAATGTTTACAAGGCAGAGCTTATAAGGTACTCGCATCTTGCTGGCCCGCACTAAGCCGCGTCGCTGGCCCGCACTAAGCCGCGTCGCACTGCGTAATGGCCTCGCCCGCTTAGTGCCTCGAATTATTTCGCAGTCCGCGCTTGACATAGATGCAAGATATGCTATGTTGACATTGTAACAACGGAGCTTATAACCATGTCACAACTAGACCGCTGGCAACGTATCTGCCGCAGCGCACCGCGTACCACCGAAACGGAGCGGGCAGAATGGGAAGGCCGTACCGAAACGGCACAGTTCCAAGCTGCTAAGGTTCGTGATACCATGCCTAGCTTTGGCAAGCGCAAGGCGAGCTAACACAGTTGGCCCCGATCTGCTAAGCGACGAAGCAGGCGGGGCCAAAGCGTAGCGGGATCGTGCCGGGATACCGGGGGGCGGCTTATAATCTTCGAGGCATTGTTCTGACCTCCGAAAAGCGGCGAATGCAGAAAATTTTTCACAACAATATATTCTTTGTTGACAATAAAATAATTTCACAATAAATTCGTGGGATGAAAGAGTGCATCGTCTGCAAAACCGTGAAGCCTCTGGAAGAATTTCACCTTCAGAGAAAATATCGAAGCCCTTATTGCAAACCGTGCTCGAATGCTAAGTCGCGCCGCTGGTACGAGAACGCCGATAATCGCGCCAAGGCTCGAAAAAGAACGCAGGAGTGGCAGGAGCAAAACCGCGACAAAGTTTCGGAGAATTCGCGGCGCTGGCGCGAGAAAAACCCCGTGCGTAAAGCGTTTATTGCCGCGAAATGGCGGGCTAAAGTCGACGGCTCTGCGCCGCCCGATGAGAAGAGCTACATGGAGGCTTCGCACCGGCCCGTTCCGCTATCGTGCGAAATTTGCGACGCGGAAAGTAAGCTGATGCTAGACCACGATCACTGTACGGGCAAAGTGAGAGGGTGGCTCTGTAATCGCTGCAATAGCATAATTGGAGGGTTTGAGGCCGTTAAGCGAAGTCCTCGCGCCCTCGCTTATCTGGATAAATTATACAATTCCTAGGACTTCGCGTTCAAAGACCTAGGAATTGACACACGCCTCGATCTATTGACAGGCTGGATAACTCGGTCATCCTGAAGGCTCACTCTCGAAGCCTGCAGGGAACCATGTCCAAGGTCGTCAACATTCGCGATGCGCGCCGCTCGAAGACCGCGCCTGCGCGCCGGAAGCGGAAGGTCGCGCCGCAACTCGATCCGCGCGTGAAGCTCAGCGACCGCGTGTTCGAGATCACGACGGAAGATGTTGAGGGCGAGCACTCGTTTCAGCGCCGCGTCCGCATTCGCCTCGCGAAGCCGGGCGGCATCAGCAAGAACATCGCGCGTCTCATGCGCGGCGGCGACGAGTTCGTTGTCGGTCAGCTTCAGCACGAGATCGGAGCGAACAAGTGGAGCGAGGCGGGCTATGGCGGCGTGATGCTGTGCTCGATCACGAGCTTCCGCGAGATCGTCGAGAAGGTAAAGCCGGTTGTGGAGGTGAAGAAGGTTGACTGATACAAAACCTAGGACATTGGAGCTAAAGTATGTGGATTTGTATCGACGCTGAGAGCGAAACGCACGCGAGCGAAGTGTCGGGCGTCGGCGTGATCGTCACTGCGCCCGGTTATGGAATGTGCTTTGTGCCCGGCGCGCGGCTCGTGAAGGGCCGCTTGCAGCGCGAGGATCGCACGACGCCGCCTTTGCATTCGAGCGGGCTCACTGCCGCTGAAATTCGTGCGAAGCAGCCTTTAATTCCAGATGAAGGCGCGCTGAGCTATCTTGTGCTCGACGAAGACACTCCTGAGTATTGAACGATGCCTGCCCCGCCTGCCCTGCTTGGTCACAACATCTACGCCGCGAGCGGATCGTATCTGCGCGATGCGTTCCGCCGCGTGCATGAACGCTTGGGCGGCGACGACCGGCTGTTGCAGGAGGCGAACCGCAGCAGCGCGGCTTATTGGGAATTTCAGAAGCTCAACGCGAAGCTTCAGCCGAAGGACGTGCAGGTAAATCTCGACAATAGCGCCGAAGCCCTGCTCGAAGCGCTCGAAGCGAAGAAGCGCGGCGAGATCGTGCAGTACGTCGACGAAACCGTGCAGGACGTGCATTTTGTTGAGCTTCCGAACTCGTCCCTGTGGTCCCCGAAGGTCATCGCCTCCCTCCGAGTTGACGCCGAAGCCGCTTAGCGTATTCTAAGCACGGGCTGGGTTGGTAAGGCTGATCGTCCCCCTCGCAGCTCAATCCGGCCAGGGCCGCGCGCACTAGCTCCCGCGCGCGGCCCACTTCGGGGGAGTTGCACATGCCGCGTTTGAACTACGGACTGATCTTCACGCTTATCGCCGCGATCCTTATTTGGGTCGTCATCGGTTTTTTCATTGCTGCGCTCTCCGCGTCCGCGCAGCCGTTACCCGTTCATCCGTGGCGCGGATACGTGCAGGCTTGCGTGATCGACAACGGCGAACGCGCCTGCGCCATCCTTCAGACTGACGAAGTGTTCGACGACGAGCAGGACTGTCTCGCGCAGACGCGCGCCAACACTGATCGTCTCGCGCGCAGCATCATCGCTGAGCATCCGAACGTCCGCATCGAAGCGCAGATCGCGTGTGTGCCGGATCAAAATCTCTACAACGCTGATGCAGGCAACGATGGCCGCGGTTGATCGCCAGCTTCTAGCGGCCTACGAGCAATGTCAGGGCGACTACAGGTTCTTCTCCGAGAACTGCCTGAAGATCAAAGACAAGCTCGGCAACATTGAGCCGTTCATCTGGAACAGCGCACAAGAGCTTCTTCACGAGTTCGTCGAGAGGCAGAAGCGCGAGACTGGCCGTGTGCGCGTCATCAACGTGAAGGGGCGGCAACAAGGATGTTGCCTCGCGCCTGAGACGCGCGTGCTGATGGCCGACCTGACGTGGCGTGAAATTCAAAACGTTCGACCCGGCGAGCGAGTTGTAGCGTGCGACGAACACGCTCCGAAAGCTCGCGGAAGTTCGCGAAAGCTACGCACCGCAGAAGTTGAAGCGGTCGCGTTCACTCGCAAGCCCGCGTTCAAGCTTACGTTCAGTGACGGGCGCGAAGTAATCACGACGGACGATCACCGTTGGCTTACGAGAAAAAGCAACGTCAGCCCTAAGTGGCGGACGCTCGCCGGAAAGCGGCAGGGCAGCGGCTCTACCTCCATCGAAGTAGGTACTGAACTTCGCGTAGTCGCTTCGCCGTGGGAGGTGCCCAGCTTCGAGGACGGCTGGTTTGGCGGCATCATTGACGGGGAAGGGTCTTTTGCTACCGCCAAAGAAACTGGTTTCAGCGTAAGAATTTCCCAACGCGCAGGCGGCGTCCTTAGTCGCGCCCAGCGCTATCTTAAGGAACGCGGCTATGTCGTTGGCGAAACTTGTGATCGACGCGAAGACGGTCTGAACAAAGCTGGTCGAGAACCTGTCTACGGTCTCGAAGTTTCCCGCACACACGACCTGTTCCGTCTGATGGGCCAGTGCCGCCCTTCGCGACAGCCCGCCGAGTTTTGGAACGGCAAGCGCCTGCCCGATGGAGGCTGGATTAGCGTAGTATCAATCACGCCCCTCGGCGTTCAGCGAGTGGTCGATCTTCAGACCAGTGAGAAGACCTTCCTCGCAGAGGGTCTTGTGTCGCACAACTCGACCTATTGGGGCGGTCGTTTCTATCACAATTCGTCGACGAACCGTGGTCGCAACACGTTCATTCTCTCGCACAAGAAGGATACGACGGACGCGCTCGCGACCATCGTCGACCGCTATCACAAGCACAATCCGTTCGCGCCCGTGAAGGGCAAGGACAACGTGCTCGAACTCGAATTTCCGCGTCTCGACAGCTCGTATTATCTCGAAACGGCGGGCGCTACGTCGTCCGGTCGCGGTAAAACGTCGTTGAACTTCCACGGCTGCCTGTCGCCCGACACCTGGATCGTTGCTCCAAGCGGAGAGGCTAGGCGCATGGGCGATCACGTCGTCGGCGATCAGGTACGCACACACACGGGCGCGTCCGCCCCGATAAGTTTTATAAGTCGCAAGTACGCCGAAACCCTGCTGCTGAAGGTTATGGGCTCTAACGAGCCTTTGTTCGCCACGCCTGAACACAGGTTTATCACTTCGAGGGGCAAGCTGCCTCTGCGAGACTTGAAAGTTGGCGACGAGCTTTGCTACCCCGTGGCCGAACTAGGTTCGAGGGAAATAACGTGGCCGTACAGGTTGAACTACGGCTCGCGCAGCGGCCCCGGCGTTCACGGGGGCGGCGTAGCCAGCAAAGGTCCAGAGACGCTTGCGGCCACGTTTGAGCTAGGCCGTCTGCTTGGCCTTTACATCGCCGAAGGGCATGTGAGAAATAACACAGTTACGTTCACTGTTCATCGCAAAGAGGTTGCACGGACGCTCGAATGGCTTGAGCCGTTCTCCGACTGCTGGCGAAAAGTAAGCGTTCGTTACCGCGCGGGCTCGCTGGCTTCGGATATAGTAATTTCAAGTAAGTCGTTCGCGGCTTTTGCAGAAGCTAGGTGTGGGCGTACGCGCGGAAAAAAGCTGCCGACAGAGTGGCGAGAAAACGCCGACTTTGCACGCGGACTGGTGGCGGGTTACTTTGCAGGCGACGGTGGAGGACAGTTTGATAAATCGACGCGGCGTGTTCAAGCCCCCTCGATTTGCAGCGCAGTAGCTTTTGGTATGCGCGACGCGCTCGCCGCTCTGGGCTACGGCTGGGCGTCGCTGGTACGTAAAGCGGGCGCTCTACGAAACGGGCGCGGAGAGAAGACACAGTGGGTGGTAAGGCTATCCGGCGAGGGCGCAGACAGGCTTTGGCTGGACATGGGGCGGGAGCGCCTGCCCCGTACCAGAAAAACACGCGCAGCTAATTTCCGCGTAGAGGGGCGCTTCGCTTATTTTCCCATTGTGAAAATTGAGCCCGCTGGTGAGCGCGAAGTCATGGACTTTGAAGTTGACCACGAGGACCACTCTTACTGTGTCTGGCAGTGCGCCAGCAGCAATTCGGAAGTCGCGTTCTGGAACAACGCGCCCGCGCACTTTTCGGGCTCTGTGCAGACTGTGCCTGACATGGACGGCACGGAAATCGCGCTAGAAAGCACCGCGAACGGCGTGACCGGCGAGTTCTACGAGCGCACGCAAGACGCCATCGCGGAGATCGGCGACTATCGACTGTGCTTCATTCCGTGGTATCTGCAAAAAGAATATCGGCGCAAAGTGCCGGATAACTTCGAGCTGACCGACGAAGCCGAAGGGCAATTCGGCTGCAAGATTTTGAGCGAACGCGAGTACATGGAGACGTTCGGCCTCGAACTCTCGCAAATGGTCTGGCGTCGCAACAAGATCATCGAACTGCGGAAGAACGAAGGTCTGCTGCTGTTCGATCAAGAGTATCCCGCGTCGGTCGCGCTCGCGTTCCAACAAAAAGCTGAAGGTGCGTACCACAAAGTCGCGAACATTCTGAAAGCGCGAAAGAGGACCGGCATCCAAGCTGCCGGTCCTCTAATCCTCGGCGTTGACCCTGCTGGCGAAGGCGGCGACCGCTTCGCTATCGCGTTCCGCCGTGGCTATGTGTGCGAGAAAATTATCTGGCGCGATCGTGTTGAGCACGACGAAGCCGTCGAGTGGCTGAAGCAAGTCATCGACGAGAGTAACCCTGCGCTCGTGTTCATCGACGCGGGCGGCATCGGCAAAGCGATCATCAGCTCGTTGCGCAACAAAGGGCCTGCGTACTCGCTGCCGCGCGTTCATGCGGTCAACTTCGGCGGCAAGTCGCAGTCGAAGATGGCGAAGCCGAACATGCCCGGCCCCGTTCTTCGTCGCGATGAAATGCAACAGCGCGTCGCGGAGTGGCTTGCGCTTCCCGAAGGCGTGTCGATCCCCGACATCGACGTGTTGCAGGCCGATCTCGTTGAGATCAAAATCAAGAAGAACCTGACGAACGATCTGCGGCTCGAAAGCAAGCAGGAAATCAAGTCGCGAGGCGGGCGTTCGCCCGACTTGGCCGATGCTCTCGGGCTCACCTTCGCCGACAACGTGTACATCACGAACTATGCGCCGCCGAAAGAGCAGAAGCAGTTCATGCAGGATGCTGAGAAAACTGCCATTATTCGGCCTTCTGTGCAGGAAATCGAAGACTTCGGTGACGGCGAGTGGGGCGGCGATAGCAACGGCTGGATGGGGTAGGGGTTTGACGCGCCCTCGCTTTCGCGTATGCTTACGTTGAAGTCGGCACGCTGCTGCTTCCCCAAAAACATCAAGGAATATCATCATGGCTGACGTTAGCAATCCCACCGACACGAAGTCGCCGCGCGGTTTCCCGAATTACGGCACGAACCCGACGCTTCCGTTCCCGACGCCCGCGCAATACGATGCGCTGAGCGGCGGCGGCACCGCTCCGGGCGCTGTACCTTCCGCTTCCGTCACTGCTGGCGTGAACGCGACACTCGCGGCTGGCGCTGCTGCGTTCATTCGCAGCGTACGCGTCAACGTGAAGAACCTTGTGATCGACCTTGGCTCCGCTGACTTCAACGGCATTCAGATCATCGAACTTGCCCGCCCGGTTGTGTGGCTCGGCGGCAACTTCAACCTCAACGTCGCTGCTGCTGGCGGCTCTGCGATGGACACCGCTGGCGTAGAAGTCGGCGTTGGCACGGTTGTCGCCGCCGCTGATCCGATTGCGACCACGCAGCAAAACATCGTGTTGCTGAAGAACATCACGCTCGCGGCCAAGCTCGGCAATGCTACGAACGCCAGCGCTGCGCTCACCAATCCTATCAGTGCGGCGTCGGGCGGGGACGTGTTCCTCAACGTGTCTTCGACCGAAGCCACGACCGGGTACAGCGTGACGCTCAATGGCTTCGTTGAACTCTTTTACGTCGATCTGGCGGCTGCCTAAGCCA
>WGMI01000041.1 GCA_016125155.1 bacterium
GGATTCGGGATTCGGGATTCGGGATTCGGGATTCGGGATTCGGGATTCGGGATTCGGGATTCGGGATTCGGGATTCGGGATTCGGGATTCGGGATTCGGGATTCGGGATTCGGGATTCGGGATTCGGGATTCGGGAAAATAGGAAATTTAAAAAATTCATAATCATTACTTTAACCCAAATTTTAACACTTTTCCCCCTTTTGCTCTTTTTCCTTTCCCTGCTTTATTCCCCTATTCCCCTGCTCTATCTTGCGCGCCACAATACAACGAAAATCCATCGAGCGATGAACACAGCGGTTATTGGCGCAGGTACCATGGGAAACGGCATTGCGCATGTCTTTGCGCAAAACGGACATCACGTTCGGCTCATTGACCTCAATCCCGAAGCCCTCGAACGCGGCCTTCAGACCATTGCCAAAAACCTCGACCGCATCATCGCCAAAGGGGGGTTGCAGGAATCGGACAAGGAAGCCATTCTTTCCCGAATTGCGCCGCATACCGAGTTGGCTTCAGGTGTAGAAGGGGCCCACATCGTGGTTGAGGCCGCTTCCGAAA
This sequence comes from bacterium, assembly GCA_016125155.1. Lineage (GTDB taxonomy): Bacteria > Bacteroidota > Bacteroidia > Flavobacteriales > Schleiferiaceae > WGMI01. The sequence continues at coordinate 556 of WGMI01000041.1, forward strand.
ACGTCGAACTCAAACTCAAGATTTTCAGTCAACTCGATGCTCTGTGTGCTGCCGATTGCATCTTGGCGTCCAACACCAGCTCGATTTCGATCACCAAGATTGCCGCCGCAACCAAGCGTCCAGACAAGGTCATCGGGATGCACTTTATGAACCCGGTTCCGGTCATGCAATTGGTCGAAATCATTCGGGGTTATTCGACTTCCGACGCCACCACCGATAGGGTGATTGAACTCAGCAAGGGTTTGGGCAAAATCCCCGTGGCCTGCAACGACTATCCGGGATTTGTCGCCAACCGCATCTTAATGCCCATGATCAATGAGGCCATTGAGAGTTTACAGGAAGGAGTGGCAGGGGTATCCGAAATCGATTCCATCATGAAACTCGGCATGGCGCACCCCATGGGTCCGCTGCAATTGGCCGATTTTATTGGTCTCGACATTTGTCTTTCGATTTTGCGCGTGCTCCACGAAGGACTGGGCAATCCCAAATACGCCCCCAACCCTCTATTGGTCAATATGGTGCAGGCTGGAAAACTGGGTTTTAAGTCGGGAGAAGGCTTTTACGACTACAGCGCGGGTCCCAAGGCTGCAGTGGTCAGCGCCCGGTTTGCCTAAATCGTCCGGGCCGATTTAGAAATCGATGCCGCCGCACCACAAACGACGCGAACGGTGCATCACAACCGCAAACTCATCCTGTACATCGCTTCCAGCCTCGATGGGTTGATCGCGGCACCGGGCGACAATCTGGATTTCCTGCAACGGGTTCAGATCGAGAGAGAAGACTACGGCTACGCGGACTTTGTTGCCTCGGTAGACACCGTCCTGATGGGGCGGAGGACCTACGATTCGGTCACGCGTCAGGTGGACTTTCCGCACGCCGACAAAACCGCCTACATCTGGACGCGCACGCACAGTCCGAGCTTGGGGCAAACCCAATTTTACACGGGCGATTTGAGCGACCTCATCCGCGAACTAAAAAACCAAACGGGAAAGAATTTGTTTTGCGACGGTGGAGCTGAATTGGCCCAGGCCCTACTGCAACGCGACCTCCTCGACGAAATCATCTTGTCGGTGGTTCCGGTGTTCTTGGGCGCGGGGGTTCGGTTGTTTCGAGAGGGACTGCCCGAACGGGCCTTTCAACTGCTTTCCGCTGGGTCGTTTGCCTCTGGCATGGTGCAATTGCATTTTGAGCGAAACCGAACCCAGTTCTAACAACGCACAGCTCCTACCGAATCAACACCTTAAACGGAACGCCTTTGCCTTCGGGACTCTTGAGCACGAGTTGATACAAACCCGGAGACAGGTGCTCCCAGTGGAATTCCTGACCGCTCCAAACGCCTTGTTCGATCAATCGCCCCGTGGGGCCCAAGGCATAGTAGTTCCAACGACCCTGCCTTTCTAAGGTAGGGGTCTCTCCTGTTTCGATGCGAAATTGACCCCGTGTGGGCTGGGGCACCACCTTCCATTCGCTGTAAGATGAAAGGGGTAGCGGGTCGTCCTGACCCAAAGACAAAAGCGCTTCGGGTTGAAACAAGCGCAATCGGGCGTACTGATGCGGGCTTGGGTTCTCAATCCAGTTGTATTCGTTTTGAACAATCAAAACCCTGCCATCCGGCAACTCGGCAATTTCCCGAAATTCCGTCGTGTACTTTTCGCTTAACAGCACCCGCCTTCTCAACTGTTGCTGCACCCCATCCCAAGCGTAGAGATACATCGGTTCCAAAAACTCCGCGTAGTAATAAATCGGGTGCCAGGGTATGTTTTCTTGCATCACAACCCAGCGCAATGCGGGGTCGCTGCCAGTAACCGAACCCATCACCAAATTCACTACATTAATATTAGAATCGGCTTTATGGCTTATGGTGTCCACCAAAGTGACTGTCGACTGATTTTTAGTCCAGTGTACCACTTCCAAATAGCCCTTTACGATATAGGGTGGTCCGAACGGCAAGAGCAGAGAGTGCCCAAATACTTCGACTACAGTATCATTGACCTGTACAATTCCCAGAAAAATGCGTTGGAATCAATTCCATTCAACTGACTGTTAAAAACTTGTTTCTGGGTAAACGGAACTGGAAAGATTTTACCAATTACCCAATATTCGTTTCCCATCTTTTCGATGTCGAAATACTCTCTTGGTGGCGAATTCTTGGCTTTCAATAAAGTTCCGGTCTGACTATATCTTCGAATCATCCCATTTATCATGGGAACACATTCCAAAGCACTTGAGGAGCCGACCACAACCACGCTTGAGTCTTCGATTGCGAAGTCCGATACATAAACCCCACCCGAATCGCTCGGCTGGGCCAAATCAAAACCATGGATCCATTGCAAATCGGCCGTAAGATGGACCATATAGGAACGGTTGTACAGACACGGCTGGGTATTTCTTCGCAACACATTGGCCCAAACCGTTCCTTGCTCGTCTATTTGAATGCGCTCTATATGGCGAAAAGAACCATCGGCCCCAAGCACATCGCTCAACAAAATGGAATCGATGGGATTCAAATTCCAATCGAAACGGAAAATTTTGATGTCTGTACCGCTGTTGAAATCGTTGCCCAAACTCAAACCCATATAAAACCCATTGTTCCCTACAGCTACTGCATCGCCAAAGCAATACTGACCCCTTTTGAGCTTGAGGTCCTGACCGTACGCAGACAGACCCATCATGAGGATGATTCCAAAAGTCCCCATCAAGAGCGACCCTAAACCCTTCCGAGGGGTATTACGTTCAATCGCTCTAGAGCCTATCCAATTGATTTTCATGAGAATTTAATCTATAATGCTGATAAACAGAAAAAAAGCATTCTCAGCGAAGATAAAAAAAGGCCGTCTACCAAAGCAGACAGCCTTCTCGTTCACACCACAAAAGGTCTAACTCACGCCTGGGGCGCGGTCATAAAGTCGAAAGAGAACTTGATGTTGTTGTCGATCAACTTGTTCTTCAAGTCGTCGGTCAGGGTCATTTTGCCGTCGTTGGCGCCATAGATTACGCCCCATTGGGTGCGGTCGATGGTAAATTCCGGAGCCGTGAGGTGCATACCGCCTTCCATAGCATGAACCTTCACTGGGAAGCTGATGTTCTTGGTCACCCCGCGCAGCGTGAGGTTTCCGCTCATTTTATGTGTGTTGCCGGCCGCATCGGAGGCGGGTTCGATGGCGGTGATTTCAAACGTGGCGGTGGGGAAAGAATCCACCAGAAAGAAGTCGGGGCTCATCAAATGACCCACGAGGTCGTTGTATTTCTCGTTCGTTGGCTCCATATCCAAAGGCTGAATCGACTTCATATCGATCACAAAACGACCACTTTTCAATTCGCCATTTTCAGCGCTCAGCTGCCCTTCGGCAATCTTGATGACGCCATTGTGTCTCCACTCTACGAAAGACTTATAGCCTTCCCATTTCAAATCGGCACCCGGAGCCACCACAAACGTTTGGGTTCCACCCGCAGCGGTTTCCTGAGCGTCGGTGGCATCTACAGCGTTTCCAGTACCATTGCCGCACGAGGCAAGCGCCCAAGACATAGACAAGAGCGCAAAAAGACGAACGTGTTTCATGAGATCATTGGTGTTATGACGGCAAAAGTAGAACAATAATCGATGTTACAACACGCTTTTTTCTTGCAGGCATAAAAAAAAAAAAAAACGACAACCTAGGTCATCGTTTCTCTAATTGGGTCGGTTTTCCCGGAAAGGGTTGGCTTTCCAAAAGTAAGTTGATTTTCCACTTCTAATGTTATGATTGTTTTAAGCCTCGAACGCCGCCGAAAACCCCGCCCCATCGCTAATTTTGAACCAACTACCCCTCCCCTCATGGAAAACATCGGCCCCGGACACTGGATTTTCGCCGGAATTTTTGCCCTCGGATTCATCGGATTCTTGGTCTGGGGATATCGAAAAGACCGCCCCATGCACCGCACCTATTACCGCGGGAGCACCATCCTGACGCTGGTTTTTTTGATGCTTTTCTTCTTGCTCTTCATCTTCAAGCGATTGCTCTAATGCACCCCAACTCTACTGATGCAGCAACAGCTCTGCTGCGCGTACACAACGGAGATACCGTCTTTATTCACACCGCCGTGGCGGCACCCCAGACCTTGGTGCAAGCGCTGGCCGAGCGGAAAAACGAATTGAAGGGCGTCCGCATCTACCACCTCCACACCGAAGGTCCCGCAGCCTATGCGCTGCCCGATGCCCAAAACGCCTTCGAGGTAAACGCTTTGTTTATCGGAGCCAACGTGCGCAAGCAAGTACAGGAAGGCGGGGTGCAGTTTGTCCCCATATTCCTGAGCGAAATCCCCTTTTTGTTCCGGCGTGGTGCCATTCCTGTTGACGTGGCACTCATCCAGGTCAGTGCTCCGGACAAACACGGATTCTGCTCGCTCGGGGTATCCGTCGATGCCACCAAGGCCGCGGTCGACATGGCCAAAACCATCATCGCCGAGGTCAATCCGCGCATGCCGCGCACCCACGGAGACGGTCTCATCCATATGAGCCGAATTCACGCCATGGTGCCCGTACACTACGAACTCCACGAGCACCTTTTGCCCGAACCCGACGAAGTCGAGCAGCGCATCGGAGCCCACATTGCCGAGCTGATCGAAGACGGAAGCACGCTGCAAATGGGCATAGGAACCATTCCCAATGCGGTTTTGAGCTGTTTGCACCACCACAAAAACCTCGGCATCCACACCGAGATGTTTTCAGACGGCGTTATTCCGCTCGTCGAAAGCGGGGTGATCAACGGCAGCCAGAAGCGCATCCACCCTGGCAAAATCGTCTCCGGGTTTTTGATGGGCAGCCGTGAGCTGTACGATTTCGTCGACGACAACCCCCAAGTGGCCATGCTCGACATCGCTTATGTCAACGATACGGCCGTGATTCGCCGCAACCCCAAACAGGTTTCGATCAACAGCGCCATCGAAGTCGACCTGACCGGGCAAGTTTGCGCCGACAGCATTGGTACGCGTTTTTATTCAGGGGTAGGCGGCCAAATGGACTTTATTCGGGGCGCCTCGCTCAGCGAAGGAGGCAAACCGATCATTGCCCTGCCTTCGACCACCAGCCGGGGCGAGAGCAAAATTGTCCCCATTCTCAAGAGCGGAGCCGGCGTTGTCACCACCCGGGCCCACGTACACTATGTGGTTACCGAATATGGGGCGGTCGATTTGTGGGGAAAAAACATCCGTCAGCGAATCGAAGCCCTGGTGTCCATTGCCCATCCCAACCACCGAGAAACCCTGTTGCGGCAGGCGGCAGAATACTACCATGTCTGATTTTGGGCCTCTGAGTTTTACGACGGAAATCGTACAGCTCGAAGCCCGAATAGGAGGATACACGGTGGTTCTGGTCGAACCTGCGGTCTTTGAACCACTGCCAGAGGGGCGAAAAACCCGCGTCTTATGCCGAATCGGAACCGCTCCCGCCTGGCATTGTGCCCTCCTCCCGCTGGGCAACGGCAGCGCCTACATCATCATTTCACGAGCCCGGCTCAAAAGCCTTCACTTCGAAGTGGGCGAAACCGTCGAGGTTTGGATCGAACCGGATCCCAGTCCTTTGGGTGCCCCTATGCCCGAAGTTCTCGAAGCCCTGCTCGAACAGGACGAGGCGTTTCGCCAAGCTTTTGAATCGTTTACCCCGGGTAAAAAGCGCAGCCTGATCTTCGGAATGAACCGCTTCAAAAACCCCGACAAACAGGTGACTTTCGCCTACGAATTTTGGGAATCCCGCCAAAGGCCGAGCCCCAGACATTAGAGCCGCTCGAACAACTCGGTGCGGCCCAGAGCCGAAATCCCGACAAAGCCGCGGACTTTGAGGTTGGGTCCTTCCAACCACATCGAGCTCTGATAGGTCTTTCCGCTCTTGGGATCGTAAATGCTTCCGCCAACGTACTTGCCGTTCTCATGGCGGAAATCGCGCAGAAAAACACTGCCTTTGATCAACCGCGAACGCAAGGCAGGGTCGGGATTTTTGTCGTCCTTTTTGCCCTCCGTTTGGGTCCAAATAAACTTCCCGAAATAGCGGTCGCCTTGTTGATAGATTTCAATCTTGGCGTCTTTTTTCGGGCTCCAATATTGACCCAAAACAGCTTCGGCTCCCGTGGGGGCTTCCGCGCCTACCACACTGGACAACAATACCAAGATTAGTACAAGGGGGCGAAACAGGGGAGTAGACTTCATAGGAATGGATTGCGTTTGCAGCGGAAAAATCGTTCGCAGCGGTCATTTTTGCAAGTCTTCGGCTGAAATCAACTGACAAGCCGTCAGCCGAGATGCGGCCACAGGCCATTGGTACGGGCTTTGAACGGCGGAGGTACGACTCTAAACACCGGTTCACGATGGGACGCATCAACGTTAGCGCAGACAACATTTTTCCGATCATCAAGAAATTCCTGTACTCGGACCACGAGATTTTTTTGCGGGAATTGGTCAGCAACGCCGTAGACGCAACGCTCAAGCTCAAAACCCTTTCTCGGATTGGGGAGGCCAAAGGCGAACTCGGCGAACTGTTTATCGGGATCAAGCTCGACAAAGAGGCGCGGACCCTGACGGTTTCCGACCGCGGTCTGGGAATGACCGAAGACGAAGTGCAGCGCTACATCAACGACGTGGCGTTTTCAGGGGCCGAGGAATTTGTCAAGCAGTACAAAGACAAGGCGGGGGAAACAGGCATTATCGGGCACTTTGGGCTGGGGTTTTACTCTGCCTTTATGGTGGCGCGCAAGGTGGAAATCCAATCGCTTTCGTTTAAAGAAGGCGCCCAACCTGTGCATTGGGTGTGCGAGGGCAGCCCCGACTTTGAAATGGGTCCCGGGGTGCGCACCGAACGGGGTACCGACATCATTTTGCACATCGACGCCGACAACGACGAGTTTCTCGAAGAGTATAGGGTGCGGGAGTTGCTTAAGAAATACGGACGTTTCCTCCCCGTCCCCGTGCACTTTGGCACGCGGGAAGAAACGGTGACCACGGGCGAGGGCGAAACGGCCCAAGAGGAGAAAATCCAGGTGCCCGAGGTCATCAACAACCCAACGCCGATTTGGACCAAGAGCCCAGGCGATCTGGGTCCCGAAGACTATCAAAAGTTCTATCGCGAGCTCTATCCCTTCTCGTTCGACGAACCCCTGTTCCACATCCACCTCCACGTAGACTATCCGTTTGACCTGAATGGGGTGCTCTATTTCCCGCGGATCAAACGCGAAATGGAACTGCAGAAAAACAAAATTCAGCTCTACCAAAACCAGGTGTTCGTCACCGATTCGGTGGAGGGCATTGTGCCCGACTTTTTGACCCTGCTCCACGGGGTCATCGACAGCCGCGACATCCCACTCAACGTGAGCCGTTCGTATTTGCAGGCCGATGGCAACGTCAAGAAAATCTCGGGCCACATCACCAAAAAAGTGGCGGATAAGCTCGAGGAGTTGTTCAAAAACGACCGAGAGTCGTTCGAGAAGAACTGGGACGATACCTCGGTCATTGTGCAGTATGGTATGCTGAGCGACGAGAAGTTCTTCGAAAAGGCGACCAAATTCTACCTGCTCAAAGACAGCGAAGGGAAATACCGGACCCTTGAGGAGCTCCGAGAAGCCACCCAGGCGGTGCAAACCGACAAAGACGAACAACTCATCTGGCTCTATGCCTCAGACCTCCACGCCCAGCACGGAGCCATCGAGGCGGCCCGCGAAAAAGGCTGTGTGGTGCTACAGCTAGACAGTCCGCTCACCGCGCACATGAACGACCGTTTGGAGCGCCATCTCGAAAAAACCCGCTTTGCCCGGGTCGACAGCGCCCCCATCGACCAATTGATTCGCTGGGCGGACGACAAACCCCTCGATTTGCCCGAAGAAACCGCAGATCAACTCAAGCAATGGGTAGAATCCATGGTCGATTCCAAACGGTTTCAGGTCAAGCTCGAGGCGCTTTCAGAGGCCGCTGCCCCCCTGGGCGTCCACCAGCCCGAGTTCATGCGCCGCATGCGCGAAATGAGCAAGATGGGCGGAGGAGGAATGGCGATGTTTGGGGACTTTCCCGAGTCCTATGAGCTTTCGGTCAACGCGGCGCATCCGCTCGTCAAGGGACTTTCTGACCTCAACGAAACCGAGCGCAACCACCGCCTGCGCGAAATGATCGACCTCGCGTTGCTCCAGCAGAATTTGTTAACGGGACCCGCCTTGACGGAATTTGTCCGCCGTCAGTTGGACAAGATCGGGGGCTAAACCGAAAGCGCTTCCCGGCTCAAATTGCCGAAGGAGCCCGAGCTCATGAGCAAGCGCACAGGGTGGTGGGGCCCTTCGGTGGCCAACAGGGCTTGGAGCTCGGCCGGGGTATGGACCACGACGAGGTCATTCCGTCCAAAGGCTTGGCGAAGTTCGTCGTCGCTGAGCAGCCGTTGCTTTTTGCGCTCGACCACCTCGGGTTCGTAAAACAGCACTGCGGTCTGGGGGCCGTCCATCCCGCCTCGGTATTGGGGGACAAATTCGGGTTTTAGGCTGCTGAAGGTGTGGAGTTCGAGCACGGCCAAAACGGCTTCGCTAGGGTGGTGTTCGAGCACCGCCTGTACGGTGGCCTTAACCTTGCTGGGGGCATGGGCGAAATCGCGGTAAATCCGAATGCCGTCGGGGCCTTCCCAGGGCTCCAGCCGACGGGCGGCGCCTTCAAAATCGGAAATTGCGGCGTAAAAATCGGCGGGGACAATGCCCATCAGATGGGCCAAAGTGCGCGCCCCTTCAAGGTTCTGCAAATTGTGTTTTCCGAATATCCGGAGCGGCACGTCTCCTTCTTCGGTTTGAATCCACACTTGCCCAGAACGGAGCACAAAGAGGGGTGTTTGATAGGGCAAGAGCCGGATTTCTCTGGCGTGGGTTTCGACCAACTGCACAAGCGCTTCGTCCTCAGCGCAATACGCGAGGCTACCTCCGGGTTCGATGCTGGCAATAAAATCGGCAAAGGGCCGGTGGTAGTCGGCTTCGGTGGGAAAAACGTTGGCGTGGTCCCAGGCGATGCCCGAAATCAGCGCAATGTTGGGTCGGTACCACAAAAATTTCGATCGGGGGTCGAGGGTGGAACTGAGGTATTCGTCTCCTTCGAGCACCATAAACTCGGCTTGGGGGTCGAGCGACACCATGCGGTCGTAACCTTGGAGTTGAGCGCCAACCATATAACCGCTGTCCAACTGGAGTTTGCGGACGACGTGGAGGAGCATTCCGGTTATGGTGGTTTTGCCGTGGCTTCCGGCGACCACAACCCGGGTTTGGTGTTGGGAAGCCCTGTACAGAAATTCGGGATAGGAGACCACTTCGAGCCCGAGTTCGAGCGCGCGCTGCAATTCGGGGTTGTCGGTACGGGCGTGCATGCCGAGGATGACGAGGTCGATCTCAGTGCTCAGGTGTTCGGGGTGCCAGCCCTCGGATTTGGGCAGGAGCCCGGCGTTTCGAAGCCGGCTGAGCGAGGGTTCAAAGATTTGGTCGTCGCTGCCACTCACCCGGTGTCCACGGGCGTATAGTTCGAGGGCGAGGTTGTGCATGGCGGCCCCGCCAATGGCGATGAGGTGAATGCGTTGATTGGGTTCTTGAGCCATAGGCGAAAGGTACAGGGAGGCATGCGCTTGACCAAGTGGGGTGGGTTCGGTACAAAAGCGATATCTTAGTAGAACAACGCCCTGATATCCATAACCATGAAATCTACGATCCGCCTCATTGCATTCCTGTTGCTCTCAGCCCCTGTCAGTTATACCGCATGGGCACAAGGCGCCCAGGCTCCAGAAAACGAAGAAGCCCTCATGATTGAGCTCGCGCTCGAAACCCCGGAGGGCTACAAACCTATTTCTCTGGCGCAGATCGAGGCGTACTTGCATTCCTTGCGCAAGGACATTGAATCAACCAACCATAAAAATGCTGGGCAAAGTCCGGCGGTTCTCGTGTGGGACATTGTCCGAGTACCCATTGAAGGGGGTGTTATTTATGGGTTATTGGCCCGGTATCAGGATGGTTCTACTTCGGTGAGCTGGGTCACGCAAAACAGCGAACAACAATGGGTGCTCGATGCTGAAGGCCGAACCACGTTCTGCGGTTCAAAAAGTACGGAAGGTCAATTCACGGAAAAGACGTCCCAAGGTTGTTGTACTGCAACCCAGTCCGGTCCCTCGGAGGGTTTTTGCCGCAGCACCTCCGAATGCGGAGACTGTCTCAAGTCGAGCTCTATATCCGTTCCGGTATACGAACACAAGGCGTTTCGGTGAGGGGGTGATGGGGAGGAATTGAGATAATCTCCTTTGAGCTCGCCTTCTCGTACCGCCTTTGACAATGAACTGAAACTCGACTTGCTGGCTGGAGCGTTGCGCAGCGTGCGTTTGGCGTGCAATCTGACCCAACAAAGAGCTCGGACGCCTCGTAGGGGAACAAAAGGCGCAGATTTCCAAATTGGAAAACAGCCTGACCGACGCCCGGCTCAAAACCTTGCTCAAGGTGTTTAAAGCGCTCAATGCCAAGGTGCATTTTAGCATAGAACTGATGGGAACAGAGGAAATCCGAACGATCCTTGTTCCGTTTCTCCCTATTGGGCTTTTCCCCTTCGGAGTCACAGCTCGAACGAAGCCCGTCCCGATGCGCCCCCAGCTGTTCCCGTGGCCTTTTGGCCAGATTGCATAAAACGACAAACGTTCAAAAGTCCTTGACTCGTCCTTAAAAAGAGATACACGGTGGCCCTCTGACGACTGCGTACCCTGAAGCCAAATTGTCCGGCCGAAAACACCGTGCGGCGGGCCCAAATCTGTCTTTCGAAACACCACCATGAATTCCCTCGAAGCCCTCCATCAAAAAGTTGCGGCCGACCTCCGGTTTGTCGTCGATGCCTACATCGAAATGCTCGCGCGCATCGGCCAAGGCGAAATGGCCCGTTATCTCGGCTCCGACCCGGTCAGCGCCTGCGCTCCCACCACCTCAAACGACGACACCGTTATTCAGACGCTGAGCATCTACTTCCAACTCGCCCAAATGGTGGAAGAAAACGCGGCCAACCAATTCCGCAGAAGGCTCGAAGACGACCAACCCAGTCTGATTCGGGGCTCGTGGGCCGAAACACTGAATTTGTGGAAGCGTGAAGGCCTAACGGAAGACGAAATGGGCCAGATTATCGCGCAGACCTGCGCCATGCCCGTCCTTACCGCCCATCCCACCGAAGCCAAGCGAATCACCGTGCTCGAAATGCACCGCGCGTTTTATTTGCTGTTGGTGAGGCGCGAAAACAGCACTTTGAGCAAAACCGAACAAAAGCGCATTCGAGAAGATTTGATGGACCTGCTCGAGCGCTGGTGGCGCACCGGAGAGGTATATCTCGAAAAACCCGACATCCGGGACGAAAGGGCCAATGCTTTGCACTACCTCAGCCGCGTATTTCCCGCGGTCTTAAAAAATGCCGATCGACAACTCAAAAGTGCGTGGACCCATTCGGGACTCGGGGCGGAGTACTTCAAAACACCCCAAAATTTCCCGCAATTCCGCTGGGGAAGTTGGGTCGGAGGCGACCGAGACGGACATCCTTTGGTGGTGGCAGAAATCACCCGAGAAACGCTCTTGCTTCACCGAAAAGCCGCGTTGCAGCTCATGGCCCAAGAACTCGAGGATTTGTCACGGAAAATTTCGATATCAGGGCTCACCCACAGTCCTACGCTGCCTTTAGTGCAGTCCATTGAACTATGGAGCCAAAAACTCGGTGATGTTGGAGAACAAGCGTTGACCAAGAATCCCCACGAACCGTGGCGACAATATGTCAATTTGCTTCGGATTCGGCTGCAGCAAACCCCCGAAAGCGACTCTGACCGAGCAGAACAAGGATATACCGCAGCTTCAGAATTGGCTTCGGACCTCAAACTCCTCCGACAATCGCTCGTTGACCAAGGCATGCAAGGATTGGCCACCTCTTTGGTGGTCCCGGTAGAGCGATTGCTCGAGTGTTTTGGTTTTCATCTGGCGAAACTCGACATACGCCAAAACAGCGCTTTTCACGACAAGGCCATGACCCAGATTCTGCAGGCTTTGGGCGAACCCGACTGCGATTACGAATCCTGGGACGAACCTCGGCGCTTGGACTTGCTCGAAACCTGGCTTGAACAAAGCACCCCACGGACCCGTGAAGACCAATCCTGTGGACCCGAAGCTGATGCCGTATTGGAATGCTACAGAGTGCTCAAAAAACACATCGATGCATTTGGAGCAGAGGGTATTGGATCGCTGATTGTCAGCATGACCCGCAGCGTGAGCGATTTGATTTTGGTGTATGTCTGGATGTTCGAAACCGGATTGCTGGAAACAGGGCTGAAAGTGGTTCCCTTGCTCGAAACCATCGACGATTTGGAACGAGGACCCGCCATCGTCGGGGCATTCTGGAGCCATGCGACTACGCGGAGGCGCTTGCCAACGATGGGGAACGAACAGGAAATTATGTTGGGCTACAGCGACAGCAACAAAGACGGGGGTACGGTTGCGAGCAAATGGGCGGTTCATCGCGCGGAAATGGCGCTGGCGCGGGTAGCCGAACAGCAGGGCGTACGGCTGTATTTTTTCCACGGCACCGGGGGGACCATCAGCCGGGGTGGGGGCAAATACCATCGGTTTCTCGAAAGCATGCCATCCGGTTCAGTAATGGGGACGGTTAAGGTGACGGTTCAAGGAGAATCGGTGGCCCAATTGTTTGGAAACCAACTTACCGCAGAATACAATCTCAACGCCTTGGCTTCGGGCGTCGCGCGGCAAACACGGCTGCACCAAAAACCTGTCGATACCCCGACGCGTCCGGTTGAGGCCATGGACTATGTTGCGCACCAGGCCAAATGCGCCTACCGGGATTTGATTGAAACCCCGGGATTCATTGACTTTTACGCCCAGGTCACGTGCATTGATGTGCTCGAAAAGAGCAAAATCGGATCGCGACCCGCGCGGAGAACAGGTCGCCGCACCCTATCCGACTTGAGGGCCATCCCCTGGGTGTTTAGTTGGAATCTTTCGAGGGCCACGTTGACCGGTTGGTTTGGAATTGGATCGGGGTTGAAAGACCTGCGGCTGGAGCGCCCCGAGGAATACCAACAGCTCAAATCGGTGGCCGACGAATGGCCGTTTTTGAAATTCTTGCTCATTCAAACGGAAACCAACTTAATCCTGACCGATTTAGCCATACTCAAACAATACACCCGTTTGGTGCGCGACCCCGACTTAAGGGCACTGCTATTCGCAGCGTTGGAACGCGAATACCATATGAGCTGCGCCGAGGTGGCCGCCCTGTTCGACGAACCCATTTCGATTCGCCGCAAAGCCCAATTCGAAAGCCTCGAGCGCCGCAAAAATCATCTGAATTTGTTGCATGCGTTGCACCTCCGCGATCTTCAGCAGTGGAGGACGATCGACCATGCCCATCCCGATTCGGAAGTCTTGCTCAACAAACTGCTCAGGCTGATCAACGCGCTTTCTGGAGGGTTGAAAAACACAGGGTAGTTGAGCGCTGACCGGGAAATAAAGGGATCGCAACAGATGTCTTCCAGAGAAGGTCCACGCAACCCTCCTTGGTCTGATTCTTGATACTTCGAAAACGACATCCTCGGACCAAAACGAGGGCAATCGACTGTTTCAAAGTTCATTGCGATTCTACTATCGGACTCTTTCGCCCCATCCTATCCTTCAAGTATGCGAATCTTATACCCTTCTGTGCTCATGGTGTTGATGATGGGGAGCTGCGCTCCGCGTCCCTATGTTCAAATAGGTCGGACCGAGGCCGAGGGGGCGGCGGTCGAAAACCAAGCGCTGGTGTTTGAAAATGCGGACTGCCGGGTGACTTATTAACTTTGGGCCCTTGGAGGCGACATCGGGTTTGTGTTCTACAACAAATCCGAGCACGATTTGAGGATTTATCTCGATCAGACGTTCTTGGTGGTCAACGATTGGTCGACGGCCTATTATCAAAACCGCACCTTTACGCGCAGCCAAAATCAATTTGCATCCACTTCGGTCTATGTAAACGACCCTTGGTTGCCTTTTGGACAGACCTATGGACAGACCCAAGGGCGGACCCACAGCCAAGGAACCGAATACCACGAACCATCGAGCCTGGTGGTTCCAGCCCGCACCCAGGTGCAGTTGAGCGAATTCCGATTGCTCAAAAAACCCCTCCTCCACCCCGACCTCGAACTGCATCCGCGCAAAAAACAGGTCCGGACTGCGGCCTTTACCCAAGACACCAGCCCCTTGCGCTTCTCGAACCGGATTACCTATTCCAACCCCACGGACACAATCCGCATTGAGCAGGTCTTCTACCTATCCGAACTGACCAATTACCCCGCCAAAATGGGGTGGAAACACGCCTCTGATCCGGCCACCGACCTGCCCAAAGACCCCGACTACAGCGACCTCAAACCGCTGTATCCCGATAGGGTGTATGTGCTCTATTGGAAACGGTAGGGGAAGAACGCTCAAACGAAAAGAGTCCCTTGTCTGTATCAGAGCACTTCACAGTTCCGCGAGTCGATCGGCCAATTCAAAAGGGGGAACCACGACAAACGCCTCCCTCTGTGGAAAAGCGCTGCGGACCGGCGAAACCACAAAACGATGCTGCACGTCCAAATCGTTGGCGGCTATCGTATTGCCCTTGCTGAGCCTTGGTGCACTGCTGCCTTTGCACTCAAACAAAGCCAAGGGCTTGCCATGGCGCACCCATAAAAGGTCGGCTTCGGTTCCATCCTGGGTGCGGTAATGGGCCAACTCGTCCTCTGGGGTACGCAGTGAATCGAGTTGTTGCAAAACAAATCCTTCCCAAGAGGCTCCCACAGAAGGGTGCCCCAATAGGGCTTCGATGTGGGGTATGCCCAATAATGCATGAAGCAAGCCGCTGTCGGCCAAAAAGACTTTGGGGGCGCGGACCAATCGCTTGCCTAGGTTGGCGTGCCATGCGGCTACCAGTCGAATGAGATAAGCAGACTGAAGCACCTCGAGGTGCCGATCTACGTTGGGGAGGGTCCAACCCATATTGCGTGAAAGCGCGCTTTTGTTCAAAAGTTGACCGTGCACATGCGCGAGCATGGTCAAGAATCGACGCAATTCGGTGGGCGAAGTGGACAGTCCGAGCAAGGGTAGGTCCCGTTCGACCAGAGACGCGAGATAGTGTCGTCTCCATTCCCAGCTATGGGTCTCTTGTGCGGCCAAAAAAGACAGCGGGAAACCTCCTCTGTTCCACAGGCGAAGGGTATCTTCTTGGCTCGCCAATTCGCTGAGGTCAAACGGATGCAGTCTGACATAGGCGATGCGGCCTGCTAAGCTGTCGGCAGATCGACGAAGGAGTTCCGGTGAGGCACTGCCCAACAATAGATAGCGTCCGGGACGGCGGTCGCGATCAATCGCAACCCGTAAGGCGGAGAACAGCTCTGGCAAGCGCTGCACCTCGTCGATTACAAAGCGGGCATCGGGAAGCGAACTGAAGTACAAGAGCGGGTCTGAAAGCCGCTGCAAATCGCTGGGATCTTCTAAGTCGAGGTGGACGCACTGTGCATCGGGCGCCAGCACTCTGCGCGCCAAATCGGTTTTCCCGACCTGCCTTGGTCCCACCAACCCTACAGCCGGAAACTGCTCGAGCAATCGGAGAATACGATCCGCTCCCCGTCTTGGGATGTGCCGATCCAACATTATTCCTGCAAATTTCGAAGTGAAGATAGCAAAATGCAGGAATTATTTCCTGAATCACACGCCCCTAGGAACCCGGCACCCCCTCTCCCCACCCCCAATAAAAAAAGCCCCTGAAATTCAGAGGCTTTTTCTTTCGTAGCGGGGGCAGGACTCGAACCTACGACCTTCGGGTTATGAGCCCGACGAGCTACCAACTGCTCCACCCCGCGATATGGGAGGGCAAAGATAAGGCAAACGAAACAATTGAAGCGAGGGGCTCAATAAAAATGCGCAAGCCCCGCGAAATGCCGACCTTTGCCGCGTGAAAAGCGGATTTGTCAATATCCTCGGCCGGCCCAATGTGGGCAAAAGCACCCTGATGAACACCATGCTCGGCGAAAAGCTCAGCATAGTGACCAACAAAGCGCAGACCACCCGCCACCGCATATTCGGGATCGTGAACCGCGAAGAGGCCCAAATCGTGTTCAGCGACACCCCCGGAATCATCCGCCCCGCCTACGCCCTCCAAGAGCGCATGATGGGCTTTCTCAAAGACGCCTTTGACGACGCCGACATCCTGCTGTTTCTCGTAGAACCGGGCGACATCGCCCACCAAGACCCCGACCTCCTCGACCGACTGGCCCGCTCCGAAACCCCTTTGATCGTAGCCCTCAACAAAATCGACACCCTCGATCAATACGGGCTTGAAACCCTCAACCAAAGCTGGTCCACACGGCTCCCAAAAGCCGAAATCGTCCCCATTTCCGCCCTCAAAGGATTTCAAACCGACTACCTCCTCAAGCGCATCATCGAACTGCTGCCCGAAGGCAACGCCTATTTCGACACCGACGCCATGACCGACCGCAGCGAACGGTTTTTTGCCAGCGAAATACTCCGCGAAAAAATCCTGCTCCAATACGAACAGGAAATTCCCTATAGCTGCGAAGTCGAAATCGAGAGTTTTAAAGAAGAAAACGCCCTGCTCAGCATCCGCGCTTTGATTCACGTAAGCCGCGACTCCCAAAAAGGAATCCTCATCGGCGCTCAAGGCAAAGCCCTCAACCGCCTCGGCACCGCCGCACGCAAAGAAATGGAGCGCTTTTTCGACAAAAAAGTATTCCTCGACCTCTACGTCAAAGTGACCAAAGACTGGAGAGAAAACGAACGCATCCTCAAGCGCTTCGGCTATTGAGCCCCACCCCCCTTTGACTTAGAAACCGCATGCCCAATTTGATCGCCATCGTAGGCCGCCCCAACGTAGGCAAATCGACCTTCTTCAACCGATTGCTTCAAAAGCGCGAAGCCATTGTAGACAGCGTAGCCGGCGTTACCCGCGACCGCCATTACGGACGTTCCGACTGGAACGGAGTCGAATTTTCGGTGATCGACACCGGAGGGTACATCGTGGGCAGTGACGATATTTTTGAAGGCGAAATTCGCCGACAGGTCGAACTGGCCGTAGACGAAGCTTCGGTGATCCTCTTTTTGGTCGATGCCCTCGAAGGCGTGCACGAAATGGACCGGGAAATTGCCCAGATGCTGCGCAAAACCACCAAGAAAGTCCTGCTCGTGGTCAACAAGGTCGACATCCACGCCCGCCAAGCCGACGCGGCCGAGTTTTACGAACTGGGTCTGGGCGATTATTTCACCATTTCTGCCCAAAACGGCAGCGGCACCGGCGAACTCCTCGACGCCCTGATCCCGATGCTGCCCGAAACCGAAGACCCCGATCTGGAAGAAGGACTGCCCCGCTTTGCCGTCATCGGCCGCCCCAACGTCGGGAAATCGTCCTTTATCAACGCGCTCACCGGTCAAGACCGTTTTATTGTAAGCGATGTAGCCGGCACCACCCGAGACTCGGCCCATTTGCGCTACCAACAATTTGGACACGACTTTATCTTGGTAGATACCGCCGGATTGCGCAAAAAGACCAAGGTGCACGAAAACCTCGAGTTCTACAGCACCATGCGAAGCATCCGAGCCATCGAATCGTCCGATGTGTGCTTTTTACTCATAGACGCCACCCGCGGCATGGAAGCTCAGGACGTCTCCATCTTTTCTCTGGCCGAAAAAAACCGCAAAGGCGTCGTCGTGCTGGTCAACAAATGGGATTTGGTCGAAAAGAACACCCAATCGGCCGACGTATTCAAAGCCAGAGTGCTCGAAGCCCTTCAACCCGCCATGGACATTCCGGTGCTCTTTGTATCGGCCCTGACCAAACAACGCCTGCTCAAAGCGCTCGAAGAAGGCATGGCCGTTTATCAACGCCGCAAAACACGGATTTCCACCTCCAAGCTCAACGAGCTCCTGCTCCCCATCATCGAGGCCTATCCCCCGCCCTCGATCAAAGGGAAATATGTCAAAATCAAATACATCACCCAGCTCCCGACCCACCATCCGCAGTTTGTCTTTTTTGCCAATTTGCCCCAATACGTCAAGGAGCCCTATCGACGGTTTCTCGAGCGCCAGCTCCGAGACAACTTCGACTTGACCGGAGCCCCGGTCGATATTTTTATTCGGCCGAAGTAGAAGCCGGCTCGACGTGTACGAGCACGGATTCCAACGCTACCCAATTCGCTTTGAGGTGATCGACCGTGGCATGCGCAATGCGGTGGCCTTCTTCAACAGTTAGCTGGCCGTCCACCCACAGATGCAAATCGGCCCAATAAACCATGCCCGTTTTTCGGACCCTACATTTTTCGGTGCCCCGAACCCCTTCGACCTTCATCGCTAAAGCGCGGATCCGCTCGACCTGATCGCCGTGCACCTGCTCGTCCATCACCTCACCAAAGGCCCTTCGGAACAGCACCCAGGCGTTGAAGCCAATAAAACCCGACGCCAGCAGCGCCGCCCAATCATCGGCCGCCGCCCAGCGGGGACCGAGCACAACCCCGAGTACAATGCCCACAAAGGCAATCCCCGAACTGATCGCATCGCTGCGGTGGTGCCAGGCTTCGGCCGAAAGCAGACTGCTTTCGCTCTGTCGCGCCTGACGCTCCAACCGTCTGAATATAAACTGCTTGACGAGCACCACACCGCCCAACACCCAGAGCGTCCAGACCGCTGGAGGCACTGGGGGCTTTTGGAGTTGCTCCACGCTGTGCCAGGTCATCCAGCCCGCCGAAATGAGCAAGAGTAAAACCGCAGCAAAGGTCAGCAAGGGCTCTGCCCGACCGTGCCCGTAGGGGTGGTCATCGTCGGCCGGCCTCAGGGCATAGCGCAATCCAGCCAGCATCAGCAGCGAACCCAAGACATCGTTGAACGATTCCACGGCGTCGGCCAGCAAGGCATCGGACGTACCCCAATGCGCTGCCGCCCCTTTGACCAGCGTCAAGACCGCGTTGACCCCAAGACTCCACCGCAAAGCGCTCAACATCGATCGGCGCGCTGCGTCGCGTTGAGACGATGGATCGGGAAGGGCGGTTGAGCCAGCGCGCACCATCAAACCGGGGTGCCGAACAAAACGGGGTACATCTGATGCCTATTGAGACACGGGGCTTATCGAAACACAGGATCTATCGAAATACAGAATCTATCGAGCCATGGGATGCATCGAAACACAGGACTCGAGCCACACGGTTCCTTAAGACGGATCGGCTTCCTTGTGCCCGATCAGCTTGTGGGCCAGAGTCGGATTGATCTTTTCAAGAAAGTTCAACGTAATCCAATACCCCACGAAAAGCGAGAGGAAAATCAACATGGAAAATCCCATGAGGAGGATGAATAAGAAGGCGAAGAAACCGAGGAGCTGTACGAACATGGGGTGGGTTCTTTGCGCCAAAAATAGACCAAAAGGCGCGTTCGCGGTCTAACTTTGAGCCCGAATTACAATGGAGGACATCTCGATGATTCTCCCAACCCACAACCGCATGAACTACCGCATTGAACGCGACACCATGGGCGATGTACAGGTGCCGGCCCAGGTGTATTGGGGTGCGCAAACCGAGCGCAGCCGCAACAATTTCCGGATTGGTCCCGAGGCCAGCATGCCGATGGAAATCATCCGGGCCTTTGCCTATCTGAAAAAAGCGGCCGCCCTGGCCAACCGCGATCTGGGCGTGCTGAGCCCCGAAAAATGCGCTTTAATCGGGCAAGTCTGCGACGAGATTCTATCCGGCCAGCTCGACAACCAGTTTCCGCTCGTCATTTGGCAGACGGGATCGGGGACCCAAAGCAATATGAACGTCAACGAGGTGATTGCCTACCGCGCCCATGTGCTCCAGGGCGGGGCGCTGACCGACGAACACAAGGTGCTCCATCCCAACGACGACGTCAACAAATCCCAGTCGAGCAACGACACATTTCCCACAGCCATGCACATTGCGGCCTACCTGCAGGTGGTCGACCACACCCTGCCCGGGGTTCAGCAGTTGCGGGATACGCTTTTGGCCAAATCGAAGGCCTTTTCGAGCATTGTCAAGACCGGAAGGACCCATTTTATGGACGCCACCCCGCTTACGCTCGGTCAGGAATTCAGCGGCTATGTGCAACAGCTCGACAATGGGCTGCGGGCGTTGAAATCGGCCCTCGAAATGGTGCGCGAACTGGCTCTGGGCGGGACCGCCGTCGGAACGGGACTCAATACCCCCAAGGGCTACGATGTGCTCGTGGCCCAAAAAGTGGCCGAGCTCACGGAAAAGCCGTTTGTGACCGCCCCGAACAAATTCGAGGCCTTGGCCGCCCACGACGCCATGGTCGAACTCTCCGGGGCTTTGAAGCGGCTCGCAGTATCGCTGATGAAAATCGGCAACGACATCCGTATGTTGAGCTCGGGGCCCCGCTGCGGAATCGGCGAAATCTCGATTCCCGACAACGAACCGGGTTCGAGCATTATGCCGGGCAAGGTCAACCCCACCCAACCCGAGGCGCTCACCATGGTCGCGGCCCAGGTGATGGGCAACGACGTGGCCGTGGGCATCGGGGGTTCGAACGGTCACTTTGAGTTGAATGTCTTCAAACCACTGATTGCGGCCAATGTGCTTCAAAGCGCCCGGCTGATCGGGGATGCCTGCCGATCGTTCGAAGAAAAATGCGCCCGCGGCATCGAAGCCAACGAGCCCGAGATCAACCGCCACCTCGAAAACAGCCTGATGCTGGTCACAGCGCTCAACACCCACATTGGGTACGACAACGCGGCGAAGATTGCCAAAAAGGCCCACAAAGAGGGCAAAACCCTGCGCGAAGCCGCGCTCGAACTCAATTTGCTCACCAACGAGCAGTACGATGCCTGGGTAAGACCAGAAGACATGACAGGTCGTTAAGAAAGTACGAATTCAACTTCCTCATTTCGAGAAACCATGGCCAAGGCAATAAAGAAATCGAGCCATCCGTGGCACCGGGTACCTACGGGACCTGAAGCGCCCCAAGTGGTCAACGCCATTATCGAAATCCCGAAGGGCAGCAAAGGGAAGTTTGAGCTCGACAAAGAAACGGGGCTGATTATGCTCGACCGGGTGCTGTATTCGGCGGTGCACTATCCGGCCAACTATGGCTTTATTCCGCAGACCTATTGCGAAGACAAGGACCCGCTCGACATCTTGGTGATTACTTCGATCGAATTGCCGCCCTTGTGCATGATTCAGGCGCGGGTAATCGGGGTGATGCGGATGATCGACCAGGGCGAGGCCGACGACAAAATCATTGCTGTCGCTCAGAACGATATGGCTCAATCGCACATCCACAACATTTTCGACCTGCCTCCGCATACTTCCAAAGAGATCAAGCGCTTCTTTGAGGACTACAAAGCTCTGGAAAACAAAGAGGTAAGCGTAGAAGACCTGCAAGGTCGCCAAAAGGCGTATGAAATTGTCGCGGACAGCATCGATCTGTATGTCAGGACATTCGGGACGCAATCTTGATCTGCGCATTCCGACCGGGACACTGTGGGTCTGGGGTTTGTTTTTGGGGTGCGGGCTACAGGAAGTCCAAGCCCAAACGGAGGTACCCCAAAAGGTCGTAAACCACCAAGCGCAATTCTGGACCAGTGTCAACAGCACAGCTAGGCTGAGCGACCGCTGGGGGGTTGTGGCCGATTTCCACGTAAGACGCAACAACTTTATCGCCGATCCGAGCTTCTATTTTGCCCGGGCCGGGGCGGCCTATTGGACGGGTCCCCGCGCCTATGCCGTGGCAGGGTATGCACATATGTGGTTGGCTGTGCCGGGGGCGGAAGCGGGAACGTGGGCCTTTGCCGACGAAAACCGCCTCTATCAGCAGTTTCAGTGGTCAACCCCCATGGGCAAAAACAACCTGCTCCAGCGATTTCGCAATGAGCAGCGCTGGGTAGAACAATACGCGTTGGGGGTACCTACCGGATCGATTCGGTTTACCAACCGCTTTCGGTATTTGATGAGTTGGAGTGTGCCGGTATTCCGAAATCCCAAAGCGCCTAAATTGATGGTGGCCGACGAGATCCTCATGCAAACAGGACCCGAGGTGGTGTACAACCCCTTTGATCAAAACCGGCTGTCGCTGGGCATCCAACAAAGACTGGGCAAGGGGTGGTCGTTTGACCTCGCCTATATGTATGTCTACCAACAGAAATTCAGCGGATACCAATACGACGCCAACCACACCTTCCGGCTGTTTTTTTATTACACTTCCGATGGGCGGAAAAATGCCAAAGCCACACCCGACCCTCATCTTTCAGGAGACGAATAAGCCTTCCCCGAGAGGATAGCAGGTTGACTTTATGGCCCCAAAACGAATTCAGACTTCGGTTCCAGGACCCAGTTCGAACAGAGGGATTCCCGGGAGTTCCTTGCCCGCAATGCCTTGAATCGACCCAAATAGCGACACGAGGTTTTCCTGTACAGACCAAATCTGCTTTTCGCGCTGGGACCAAATGCGCTGCATGGAGCGCTTTTCGGCTTCGAGTTGCTCGGTCATCGATTTGTAGTTTTCGGCAATGCGCTCTACCGTTTGCCGAAACTCGTTGCCCGTCAGGTAGCGGTAGAGCAGTTCCATCTTGCCCCCTTGGTTTTCCTGACTTTGACGGACGTCTTGGGTGCGAATCAGCGCTTCGCGCAGCGCCAGCACTAAGCTGCCTACTTCGTGAAAGCCGCAAATCCACACCCCTTCCCTTTGCCCAAAGCGGAGCATGTCTGAAGGGAGGGTTTCGGTCACAATGACCGCGATGTCGGCTTTGCAGGCCACCTGATCCTGCTTGAGTTTGGCGATCCAATCGCCCGCAAAGTGCTTGGTGCGCTTGCTCTCGTACACGATACTCCCGCACATCTGCTGGCGGGTGTTGTAGACCACCTGAAGGCAATCTGCCCCTCGGATTCCCTTGGGTACCTCCTCGATGCGGTCGTAGGGAAATTGCCGCTGCAATACTTCCTCGAGTGCCAATTCCTGCACCTCGCCCTGAAGTTGCATCGACCCTTGCTCGGATTTGCGCTGCATTTCCTCGGCCAGTTTGCGCTGGGCTTCGAGCTTTATGGCCCACTCTTTTTCCTTGAGCAGGAATTTTTCGTTCTCCTGTTGCCGAATTTTCTCTTCGATGGCGCGCTCGCCTTCGAGCAATTGCTTTTGAACCTGGAGTTGCAGTTCCGCCTCTTTGTCGCGCAGTTCCTGTTGCTTTTTCAGCATCTCGAGTTCTTTTTGCTTGAGCGCCAAATTCTCGGACTGTTTCCGCGCATTTTCTTCTTCCAGCAACTTGATGCGCTCGTTTTGGGCCGATTGGGCCTCGCTGACCCATTTCTTCTTTTCCTCTTCCAGTGCCGCTTTTTGCTGGGCTTCCCACGCTTGTTTTTTCTCTTCGAGCGCCTTGTTGATCAAATCGCGCTGCTCTTCTTGCTGACGTTTGAGCTGTTCGCGCTCGGCTTCCAATTTTTGGCTTTGGGCTTGGAGTTTCTCGCGCTCCGTCCGGTAGTTTTCGGCCAATTCCTCTCTCCGGCGCTCATATTCCTGCTTGAAATGCGCTTCTACCTTGCCAGACAGGGCTTCTTCGGCATCGAACAAATGGCCGCAATTGGGGCATTGAATCGGAGTACTCATGGGCGGGAAAACGGTATTTAAACAATGCAAAATACATCGGCCTTTGGCCGAACTCCAGTGCGTCGCGGAATTCGCGAAACAAGGCAACGTTCACCATAGCCCTCCCGATCGGGCTATTCCACCACCACCGTGTCTTTGCCCAACCGCTGTGCGAGAAATCGCGACAAAGCCGAATTGCGCTTGGTCCGCTCCCTCGACCCGACGTTGCCCGCCCACTGCAATTCCACGATTTCCACGGTATCGACCTGGGCATCTCGGGCGCGGATTTTTCGGGCAAAACTGACCTCGAGCAGATAGGGTTCAAGGGCCTTGAGTTCGGCCACCACGGGGCGAACATCTTTACGAGCGCGATCTTGTTCGATGGCAGATAACTTTTTTTCAAGGGTTTCGTTGATGCGCAGCATTTCGAGGTATTGCGTGAAGACCTCGTCTGCCGAAAGGGACTCAAAATCGGTTTCGCTCCCGTTTTGGATCACCGACAACTTCCATTGAGGCAACCCATAGCGACCCAATTCTCCTTGCCAGCGCTCCAACTCAGAGGAAGGTACGGGTTTGCCCAAGAGTACCAATTCCAGTTGATCTCCTGACCCGGGGATGCGAATCACCCGTTCGCGAACCAGCGTGGTACCTTCGTAAACCACCACTTCTTGAACAAACCGCTGTCGCCGTCGGTCGAGAATGCTCTGCTGGATGGCGATGTAGAAAAACCACACCGCGGGGGCGATCATCAACACGGTCAACAGGCTCAACCAGCCCGATGTCCGCTTCCGGGTGCGCTCGTCGGTCCACTGGGCGAGCGGAAATTTCAAATAGCGCACCACCAAAAAGGTTGCAATGCTGATGAAGGTCGCGTTGATCAAGAAGAGGTAAAACGCCCCGAAGAAGAAATTCCATTGCCCGGTTCCCAGGCCAAAGCCCGCCGTACACAGCGGAGGCATGAGCGCTGTGGCAATGGCCACACCCGGAATCACATTGCTCTTTTCCTTGCGCGATCCCGCCAAAATGCCCGCCAATCCCCCGAAAAAAGCGATAAAAACATCGAGAATATTGGGCTGGGTGCGCGCGAGCAATTCCGACTGGGCATCGTCGAGGGGGGTAATGCTGAAATACAACGTAGAGGTTATCAGGGAGACCACCACCGCGATCGACAGCGACCGAAAACTGCGCTTTAGGTTGGGCCAGTCGTTGATGCCCAAAGACAACCCAATCCCCATAATCGGCCCCATCAAAGGAGAAATCAACATGGCCCCAATAATGACCGCCGTGCTGTTGACATTCAACCCTATCGAGGCAATGTATATGGCCAGAATCAGAATCCAGACATTGAACCCTTTAAAGTCAATGTCGCGCTGAATGCCCTCCATGGTGGCCTCGGGAGAAGCGTTGTCCGTAATGTCGAACGTCTGCCTCAGCAGTTTCCACAGCGCCGAGGCCCGAGAAGGTCTCGAATCGGGTGGCATAGCGGTGGGTTCAACCATGGTCTTCGTCGAAACGGATCCGCAGATCGTTGACAAACGACTTGATGGCTTGCTCGTTGTGTCGGTGGCAAACGAGCAAGCGGTCCCCTTCGTCAACGACAATAAAATCGGTCAAGCCCTCCAAGACCACTATTTTGTGAGCCGGAGCCCGCACAATGGTGCCTTCGCAATCGTAGAGCAGGGCTTTGGGCGCAATCACCGCATTGCCTTTGTCGTCTTTGGTCTTGTGCTCGTACAACGAGCCCCAGGTACCGAGGTCGCTCCAGCCAAATTCGGCGGGCAACACATAGACGTTGTCGGCCTTTTCCATGATGCCGTAGTCAATGCTTTGATTTTCGGCGCTCGAATACACTTCGGCCACAAAGGCCTCTTCTTCCGGGGTATCATAAACCCCCATTCCCTGGTCGAACGAGGCGATGAGCTCGGGCATATGCCGTTGCAAAGCGGTCCGGATGGCCCCAACGCTCCACACAAAAATCCCGGCATTCCAAAGAAATTCCCCCGACTCGAAAAACGCGATGGCGTTCTCTAAATCGGGCTTTTCCGCGAAGGTGCGCACCGTGTGGATGTCGTCAAAACCCGGCAGGGTATCGCTTCCAAACTGGATGTATCCATAGCCCGTATCGGGTCGGTTGGGCTTGATGCCCAGCGTGAACAGCTCCTGGCTGGTCGACGCCGCATCCAGACAACGCCCCAAAATCCGGAGATATTCTTCTTCCTTGGTGACCAAATGGTCGGAGGGACACACCACCATGGTGGCATTCGGGTCTCTGCGCCCGATTTTGGCGACGGCATAGGCCAAACATGGGGCGGTATTGCGCCGGCTCGGCTCGCTCAAGATGTTGTGCGCTGGGAGACCGGGCAACTGCCCGGCCACGAGGCCGACGTACTGCTGATTGGTGACCACGAGGATGTTCTCGGGTTGGCACAATCCACTCAGTCTGCGATAGGTCTGCTGGAGTAGGGATTCGCCCGTGCCGAGCACATCGTGAAACTGCTTGGGGTGGGAAGCGGTGCTCATGGGCCAAAAACGGCTGCCAATGCCCCCCGCCATGATGACCGCATATGCCTTCATCCGCTCGGTTTTGGATTGCTCCAAAAGTACGCGACAAGCCCGCCTGCTTCATGACCCTCTCGTTCACCTTCGCAATTCAATGCCGTACTTTGCCCCCTGCATTGGAACGGTCGAAACCGACTTGATTTCCGTCACTCAAACGCGAAGAGCACTATGATCCACTTGATTCTGTTCGGCCCTCCCGGAGCCGGCAAAGGCACCCAAGCCGCGTTTTTGATCCAGCGCTACGATCTCAAACACCTTTCGACCGGGGACATTTTCCGGGCCAACATCAAAAACGAAACCCCCTTGGGGCTTTCCGCCAAGTCGTACATCGACCGCGGTCAACTGGTGCCCGATTCGGTGACCATCGATATGCTCAAAGACGAAGTAGAACGCCACCCCTATGGCCACGGCTTTGTCTACGATGGTTTTCCGCGCACCAAGGCCCAGGCCGAGGCCCTCGATGCCTTTTTGGCCGGACGCGAAGAGCGGGTGGCGGCCATGGTCGCGCTCGAAGTACCCCAGGAAGAACTGAAATACCGTTTGCTTGACCGCGCCAAGAGCAGCGGGCGCTCGGACGATGCCGATCCCGAGGTCATCAACAAAAGACTCGAAGTGTACAGTTCGGAGACTTTGCCTGTTTTGCAACACTACAACGCCATGGGCCGCTACATTGGCATCAACGGCATTGGCAGCATCCACGAGGTCACCGAACGGCTCACCACGGCCCTCGACCCGATTTTGGCCTGACGGCTTCTCGCCTACAACCCCTCGGATTTCGCGTTTCCATGGCTTCTTCCAACTTTGTCGACTACGTTAAAATTCACTGTGCTTCGGGCAAGGGAGGACCGGGTTCTGCGCATTTGCGGCGGGAAAAGTTCATCCCCAAAGGCGGTCCCGATGGGGGCGATGGGGGCCGCGGAGGCCATGTGATTGTGCGCGGAAACTCCAATTTGTGGACCCTTCTCCATTTGCGCTATACCCGACACATCAAAGCGGGACAAGGCGGGAGCGGGAGCAAACAGGAATCGACCGGGCGCAGTGGCGAAGACCGCATCATCGAAGTGCCCTTGGGCACGGTGGCCCGAGATGGAGAAACCCAAGAATTCCTGCTCGAAATCACCGAACACGGAGAAGAGCGCATCCTGAAAAAAGGCGGCCGGGGCGGTTTGGGCAACGTCCATTTTAAATCGGCCACGTTCCAAACTCCGCGTTTTGCGCAGCCGGGAGAGGAAGGCGAAGAGGGCGATGTGGTCCTCGAACTCAAAATTTTGGCGGACGTAGGACTGGTGGGCTTCCCGAATGCCGGGAAATCGACCTTGCTCTCTGTGGTTTCGGCGGCCAAGCCCGAGATCGCCGACTATCCCTTTACCACCCTGGTCCCCAATTTGGGGATTGTCGGGTACCGCGACTACCGTTCGTTCGTGATGGCCGATATTCCGGGGCTCATCGAAGGGGCCAGTCAAGGCAAGGGATTGGGAACGCGGTTTTTGCGCCATATTGAACGCAACCCGGTTTTGTTGTTTTTGATTCCCGCCGACAGCCCTGATCCCAAAAAGGAATACGATATTCTCCTCGAAGAACTCCGAACCTACGACGCCACTCTGCTCGATAAAAAACGGATTGTGGCCATTTCGAAATCGGATTTGCTGGACGCAGAGCTACAGGCTGAGATGCAGGCCAACATGGGATTTAAGGCGCTGTTTATAAGCTCCGTAGCCCAACAAGGCCTCGACGAACTCAAAGACGCCCTCTGGGAGGCGCTGCATGGCTGAAACGGTAGTAGGGTGGCTGGAAACGCTGAATGCGTTCGATACCAAGGCCCTGCTGTGGGTCAACGGGCTGGGCAATTCGACCTGGGATCCCTTGGCCCTGTTTCTGAGCGGCACTTGGACCCAGCTTCCTTTTTATGGGCTTATGCTCGTGTTGCTGTGGAGAAACCTCGAGCCCAAGGCGTTTTTTTGGATTATGGGGGCGATGGTGCTCTGTGTGGTGGCCACCGATCAAACTTCGGTACACGCGTTTAAAGAGGTTTTCAAACGGTCGAGGCCCTGCCATTTGGAGGTGCTCCGGCTTCGCTTGCCCGATGGCTGCGGGGGTGCTTATGGCTTTGTTTCATCGCATGCAGCCAACACCTTTGGCTTGGCGGGGCTGTTGTACGCCTGGTCGGCTGGGATCCGTCCCCATGCCGAAAACCTGGCCCGGCTCAGGTCGCTGCGGTGGGTCTTTGGTTGGGCGTTTTTGGTGTCCTTGAGCCGGGTCTATCTGGGCGCGCACTACCCCGGCGATGTCCTTGGAGGGGCCGTCTTGGGCTTGGGGTTGGGGATGGGATTGGCCCGACTCGTTTCCGGTTTGTACGTTCGCATCAACCCGGCAACCAACGCTTCCTGAGTTGAGATGAACGCGCTCTGGGTTTTTTTAGGAGGAGGTTTGGGCAGCGTGCTCCGGTATGGCATTTCGCTGGGCGCACTCAAATTGGGTTTTTCGTCCGGATTTCCATGGCCCACCCTTGTGGCCAATGGGGTGGCCTGCATGGTGGCCGGTTGGCTGATGCACGGTTGGGGGTTTTCGATGGGTTCGTTCAAGCATGCCCTGTTGGTCATCGGTTTTTGCGGAGGGCTGTCGACGTTTTCGACGTTTTCGGTCGAGACGGTTTCGCTCCTTCAGCAAGGGCGTTGGGATTGGGCGGTTGCGAATGTGATTCTGAGTGTGCTGATGTGCCTCGGGCTGGTTGGTTGGATGGCATACAAGGGATAATGGGGTTGTATGACACCGTAGAACGCGCCGAGATGCCGCATTTTTACGGTCTAGGACTATGGGAATGAAGATTGCCGTCAATGCCCGGCCGTTGTTGTTTGGAAAACAGGAAGGCATCAGCGTCTATGCCGATCATATGATACGGCGGCTCTTAGCCATGCGTCCCGAGGCCGATTTTCAACTCTTCTTCGACCGATACAAGGGATGGGAACGGTACCAATTTCCGAATGCGCATCAACAGGTTTTGTTCCCGATTACCCGGCACCGCTGGCTGTGGACGTGGTGGTTCGACCGGAGCCTGAGCGGGGCGGTGCGCACCCTCCATCCCGATGTGTTCTACAGCCCCGAAGGGCATGGGCTGAAACAATCCGATGTACCGCAATTGGTGACCCTTCACGATCTGGCCTTCGAACACCGTCCGCAAGATTTGCCCAAGGCGCTGGCAGAGCACTACCGCAGGCGGAGTCCCTTGTTGGCGCGCCGGGCGGCGGCGGTCTTGACCGTTTCAGAGGACTGCAAACATGACCTGATCGTGCGCTATTCTCTGTCACCGGAACGCGTTCATGTGCTGCCCCCCGCTCTTCCGGATGCCTTTTACGCTGCGCACCCTGCAGAGGTGCTTTTGGCCGCACGCCGCCCGTACTTCTTGATGTTGGGTGCCTTGCATCCCCGGAAAAATCCCGAGATGGCGCTCAAGGCTTTTGCGCGCTATCGAGAAAGTGGCGGCAAGGCTGAATTGGTTTTTGCGGGCCAGCCATTTCGGTTTTACGCCCCCGAATTCGAGCGCCTTCTATCTGCGCATCGGCACAGATCGTCGATTCGGGTCCTGGGATGGGTGGGCGAAGCGGAAAAATTGGGTTGGCTGAAAGGGGCCCGGGCCTTGCTCTTTCCCAGTTGGTTCGAAGGATTTGGATTGCCGATTTTGGAAGCGTTTGCCATGGGAACTCCGGTGGTGGCTTCCGACCGTACGTCGCTGCCCGAGGTGGGGGGCGATGCGGGGCTGTATGCCGATCCGACCGATGTAGACGGATGGGCGGAACATATGCTGTTGCTTGAGCAAAGCCGTCCGGAACAATTTGATTACAAGGCTAAAAACCGCCTAGAGTCCTATTCCTGGGACCGATCGGCCAAGAATCTCAGCGACTTGATCGATCGCTATGCGCGGGGCTGAACTTCGGGTTTCGTTTGCGGGTCTGGAGCGGGAGTGCGGTCTGGACGAGGCAGGTCGCGGGTGTTTGGCGGGGCCGGTAACGGTGGGGGCGGTTGTGCTCCGGGCCGATCGATCGATCCTGGGGCTCAACGACAGCAAACAATTGCGTGCGGACCAGCGGGAACGATTGGAGGCAGAAATCAAGGAAAAGACCTGGGCCTGGGCGGTGGTCCACCTCGAGGCTGCGCACATCGACCGGGTCAATATTCTGCAGGCGGTGTTCGATGGGATGCATACGGCGGTGGAATCGCTGCGCCCCGTTCCCGAACTACTGTTGGTCGATGGCAATCGGTTTCGGCCTTTTTTGGGGATTGCGCATCGGTGTATTGTACAGGGCGATGGGCTCTACCAAAGCATTGCGGCGGCGTCCATTTTGGCCAAAACGGCCCGGGACCGATGGATGCTCGAAGCCCACGAGCGCTTTCCGTACTACCAATGGGATTCGAACAAAGGCTACCCCAGCCCTGCCCACCGCCGTGCGCTGATCCAACACGGACCGAGTCCCTTGCATCGGAGGACGTTTAAAGGGGTTTAACTCAGAGGATTTGATTCTTATTGGGTTGGTGGCAAGCTATTTGCATGTCGGCCTAAAAAGTTATCAACACCGTGATTAAAAAGACGATTCTCTTTTCGAGACCTGCGCATTTGAACACGCGTCTGAAGCAATTGATTGTTCGCTTCAAGGATATAGAGGAAGAGCGTTCGGTCCCGATGGAAGACATCGGCCTTGTGGTTTTTGAACATCCGCAATTGACCTATACCCAAAGTGTGTTGACGCTGATGGCGGAAAACAACTGTGCGGTGGTTTTGATCGGAGACGATTACTATCCGAAGGCCTTTATGTTACCACTGAACGCGCATTCGACAGAGACAGAAAGTTATAGGGCGCAATTGAATGCCTCGGAACCGTTGAAGAAGCAATTGTGGCAACAAACGGTCAAAGCCAAAATTCTGAATCAGGCTTTGATTTTGGAGCAAATGGGCAAGCCTACAGAGGCTTTGCATTTTATGGCTAAAGAAGTCCGCAGCGGAGATCCCGAGGGATTGGAAGGTCGAGCCGCCAAAAAATACTGGGCTTTGCTGTTCGAAGACGTTGATTTTAAACGAGAACGATTTGGCGAAGCGCCCAACAATGCCCTCAACTATGGATATGCGGTTCTGAGGGCAGCGGTGGCTCGTTCGCTGGTCGGTTCGGGCTTATTACCAGCGATTGGAATTCACCATAAAAACAAGTACAACAGCTTCTGTTTGGCAGATGATGTGATGGAACCCTACCGGCCTTTTGTGGACCGTATAGTGTATGAATTGTGGCTGAAAGATCACAACCTGGAAGATTTGACCAAAGAGGTGAAAGCCAGGCTACTCGAAGTCCTTACAGTGGATGCCTTTTTCTCGAACGAAACCAGTCCATTGATGCTGGCCTTAACACGTACTACGGCGAGTTTGCGGAAGGCCTATTTGGGCACGCTTCGGAAAATAAACTATCCAAAACCATGCGCCTAAATCACTACCGAATTATGTGGCTATTTGTGATTTTCGATTTGCCCGTGCTGACCAAACCCGAACGGCGACGCGCTGCGCGTTTTAGGAAGTACTTGATTGAAGATGGTTTCATAATGAAACAATTCTCAGTCTACACCCGGCATTGCCCCAGCGCAGAGGCTGCCAATAAGCATGAAAATTGGGTCAAAAGACTCATTCCGCCGGAGGGCCACGTCAGCATCTTTCGGATTACGGACAAGCAATTTGGCGAAATGGTCAACTTTAGCGCTGGCTCTACCGCTCCCCAATGGGATCAGCCCAAACAACTCGAGCTCTTCTAACCGAAGCGCAAGCACCGACTCAGACTTGGGAAATTTAAACAACCAAGGGCCAACCTTTGCCGCATGGAAGCGATTTTCCTTTCCCTAAACACCGTCCACTACCCTGTTCTCTAATTACTTAGTGAACTTGGTAATGTATCAAAGAACTCCTTCCAATCAATTCACAACTCGAACGCGGTGATTATCAAATTGTTACCAAATGTATCAAAGAACTCCTTCCAATCAATTCACAACCTCTGGTGTGTGCATGATGCGGATATTGGCAATGTATCAAAGAACTCCTTCCAATCAATTCACAACGAGCGCGTTGACCGGCGACCTTCAATGGTGAATGTATCAAAGAACTCCTTCCAATCAATTCACAACCCAAAGAGTCGTTACCTGCCTTGATGGCGTAATGTATCAAAGAACTCCTTCCAATCAATTCACAACTAGGCAGGTAACGTCTGTAAATTTAGCCAAATGTATCAAAGAACTCCTTCCAATCAATTCACAACACCCGATGGGTCTAAAGTGTTTACCGTAAAAATGTATCAAAGAACTCCTTCCAATCAATTCACAACAGTCACCATCGCCGCGATGATAACAGGAGGAATGTATCAAAGAACTCCTTCCAATCAATTCACAACATGGTGTTTGTCCCATATTCGCCTGCCACGAATGTATCAAAGAACTCCTTCCAATCAATTCACAACGGACAAAAATCGTTCCGCGTGCCACGATTCAATGTATCAAAGAACTCCTTCCAATCAATTCACAACTTCCTTCAATCGACAACTGCTCTAACACCGAATGTATCAAAGAACTCCTTCCAATCAATTCACAACCATATAGGTGCGCTCAGCACCGATAAGTGCAATGTATCAAAGAACTCCTTCCAATCAATTCACAACCGGCGGCGGCACTGGTGCTGTCTGTGATTTAATGTATCAAAGAACTCCTTCCAATCAATTCACAACACATCTGGGTAAGTTCCAACGTAGTTACCAATGTATCAAAGAACTCCTTCCAATCAATTCACAACTATATGGCGAGGGGAAGAGGTCGGCTGGGCAATGTATCAAAGAACTCCTTCCAATCAATTCACAACGTCAATCATGTCTTTTTCGAACGAAATGTCAATGTATCAAAGAACTCCTTCCAATCAATTCACAACCAGCCAACGAGGGTACAACGCCGACGGCGAAATGTATCAAAGAACTCCTTCCAATCAATTCACAACGCAATTCATCATTGAGCTTTGTTACAAATAAATGTATCAAAGAACTCCTTCCAATCAATTCACAACACACGCACGCGCACGCGAGGGGCGATTTGGAATGTATCAAAGAACTCCTTCCAATCAATTCACAACTTTATCGACAATGACTGCACGAAAGCGGAAAATGTATCAAAGAACTCCTTCCAATCAATTCACAACCGCGCGTTAACGGTTCCAACGCTTTGCGTCAATGTATCAAAGAACTCCTTCCAATCAATTCACAACATGGCGTATACCGATGCGATATTGCCGATTAATGTATCAAAGAACTCCTTCCAATCAATTCACAACTGAAATTTGGAATGTAACGTCGACCGTGGCAATGTATCAAAGAACTCCTTCCAATCAATTCACAACCATATAGGTGCGCTCCGCGCCGATAAGTGAATGTATCAAAGAACTCCTTCCAATCAATTCACAACGGGAAACGTGTACTTGTGTTGACCGACCGCAATGTATCAAAGAACTCCTTCCAATCAATTCACAACATATAGGTGCGCTCAGCACCGATAAGTGCAATGTATCAAAGAACTCCTTCCAATCAATTCACAACAGTGGCCTTAATCAGCTTATAACCAACCGAAATGTATCAAAGAACTCCTTCCAATCAATTCACAACTGAAATTTGGAATGTAACGTCGACCGTAGCAATGTATCAAAGAACTCCTTCCAATCAATTCACAACGCTCGCGTTGAAGTGCGCGTTGGGGTCGTGAATGTATCAAAGAACTCCTTCCAATCAATTCACAACTATGACCGCAGGGGGGTGTTTTATAGTTCGAATGTATCAAAGAACTCCTTCCAATCAATTCACAACCGCTGGACAGTGTGGAACAAGGAGATTGAGAATGTATCAAAGAACTCCTTCCAATCAATTCACAACCCAAACGCCTGAGCGTTGTGCCCGAAATAAAATGTATCAAAGAACTCCTTCCAATCAATTCACAACAAAAACGACGGTGCTCCCCTCATACAACTTAATGTATCAAAGAACTCCTTCCAATCAATTCACAACAGAATCGCGTATGCTTTTTCAACTCCCCCTAATGTATCAAAGAACTCCTTCCAATCAATTCACAACTGAATTGTCGGGTTGGCTAGATTTGTGAACAATGTATCAAAGAACTCCTTCCAATCAATTCACAACCAAGCCCGTAGCCTTGACGCGCCACGGCGGAATGTATCAAAGAACTCCTTCCAATCAATTCACAACGTTTCGGCGAAGCCGCGCATCGCCCACCTTAATGTATCAAAGAACTCCTTCCAATCAATTCACAACAGCGTCTTTGTCTTTTTTTTCTACCGTCCAAATGTATCAAAGAACTCCTTCCAATCAATTCACAACCCATACGGCGCGGTACTTCAAGCTGCCATCAATGTATCAAAGAACTCCTTCCAATCAATTCACAACTACGTCAACACCATAGACTCATCTACACCAAATGTATCAAAGAACTCCTTCCAATCAATTCACAACCGCAGAGCGGTCTTCGGCGAGCCACTTATTAATGTATCAAAGAACTCCTTCCAATCAATTCACAACAAGGGACAGATATTCACTAATTGGCAGACAAATGTATCAAAGAACTCCTTCCAATCAATTCACAACTCCCACCTCAGCAGATGTCATAGGTCAACAAATGTATCAAAGAACTCCTTCCAATCAATTCACAACCTTAGAGCGCCAACGTCAATTGAAACGCCAAATGTATCAAAGAACTCCTTCCAATCAATTCACAACCCTCAACTGCACCAGGAGACGAATTCATAAATGTATCAAAGAACTCCTTCCAATCAATTCACAACATCGTATTTGTCTTTTTTTTCTACCGTCCAAATGTATCAAAGAACTCCTTCCAATCAATTCACAACAAAGGAAAGCACATTGAAGGTCAAAGTGAAATGTATCAAAGAACTCCTTCCAATCAATTCACAACCGCATTCGACCAGTTCGACCGATCCGACCAAATGTATCAAAGAACTCCTTCCAATCAATTCACAACGTCAAGTACTGAACAGGCTGCATACAGATTAATGTATCAAAGAACTCCTTCCAATCAATTCAAAACAGCTGATGGAAGTGTATGTAAACTCAGAGGAATGTATCAAAGAACTCCTTCCAATCAATTCACAACCCCATTCGCGTCCCCGAAGGTTCACATCGAAATGTATCAAAGAACTCCTTCCAATCAATTCACAACGTTGACGGATGAAAAGCAGAAATTTTACCCTTAAATGAGTCCTCTCATTAACAAAAGTCTAATACTACTTTATCACTTTTTCCCCAAAACATTTAGACCCACTTCAATCGGATGTACTTTTTTTAGACGCTTTAAAGACGAAACTCTCAACTCCTCGGACTCATCGAGCCTCGTGGCTGCATTAACGTGTCGAAAGAGGTAGTCGTTTGAAGAAATATTTTGAACTCGGACCAACACCTCCTCGTCAGAGTTATAATTCTCCTTCTGCTTCCGGAACCATTTTGGATGTACTTTGAAGAAACGATTCTCCTCGAGAACATACAAAATCTTCATCCCATCAGCCGGCAATCTGTAGACCTCCAATCCCTGGATTTTTCGTTCTACAGCTTCCCAAAAACTCACAATTTCTTCTTGCCATTCACCATGCACATCTTCATAAATTAAAATATGATGATTATTATTGGGGTTAACAAACTGACTCTGATCAGCATGCAAATCAACCGCATTCGTCAAATTCCGCCTCATCCGCACTTTAAGCACTGGAACGGGATCACCACCCTTGCGATTTGGTAGAAATACCAAGGGAAGTCTTTCCCCATGCTCATTGGTGGAAAAAAATGCCCCTTTGGGAATTTTCCGATTCTTGCCTTGGCCCTCAAATCCGCCCATCCGTTCTACAGCCGCCTTGAGCAATTCTCGGATTTCCTTA
>WGMI01000032.1 GCA_016125155.1 bacterium
GCTGATTGTATTCCTTAAAACGATAATCCATCTTGTTGATAATCAATACCTAAAGATAATAAAAAGAACACTAAACAACAAATAATCAAACCATTATATCAAATAAAAAAGCCGCCCCAGTATTGAGACGGCTTCTTTTTTATGGTTTGTGATGGAACGCGGTGGTCTGATGCAAGAAGGCAATACCCCTAATCATTCGAGGGGAGCGCCCGATTTGCTCAGTTTGCAACCCCGGGCATCGAGCACCAGATCGTGGTGGACAAACCGAATGCGCTCAAAGCGCGGTTCATCGAGCAAGCGTGCCAAATAACGGTGCAACAGGGACGACTCGATCAAATCCATCCCTCTCACGATGAGATCGACACTGAAACACACATCGTCGACCACCGTGGCCAGATGATAGGAAGGCAAGCCATCCTTCCGCCTCAAAATGGGTGCCTTCATCGAAGACGGCCATGGGTGCACTTCCGTTCCACCGGGCCACTGGGGGAGCATTTCCGTTTCAATGGGGGTCTTCAGTCTCCACGATACTTCGGCATCGTCGAAGGGAAAAGACTTTGATGCACAATCCCCGGTGCATTGCGCTGATCCGCTCAACGAACGGCTGCAACGGCACGCAAACAAGCATCCTTTTTTTTGAAGCACCTCCAAGGCGGCATGGTATAAATCCAAGCGATGTACCTGACTCCAATGGGCTTCAAAATCGTCTGGATCGGCTGGTCCCAGATCCCAATCCAGCCCTTCTCGTTTGAGGGATTTAAATATATCTTCCACATAAACAGTGCGTTTCCGCTCCTGGTCGAGGTCGTCGATGCGCAACAGAATGTGTCTTCCGCTTTCTCGGGCCAGCCGATGGGTCAATCGGAACGAAGCGATGTTGCCCGCGTGCAAGAATCCACTCGGCGTTGGGGCATAGCGGGTGCGCCCCGAACTCAAACCGGTCCCCAAGACTCCGTCGGGTGGATTCCACAACATTGTGTAAAGATCGAGACCCGAATACATTTTTAATAGGTGTAGGATGTACACTAACAAACTTTCTCTTATCTTCACGCTGACAAGTCCTAACCCTTTCTACATGCGTCATCTATACATTCTATTCGCCGCGGTGGTTTTGCCTCAGGGTCTCTTCGCCCAGGCCGTAGAAATCGTTCCCCAGTGGTTCAATGCCGACGATACCATCGAGGTTCGCTACAACGCGGCACTCGGCAATGCAGCATTGACTGGACAGAGCCCGGTCTACGTGCATACCGGGCTCATCACCAACCTCAGCCCCAATCCCGGTTGGTGGCAGCACGTTGTAGGCAACTGGGGGGTGCACGATCCGAATGGGTTGATGACCCAGCTCGGGAACCATCGACACTCCAAGACCTTGCACATCCGCAGTTTTTATGGTCTTCCACAGGGCGAGACACTCCAGAGTTTGGCCATGGTCTTTCGCAACACAACCGGGAGTTTGGTTGGTAGAGAATTCGGGGGGGGCGATTTTTTTATCCCGGCTTACTCGGGTCCCTTCGTCTCGGGCA
The DNA here is from genome assembly GCA_016125155.1 of bacterium. Lineage (GTDB taxonomy): Bacteria > Bacteroidota > Bacteroidia > Flavobacteriales > Schleiferiaceae > WGMI01. The sequence goes on from WGMI01000032.1 coordinate 1,524, forward strand.
TTACGCATGGGGGCAGCGGTACCGTACAGGTCGGTCAATCGGCTATCGAGGTGATTGGACAGGCCTCAGAGCTCAGTGCGCTGTCGTTGGAGTGGGATGGTCAACCCTTGGTTCAACACCCCAACCGCAAATTCTTGTCGACAACCCTCGATTTTACCGGAGTCCTGCCTGGCCTCCATACCCTGGTGTTCAACGCGTTCTATGCAGGTCAGAACCATCGAGATACGGTGTGGTACAACGTTCCGGCGGGTTTGCCTATCCCAGTGCCGGAAGGGCGAGAAGAGGGCATCACCATCCTGTCTCCAACCTCGGTCCACCTCCAACTGCGGGCTCCGGGCAAGAACGCGGTCTATGCGGTGGGCGATTTCAACAACTGGCAAATTGACCCGGCCTATCGAATGCACCCCGATCCAGGAGGGCAGTTTTTTTGGCTCCAACTCGACAACCTCAGCCCTTCGATTTCGTACCGATTTCAATACGACGTCGATGGCATTCGCGTGGCCGACCCCTATTCGACCCTGGTGCTCGATCCGTGGAACGACAACTTTATCAGTTCGAGCACCTTTCCCAACCGACCCGCGTATCCCGCCGGGCAGAACTATCCCGTGGGCGTTTTCAAGACCTCATCCATTGGCTTCAACTGGGATCCCAATGTCCAATTCAACCGATTCGACCAACGCGATCTGGTGATTTACGAATTATTAGTGCGCGACTTTGATGCGGCCCACACCTGGAACGCCTTGATCCAGCGCATAGACTACTTCGACAGCCTCGGCATCAACGCCATCGAGCTGATGCCCGTCATGGAATTCGAAGGCAACGAGAGCTGGGGCTACAATCCGATGTTTATGATGGCCCCCGACAAGTACTACGGACCCGCCGACGATCTCAAGCGCTTTATCGAAGAGTGCCACAAGAAGGGCATCGCGATTATCCTCGACATCACCCTCAACCACCAGTTTGGTCAAAGCCCGTTGGCGCGAATGTATTGGGATGCGGTCAACAATCGGCCAGCCGCCTACAACCCGTGGATGAACCCTATCGACAAACACCCTTTTAGCGTGGGCTACGACCTCAACCACGAAAGCCCGGCGACACAGGTTTTCTGTAAAAAAGTCCTCAAGCACTGGATCGAAGAATACCGGGTCGATGGCTTTCGCTTCGATTTGAGCAAGGGGTTTACGCAGAACAACACCCTCGGCAATGTCGGGGCTTGGAATGCCTACGACCAGAACCGGATCAATCGGCTCGCCGACTACGGAAACTACATCTGGTCGATGGCGCCCGGAGCGTATCTCATTTTGGAGCACTTTTCCGACAACAGCGAAGAAGCAGCCCTTTCGAATCTGGGATTCATGCTGTGGGGCGATATGCACTACGACTTTGGACAGGCCTCCAAGGGATGGGCGAGCAACTTGAGCGGAGCCTTGGCCGCGAATCGGGGATGGTGGGCCAAGAATTTGGTGGCCTATGCTGAAAGCCACGATCAGGACAGAGTGGTGCGTGGCAATCTCACTTTTGGAAATGCCTGGGCGGGTCACAATGTGCAAGACAGCGCCACCGCCATTGCCCGGGCCGGGCTATCTATGGCATTATTGATGGCGGTTCCCGGCCCCAAAATGTTCTGGCAATTCGGGGAATTGGGCTACGACTACTCGATTGACTATTGCCCCGATGGAACCCTTTCTTCTTCCTGTCGTTTGGCCAACAAACCCATTCGCTGGGACTATGCCGACGACCCGGCCCGCCGTCAGTTGTTCGCGGATTTCCGCGATTTGATTTACCTCAAAACCCACGAACAGGCCTTTCGAAACGATCCTACCCAATTCAATATGGCGGGATTGGTTAAAAATGTCTCGCTCGAAAACGGGAGCTCGAAGGTGATGGTGGCCGCCAATACCGATGTGGTGGGCCAAAACGCCTTTCTCAACATGCCCGTGGCCGGCAAATGGTACGATGTCCTTCGCCAAGACAGTGTGATCCTGGGCAGTACGAACTACAACCTCGCCTTGGCCCCTGGGGAATTTCGCGTTTTGACCACCCGAAAAATGGCGCTTCCGAGCCATTCGTTCGAGGCCGATGTGGTCCCGGACAGCCTGCAGTTGTGCTGGATTGAAGGCGACTCGCTGGGCGTTTCGGGCCCCTATTCGGTGGCGCTTTGGAGCACAGGCGAAACGGCCGAACGCATTGCTGCACGGCAAACGAGGACGTATTGGGTGGAGGTCGAGAACGAGTTTGGAAAGCGCACCCGCGACAGTGTGTATGTGGAGGTCGATTGCCCCCCTTCAGACACGGCCCTGCTGAGTTTCTTCAGTCCGTATTCGCTGCACGAAGCCCGAATCGGTACCTCTGTGGTGTTGGAAGGGGATTGGGCCTTGGTGGGGGCTCCCGGGTTGAGCGGTCGGTATGGTGAGGCCCACGACAGCACCGATGGACCTGAATTGCCCGGTATGGGTGGGGTAGCCGTATTTGGCAAAGGCGATAACGGAGATTGGGTCGAATGGGCTTTGCTACGCGCCGACGACCGAGACGGCCAAGATGGGTTCGGACAATCGGTGGACTTCTCGGAACCCTATGCTTTGATTGGTGCCCCGGAGGAAAATGGCAGCGGTGCCGCCTACACTTTTGCAGTCAATGAACTGGGGCAGTGGTCAGAAGTGGAGAAGTTGCGCCCCACTGGTGTGCAAGCGGGCGACGGGTTTGGAACGGCCGTGGCGCGCACCGGCAGCACCTGGGCAGTTGGGGCCCCGGGTCACGATCGGGATGCTTCAGGACAATCCGTTCGGTCGAACGCGGGGGCGGTCTTTGGGTCTGCAACCGGAATGGCGGGGGTCCAGAAGCTGGTCGCCTCCGACCGCTTTGCAGGCGATGGCTTTGGAACGGCGCTGGGGCTGCTCGACACTACTTTGGTGATTGGAGCGCCCTTCGAAGATCAGGATACCAATGGGTTGTTTACACGCACCGATGCGGGTTCCGCCTATGTGTTTGCCATGCGCCCAGCCGGTTGGGTTCAGACCCAAAAAATCACCTCGCCCCAGCGAACGGCTGGAGCGCGTTTTGGCACCTCCATCGCGCTCGATGGGCAGAAAATGGCCGTGGGTGCGCCCCAAGGTGGAGGGGAGGTTACCTGTTTTCGACGCGGTATCCACCGCTGGATTGTGGTCACGGTCAAACGCGACGGTGCTTCGGGTTCGGGTTTTGGCAAGTCGGTGGCGCTCAGGGGGGAATGGCTCGCCATCGGGGCACCTGACGCACCGGGGGGTGGGGAAGTTTATCTATACCGCTGGGCCCAGCCCCAGCAGCCCCCCGTTTTGCTCAAAGTCTACTCGGCGCGCAACCCAGAGGAGCTCTTCGGCGGAGCCTTGGCCATCGATGCAGACTTGATGCTGGTGGGCATGCCCGGAACCGATCAGCCCCCTGGGGCGAATCAAGGCCGAGCGGCTTTGTTCTCGTTGGCAGGGGCGGAATTCGCTCCGGCCTATTGGGTTGGGGTGCGCACCGATGCAGAAACCCTTTGGGATACCGACTCGAAAGCAGACGCGTTCTTGAGTGTAGTGCCCAATCCGGTGCGCGATGTCTTTGAAGTTCGATCCGCAGAACGGGTTCAAACCATGCGGTTGTACGACTCCGCAGGCCGCGTGGTGGCTCAGTTTTCGTCGAATACTGCCGCGTTGAACGGGGTTCCGAGCGGCATCTATACGCTTCGGGTTTGGATGGAGTCGGGCCAGGTTGAGGCCGTCCGGCTCAGCGTTCTGCACTGACCCTATCCCCACCACCGCCTCCATGGCGAGAGCCTGCCAAAGGCGTCGGTCAGCGCAGCTGTCACCCTGGTGTGGAGCGCCGTGTCGAGCAGGTTCTGTTCGGCAATGCGCCCCGCATAGCGCTCATGGAGTTCGGCCACCCAGTCGGATTGGCGCACGGGGTTTCGGTGTTCTGCTTTCCGCCTCGCCCATCCCTGCTGGGCCCGGACCACGGCCAGCGATTGGGCGTATTGTTCGGTGGTGCCCAAACAGCGAAACCGAGGCAGTCGTTCCAACACCTCATTCCAAATGCGTTCGGGTTCGGCTTCGGGCCAAGCAATTCTGGGTAAACCGCTGAGCAGCAGACTTTGAACATTTCGGCCCCGGGGCTCGTTCAAAAACGATTCGAATGCCCTGTGCCGTTCCGCGGTCGTGAGCGTTTGCCCGCGAATCCGATGTAAAAAATGGGAAACGACCTGGGACTGAGGGTCCCGAATCAGGGTGTACAGCGCCAAGGAGGGATTCATAGGCATGAGGGCCTCTTCGACATCGGCCATGCTGATATGGCCCGATATGGCCCGGGGTTTTCGCTGCCAAGCCTCGCGCAAGCCCGCCACCCGGTCGTCGGTTTTGTAGACCATTTCGACGCCTTCGGCTCCATATTCCGCGAGCAACCGATGCTTAAAACTGGTCCCGGCGGTTTTGGGGATGTGGAGAAAGACGAGGATTTCGGGATTCAAGGGTTTACCAAATAGAAATCTGTTCCTGTCCAGATCGTTGCATGGGCGAAGGAGCTGTGCACGACCAAGCTGCACCAAACTCTTTCATATTGCTCAAGGGACCGATAACGCGGAAATTGCCCGGGGAGTGATAGTCCGTAATGAGTCGGTCGCGCAGGGTTTCTTCTTTGAACGAAATCTGCCAGACCCCTGCCCATCCCAAAAAGAAGCGCTGGGGGCCGGTAAAGCCCTGAATCTCTGGAGCGGACTTTCCGCCGAGCGACTTTTGGTAGGCGTAGTACGCAATGGTCAATCCGCCCAAATCGGCAATGTTTTCGCCCAGGGTCAGTTGCCCATTGACGAAAGCCCCTGGAAGGGCCTCATATCCATTGTACTGCTCTACGAGGCGGTCGGTCAGGGCGACAAAGGCCGCGCTGTCTTCCGAGGTCCACCAGTTCCGAAGATTGCCCTGGGCGTCGTATTTGCGTCCCTGATCGTCGAATCCATGGGTGAATTCGTGCCCGATTACAGCGCCAATCGCGCCATAGTTGACCGCCTCGTCGGCGCTCGGATCGAAAAACGGAGGCTGCAGAATCCCCGCGGGAAAAACAATCTCGTTGAAACTCGGATTGTAGTAAGCGTTCACCATATGAGCGCCCATATACCATTCCGACTTGTCTACCGGTTGACCAGCCTTGGCCATGTTCTCTTCAAAATTGTAGCGCTCGAGTCGGTTTAGGTTGCCCATCAAATCGGTCGGGTCGATCACAAGCCCTTCGAGCGATTTCCATTGATCGGGGAAGCCGATTTTGTACGTAAACGCCTTGAGCTTTTCATGCGCTTTTTGCTTGGTCGCCGGGCTCATCCACGTCAGACCGTCGATTCGCTCCCCATACGCAGCGCGAATGTTCTCCACCATAGCGGCGATCCGCGCCTTGCTCTCGCTCGGGAAATAGCGCTCGGCAAACAACCGACCCAAGGGTTCTGAAAGCCCGTTTTCGAGTTGGTCGAGCGACTGTCTCCACCGGGGTTTGGGTTTTGCAATACCCCTTAAGGTTTTGCTGTAAAAAGCAAACGATTCGTCGCGAAGTGCCTGGGGTAGAGCGATGGAACGAGATCGAAGCACGGTCCAACGGAAGTAGTCTTGCCATTGGGTCAAGGGAATGCGCACCACCATTCCGTCGAGTGCGCGGACATAATCGGGTTGGGCGCAAATCAGGCTGTCTACCGTCAGCCCGCAACCTCCGAGATAGGATTCGAGGTCGAGATTTTTTGCGAGTCCGACGAATTCGTTCGCCGACATTTTGTTGTAGACTTTTTCGGGAATACGCCGTTCTTGACGGCTCATCATGGCTTGGGCCAGGCTTTTTTCGAGTTCGAAGATTTGACGGGCTGTTTCAGGTTTGGGGTTGAAGCCAGCCAGGCGAAACTGGGTTTCGATGTGCTGGACGTAGCGCGTCCGGATGTCTTCAAAACGCGCCCCCGATTCGAGGTAGTAGTCTCGATCGGGCAGACCCAAACCAGATTGGGCCACGGTGGCAATGTTTTGGCTCGAACGCCGGTCGTCGGCGCCTACGTAGACGCTCAGAGGGCTGCCGTACCCATACCCCTGACTGACGGGAAACCAAGCACCCAGGGAAGCGTTGGATTCGAGCGAATCGATCCAGCCCAAAACGGGCTTCAAGACAGCCATACCCTTTTGCTCGAGGGCCGCGGTGTCCAGTACCGATCGATTCAAATCGGCCAGCAAACGCGCATAGCTATTGGTGGCGGGGGGATTTTGGTCGAGGCTGTCGAGCAGTGCCTTGAGCTTGAGCTCATTTTGTTGATTCAGCACGTGGAAGCTGCCCCACAATCCTTCGGTTTCCGGAATGGGATGGGCCTCAATCCAACCATGGGCGCTGTATCCAAAGAAGTCTTCGCAGGCGCTGGTGGTCGAGTCCAACAGACTCGGATCGAAACCGAGTCCCGCTTCGGTTTGTTCCGGGCTGGGGGTGGCGCATCCGGTCAGCAGGGCAAGTCCGAGGGGAAGGCTGTAGTACAGGCTTTTCATAGGGTTTCTTGGTTGAGCCATTGCGCGCGTTTTTGGCGCTCTGAGGCGGTGGGGTTGGGATCGATGAGGAAACGGTGCATTTCTTTTTGAAGCGAAACCGACGCTTTTCCTTTCAACCGGACTTTCTTGAAACCGCCTTTGTCGTTGGAGCGTTCCACGACCATTTTCACGGTTTGTCGGGGTCGCAGGTCTTCGTAGAACAAGGTCATGGTTTGCTGTACCACTTCGGGACGCAAAGAGGCGCCATTGAGTTCGACCAAGCGGTCGCCGGCTTGCAGTCCGAGATCGCGGCTCATAGGACTGGGATTGGGCAGCCCTACAATCGCTATGCAATCACAGTCCTCCAGATAATCAAAGTCAATGTCCCCGAACCCGAGCGTGGGCACGGAATCGGTTTCTCGGTATTCGATTCCAAAGGCTTCCAACTGCCGTTTCAAAGGCAAGGGCTCGGCCCCTTCTACGTGGCGGGCAAAGAACTGCCGAAGGTCGGGGTGGGTCCGCCGGCTCATCTCGTCAAACAGGTCTTGGTCATCAAAAGGGCGATTGGGGCCATAGTCCTTGCCCATCGCTGTCAGAAGATCGCGCAACGAGCTTTGGCCTTCGGTCAGCAGGCTGATTTCGAGGTCGAGCGACATCGCCAATACAGCCCCACGACTGTAGACACTGAGGTATTCTTCTTCGAACCAGTTGAGTACGTAGCGGCTCATCACCGTCATGGGCAGGTAGAGATTGAATTCTTCGGCGGTCGACAGATTGTCGCTGATTCCTTCGAGAAATTCTTCCTCATCGATCAACCCTGAGCGCACTTGCACCAAATGCGAGGTGTATTCCGTAACCCCTTCATACAACCACAAATGCGCGGACATCTCGGGACGGTAAAAATCGAAGTCGTCGATTTCTCGGGCGTGCAGGTTGAGGGGGGTGACAATGTGCAGAAATTCATGGGCCACGATGTCGGCCAACTCCGTACCGATCCACTCCAAGGGATATTCCGGCATATACACCACCGTAGAGGTATGGTGCTCTAAGGCTCCGTAATCCCCCAAATTCGCGGCGGTTTGGTTCGGAGCATTCGGATCGTCGGTGTACAGCAAGATGACGTACCGATCGGCGGGCAAATGGCCATGGAGATAGGCGCCGATGGCTTTGAGTACCGGGGCGAATTCGGCCAAGGCAGAGTCGGCCGTCAGCATGGCCCGGGGCGAGTACACTCCGACCTCGATTCGGGTCGCTCCAATCCGCATCGAAGCAGTATCGGGCCGGGCGTACATCAAAGGGCGGTCGTGGAGCTCGAAAAAGCCCGGAGCCGAAAAACGATCGAGCCGTTTGCCCTCGGGAAGCACGTCAAAGGCGTCCCGGTCTAAGGCCGTACTGCCCCAAAGCCCCTCGGGGCTCGTTACCTCCAGTGCAAACGGAAGGTCTTTGTGGCCTTGTACAAAACCGACCATGCCAAAGAGGTTGAGCAATAGGGCGTCGGCGTCAAAGGCGGTCCCGGCCGGACCGAAAATACCGTTGGTGGTATCGGTGGCATCAAAGGTGTCGTCTACCCAATATTCAAGGCGTTTCAGGGTTCGGGCCCGGTCAATCTGCCATCGATTGGCATCGATCTGGCGAACCGGGAGCGGGTTCCCTTCAACATCGAAGGCCTGAACCCCAGAAACAAATCGACCGTAGTCTGCAATCCGGTACGTGCCTGGAACAATCTTGGGGACGAGGTACACTGCAGAGTCGAGGTCGAGGGCTGGAAGGTGTACCGACACGGGGAGCCGGTCGTTTTCCAGCCGTGTCAAATCGAGCGATACGGTGTAACCCGCGTTCGGACGGGGTTTAGAGAGGCGGTCCGTCTGCCCCCAAAGACCCATAGAAAGACCCAGCGACGCGCACAATAGCCTCGCCCCGAGCACAATGGCTTTTTTCTTCAAGGATTGATTAGGATTTGGTGTTCGATGCGGGCTACTTGCCGCAGCATAGCATAGACCCCGCAATAGCGTTCAAGCGAAAGCGATACCGCTTTTTCGATTTTTTCGGCATCGGGTTCGGCCGAATGGATTCGATAGGTCAATGCGATCTGTGCATACACCTTGGGGTGTTCGTCGGTCAAGGTGCCTTCTACTTCTATCTGCAGCGTATCGAAAGGCATGCGCATCTTGTTCAACAGAGAGACCACATCCATGCCCGTGCATCCGCCCAGCGCTACCAGGAGCAAGGATTTGGGACCCGGACCGGTTCCCATGCCCCCGAATTCCGGGTCTGCATCGAGTCGAATGGAGTGATCGCCCAACCGTGCATCAAACTGAATGGAACCATGGCTATCCAGGACCGTCGAGTGCTTGTGGGGTATGTGGTTCATAAGCGTATTCCGGAAGGAGCAACCTCAAAAGGTCTGCTGCGGTCGAGACAAAATTGAAACAGAACGGAAAAGTTCGCGTTCTTTTTTTCATTCCGCGACTTTTTCGGCCGTCAAAGTTGTGTTAAGGTCTTCAGACTTCGCCCTCTTCGTAGCTTTGTCCGCCTGTTTTTCGGGGTATTTTCTCCGAGCGTTCGTTGTCCGCATCCTTATCCTCAACCGTTTCGAATGTCAAGCCCTCCGGATTCCGCCAACTATTTCGACTCCTCTCATGTGCTCCTGTATGTTCGGAAATGGCGCAAGCCTTTAATTGTATCGACGCTGGCGGCTGGAGTGCTCGCAGCAGTGTTTACGGCCCCCTTCTTTTTGAAGCCCAAGTTCAAATCGAGCGTGGTGGTGTTTCCGGCCACGACCAATTCGGTTTCCAAGGCCCTGCTGCCTCAGCAGTTTTCGAGCAAGGGGCAAGACGTCATGGAGTTTGGAGACGAACAAGAGGCTGAACAACTGCTGCAAATTCTCAACAGCGACGAGATTCGCAGCAGGATTGTCGAGAAGTATGACTTGATGCGCCACTACGACATCAATCCCAAGTCCAAGACCAAGTACACCCAGCTCAACAAGGCCTACGAAGGGAATGTACAGTTCCGCAGAACCGAGTTTATGTCGGTGGTCATTGAAGTCCTCGACACCGACCCCGACACCGCGGCCTTGATCGCCAACGACATTGGCGATTTGCTCAACGAGGTCAAGAACCGAATTCAAAAAGAACGGGCGCTCAAAGGGCTGCAAATCGTTCAGGCCGAGTACAATACGCTGGCGGCTGAAATTCAGGGCATGGATGACGAAATCACCCTGTTGCGCATTCGCGGTGTCCACGACTACGAAACCCAGAGCTCGGTCTATTCGGAACAACTCGCCACCGCGATCGTAGAGCGGGGTCCAACCCACGCATCGGTGCGCATCATTCAAGAAAAACTCGATACGCTCGCCAAATACGGCAGCCAGTACATCAAACTCCGGGACGAGTCGAAGTTGCTCAAGGAAGAATTGGTCAAGCTCAAGACCCGCCTCGATCAAGCCAAGGTCGATGTCAACGAAACCCTACCCGTCACCTTTACCGTAAACCGGGCTTTTCCCGCCGAGCGCAAATCGACCCCGAAGCGGAGTTTGATTGTGCTCGTGGCCATGGCCTCGGCTTTTGTGTTCTCCTTGGTGGTCATCATTCTGACCGATTCTTGGCGCAACACCCTCGCGCTCGCCGACCGAGACGCCTAAACCGCTGTGGAGGGAATCAACCGCATCGATTCGTTCGAACATCCGGGCGTACGCCGCACGGTGTACGTCTTGATCGGGCTCTATATCGCTGTTCAAACCGCGGTGTTTGCCCGGGGCGAATGGTGGGCTCCGGTGCTCCCTTTTGCCTTGCTCTCCGTGGCTCTGGCGCTGTTTTCCCTCGACAAACTGCTCGGTTTGCTGGTGTTTGTCACCCCGTTTTCCGTCACCCTCGAAGAGTTCGATTTGGGGGTGGCCATCTCGCTCCCGAGCGAACCCTTGATGGTGGGGGTTTTGGTATTGTTCGTGCTCAAGCTCTTGGTCGACGGTCGCTTCGATCCGGCTTTCGTCAAACATCCGCTCAGTTTGGTGGTCGCCGCCCAGTTGGTCTGGATGTTCTTTACCGCCATGACGAGCGAACTTCCGTGGGTTTCGTTCAAGTACCTTTTGAGCAGGCTGTGGTTTGTCGTGTCGCTCTATTATGTTATGTCCACGCTATTTCGCACCCAAAAGGGCATTCTGCGGTTTTTTTGGCTCTACCTCATTCCCTTGGCCGGGGTCGTGGTCTACACCTTGATTGTGCATTCAGAGAGCGGATTCAGTAAAGAATCTTCGGTCAATGCCATGTATCCGCTCGTCAAAGAACACACCTCGTATGGAGCCATTTTGGGGCTGTTTTTACCAGCCTCGTTTTTCCTCGCTTTTCGCTTTCGCATGGGGCTGGATCTCAAAACCGCCGCGATTGCCATTTTTCTCCTGCTGATGGCGGGGTTGGTCTTTTCTTATACCCGTGCCGCCTGGGTGGGAATTGTCGCTGCCCTTGGGGCGGGGCTTTCGATGCATTTTCGGATGAATCGAGCTTGGTTTTGGCGCCTTGCCGCACTTTTCTTGGGCTTGGTATTCCTCAACCGCGCCACTTTGTTCGATCGCCTCGAGCGCAACGACCAAGATTCCAGCGACGACATTGGAGAACACGTCGAATCGATCTCCAATATTTCTACCGACGCTTCCAACCTCGAGCGCATCAATCGGTGGAATTCGGCCCTGAGAATGTTTGAAGACCGACCCCTGACGGGGTTTGGACCGGGGACCTACCAGTTTGTCTACGCCCCTTATCAAAACCCGAGGGAAAAGACCATCATCTCGACCAACAACGGCGATGTCGGCAATGCCCACAGCGAGTATCTGGGAGCGCTTTCAGAACAGGGATTGCCCGGTTTTTTGCTCGTTGTCCTCTTGGTGTACCTGAGTTTCAAAACAGGGATACGCGTTTACTATCGAACGCGTTCTCAGCAAACGCGCTTTTTTGCCATGATGGCCGTCTTGGGGCTCATTACCTACTGGGTCCACGGTTTTCTGAACAACTTTCTCGATATGGACAAGACCTCTATGGGGGTCTGGGGACTCACCGCCCTCATCGTGCGACTCGATTTGGGCCGAAAGGGGGAGGAACTTCCGGACGACCGACCCAATCAGGCTTTGATCCCAAGTGATGACAGAATCTGAGCGGTAGAAGCCTTGGTGTCCACCTTGGTCAAGACAGCGGCCAGGTGGCCATGCTCATCGATCACAAAAGTCTCGCGGTGGATGCCGTCGTATTCCCGGCCCATGAATTTTTTCTTCCCCCAAACGCCGTAGGCTTCGATGATGCGGCGGTCTTCGTCGGCGATGAGCGGAAAATTGAGGCGGTATTTGTCGGCGAACTTCAAATGGCTTTTGGCGCTGTCGGCGCTGACGCCGATCACGTGGATGCCATGCGCGATCAGCCTGTCGTGGTTGTCGCGGAAGTCACAAGCCTCGGCGGTGCAGCCTGGGGTATCGTCTTTGGGATAGAAGTAGAGCACGACTTTTTTTCCTTGAAAATCGCTGAGCTGCACGTGGTTGCCATTTTGATCCACGCCTTGAAAGGCCGGTGCGGGCTGGCCAACTTGAAGGGTTGTCATTGGATTCGGGTTATGGATAAAGAACACACATCGGCGGCAAATGGTTTGAAGAACTTGGAGTCATCAGATCGTTCAACGCAGAAAAGGACCATCGCCCACCAAGACCGCAGACGGCAATCCTTAACTCCCCAACCGCTACACGGCAAACTCCAAACTAAAAACCATCATCCCCCCAAATCCCCATCGCACTCAATACGGACCAAACACCGTTGTTTGCCCTCGTAATTTGCCCCCTATGACCCGAAAAAAAAGAGCCGAGATCGTTGCCCGAATGCTCGAGGAGTTGTTTCCCGAAGTGCCGATTCCGCTCGATCACCGAGATCCCTTTACCTTGTTGTGCGCCGTGGTGCTCAGCGCTCAGTGCACCGATGCCCGGGTCAATACCGTCACCCCGGAATTGTTTCGCCTTGCGCCCGATCCAGCCTCGATGGTGGCCTTGGGGGTAGAGCGCATTGCGGATATTGTCCGCCCGTGTGGGTTGACTCCAATGAAAAGCAAAGGCCTGCACGGTTTGTCTCAAATTCTGATCGAGCAACACGGCGGCCAGGTCCCCGAGTCGTTTGAAGCCCTCGAAGCCCTGCCTGCGGTGGGGCACAAGACCGCGAGTGTGGTGATGAGCCAGGCCTTTGGGCATCCCGCCTTTCCCGTCGATACCCACATCCACCGGCTCATGCACCGTTGGGGGCTGAGCTCGGGAAAGAGCGTCGAGCAGACCGAGCGCGACGCCAAAGTGCTTTGGCCCGCTGTGCTCTGGAACAAACTGCATTTGCAGATCATTTTCTACGGCCGCCAATACAGCCCTGCCCGCGGTTGGAATCCCGAGGAAGATCCGATTCAAAAAGCCCTTGAGTACCGTCCAAAAGCCGTCCAGAACCGAGCAGCCACTGCGCGAAAACGGGGTTAGAAGTCGGTACTGAGCGAAAAGTAGAACACCCCGGGGAGTACCCGACCGTCTTCAACGCCCCAGGCCCAATCGGCCCGCATAAAATACCCCAGCAGCCGGGTCCGCAAGCCAAATCCCGTTCCAAGCAAAATGGGATTCTTTTGCCGATCGAGGACAATGGTGAGCGGTGGTGATTCGATCACTTTGGTGTTCAACGCATTCTCCGACGACCAGGGACTGGCTCCATTCCAGGCTGTGCCTACGTCGGCAAAACCGACCACCTGAAAATTGGCGATAAAGTCGTTGCGGATCGGGCGGTTGAGCAAATAGCGAAACACCGGAACCCTCAGTTCGCTATTGAATACGGCAAAACTGTTTCCATTGCGGGCGTTTTGGAAAAAGCCGCGCATATTCGTCACCAGGGTTTGAAAGAGGTAGTTCTCGTTTTGGGCTATCGGGGTTTCGGTATTGAATCGAGGGCTGAATTCGTTGTCGACCCCGCCCATAAAGTGCACCAGCTTTTGCTGTCCAAACGAGGTGCCATAAGCGAGGCGATTGGCCCAGATGATGGTTCGGTGTACGGGGGTATAGTGCCGGGCATCAAAACCAAGGGTGTGCAATCCGGTTTGGGATTGATTCAGATTGCGGTAGTATTCTGTAAAGACCTTGAAGCGCAGGCCTTCGTGCAGATTCAACCCAAGTTTACGGGTATTGTCATGGATATAGGCCGTACGCAGGATCAGGTAGTCTTCGGTCAAATCCGGAACCGTCAGCGAAATGGCATCGGTCGACAATACAATGCTGCGGTCTTGCCGATAGGCCAAACTGCCTTGTAGCGCGCTTACGGGGCTAAACGGATAGGTGGCCTTAAAACTGCCTTCGTGGGTCAATACGCGGACCAGATAGGTGTTGCCCGTAACGGTTTCTACACCCGATCCGAGCCGAGACCGACGATACAGCATCAATTCTTGATTGAGCCGGGGCTTGAAGTTCTGGAGACCGATAAAGAACTCGGCATTGGGGCTGAGCGATAATCCGGCCACGGGCTGGAAATCGGTCCGCAGACCCGCCGTAATTCGGTAGTTGTTGAACAAGTCGACCACCCCCACCTTGAAGAGCATATTGAATCCAGCATTGAGCAAACCGGGGCTCGGTCCTCCGTAGAACGGTTGGTATTGGGGGTTGCTGAAGGCATTGTCGATCTGGGTCGTGAATTCGTCTTGGTATAGACTGGTGAAGTAGTTTCTCCGGTTGGGCAATACGAGGCTGTCCGATTCCGGGGCTTTGCCGGGGCGGTCGTATTGGACAGGAACATGGAGGGCCACTTCGCTGACTTCCGGTTTGGAAGGGGAGGGTTTTCCGGTCGATTTGCCGCGCTCGGGATCGGTCAAGCCCGGGCTGAATTCGTAGTTGGAAAGGTCGAACTCCGGGCGCTGTGCCGGGTTTGGATCCGGAATCCGCACGGCATCCTTCCAGGGATCGGAATGGCTTTCGGCGGGCACGCGGTTCGAATCTGGAACCTCGGGTAAGAGCGGGGGATTTTCATCATATCCCAAGGGGCTTGGAAAGAGCTGAAGCTGTTCCCGTCCTTTTCGGTAAAACGTTCCCAAGCCATATTGTCCCTCGGGATCGGCCTCCATGTGCAACAAGTGCTCCCGCCCGTTGGTCATCAGAAACCGGTCGAAGCGGTAGGCGTAGTGCACGGTGGTATCAACATAGGCAATCGAAGAATCGACCTTGAGCAGATAGATGCTTCGAAACGGATTGCCCGGGGCGGTATAGGCCACGTCGGAGCCCTTGAGCGGAACCAACTGTTTCTCGTCTTGACCGGGACTGCGCAGATGTCTCCACAACGGTCCGCTGTAGTCGGCCTCTCTGGGCATCGAAAACAAGTCAAAACTCGGATCGACCGAGGCCGGATGATCCTTGGGCAAGACTTTGAGCGAATCGACAGGCCGATTGCTCCTCCACAGCACGCGCTTTTCGCCGAGCAAATAAACGGGATCGAGATCGTCGTAGGGGTCGTTGGTCAAGCGGTCGTAGGACGTCGACAGCACCGTGTACTCGAATAAGTCGCTCTGCCCGTCTTTGACCGCCGACATAAGCAACCGCTGCCCATCGGCACTGTAGCGCAAACTCAGCACTTTTTCGACCCCGAACAATTCGCGCTTTTGTTTTTTGCGCTTTTCGAGGTTGTAGAAATTGAGCCACAAAAAGCCTTTTTCTTCGCTTACCCAGCTCAAAACGCTCGCATCGGGATTCCACACAGGCAGAGGATGGCTGTAGTCGGCATTTTGGGGAATGCGGTACCCACCCCTGCCTACCGTCTTTTTCTTGCCCTTGGGCAAGTCGACAATGCGCACCCGGTAACGACCTTGGCGATTCAGGACCACCGCGGCTCTGGAGGCGTCGGGCGCCATGGCGAGCGCAGTGATTTTTTCGTCTTTGCGGGCTTTCATGAGCGATTTTCCCGGCAGGTCGGCCCGCTGTTCATCCCATTGAAAACGCGCTTTGTAGTAGTCGGGCAGGTTTTTGAGGATTTCTGGAAGACCCGCTCCGATGATGTATTGAAAACCGGACTCCACGTTGCGGTTCACCACCGCCATAAACACCACATTCTTGATGACCGAACGCCCGTATGTTGCCTCTACATATTCCCAGATGGCGTGCCCGGCCACCCGAGCCTCTTCTCCACTCAGCGCATTGAATCGCTTGAAACGCCCCGTCTGGAAGCCGTCTATCAGCAAGGCTTCGTCTTCCGCACTCATGGGCCCGCTCAAAAACGACATCAATCCCTCAAAATACCAATCCGGAAAGTGAAGGAGGGTGCTGTTTTTAAAACTCTGGCTAAAGTCGCCGTAAACCAGGTTGTTGATGGCCACTTCGGCCATGCCCGCTCTGATTTGTTGCTCCAAATGGGCATAGCTACCGTTGAAATAGAGGTGCATTTTGTTGCCCGCCAGTCGGGTTATGCCCCCCGTATTGTAGGCCTCTTCGTTCGAGGCAATCAAATTGCTCTGCACCAGATCGCTGAGGTTGTTGAAGACCACAATGCTCAGTCGGTCCTGTACCGGACTGTCGAGGGTCTTTTCCATTTGCCTCAAGGTCTCATGCGCCATTACCGCCACCCGTCGCGCAATCGGATCGCTGCTTTTGTAGAAATACACATCGATGTTTTCGAATCGATAGAATTTCCAGTCGAAGGTGTTGAATTCGACGCGGTTCTTTCCAAACTCTTGATGCAGACCATAGTAAAACTGGGCTTCGACCCCACAGGCCGCGCCCAAAAGACCCAACACCACACCCAGCGCTTTAGAACGCATCATTTTGACGAATTTAGCGCGCAAAGGGGCTGAACAGAACAACTCCGTCAAGGATGCGCTTCATACCGCCCTTTCAAACCCCCGGACACCCATGAATAAACGCACCGTTTGGATTTTTGGTTTGTTGGCGGGCGCCTTCGTTTCGAGTGCCCTCTTGATCGGCGTCTCGTCCCAAAAGAACGCCTCGAGTATGGGGTGGAGTTTGGCGTTCGGCTATTCAGGTATGATCGTGGCAGGAGCGATCCTCATCGTTGGGATGAGTCGTATGACCTTGATTTTGAAGCGCAACACCGTGCCTTACCTCATGCACGGCCTGGGCATGGCGGCCATTGCTTCGCTGGTGTATACGGTTTCCTGGATGGGCTTTTTGCGGATAACGGGCTATGACTTTAAAGCCCATTATGCTCAACTCATCGAAAATCAAATGGTAGAGCAGGGCAAAAGCGCCGAAGAAATCGCTGCGCGGCTTGCCCAGAATGCCGAGCAGATGGCCGCGTACGACCAACCTCACATTCAAGCCGTATTGACCTTTTCCGAGATTTTTCCCGTTCTGATGGTCCTCGTGCTCCTCGGGGGATGGATCTTGTCCATTCGGGCCCGGAAAACTCAGACCGAGGCTGTATAGCTGCGGACGGTCTGGATCAATTGCGCCAAGGGAACCACTCCGCTCTGTCGCCAGAGGATTTGACCGGCTTTGTAGAGCATCAGGGTAGGAACACCTTGAATGCGCAGTTGCTGGGCCAACGCTGGATTGCGGTCTACATCGATCTTCACGATGCGCACTTCTTCGCCCAACTCCTGGGAGGCCTGCTCCAAGATAGGGTGCAGCATTTTGCAGGGTCCGCACCACTCGGCGCTAAAGTCGATCAGTACGGGTTTTTCGCCTGCCACAAGGTCTTTAAAACTGCTCATTGCTGGGGTATTATTACAATTCCAAACTCCAAAGACCCCGGATTTGTCCGGGATCGAATCCGGTGGCCCGGTCTTCGGGATAGCGCGCTTTGATCTGGGCCATCACGGCAGGTTCTATCTCTTTCCCATGGCACTGCGTACAGTTGGGCGCGAGCACAATAGGAGAGAAAAACAGGGTCTTTCCACCCGTGGTTTCGACCACCACGGGTTCCAACGCCCGTCCCTCTGCCAATTCGGCTTCGTAGCGCGCAATGTGCTCGGCTTCTTGCGCGTTGGCACGGTTTTCGGGGTTGCGATAGCGGACCGCTGCCCTTCGAAAGTGCACCCCATGGGCTTCTTCGAGCGAATCGAGCAAAGGCAGCCCTTTGAGTGAGCAAAAGGCCACGGCTCCTTCGGTTCCTCCCTGTTGAAGCGAGGCGTTCAACCGGGCATTGAGGGTTTCGGCGGCCCTTTGGCTCAACATGCGCCCTTTTTCCAAATGGTCTCGGTACGCCGCCTCCGCTGGGCTCTCGATGGCTTTCGGGGACTCCGTCTTGTTCGATGGATCTCCTGGACCTCCGCAGCCCAGCAGCCCGATGCCTAAGTACAAAAACCCGATGGGGCGCTTCAAGGCTGTTTCGTTTCCGGTTTGGCGTCGCTGGAAAGCCCAATCCATCCCAATAAGGCACCCATGAGTGCGCTCTTGAGGGGATCTGAAGTAATCGAACAACTTCCGCTGGCACAGCCTACATAGCGGAAATAGAGCCATCCGGCCACCGCACCAATGCTGGCACCGAGCAACGATGTCTTGTGTTGCCGAAAGAAATCGGTCATCGCACCACTTTTTTGCCTTCTCGGGACCAGGCCTTGATGCCTCCGTCGAGGTTGAGGATTTCGACAAAGCCCATTTTCTGTAGCTTGCTCATGGCCTTGGCGCTGCGCCCGCCAACCGCACAATACACATAAACCGGTTTGGTCTTGTCGAGTTTGGCGACTTTTTGATCGAAGTCCCCGCTGTTGATGTCGATGTTTTGGGCGTTCGGAAGATGGCCTTCGGCGAACTCTCCGGCAGAACGCACATCCACCAATTGAACGGCTTTATTGGCTTTCAAGCCTTGCTCAAACTCGGCCGCCGATGTGGTTTTGGCCACCTTGTTCTGGGCAAAAGACGCATTCCAAGAGGTTGCAAAAAGCGAGGCGAAAAGCAAAAGAGCGTACTTCATCGTGAGTTTGTTTGACGAATCAACCCCAAAATTAGGAGGTCCGCACAGGTCAGACGGTAACCCAAGCGACACAAGGGTCAGGGCAAAAGACGTACCACGTCCGTCCAACCCCCGCCATTGTACACTTCTGTCAGTCCCTTGGAGCGTAAAAACTCCGTGGCCCGCCCGCTGCGTGCCCCACTCCGGCAACAAAGAATCAAGGGAGTACCGAGGCTTTGGAATTCATCG
Organism: bacterium; assembly: GCA_016125155.1. Lineage (GTDB taxonomy): Bacteria > Bacteroidota > Bacteroidia > Flavobacteriales > Schleiferiaceae > WGMI01. The sequence goes on from WGMI01000032.1 coordinate 20,146, forward strand.
ACCCGTTGGTCTACCTGATCGAGCGGAATGTTGATCGATCCGGGCACATGGCCTTCGGCAAACTCTTCGGGGGTGCGAACATCGACGACCCGGGTTTCTGGCTTTCGGAGCATTTCTTGGAGGTTCATGGCGCTTGGGGTCTTTGGACTCGTAAGATACGGATCGATGCGATTCTGTGCCCCGTTGTACGCCATACCGCTTCTAAGGCCGAACTTCGCCTTATGAATCCGAATTTGGATCCCGACCCCGGTCGGTTGCACTCTGACGACCTCGAGTTCGAACGCACCCTGCGCCCCTCGAGTTTCGACGATTTTGCCGGACAGGACAAGGTGATCGACAACCTGAAAGTATTTGTAACCGCGGCCAACCGAAGGGGAGAAGCACTCGACCATGTCTTGCTCCACGGTCCCCCGGGTCTGGGCAAAACCACGCTGGCGGGCATTTTGGCCAATGAACTTGGGGTCAATTTGCGCATAACTTCGGGTCCCGTACTTGACAAACCCGGCGATTTGGCTGGTCTTTTGACCAATCTCCAAGAGCGCGATATCCTGTTTGTGGACGAAATCCATCGGTTGAGTCCATTGGTGGAGGAGTATTTGTATTCCGCCATGGAAGATTTCCGGATCGACATCATGATCGAAAGCGGCCCCAGCGCCCGAAGTGTTCAAATCGGACTCAGTCCGTTCACCCTAATTGGCGCCACCACCCGTTCGGGTTTGTTGACGGCTCCGCTCAGGGCACGCTTCGGGATCAACGCCCGTTTGGAGTACTACAGAATCGAACTGCTCTCCACCATTGTCGAGCGGGCTTCCCACATCCTCAAGGTGCCGATTGAGGCCGAGGCGGCGCTCGAAATTGCGCGGCGCAGTCGGGGTACGCCCCGCATTGCCAATGGACTGCTCCGCCGATTGCGCGACTTTGCCCAGGTCAAGGGACAGGGGATCATTACCCGCGAAATTGCGCGCTTTGGACTCGATGCGCTCCAAGTGGACGAAGGGGGGTTGGACGAGATGGACCACAAGATTCTGCGCACCCTCATTGAAAAGTTCTCTGGCGGACCAGTGGGCATGGGCACCATTGCCACCGCAGTGGGTGAACAGGCTGAAACCCTCGAAGAGGTGTATGAACCTTATTTAATTCAAGAGGGCTTTATGCACCGCACCCCTCGCGGAAGGGTCGCCACCGACCGGGCCTATCAGCATTTGGGGTTGGGCGGGCTGTACCGGGCATCAGATCAGCGGGATTTGTTCGGAGGGGCATGACCCGTTCGGATCCGTACCGGCGAACAGAATGGGTCAAGCGCAAGGCCGCTGAACTCGGTTTTCTCGATTGCCGCGTGGCCCAGGCCGGATTTTTGGAGGAGGAGGCGCCTTTGTTTGAGCAATGGCTTCGGCGCGGTTTTCAGGCCGATATGCACTGGCTCGAGCGGAACTTCGACCTCCGCATGGATCCCCGACAGCTGGTGCCAGGAGCCCGTACCGTGGTGTGTTTGAGCCATTCGTATGCCCCCGCCCGCACCATGAATACAGGGCCTGGCATTCCGAAGATTGCACGATACGCCTATGGGCGCGATTATCACAAAGTCCTCAAAAAGAAGCTAAAGGCCTTGTTGATGGACTTGAAACAGACCTTTGGTGATTTTACGGGACGCGGGTTTGTCGACAGCGCTCCCGTGCACGAACGCGCCTGGGCCCAGCGCTCGGGCTTGGGCTGGATTGGGAAGAACAGCCTGTTGCTGAGCCGGAAGGGGGGGTCTTATTTCTTCTTGGCGGTATTGGTCCTCGATCTCGAAATGACCCCCGATGCCCCGACCACCGATCACTGCGGGAGTTGTACCCGCTGCATCGATGCGTGTCCGACGCAGGCCATCGTAGCCGATGGGGTAGTCGACAGCCGCCGGTGCATTTCTTATCACACCATCGAACTGGCTTCGGCCATACCCGAGGAATTTCGGGATTCGCTCGAGGGCTGGGCGTTTGGTTGCGATATCTGCCAGGAGGTGTGTCCGTGGAACCGGTTTGCCGTGGAACAGCATGATTCCGAATGGCTCCCCGTGCCCTTTCTGTTTGAATGGACGGGTTCCGATTGGGCCCAAATGGAGCGGGAAACCTTCGAACAGGTCTTTGGACACACTCCGCTACAGCGAGCGGGCTTCGAAAAATTCACGCAATCTTCTGCGATCGCCTTGGGAAGGACTCAGAGTGATCCCACTTCAACTTCCTCGGCCTGAAGCACTTCCTGTGTGGCATTGTCGTACACAAACACAACGAGTTTGCAGTTTTCGGCTGTGTAGCCTTCGGGTCCCGAAGGAATGGCGTAGTTGAAGGGGGTGTCGAAGCTCTGTCCGTCGGACCCACCATTGGGGCTGAGTATGGTTCCAAAGGCAGTATTGAGGCTCGTCCTAAAGACGTTGTGGTGCACGTAGTCTGGATCGCGGGTGTCGTCGGGCAACAACTGCGGTGCGACAATGTCGCTCTCGCACAACCACAAACAGATGCGCAGATCGGCATTGGAAGTCGAAAGCAGGGTGCTGGTTACCGCTCCGCTCAACACCCGGGTAGCGTCGTTGTATGTTCCATCGATCTCGAGTTCGATTGTAGCCGGTTCGAGGTTAATCTGGGCCACCCAAGAGGGCCACGAATTGAACAACTTGAGATGGGCCGCTCCGCTCGAGCTGTAATCGAGGCGACTCACCATGCCCGCGGGCTGAAAACTCACCCGGAAGAACTGCTTGAGCACCTCGCCTTCGGGGGTTCGGAATTCGGTGGGATACCCGTTCGTCGAGTCAGGGGCGGTAAACGCATCGGAGCCCGCGTGAATGGCCACGGCAACGCTGCGCCCTGGGAGCAGGCTGTCGATTTTCGCGATTTCCTTCGAGGCTTTGGGGCAGTTTTTGCAGCGGTGACCCGTAAAGTCTTCGATCAA
>WGMI01000026.1 GCA_016125155.1 bacterium
CTTAAAAGACGACACAGCAAGAATGAACGACAGAAATAAACATAAAGTAACGGGACAAATGAACCATCAGACAGCCGACACATAAGCCAACGCTTCTGAATTTTTATTTTTTTCCAACGCACATTTTTAAAAACAATTTTAGCCAACCGCACAAACGGCACATTGGGTATTGCCTTGCCACAAACCGATGCGAAAAAGACAGTTAAACTCGACAGCAACAATGGCTTACATCACCGCTCCTTTTTTTTGCTCCAGAAAATTGTTTTGGACGGATGTGAAAACAGTTTGATTCGGGATGGTAGAAGCGATTCCATTCAGCTCTGCCAGGGCTGCGCGGGCAGCAGGGAGCGCCTTGAGTACTCTTTTGGTCTCTAAGTCCCTTTGAACCGGCAAGAGATCAAGCTTCCAGTCTGCTTTCATGATCGCGTATGCAAAGAATACTTCATTTTCTTATCAAAGGAACGTTGTTATGATAAGAAAATCAAATTCTCTATACATATGCCATGGGGGATGTATAGAAAACACCCCATTTTGACAAGAAGCGACTTGAGGATGCAGCGGCCTGGCGACGCGTACATTCTACGCTGAGCCAGAACTTTCAAGGCAAAAACGGCTGTTGTGTGAACAAGAAACGTCAGGCTAGATGCGCTTGAAATAGGAGTGTCACTGTACTGTCGCTGTCGACCGGTGGCTACGGCGAATAGTGGACGTAGACCGCTGCGCTCTGGATCGCTGTCTTTTCCTTGGCATTTCCCTATTCCTTGCTTTCGATCGAGTGTCCGGTAAGAGCCCCACCACCGCAAATGAGTCCAAATCCCCTTATCAAAGGTTGATCACCCAACGAAACCCGGTACTCCCCCCTTGCCCTCTTCCATCGCACTGCATCCCGTATTTTGTACCTTCGCGCCCCTTTGCGCACCTTTGCCCAAGGAGCAGCCCGCGCCACGTCTACCCGCCCGATGAACCCCCGAAAGAATCCGCACCCCGAAGTTCTCCACAACTCGGATTCCTTCAAAGGCTCGAAGATGCTCGAGGAACCCCTATTTCGCGCCGTGGCCCAAGCCGCCCGGGAACTCGAACAACCCGTATGGATCGTAGGCGGATTTGTTCGAGACGTTTTGTTGGACCGCGATTGGCCCAACGACATCGACTTCGTAACCCTCGGGAGCGGGATCGAACTCGCCCAGGCCGCCGCCGAGCGCCTCGGACAGCGCGGAAAGGTATCTGTATTCAAGAACTTCGGCACCGCCATGTTCAAAGCCGACGGCTTCGAATTGGAATTTGTCGGGGCGCGGAAAGAAAGCTACCGCAGCGACTCCCGCAAACCCACCGTCGAAAACGGCACCCTCCAAGACGATCAAAACCGCCGCGACTTCACCATCAACGCCCTGGCTGTAAGCCTCAACCCCGAAGACTACGGCACATTGATCGACCCCTTTGGCGGACTCCAAGATCTCGCCCAACGCCGGTTGCGCACCCCCCTCGACCCCGACATCACCTTCAGCGACGACCCCCTGCGCATGATGCGCGCCGTGCGGTTTTCGGCCCAGCTCGACTTCGACATCGACCCCGAAGCCCTCGCATCCATTCGCCGCAATGCCGAACGACTCCAAATTGTCAGCGCCGAGCGCATTCTGGTCGAATTCGACAAAGTCATGATGACCCCCCAACCCGGATCGGGTCTTGCGCGGTTTGAATCGACTGGGTTGCTATCCCAGTTTTTCCCCGAACTCGTTGCGCTCAAAGGGGTCGAAGAAATCGAAGGACAGCACCACAAGGACAATTTTTACCACACCCTCGAAGTGGTCGACAACCTCAGCCTGAGGAGCGAAGACCTCTGGATGCGCTGGGCGGCCCTGCTGCACGACATCGGCAAACCCATCGTAAAGCGCTTTGACCGAAAAATCGGCTGGACTTTTCACAACCACGAATTCGTCGGGGCCAAAATGGTGCCCAAAATCTTCGCCCGGCTCAAACTGCCGTTGGGCGAGCCCATGAAGCGCGTGCAGAAAATGGTGTTGCTCTCGAGCCGACCCGTCGTTTTGAGCCAAGACGAAGTGACCGACTCCGCCGTGCGTCGGCTGCTCTTTGAGGCGGGAGACGACATCGACCGGCTCATGCTGTTGTGCGAGTGCGACATCACCACCAAAAATCCCCGGCGCAAGGCCAAGTACCTCTCGAACTTTGAGTTGGTTCGACACAAGCTCAAGGAAGTCGAAGAAGCCGACCGGCTGCGCAACTGGCAACCCCCCATCGACGGAGCCCACATTATGCGCGTTTTTGGCTTGCCCCCTGGACCCGAAGTAGGCCACATCAAAACCGCCATCCGCGAAGCCATCCTCGACGGCCTGCTCCGCAACGACCCGGTGGAGGCCCACAGGTTTATGCTCGAAAAAGGTCGCGCGCTCGGTTTGACTCCGATCGAAAACCTCGAGCCAACGGGATCGCCTGCCACGGCGACTCCAGCTTCACCCGACCCCGAATCTCCCACCGACCCCACGCCCCACTCATGAATCCGGCCCTGATCCGCATCACCTTCGACAGCCACGACGACGTTTGGCGCGACCTCCGCATCGAAGAAAACCAAACCCTGCTGGCCCTGCACAACGCCATTGTGTCGGCTTTTGGTCTGGAAACCGGAGAAATGGCCTCGTTCTACGTTTCCGACGAAGATTGGAACACCCTCGATCCCATTGCCTTGGTCGATCTGAGCGAAACCGGCGGCGCCCGAATGGACCAACTGATGGTCGGGGACGTCCTTGCCCTGCCCGGAGATCGCCTGCTCTACGTCTACGACTTTTTGCGGATGCGGACGTTTTACGTCGAGCGCATGGCCGAAACCTTCGAAACGGGCATTGCGGCACCCCTCGGCCTCGTCGGGTCGTTTGGAACCCTACCTGCACCAGAGGCCACCTCCGACTCTTTGCTCTTCGACGAAACGGATCTGGACGATGCGGACGATTTCGAAGAATGGGGAGACGATGACGACCCCGAAGGCGGACTGGACGAGGAGTCACTTTCTTCGGATCCCGACTGGTACTGAGCCCGGCTTAGCTGCCGGTGTAGCCCCGCATCCCCTCTTTGAGTTTGCGCGCTTCTTCCGAGGCCGCCTGCGCAAAATCCGAGCCCGAAGAAGCGTACAAAATGCTGCGCGAAGCGTTGATTAGCAATCCGCCAAAATCGGTAGCCCCGGCGTCGAGCACTTCTTGGAGATTGCCGCCCTGGGCTCCGATGCCCGGAACGAGAAAAAAGTGCTCGGGAAAAGCACCGCGGATTTCGGCCATGCGACCGGCACGGGTAGCTCCGACCACAAAAAGGGTGTTGTCGCTGTTGCCCCATTGGGAAACCGCTCGCATCACCTCGAGAAACAAGGCGTGGCCTTTGGCGAGTTCCAATTCTTCAAAATCGAGGGCGCCGGGGTTGGAAGTCAATCCCAAGACCACCGCCCATTTGCCGGGATATTCCAGAAAAGGCCGGACCGAATCCGAACCCATATAGGGAGCCACGGTCAAGGCGTCAAAGTCGAGTCGGGTAAAAAACGCTTCGGCATACATCCGGGCCGTATTCCCAATATCGCCCCGCTTGGCATCGGCAATGGCAAAGTGCTTTGGATAGGCCGATCGGATGTAGGCGATGGTACGGGACAGGGCTTCCCATCCCGCCAACCCTTCGGCCTCGTAAAAGGCCAGGTTTGGTTTGTAGGCCACACAGTGCTGGGCTGTGGCATCGATGATGGCCTTGTTGAATGCAAAGAGGGCATCGGGATGGTCCTTGAGCGGCTCGGGCAGTCGGGTGCGTTCGGGGTCCAGACCGACGCACAGCATCGAAGACTGGGCGCGGATGTGGGCAATGAGGTCAGCTCGGGTCATGGGGTTGGGCAGGTTGGGGGAGCACAAAGATTCAACCTTCGCCCCCATCCGCCAACCGCTGGGCGTTTTCGGCCAGGTGCAGTTCGTCGATCAGTCGTTGGACATCTCCGTTGAGCACCTCGGTTAAGTTGTAGAGCGTCAAGCCAATGCGGTGTTCGGTGACCCGGGCTTGCGGAAAGTTGTAGGTTCGGATTTTGGCCGATCGGTCACCGGTAGAAACAAGGGTTTTGCGCTGTTGGGCCCGCGCTTCTTGCTGGGCGTTGAAGGCTCGTTCGTACAACCGCGTCCGGAGCATTTGCAGGGCGCGTTCCTTGTTGCCCAATTGAGAACGCTCTACCTGGCAGGTAATGACGATGCCGCTGGGTTTGTGCGTCAACTGCACCTTGGTTTCCACCTTGTTGACGTTTTGCCCCCCCGCCCCGCTCGAGCGCGCGGTTTGCCATTCGAGTTCAGAGGGGTGGATGTCGATGTCGACTTCATCGGCCTCGGGCATCACCGCAACCGTGGCCGCCGAGGTATGAACCCGCCCTTGGGCTTCGGTTTCGGGAACGCGCTGCACCCGGTGGACGCCGCTTTCGAACTTCAAGGTTCCATAAGCCCCGTCTCCGCTCACCAGCAAGACCATTTCCTTGTATCCCCCCATGGCCCCTTCGTTGGCATCGACTTCTTCGACCTTCCAGCCCCGATTTTGGGCGTATCGGGTATACATCCGCGCCAATTCGCCCGCAAAGAGCGCAGCTTCGTCTCCCCCGGTCCCGGCCCGGACTTCGATCAGCGCATTGCGCGCATCTTCCGGATCCTTGGGCAACAGCAAGAGTTGAATCTTCGCCTCGAGCAAGGGCAGTTCGGCTTCGACCCGGTCGAGTTCTTCTTTCGAAAACGCCTTCAACTCCGGGTCTTTTTCGCTCAAAAACATGGCCCGGGCTTCTTCGGCCAAAGCCACTGCCGAACGGTAGACCTCGGTTTCTTTGAGGACGTTCTCGAGTTCTTTGTATTCGCGGCCCAACTGCGCAAACCGCCGGTTATCGACGAGCATTTCGGGGTCGCCCAGCTGTTCTTCGAGCTGCTGGTGGCGCTGGCGGAGCTTGTCGAGCTTTTCGAGCAGTCCGTGCCGATCGACGTTTTGACTCATGGATAGATAAAGCGGCCTTGGGCGGTTTCGATCCACAATTCCGCCGGACTTCCCGCGGGCAAAGCCTCGACCCGACCGACGATCTGGGCTTCGATGCCCATTTCTCGGGACAGTTCGATCAAGGATTCGGCCGTTCTGGTATCGGTATACACCTCCAAACGGTGGCCCATATTGAACACCCGATACATCTCTCTCCACGCGGTGCCGCTCTCGGCCTGAATGAGCGCAAACAGAGGTGGAAGGTCAAACAGTTGGTCCTTGACAATGCGCACCCCGTCCACAAAGTGAAGCACCTTGGTCTGCCCCCCACCGCTGCAGTGCACCATTCCATGCAGGGCCTGCCGGTGTTGGGCCAGCATTTTAGCCACGAGGGGCGCATAGGTCCGGGTCGGAGAAAGCACCAGCTGGCCGGCGTTGACCGGGGTGCCGGAAACGGGTTCGGTCAATTGGCGGGTGCCGGAATATACCAAGGCGGGATCCAGTCCCGGATCGAAGGTTTCGGGATAGCGTTCGGCCAACTCCCGGCCAAACACATCGTGCCGTGCCGAGGTGAGCCCGTTGCTCCCCATCCCTCCGTTGTACGCCTCTTCATAAATCGATTGACCAAAGCTGGCAAAGCCCACGATCACATCTCCGGGGGCAATGCGCGCGTTGTCGATCACCTCGCTCCGCTTCATCCGCGCCACCACGGTGCTGTCGACTACAATGGTGCGGACCAAATCGCCCAGGTCGGCGGTTTCGCCTCCGCTGTGTTCAATGTCGATTCCCCACGGACGGAGGCTTTCGATCAATTCGTGCGTTCCTTGCACGATGGCCTTGAGGACCGTCCCCGGAACCAGACGCGCATTGCGTCCAATCGTGCTGCTGAGCACCATAGGACCCGTGCAGCCCACGCACAGCAAATCGTCGAGGTTCATCACCAGAGCGTCTTGGGCGATTCCCTTCCAAACCGACAAATCGCCGGTTTCCTTCCAATAGGCGTACGCCAGAGCGCTCTTGGTCCCGGCTCCGTCGGCGTGCATCACCAGGCAGTGATCGGGGCTCCCGCTCAGGGTATCTGGCAAAATCTTGCAAAACGCCCGGGGAAAAAGGCCTTTGTCGAGGTTGGCAATGGCGGCGTGGACTTCTTCTTTGCCCGCGGAAACCCCCCGCTGCGCATAGCGTTCGGTCGGGTTGGACCCGCTTGCATCGGTGCTTTGGCTCATTTCTCGTTGTTCGTCAGGCCGCGAAGTTAGTCAGGGTGGGGAGTTCATCGGGGTGCGCACCCTGTGGACTTGGCTTCCTTCGAACCGGGGTTTCGGCTTACTTTCAAGGCATGAAAAAATCGACCGTCCCGCTCTTTATCACACTGATTATTGGGTTATTACAACCCGTATGGGCCCAAAAATCCCAGACGCCCAAGCTCGTGGTCGGGATTGTGGTCGATCAAATGCGCTGGGACTATTTGGAGCGCTACAAGGAGCACTATGGCCGGTATGGACTGATGCGGCTGATGCGCGAAGGCAGCAGTTTTGACCAATGTCATTACCCCTTTGTGCCGACCTATACGGCGCCGGGGCATGCCTCCATTCATACGGGAAGCGTGCCCTACTACCACGGGATCATTGGGAACGATTGGTACGAGCGGGACGAGCACCGCACGGTGTATTGTGTAGACGATACGGCCTATGCCACCGTGGGCGCGGACAACGATTCGGGGGCCAAGAGCCCCTACCGGATGCGGACGCTCACGCTGGCCGATCAAATGAAATTGGCCTACAACAACAGAGGTCAGAGTTGCGCCGTTTCGATCAAGGACCGGGGCGCTATTTTGCCGGGCGGGCACAAGGGCGATGCCGTGTTTTGGTACGACGACCGCAGCGGGGGGTTCGTGACTTCGACGTATTATGCTGAAAGTCTGCCCGAATGGGTTCGCGCCTACAACCAAACCGACCCAGCCGTCCGGTTGATGCAATCCGACTGGACCCTGCTCAAACCGCTCGAGGCCTATGTCAACAGCGCCCCCGATGCCGGTCCCGGCGAGCAAGACGTCTTTGACAAAGGCTCGGTCGAGTTTCCGTATTCGTTTTCGGCCAAAACCGAGGCCCAAAAACGTTCGCTGATCCGCTGGACCCCGGCGGGGAACACACTGCTGACAGACTTTGCGCTCGAACTTGTACAGGCCCGACAATTGGGTCAAGGCTCCGCGCCCGACTTTTTGTCGATCAGCTATTCGAGTCCGGACTACATCGGTCATGCCTATGGGCCCAACTCGGTCGAAATCATGGACCATTATCTGCGCTTCGACCTCGAAATGGCCCGTTTGCTCAAGGCCTTAGACGCCCATTGCGGCAAGGACGGCTATGTGGTGTTTCTCACCGCAGACCACGGGGTCAAACCCAACGGAGCCTTGCTCGAACAGTGGAGGATGCCTTCGGGCACCCTGCGTCCCAAAACGGTTTTGGACTCGCTCCGAGCCTTTTGCGGACGGACCTTTGGCAACCCCGATTTGATCGAAACGGTCGAAGACAACCAGGTGTATTTCAACACTTCGGCCCTCGAAAAGGCGAAGATTGGCACACGGACCCTCGAAGCCGGTGTAGTGGATTATCTCCGGCCCCGATTTCCACAGATGCTCGGCATTGCGGGTCGCTCGGCGCTCGAAGCCCGGATTCCGGGTCGCGATATGGGCTCGTTTCCCGTCAATGGACACCACCCCCATCGCTCGGGTGACGTGTTTTTCGAGCTGGCCGTCAACTATTTGGCCGGCTCTACTCAGAGAGGAACCACCCATGGGGCTTCGTTCGACTACGACACCCACGTACCCCTGATCTTCAAAGGCCCCGGAATCCCCAAAAACCAACGGTTTTCCGAAGAGGTCTACATAGTCGACATCGCCCCGACCTTGGCGTATTGGTTGGGGATTCAAGAGCCCGATGGGTGTATTGGACGGGTGATTTTGGACCGTGAACAGCGGTGATTTCGAAATCATGGGGGTGATGGGGCGTCAATGCAACGCGCTTACTGAGTTCGCCTGCCATCCGTGATTCGGGTTTGTATTATCCTGATCTTCGGGGTGTCGCCCGTTTACATGGCCAAGCTCGGCATTGGAATTTCGATGGATAAAGAGGCGAAAAAGGTACAGGACGGCATTTCCGCAATGATCGACTATTTGGTTCACTTTCAGGACTATCCCATATCCGGATTTCGGATCATGGATGGGATTTGGAACGGAATCAAGGACTTCAACAATGGCTCGAAAACACCCTTATCCTCCTCACAATCCGCTTCATCCCATATCCAGATTTCGGATCATGGATAGGTCTTAGGACGGAATACGCGATTACAAAAATTGCTGATAAACGCCCTTATCCTCTTCACTTTCAGCTACATTCCATATCCGGATTTCGGATCATGGATGGGGCTTAGGACGGAATACGCGACTACAAGAATTGCTCATAAACGCACTTATCCTCTTCACTTTCAGCATCATCCCATATCCGGATTTCGAATGGGGATGGGGCTGGAGACGGAATAGAAGACTACAACAATTGCCCCAAAACACCCTCATCCTCCTCATATTCAGCTTCATCCCACATCCGGATTTCGGATTAAGAATGGAAAACAGCGCTGGAACAGAGACTACAATTTTCACACAAATATTCCCTTAACCTCCTCATCCACAACATTATTCCATATCCGAATTGCGGATATTGAACCGAACTGACGCAGAAGGAGATACGAGAATTCAACTACAGCTCCTTCCCACCAAATCTTCAACCCATGCCAAACTCAATCCAAACTTACCCTCACTATCAACACAATACACATCCCTCTGGGGTAGAATACTTCATCTTCCCAAACTGATAATCCCAATTATCCCAAACCCCACTCCCCACCTTGGAGCCTGATGCACCTCTTCAATACACCACAATGCGTTCATACCGATGACCGCTCCCAACCATCGATTGAAAATGAAGGACATAAACCCCCGGTGCTCTCCCGAAGAACGATCCTTCCCAGGGCTCGGCTTCGTTTTCAACAGCCCATTGCATTCCCGAGGGAGCGATGATGCACACAGGTTTCCATTGCCCGCTGGGATCCGAACAACGCACCCACCCACGGGTCGGATTGGGGGCGCAGAAAAGACCGTTATGATCCGTCACTTCCCCGATTCCGATTCCGCCTATTACGGCGTTCTGGACCGTAGAATCGCTTTGCTGGCAGCGGATAGCGCGGAGTTGAATGGCATAGTTTCCGGGTTGAGCATACGTATGAACCGGATTGGGATCGCTCGAATATTGCCCATCGCCAAAATCCCAAAACACCGAATCCGACCGCAGCGACAGATCGGTTAACGCGATTTGGAGCGGGGGGACAACCTGGAGGTCAAAGTCGGCTACAGGATCAAAAGCACCTACATTCCAATCGATTAAGGAGTCGGTCACGACGTTTTGGACGGCCGAACGGATGCGCCATGCATCGACCGAATCCAGACCGGGTACATTCACAAGACCCAGCGGACTGTTGCGCGTCAACACGGTATAAAAACTACAAGCCGCGGCATAGGTCCCCGCCAGAGAAGGATGACTTCCATCGGAGGCATACAGTTCCATCGCCGGATAATGGGTTCGCAAATGCTTCCAGACCGCGCCGACCGGAGACAGTACCGCCGAAAAGCTATCGGCCATGGTTCGGTATCGCAATGCCAATAAACTGTCCATGCCGGCATAGGTGCAAACCGGGGGCCAAGAAGCACAGTTTCCGGCATCGCCGTTTTTGCGTCCCCAGGTCTGGTAGAACACTGTTTCCGCACAAGGATTGTAGAATTGAACAATGCTGTCCAGCTGAAAGGCATATGGATAGACATCTTGCTGTACCTGAGCCAACGGGAAAGAGGGTCGCTGGCTTTGCTCCTGAAGCACCACATAATCCCAATCGCCTTGTTGAATCAGCGATAGCGTGGTTGCATGGTTGCGGTGCAACGCAAAGGTGTAGCCACCGGGCACGCTTTGGGCTGTCATCAGGCTATCGCCCGCCGAAGTCATTAATTGCGTCAGCATTCCGGGCAGATCGTTGACATAGGTATAGCTGTTGCCAATAAACAACACCCGGGATACGGTCGCTTGACCGCACGAGAAAGTGGGAGAGGCCATCCCCATCGCGAGTCCTGTCCACGTCCCTATCCTCCTGCAAAAGTTCGTACACATGATGACGAAAATGAGGTGAATTCGATTGCTGAGCGAAGTAACGCGCCTCCATGCAGAACCGAGGCATCCATTGTGTTTTGGCTTAGCCGGGGCGATTGAAAGGAGGACAGAGGCGTCCCTGCGGTAAAAACCCATTCGATCTCGGAATGGCGCCCTTTTATATCGTAATATTGCGATATCCGAATAACCCGATTTTAACCAAGGTGGGCGCAAGCAAGACTGAACTTTTTACCGAACAACAAAACGATCTGGCCCAATTGGCCAAAGCCCTGGCGCATCCCGCCCGGATCGCCATTCTGCAACACCTGATGAGCACCGGGAGTTGCGTGACCCATTTGTTGATCGACGAATTGGGCCTGGCCCAACCCACAGTGAGCCAGCATCTGCGCGAACTCAAAGAAGCCGGACTCGTCAAAGGCACCGTAGAAGGCCCCAAAGTCAACTACTGCATCCATACCCAAGGATGGGCCCGAGCCGTAGAACTCCTCGGCGATTTGCTGGCCGGATGGAATCCGGACGCTGCTGCACAAACGGCCTGTTGCTAAACCCCTCAAAAACCCTTCGCCCCATGATGGCTCTATTCACCGTCCCGGCACTGGCCTTGTTGTCCTACTTCACCGCAAGCCAGCACGCGTCCCAACCCATTCCGAACCAAATGAATCCCCCTCTCCAGAAGTACATCAGCCAACGGCAGAGCGAGTTCGGCCTGATCTCTGCCGAGCGACAGTCCGAACTCAGGGAATTGGCAGAGTACATCAGCCAAGAACTGCGCGACTCAAAATCGGTCCAATTGGTCTTTATCTGCACCCACAACTCGAGGAGATCGCATATGGCCCAAATCTGGGCCCATACCGCGGCCCAGGTGTATGGAACCCCCGGTCGCATTGCCTGTTATTCGGGAGGTACCGAAGCCACCGCCTTTAATCCGAGGGCTGTGGCCGCTTTGACGCGCAGCGGTTTCCTGATCGACAAGCCCGACGAAGGGCAGAATCCGGTCTATGTCGTGCAAAACGAAGCCCGCGATCCAGGTCTTCGCTGTTGGTCCAAGAAATACGACGACGCCCAAAATCCGGCTTCCGACTTCGGGGCGGTGATGACGTGTTCCCAAGCCGACGAAGCCTGCCCGTTGGTCAAGGGGGCCGACTATCGCATAGCGGTGGCCTACGACGACCCCAAAGCCCTGGATGGAACCTCCCGCGAAACCGAAGCCTACGACGAACGCTGCGCCCAAATTGCGCGCGAAATGCTCTATTGCTTTAGCCAGGTACAGGTTCCATGAAGCCCTTACTATGGCTCGACCGCTACCTCACGCTCTGGATTTTCATGGCCATGGGAGTGGGGGTCGGCTTGGGCGCCCTGTTTCCGCAGTGGCCTCCGGTCATTGAATCGATGGGAAGGGGCGGGACCAACATCCCCTTGGCCATCGGATTGATTCTGATGATGTACCCTCCCCTGGCCAAGGTCAACTATCGGTATTTGCCCTTGGTGTTTACGGACCGAAAGACCCTGCTGACTTCCTTGGTCTTGAACTGGCTGGTGGGCCCTATTTTGATGTTTGCCCTCGCCTTGATCTTCCTCCCCGATTTGCCCGAGTATCGCACCGGTCTCATTTTGATCGGTTTGGCGCGTTGTATTGCCATGGTTTTGGTCTGGAACGATTTGGCCCAGGGCCATCGGGAATACGGGGCCGGGTTGGTGGCGCTCAACAGTCTGTTTCAGGTGTTTGCCTACAGCTTTTACGCCTGGATTTTCATCACCGTATTGCCTCCTTTGTTCGGCTTTCCTTCGACCGAGGTCGATCTGCCGATTCGGCTCGTGGCCGAAAGCGTGCTGATTTATCTCGGCATTCCCTTTGCCCTGGGCTATTTGAGCCGTTTGGGCTTGACCCGGCTCAAGGGGGTAGAGTGGTATGAAAAGGTGTTTTTGCAGGCCATTTCGCCCCTTACCCTGATTGCCCTGTTATTTACGATTGTACTGATGTTCAGTCTTAAAGGTGCCTTGATCTTGCAAATTCCGCTCGACGTTTTCCGCGTGGCCTTTCCCCTGCTCGTGTACTTCATTTTGATGTTTGCGCTGGGATATGGATGGAGCAGCTGGCTCAAGATTCCCTACGACAAAAAAGCAGCCATCGCCTTTACGGCCGCGGGCAACAACTTCGAATTGGCCATTGCGGTGGCCATCGCCGTATTCGGACTCAACAGCGGAGCTGCTTTTGCGGGGGTGATTGGCCCCTTGGTCGAGGTACCCGCACTGATCTTGTTGGTCCGCGTGGCGCTCAAACTTCAGTCTACCCCCACAGGCCAAACCCCTTGATCGATGACCTACTTTCTCTTCTCCGACATCCACTCCAACTTCCCGGCCCTCGAGGCTTTTTTGGAGATTGCAGACCGAGAAAAACCCGATGCTGTGTATTGCTTGGGCGATTTGGTGGGCTACAATATTTGGCCGAACGAAGTGGCCGATCACATACGCAGCCGGCGCATTCCCTGCATTGCCGGAAACTACGATGAGGGCATTGGGCTCCACAGCGACGATTGCGGTTGCGCCTACAAATCCGACGAAGAGCAAGCCAACGGAGCCGTTTCGATTCGGCTGACCAACGAATGGGTCACTGAAGAAACCCGCCGCTATTTGCGGAGTTTGCCCCGCCATTTGCGGCTCGATTTGCACAACGGTCCAGAATCGCCCAATTTGTTGCTGGTCCACGGCAGCCCGCGCAAAATCAACGAATACCTGTTCGAGGACCGACCCGACAAAAGCCTGTTGCGCATTCTGCACGACGCCCAAACCGATGCCCTGTTTTTCGGGCATACCCACCAGCCCTACCACCGCATTCTCGAAGACCACTACGAAGACGGACGGGTGCGCTATCGGCACGCGGTCAACATCGGCTCGGTAGGCAAGCCCAAAGACGGTGACCCGAGGGGGTGCTTTGTCCGGGTGCGCTACGACGGAGTCCCGCGCTTCGACACGCTCGATGGGTTCAAGGTGGATTTTGTTCGCTTCGAATACGACGTAGAACGTGCCGCCAAGGCCGTAGAGTACAGTGAGTTACCAGATGCCTACGCCGAAGCGCTGCGCAAGGGGCGTTGACCATACCCCAACGATACTCGAACGGGGATTGCTTCAAGCCGAGGCGGACTCAGAATCCCCACGGCCTGCTCGGTTTTTGTTCCGCATCCGACCCACCAGGGCCACCCCGGCTAGGACCATCCCCATCCAGCCCGACAGACGGAGCACAACGTCTCCATAACGGCTGTAGAGCGTAACCCTTTGGTTCGCATACAACGTGCCTTTGAGCATCCCTTCACGTTCCCATCCGAGGGTCTGCAATAGGTCCCCTCTTTGGTTGATCAGGGCGCTGATGCCCGTATTCGCAGAGCGTCCTACGGCCCTGCGGTTCTCGATGGCGCGGAGCCGGGCGTAGTGCAAATGCTGCCGATGGCCTTCAGAATTGCCCCACCAACCATCGTTGGTAATCACAAAGAGGAGGTCGGCTCCCTGCTGGACGTATCCGGTCACGAATTCTCCAAATTCGTTTTCCCAGCAAATAATGGTGCCACAGCGGTGTTTCCCATCCTCGCTGACAAAGCTCTCGCGGTGATCCTGGGTGCGGTTGGTACCGCTAATGCCCCCAAAGTCGAAGGTGGAGTTGCCCAGAATGGGGCCTAAAGCCCAGAGAAACGGCATTTTTTCGGCACCGACCACCAATCTGGACTTGTGGTATAAAGGCACGCTGTCGGCCGAATTGACTTGAAAACCGGTGTTGAAGACATCGTACCAATAGCGCCCGGAGGGGTGCGGGCGACAGGTTTCGTTGACCCGGGATTCGTACCAGCGCACGGTATTGGCCCCCATGACCAGATTCACCTGGGGATGCTGTGCGTGAAACGCCCTGAGTTGGCGTATTTCGGCTTCTGCATGCAGGCGGTCTTCGTCCAGCCCTGCCGGAATCATGGTTTCCGGTCCTACGACATACCGAGTCTTTTCGGTGATCTCGGGTTCGGCCAAATCCAAAAAGATCTGGAGCTGTTCCATTGAACTCATTTCGAACTTCTCGGTATAGGCGTCGATGTTGGGCTGTACCACAATGACTTCGAGGGGATCGCCCTGTTCCTCGTAGCGGAAATACTGCCATAGCGATATCGAAAGCGGAACCAACAAAACCAATGCGGGTCTTGCCCAGCGCACGGGCCACTGTTCTCGGGGTTGACCCACCCTAATGGTCAAGCTTTTATACACCAAAATGTTGACCATCAACACCCAAAGACTGCCCCCGAAAATCCCTGTCACCGAATACCACTGCACCCATTCGGGGCGGGTGGCAAAGACATTGCCGAGGGCCAACCAAGGCCAATTGAGGTCCCAGTCGCGGAGCAGCCACTCTCCCAACATCCAAAAGCCGACCAACGCAAACCAGCCCCTTTTGACACCCAACACGGGAAGGGATCGCTTCCATGCCCAAACGGCCAGCGCTTCGACCGCCGCGGCAATAAACACCACCGCACCGAGTCCTGACCAATGCGCCAACGCTATCCACCAGGCGGTTAAGCCATTCCACAAAGCAAAGGCCAACCAGGCCAGTCCAAAAAGACGCTTTCCGCTATGGGTTTGATCGCGATCGAGGGCCCAAAAGAGCGGAACCAGCGCAAAAAAAGCCAAAAATGGCCATCCCTGCTCGGGCCAGGACAACCACAAGAGCAAACCGCTCCCCACAGACCCCAGCCAAGGCGACCAGCGCTTCACGAACCCCAGCGGTATTTCAACGTGAACAGATGGCTGTAGAGCGCGCTGCTCTGATCGCCCAAATCGGTCAGGGCATAGTCAATCGACAAACCTCGGTAGCGAAAACCCAGTCCCATATTTGGCTGCCAGAGCGTATTGCGAACGCCGGCAAAATCGGTGCTCCGCTGAAAGTTGCCTACACCCAAACGCAAGAACACCGTTTGACGGTAGTCTGCTTCCATCCCCAGTGCGGGATCGATGTTGCCAAAATCCGCGCTCACCAAACTGTTCCGCGGGCCATCAAAGGTGAAATCGGCATTGGCCTCGGCCAAGAGTCCAAAGCGATCGTCCCAGTTCCAGCGGTGGGCGGCCCCGAGAACAAGTCGAGGCAAGGTGAGTTCGATGGCGTTTTCGGGGGCTTCGTTTCCTGTGGCGGCCAGGGTAGAATCGAGTTCGGCCGTCGTTGAAATCGACCAGGCATTGAAGGTGGAAGGGACATCGCGCACCACCGCGCCGAATACCCAATTTCCCAAGGTGTATTGGGCTCCCGCGTCGAAACCGAATCCGAAGGCATCGGCAAAAGAACCGACTTGCCGGTACACCAATTTGAGGTTGGCTCCATAGCGCAAACCTTCCACCGACTGAGACTTGCGGGCGTACGACAGCAACAAGGCGTAGTCGGCGGCCGAAAACAGCTTGATGCGATCGTAGTTGACGTTCCCATCGGAATCGATAAGCTCGGAAGTGTCTGGAATGTCGTCGACCCCAAAACGCAATAGGCTAACGCCCACGGTGCTCACGGCATCGATGGGGGTAGCAAATCCGAAGTAGTCGTATTGGGCGAGCCCTCCGAAGTATTCGGCGTGCATCAGGGCCGCTTCGTACCGACCTTCCAAAGCCGCCAACCCGGCCGGATTCCAATAGCCAGCACTCACATCGCATACCCCGGCCACCACGGCACCCGAGCGACCAAAGGCCGCGGCATCGACCCCTATGTGGAGAAACTCATTGCTGTATTTGCGGCCGGTTTGGGCCATTGCGGCACTGCAACAACCCGCAAACAACCACAGCGTCCACACCCATCGAGCGCCCAATTTTTGTTTCTGCATCTTAGAACGTATCGCTGACCGCCTGTCCAAAGGTCTGCATCGAAAGTGGCGCCAACAAGCCTCTCCCGCCCTCTCTTCGAACAACCTTGTACACCAAACCGCAGATTCGGTCTATTATTGCGCTCCACGGCTCATCCAATGGTGTTCAACACTCAGTCGAACCTGCGTTTGCGGCAAGCGATTCCGAACCTGTTCACAGCGGGCAATTTGTTCTGTGGTATGTTGGGATTGGTCTTTTTGCTCAGTGAACACCGCATAGCGCTGGCTGCGGCCTGCATGGGCGTTGCCTTGTTGCTGGATGTATTTGATGGTTTGGTGGCCCGCCTCTTGGGCGTGGACGGAGATTTTGGCAAGCAACTGGATTCTCTGGCCGATGCGGTCAGTTTTGGGGCCCTCCCTGCGGCCCTGGCTTGGGAACTGTTGCTGCGCTGGGAGACTGCCACGGGCAATTCGGTGGGGTTTTGGCGCTATGGCACCCTGCTGATCGCCGTTTTTGCTGCGCTTCGTCTGGCCAAATTCAATATTGACCCTGGGCAAAAAACCCATTTTATCGGATTGCCGACCCCGGCCATGGCGGCCTTTTTTGGGGGTTGGGGCATGGCTGTCGAGTCCGGGGCATCGGCCGCGTGGCATCAGCCCACTTTGGTATGGTTGGCCAGCGTCTTTATGTGTTTTCTGATGGTATCTCCCCTTCCGCTCTTTTCGCTCAAACGCAGCCCCGGAAAGCCGCCTTCGCCCGGCATCGGGATCGTGCTTGGACTCGGGCTCTTGGGGGCGGGGTTCCTCCACTGGTGGACCTTGCCGCTTGTCGTAGTTTTGTACCCGTTGATTTCGCTCGCGGTGTTCCGACCCGTAGCCGACACCGGCCAAGGGGGTAAGAATGCGGGGCGAAATGCCCATCACTGACTTCACTCCAACGCCTTTCGCATGAAATTCCGAGCCGAAATCGATGTAATGCCGCTCAAAGCCCTGCTGGATCCTCAGGGAAAGACCTTGACCGCCCAATTGGGCAATGTGGGGATAGCCGGGGTGCGCGATACCCGCGTGGGCAAGCACATCCAGATGGAGCTCGAAGCCGCCGACGAGGCCGAAGCCCGCAACCGGATTGACGAGGCGTGCAAAAAACTCCTCGCCAACCCGATTATGGAGCACTATCGGTTTGATTTGGTGGTGCTTATTTAATAAGGCAGTCGCCGATTTGTGGACACGCCAAGCCATGTCCCGTCATGTATCACCGGTATTTTCATACGGTGGTTCAACGTCTGTCCTTGTCCCTACTGCTTTTTCTTCCATTGGGAGACGTTCCTATTAATGTACCTGCAAATACGACGGTATTCATCCTCATTACGAATCACGTAGTCGTGAAATCGGGATTGCCATTGGAATGTTTCGTGGCCATTTTGATTACACCATCGTTTAACAGACGATTTGTATTGGTTAATGATCGTTGAAACCGATCCTGGGATGCATTGTCCAAATTTCCGGTTGGCTCCAAATTTTAAATGGAACAAACCATGGCGTAATGGGTCCATGTCCGCTGACGACATGATCTGCAGGGACGCACCATGGCCCGTCCCTGCATCGTTTTGTGCACAATTTTCCGGTTGCCCAATACCGTGGCTGGTTGCGTCATTATCTGGGGCATTGAATTGAATTTCAATAACCCCGTGAACGTGATTGGGCATAATGACATATGCGTGCAATACCACCCGCGGATAATGTTGCGGAATCGCCAACCAATATTGTTCGGCCTGTAGACCTATTTCATTCAGGTGCAATCGTCCGTGTTGTATATGGCCAAACGAACATTTCTTGTCCTTGACGCATATTGTAATGAAATACTGGCCGAATTGGGTGTAATCATAACCCTTTAAACGCATGGATTGCCGATGGTGGATGGCAGGATTGTATTTCATCTTAAAAATGGATCCTTAAAAGTGAATCGTTGGGCCACACCTTGGCGCGGTCTACAATTGTAATAAATAATATTATTCTGACAATTTGTGATTTCCCGTTGTTTACAAATGGACCGAATCCCTCAATCCACCCCATACAACTCGTACCTGAGTCCGGTGGGGGTCTGACGGGTGCGCAGTGCCCATTCGTCAAGCTCGGCGGTCTTCCAGGCTCTGCGGCGGTGGTCGCGGACTTCGACCTTGAGCGATTCCAACGGCAGTGGATGCCGATCGGCCCGAATCATCAAGGGGCCACAAAGCGAATCTCCGGGTTGCCAGCGCCCTTCAAACAACAACTCAGGTTGAGGGCGGTCGGTTCGGAACATCCGAATCCAGCCCTTTCTTTTGCCGGCGTTGATGAAGACCGCTCGCCCACCGTGGGGAACGGCACAAGCTTCGGGCAATCCTTGGGGCTCTGGCACAACGGGCGAAACGGGATTTTCTGGGGCCACCCAGGGTTCCGGAATGGTGACCCGCTCAAGGTCTTCGTGGCTTTGCTTTTGGTGATAGACCACATGCCCTTCCTCGTCGAGGTCCATGCGTTCCCGATACCATTGAATGCCCGCGTCGGGGGCCGAACTGGCCTCTATGCGTGCCACCCCTCCATTGCTGTGAAAATCCAAACGGACCGAAGCATGCCCAGCATAATTGCGTCGTACCCCGCGAAAAACCAGGCCACCTACCTTGTTGTACACCCATACCCCTGATTCGGTTCTGCCGTAAGCATCTGGGCCCTCAAAAACCTCCAAACAGGAGGCTTCGCCGCTGTGATAGCGGTGCCAAACACTGTCTTGGGCACAGAGAGAACCCCCCACCAACATCGACATCCCAATTAGGTATAGGCCGTTCATGCCCTGTTTTGTGCAATTGCCATGCCGCAATTGGGTACGGCGTTCTACATTGGATTCCGCTAATCGACGTACTCCATTTTCATCCTTATGGCCGCTTATCACCTCGACACCTTCGAAGCCTATCTCGACGCCCGGCGCCAAGCCGCTGAAAATCCCGAAGCGTTTTGGGCCTCCATTGCCGCGCATTTCGCTTGGAAACGGCCTTGGGACAACGTCCTTTCTGCCGATTTCGAGAGGGCCCACAACCGTTGGTTTGAAGGGGGCATTTTGAACATCACCGAGAACTGCCTCGACCGCCATCTCGAAATCCGAGGTAACAAGCTGGCCTTGATCTGGGAACCCAACGACCCCCGGGAGCGCTTTGTGCGGCTTACGTTTCGCGAGCTTCACACCCAAGTGTGCCAGGTGGCCAATGTCCTCAAAAAGCACGGGATTCAAAAAGGCGATCGGGTCGCGTTGTACATGCCGATGATCCCAGAACTCGCAGTCTCCGTGCTCGCCTGCGCCCGCATCGGGGCTGTACATTCGGTCGTCTTTGCGGGATTCTCGGCTCAGTCATTGGCGGATCGCATTCAGGACGCCGGAGCGCGTTGTGTGCTCACCTCCGACGGCTTGTACCGGGGCAACAAGGAAATCCCTGTCAAACGGGTCGTCGACGAAGCCCTGGAGCAATGCCCCACGGTCGAAAAAGTCTTGGTGGTGGAGCGCACCCTATGGGCTGTTTCGATGCAACCGGGCCGGGACTTTTGGATGCACGAAGAGGTCGAAACCGTAGAACGCGATTGTGCCGCCGCACCTATGGAAGCCGAAGATCCGCTTTTTATCCTCTACACCTCGGGGTCTACGGGCAAGCCCAAGGGTGTAGTCCACAGTGGTGGGGGCTATATGGTTTACGCAGGCTATACGTTCCGCAATGTGTTTCAATGCCGAGAAAGCGAGGTGTTTTGGTGTACCGCCGATATAGGCTGGATTACGGGACACAGCTATTTGCTCTATGGGCCCCTGCTCAATGGCACCACCACGCTGATGTTTGAAGGGGTGCCGACGCATCCCGATCCAGGGCGCTTCTGGCAGGTGTGCGACAAACACGGGGTCAACGTGTTTTACACCGCGCCCACCGCGATTCGGGCATTGATGGCTGCGGGAGAGGACCATGTATTGGCCTATAGCCTGGACTCGCTTCGGCTCTTGGGCACCGTCGGCGAGCCCATCAACGAAGAGGCCTGGCACTGGTACCATATCCACGTCGGGAAAGAGCGCTGCCCCATTGTCGACACCTGGTGGCAAACCGAAACCGGAGGCATCATGATTTCGGGTTTGGGTGCGCTTAGTCCCATGAAACCGGCGCATGCGGGCCTGCCCTTGCCGGGGGTTGAGGCCGTTCTGCTCGACAAAGAGGGTCGAGAAATCGAAGCGACCGAAGCCGAGGGGTTGCTGTGCATCAAACGGCCCTGGCCGGGCATGATTCGCACCACCTATGGGGACCACGACCGCTGTGTCCAGACTTATTTCAGCGCGTTTAAGGGATATTATTTTACGGGCGATGGCGCCAAACGCGCGTCCGACGGCTTGTTTCGCATCATCGGGAGGGTAGACGATGTGATCAACGTCAGCGGACACCGTTTTGGCACAGCCGAAATTGAAAACGCCATCAACGGGTGCAAGGCGGTGGCGGAATCGGCGGTGGTGGGCTATCCACATCCCATCAAAGGACAAGGCATCCACGCCTACGTGGTGTTGCGCGAATCAGCGGGTGCATCGGATGAACCGCAATTGGAAATTGTCCATGCCGAAATTGTCGAAGCGGTGGTGGAGTCGATTGGACGGATTGCCAAACCCGACCGCATTCAAATGGCCCCGGGCCTGCCCAAAACCCGATCAGGCAAGATTATGCGCCGGATTCTGCGCAAAATCGCGGAGGGCGAAACCGAGTCGTTTGGGGATACGTCTACTTTGCTCGACCCCGATGTGGTTCAGGCGCTCGTGCAGGGGTATCGGTCGCTCTCCGAGCACTGAGCTGGGGATTGCGGAGATTTTTGGGAAGGGGAAACGAATGGTGCAGTTTTTCTTGGGACTGTGGAAATTTCAAGGGAATAGGGAAATCGCTTGCCGTTGACCGTCGGGATTTCAGGACCGGATTTAAAAGTGCGGGAGAAAGACTGAAAGACACGCTCTCCCCGGAAATATCCCGTGACCCCGGGAGGGACAGCGGAAATTTCTGGGGACAACACCAGGAATGCGTCATAGTGCTGTAAGGACATCCTTTCGATAAGAAACTTTGAAAGGCGGAATCCCTTTGATTCAAAGAGTTTTTCTGAGGTTACCGTCCGGGAATGATAAAAAAGTACTAGAAGACAACGAGTTGTCCGGACATCAAGTTGTTTAAGGCCTCTCGACTCCGGGACCCGCAGGCGACGCCGAGTCGCTTCAAGCCGCAACGGCCAGTGAGCCTTGAGGCGCGACCTCGGCCAAAGCCGTCCCTAAGAAAATCATGAACAAGGTGGACAAGAGAGCGCTTGACCGATGTGAATATTTGGACAATCCAACAAAGCCACGAGGCGTCGTGGCTCTACTCTTTCTTTGGAGCAGCAAAGAAAGA